>LUPK01000056.1 GCA_001627335.1 Nocardioides sp. REDSEA-S33_B3 | reverse complement strand
GGAAACACCCGGTCCCATCCCGAACCCGGAAGTTAAGCCTTTCAGCGCCGATGGTACTGCGACCGCGAGGTCGTGGGAGAGTAGGACGCCGCCGGACATACACTCCGTAGGGGCCACCGCCAGGTGGCCCCTACGTGCATTTGCGAGAGGAACCAACGACGTGGCTCAGGAACGCTCCGGGAACAACCCGTCGGGGCGCGGCGGACGTCCCGCGCGCGGCAACGACCAGCGTCGTGGCGGCGGGAGCGGCGACCAGCGCCGCGGTGCCGGCAGCGACCAGCGCGGCGGCCGTGGCGGCAGCGACCAGCGTCGTGGTGGCGAGGACAGGCGCGGAGGCGGCAAGCCCGGCGGCGGGCGCCCGTACTCGCGTCCGGGCCGTCCCGCTCGGGACGATCGCGCACCGCGGACGACCGAGCAGGCCGTCTACGACGGTCCCGACCTGCCCGAGCACGTGACCGGGAAGGAGCTGGACAAGCAGGTCGCCGCCCAGCTCAAGGGCCTGCCCGAGAAGCTCGCGTCCAGGGTCGCCCGCCACCTGGTGGCGGCCGGCATGCTGGTGGACGAGGACCCCGAGACCGCCTACCGACACGCGCTTGCGGCACGAGCGCGGGCGCCGCGCCTGGCCGTGGTGCGCGAGGCGGCCGGCGAGGCTGCGTACGCGGCGGGTCACTACTCCGAGGCGCTGGCCGAGCTGCGCGCCGCCAAGCGGATGAACGGTGCCACCGACTACCTGCCGATCATGGCGGACTGCCACCGTGCCCTCGGCCAGCCGCAGCAGGCCATCAAGCTCGCGCAGAGCCCGTCCGTGGCGAACTTCGCGGCGCCGGCGAAGGCCGAGATGACCATCGTCGAGGCCGGTGCACGTCGTGACATGGGGCAGCTCGACGCCGCCCTGCGCGTGCTCGAGCAGGCGCCCCTGATGAACAAGAGCCGGGAGCCCTGGGTGGTGCGGCTGCGCTACGCGTACGCCGACACCTTGGAGGCTGCCGGTCGCCCGACCGAGGCCCTGACCTGGTTCCACCGGACCGACGCCATCGACGCCGAGGAGCTCACCGACGCCGCCGCACGCGCGGCCTCACTGGAGTCCGCTTCCGAGTAGTGCTCCTGGCCGGTCAGGAGGCCGTGGGCGGCACGATCGCGACCACGGCGCTGGTGCCTGCGGGGCTGGTCCCGACGCGGAGGCCGCTGCGGTACGCCACCGACACCCGGCCGATGAACGCCGCCCCGGCCTCGTCGCCCGTCACCCTGAGCACCAGTGAGTCCTCCGGTCCCAGCTGCTGGCCATCGGGCTCCACCACCTCGCGACAGAAGACGGCGGCGTCGGCGGTGACGCTGACCGAACCTCCGCGGCACAGCAGCGGCTCCACCTCCACCGGCACCGTGGCGTCGGTGCGCACGTGGACCCCGCCGAGCCGCAGGATGCGGCCGTCCGCGGCGCCGGAGTAGACCCCGATGTAGACCGGCCTGCCCGGAGTCGTCACGGCCGTGACGTGCCCGTCCCTGACCGGGAGGTCGGCCGGGTGCGTCGCCCACCACGAGCCGGTGACCAGCAGCAGTGCCCCGCCTGCGAGCGCGACGGTGAGGCTGCGCCACCGATTGTGGCGCAGGCGGAGCGAACCGGTGCCTCCCGAGCGGCTCGGGGGAGGGGCGGCGTGGCTCATGAGCGCAGCGTAGGGGTACCCGAGCGCCGGCGGCTGAGAGGGCTGTCACACTACGGGGCGTGAAGGACGTGAAGAGACCAGCCCTCGAGGGGAGCGTGGCCGTGCGGGACGGCCGCCGCCTCAGCTTCGCCGAGTACGGCAGTCCGCGCGGCCCGGCGATCGTGTGGATGCACGGGACCCCCGGCGCGCGGCGCCAGATCCCGTTCGAGGCCCGGGCGTACGCGGAGCAGCACGGTCTGCGGATCATCGGCATCGACCGGCCCGGGATCGGCTCGTCGACGCCGCACCTCTACCCCGAGCTGCTGGACTGGGCCGGTGACCTCGAGCTGCTGCTCGACGCGCTGGCGGTCGACACGTTCCGGCTGATCGGGCTGTCCGGCGGCGGGCCGTACGTCCTGGCCGCGGGAGCGGCGCTCCCCGAGCGGGTGCAGGGCATCGGCGTGCTCGGCGGCGTGGCCCCGGTGCTGGGCCCGGACGCGGCCGCGGGTGGCGTGATCCAGCTGGCCCGGTGGCTCTCCCCGTTGCTGCGTGCCGGACGCGTGCCGCTCGGGGTGGCGCTGACCCAGCTGATCCGGCTCGCACGTCCCGTGGCCGGCCCCGGCCTGGACCTGTACGCCGCGGTGCAGCCGCCGGGCGACAAGAACCTCCTCGGACGCCCCGAGTTCAAGGCGATGTTCCTCGACGACCTCCTCAACGGCAGCCGCTTCCAGACCTCCGCCCCGATCCACGACCTGATCCTCTTCACCAGGGAGTGGGGCTTCGCGCTGGAGGACGTGAAGGTCCCGGTGCGCTGGTGGCACGGGGACGACGACCACATCGTGCCCTTCCACCACGGGGCGCACGTCGTGGACCGGCTGCCCGATGCCGCCATGAGCGTCATCGACGGGGAGAGCCACCTGGGGGGCCTGGGCATCGCCGAGGAGGTCCTCTCGACGGTGATGTCATTGGGTCGCTGACCCGCGACGCGTCCCGGGCAATACTGGTGCTCAGGGGCCTCATCGGTCACAATGGTCCCCACAACCACATACCGCACGTGCTGACCTGACGTCCAGGTCATCTCGATGACGAGCCCGCTGGGGAAGGCGTAGCTCGCGCCGGAGATGAAGGAGGTCCAGGTGACCACGAACACTGCCACCCGTTCCGCGACGAGGGGCGTCCTCTACGTGCACTCAGCGCCCTCGGCGCTGTGCCCGCACGTGGAGTGGGCCGTCGGCGGAGTCCTCGGTGCGCCCGTGAACCTCGACTGGACCCCTCAGCCCGCTCAGTCGGGCAGTTACCGCGCGGAGCTGTCGTGGACCGGCGGCGCCGGGACCGCCGCTGCCGTGGCCTCCGCCCTGCGGGGCTGGAACCACCTGCGCTTCGAGATCACCGAGGAGCCCACGCCGGGCACCGAGGGCAGCCGCTACTCCTACACCCCCGAGCTCGGGGTCTTCCACGCCGTCACCGGCCTGCACGGCGACATCCTCATCCCCGAGGACCGGCTCAAGGCGGCCGTGGTGAAGTCGGCCCTCGGCGAGGTCACGCTGCTCGAGGAGATCGACAAGCTGCTCGGCAAGCCGTGGGACGACGAGCTCGAGACGTTCCGGCACGCCGGGGACGGCGCGCCGGTCCGCTGGCTGCACCAGGTGGTCTGACTGTCTCCTGACCGCTCCGGCGCGGTCCAGCGTCCCTGGCGTGCTCAGCTGGCCTTGAGGCGGAAGTACGTCGGCTCGATCCACCCGTCGAAGGTGTCGAAGCCGACCTTGTAGGTGAACTTGCCGCGGAGCTTGAACTTCCCAGGCACGGTGTTCTCCCGGCAGAAGCGGAAGCGCTCCTTGCCCTTCTTCTTCGCCGCGCCCTCCAGCACGCCCCCGGAGGCGATGGTGACGCCGCGACGGTCGGTCAGGAAGGTCTCCAGCGCCCAGGTGTCGGCGTCCTCGGGCGGGTTGATCTTGTACTTGTAGCGGTAGTTGCGGCATCCCTCGTGGAGCATGCCGTTGCCTCGGAAGGTCTGCGCGAACTCCGCCATCGTCCGAGCCTTGCCGGCCGCCGGGACCGACGGGGCGAGCGTGATCACGAGCGCGCCGATCAGCGCGACCGCGAGAGCGAGCATCGGCCGGGTGATCGGCTGGTGCGTCGACATGATGGACCTCCCTGTGATGGACGTCATGACAACGTCACAGACCGGGCGGGGGTTACGCAAACCCTCGCCCGGCCTGATCCCATCCGGTCCGTGGGCGTCGATCAGAGCGGGATGTTGCCGTGGTGCCCCCGTCGTACGCCGTCGGCCTGGACGGCCGCGTCGATGGCCTCCGCGATCGCGCTGCGCGTGCGGGTGGGGTCGACGACCTCGTCCACGACCCCGATCTCGACGGCCTTGTCGACGCCGCCGGCGATCCGCTCGTGCTCGGCGGCCAGCTCGGCCTCGACCTGGGGACGGATCTCGGGCGACACCTCGGCCAGGCGCCTGCGGTGGAGGATGCGCACCGCGGCCACGGCACCCATCACGGCCACCTCGGCGCCGGGCCAGGCCAGCACCTTCGTCGCCCCCAGGGAGCGGGAGTTCATGGCGATGTAGGCCCCGCCGTAGGTCTTGCGGGTCACCAGGGTGACGCGCGGGACCACGCACTCGCCGAAGGCGTGCAGCAGCTTGGCGCCGCGACGCACCACGCCGTCCCACTCCTGGCCCACGCCGGGGAGGTAGCCCGGGACGTCGACGACGACGACCAGGGGGATGGCGAAGGCGTCGCACATGCGGACGAACCGGCTGGCCTTCTCCGCCGACAGCGAGTCCAGGCAGCCGCCGAGCCGCAACGGGTTGTTGGCGACCACGCCGACGGTGCGGCCGCCGAGCCGACCGAGGGCGGTGACGATGTTGGGGGCCCACCGGGCGTGCAGCTCCTGGACCGAGCCCTCGTCGAGCAGCGACTCCACGAGCGGGTGCACGTCGTAGGCGCGCTTGCGGGACTCGGGCAGCAGTGCGGCGAGGTCACGGTCCGCGACGTCGTCGACCCGCAGGCTGCCCTGGGCGCCGAGGAGGGAGGCGAGACCCCGGGCACGGTCGAGCGCCTCCTGCTCGCTCTCGGTGAGCACGTGGACGACGCCGGGGCGGCGGCCGTGCGGCTCGGGCCCGCCGAGCCGGAGCATGTCGACGTCCTCGCCGGTCACCGAGCGCACGACGTCGGGCCCGGTCACGAAGATCCTGCCCTCGGGCCCGAGGATGACGACGTCGGTCAGTGCCGGACCGTAGGCGGCGCCGCCGGCGGCGGGACCGAGCACGACGGAGACCTGCGGGATGCGGCCGGACGCCTGGGTCATGACCTGGAAGATCCGGCCCACCGCGTGGAGGCTGAGCACGCCCTCGGCCAGGCGTGCCCCGCCGGAGTGCCACAGCCCGATGATCGGGACCCGGTCGGTCATCGCGCGGTGGTAGGCGTCGACGACCACTCGGCAGCCGAGGTCGCCCATCGCGCCGCCCATGACGGTGGGGTCGGAGCAGAAGGCCACGACGGGGGCGCCCTGCACGGTGCCGACGGCGGCGAGCATGCCCGAGTCGTCGTCGGGGGAGATCGGCTCGAGGCTGCCCTCGTCGAGGAGCGCCCCCAACCGCTTGAGCGGGTGGCGCGGGTCCTCCTCCCGGGGCGGCTTGGCGGCGGGTCGGTCCTGGGTCACGGTCATCAGACGCTCCCGAAGGCCACCGCGACGTTGGCGCCGCCGAAGCCGAAGCTGTTGTTGAGGGCGACGATGTCGCCCAGAGGCAGGTCGCGGGCCTTGGTCGCGATGTCCAGGTCGACCTGCGGGTCCTGCTCGTCGAGGTTGATCGTGGGCGGGCTGACCCGGTGGTGGACGGCCATCACCGTCGCGACCGCCTCGAGGGCGCCGGCCCCGCCGAGCAGGTGCCCGGTCATGGACTTGGTGGAGGTCACGACCACGTCCGTGGCGTGCGAGCCGAGGGTGGCGTGCAGCATCAGGCCCTCGGCGACGTCGCCCTGGGGGGTGGACGTCGCGTGGGCGTTGACGTGCGCGACGTCGGCGGGGTCGATGTCGCCCTCGACCAGGGCGCGGGCGATTGCCCGGGTGCCACCCCGGCCCTGGGGGTCGGGTTGGGCGATGTCGTGGGAGTCGGCCGTGACGCCCGCGCCGAGCACGGTCGCGTAGACGCGGGCCCCACGGGCCCGAGCGTGCTCCTCGGTCTCCAGGACCAGGCAGCCGGCGCCCTCGCCCAGCACGAAGCCGTCACGCCCGGTGTCCCACGGTCGGGAGACCGTCGTGGGGTCGCCCCCCTCGGGGCCGCTGGCGGTCTTCGACAGCGCCATCATGTTGGCGAAGGCGGCGATGTTGAGCGGGTGGATCGCCGCCTCGGTGCCGCCGACCACGACGACGTCGGCACGGCCCAGCCGCAGCTGGTCCAGGCCCAAGGCGATCGCCTCGTTGCCCGAGGCGCACGCCGAGACCGGGGTGCTGGCGAAGGCGCGGGCCCCCACCATCAGGCTGATCGTGGCGGCCGGTGCGTTGGGCATCAGCATCGGTACGGCCAGCGGCGAGACCCGCCGCGGCCCCTTCTCCAGCATCGTGTCGTAATTCGACAGCAGCGTGGTCACGCCGCCGATGCCGGAGGCGAAGGCCACCCCCACGCGGTCGCCGTCCAGGCCCCCCTCGTCGGCCGTGCCCTCGAGGCCCGCGTCGGCCCAGGCCTGGGTGGCCGCGACCATCGCGAGCTGCGAGGAGCGGTCCAGGCGGCGGGCCTTGACCCGCTCGAGGACCTCGGTGGGCTCGACGGCCACCCGTCCGGCGATCCGGACGGGCAGGTCGGCGGCCCACTCCTCGGTGAGTGCCCGCACCCCGGAGCGGCCTGCCAGCAGGGCCTCCCAGGTGGAGGGCACGTCACCGCCGACGGGTGAGGTGACCCCGAGACCGGTGACGACGACGCGTGTGGAGGCCATCAGGCGGCGGAGGCGCGCTCGATGTAGGCCACGGCGTCACCGACGGTCTTGAGGTTCTTGACCTCGTCGTCGGGGATGGAGACGCCGAACTTCTCCTCGGCGGCGACGACGACCTCGACCATGGACAGGGAGTCGACGTCGAGGTCGTCGACGAAGGACTTGTCGAGCTGCACGTCGTCGGCGTCGACACCGGCGACCTCGTTGACGATCTCGGCGAGGTCGCTGCGGATCTCCTCGGTGGTGGCCATCAGGTGGTTCTCCTTCTCGTGGGGTGCTGCTGCGGGTGAGTGGCTGTGCTGTGGTGCTGCTGTGCTGTGGTGGTGCGGCCCGGACCCGGCGGGTCAGGGCACGACGACGACCTGGGCGGCGTACGCCAGGCCGGCGCCGAAGGCGATGAGCAGGGCGGTGTCCCCGGAGCGGGCCTCGCCCGCGGTGAGCATCCGGTCCAGCGCGAGCGGGATGGAGGCGGCCGAGGTGTTGCCCTGGTCGATGATGTCGCGGGCGATGCGCACGCTCTCGGGGAGCTTCATCGACCGTGCCATGGCGTCGGTGATGCGCATGTTGGCCTGGTGGGGCACGAAGCAGTCGAGGTCCTCCACGGACACTCCCGCACGGTCGAGCGCCTGCAGGCCGACCTTGGCCATCGCGAACGACGCCCAGCGGAAGACCGCGTTGCCCTGCATCACCAGGTGGGGCATCCGCGGGTTGTCGGAGGACAGCACGTCGCGCCAGTCCTCGCGGTTGCGGATCAGGTCGAACTGCTCGCCGTCGGAGCCCCACACGACCGGACCGATGCCCGGGACCTCGCTGGGCCCCACGACCGCGGCGCCGGCGCCGTCGGCGAAGATGAAGGCGGTGCCCCGGTCGGTGGGGTCGGTCATCTCCGAGAGCTTCTCGACGCCGATGACGAGCACGTGCCGGGCACTGCCGGCCCGGACCATGTCCGAGGCCAGCGCGATGCCGTGACAGAAGCCCGCGCACGCCGCCGAGACGTCGTACGCCGCTGCCTGCTCGGTGCCGAGCTCGTGCGCGACCGCCGTGGCCAGTGCGGGGGTCTGCAGGAAGTGACTGACCGTGGCGACCACGACGCAGTCGACCTGGCGCGGGTCGATCCCCGACCGCTCGAGCGCCTGCCGGGAGGCGGCGACGGCCATCACCTGGACGGTCTCCTCGGGCGTGGCCCAGCGCCGGCTCGCGATGCCCGAGCGCTGCCGGATCCACTCGTCGCTGGAGTCGATCGCGTCGACGACCTCGCTGTTGGGGACGACCCGGCTGGGGCGGTAGGCGCCGATGCCGAGGAGGGCCGCGTGCGGGGCGCCCTGCTGGGCGAGGAGCCCGGTGGCGGTGACCGGCATCAGGCGGCACCCTCGGGGTGCAGGCGCAGCAGCGGCTGGCCGGGTGAGACGAGGTCGCCGTCCTCGACGAGCCACTCGACGACCTGGCCGCCGTGGGCGGCGGTGACCGAGACGGTGTCGCGGAGGCTGGCCACGCCGCCGATCGGCGCGCCGGCGCTGAGGACGTCGCGGTCGGCGGCCTCGGCGTCGAGGTGGAAGGTGCCCTTGGCGGGGGAGACGACCATCCGCCAGGTGGGCGTGGTCTCCATCCCCGCGGACTCGCCGTGGCGGTCGCAGAAGGCGCGTGCCTCGTCGAGCTGGTCGGGGGACTTGAGGGCGAAGGTCTCCACACCCTTGAGCTGGCGCTTGAGGATGCCGGTGAGCGTGCCCGCGGGAGGCATCTCGAGGACGCCGGTGACCCCGAGGTCGGCCATCGTCTCCATGCACAGGTCCCAGCGGACCGGGGAGGCGATCTGCCCGACGATGCGGGCCAGGACGTCGCGACCGTCGTGCACGACGCGGCCGTCGCGGTTGGAGATCACGCGGGTGCGCGGGTCGTGGACCGAGACCGAACGGGCCAGCGAGGCCAGGTGGTCCACGGCGGGCGCCATGTGGTGGGTGTGGAAGGCACCGGCCACCGAGAGCGGCATCAGGCGCGCCTTGGCCGGTGGGTCGGCCTTGAGGGCGGCGAGCTGCTCGAGGGTGCCGGCGGCGACCACCTGGCCGGGGCCGTTGTCGTTGGCCGCGGTCAGGCCGTGACGCTCCAGCGCGGAAGCGACCTCGTCCGGGTCGCCGCCGAGCAGGGCTGTCATGCCGGTCGGCGTCATCGCGGCGGCGCGCGCCATGGCCAGCCCGCGCTCGCGGACCAGCACCATCGCCTGCTCGGCGGTGATGGCCCGGGCACCCGCGGCGGCCGCGATCTCGCCCACGCTGTGGCCCGCGACGGCACCGATCCGGTCGAAGGCGTCGCCGGGGTGCGGGAACAGCTGGAGGGCGGCGACGAGCCCGGTGGCGACCAGCAGCGGCTGGGCGACCTCGGTCGCCCGGATGGTCTCGGCGTCGGAGGTGGTGCCGTGCTCGACCAGGTCCAGCCCGGCCACGGTCGAGAGCCACTCGAAGCGCGCGGCGAAGGCCGGGTCCTCGAGCCAGGGGGTGAGGAAACCGGGGGTCTGGGCCCCTTGACCGGGGGCGACGATGACGAGCACGGGGTCACTGTGCCTGGTAGGAGGTCGACGATTCACGCGGGACATCGACGAAGTTGAGCGGTCGATTGTTGTGGGGATCCTACAAAGGGAGCCAGAGGTGCGGCGGCGAGCGCTCAGTGCCCCGCCTGCCGACCGAGGATCAGTGCGAGCTGGAGCGCGAGCCCACCTCGAGGCGTCGTCGGGTCGTGCCCGGTGAGCTCGGTGATCCGACGCAGCCGGTAGCGCACGGTGTTGGCGTGGACGAACAGCGTGCGTGCCGCGGCCTCGATCGAGCGCGAGCCCTCGAGGTAGGCGCGCAGGGTCTCCAGGGCCTCGCCGGACTCCAGGAGTGCGAGGTAGACCTCCTCGACGAGGTGCCGTCGCGCGTGGCCGTCGCCGCCGAGAACGCGCTCGGGGAGCAGCTCGTCGGCGAGGACCGGCCGCGGGGCGTCCGGCCAGCCGGGGACCACCCGGAACGCCGACTGCGCCGTGCGAGCCGAGTGCTGCGCCTCGGCGAGGTCGGCCACCGAGGGGCCGACGACGACGGGGGAGCCGGGGTCGAAGACGTCGAGCAGGGCGGTGCCGGCGGCGCGGGGGTCGTGGGCGCCGCCGAGCAGGAGCACGAGCCGGTCGCCCTGCACCGCGCACAGGGCGTCGAGGTCGAGGGATCGCGCGAGGTGCCGTGCGTGCTCGAAGAGGTCCGCCTCCGAGCGCTGCGCGGGCACGCGGCCGATGACGACGCACGCCTCGCCGCGGGCACGCCAGCCGAGCGCGCTGGCGCGCGAGAGCAGGGTCTCGTCGGTCTCGGCACGCAGCACCGCGTCGACGACCAGGGCCTCGAGGCGGGCGTCCCAGGCGCCCCGGGCCTCGGCGGCACGGGCGTAGACCTCCGCCGTGGCGAAGGCGACCTCCCGGGCGTAGCGGAGGATCGCCGCGTGGACCGCCTCGGCGTCCTCGCCCTCGAGCACGTCGTCCACCGACGCCTCCACCACGTCGATGGAGAGGCGGACCAGGTCCACGGTCTGCTGCAGGGTGATGACGCCGGCCAGTGCGCGTGGCGCCGCCCCGAAGACCGTGGCGGCCAGCTCCGTGCCGCCCTGGGGAGTCCCCAGGGTCGGGCCGCCGGCGGCGTACCACTCGACGAAGTTCTGCACGCCGGCCTGGACGATCACCCCGACCCAGGAGCGGTCCTGGGCGCTGAGCTCGGAGAACCACGGCAGCTGCTCCTCCATGCCGGCGGTCGCCGCGGTGCTCAGGGCACCGGCGGAACGCCGCAGGCGGCTGGCCGCGGAGGCGCGAGGGGGCAGGGGAGCGCGCGGCACGTCGCCACCGTAGGTCATGCGGGTCCCGGTCGGGTGCCCACGCTCCGTCCGCTTTCCGGACCTGATCGGTCCGGTGTGGTCACGCACGGGTCAAGAAACCATGAACGCCCTTACGTACAAGGGAAATCTGCGTGACAGTGGACCCACGCAACCGTGCACAGCGGGCTCCGGCTCGGTGGACGCGGCCCGCGCGATGCGAGGAGGCCCGGTGTCGAGCACCCCCCACGAGGTCCAGTACCTCACGATCCACAGCCACCGACGCGCCTTCGTGAAGGTCGGCGAGGGGCCCGCGCTGCTGCTGCTGCACGGACTCGGCTGCGACCACACCACGTGGGAGCCGGTGATCGACGACCTCGCCAAGCGCTTCACCGTCATCGCGCCCGACCTGCTCGGCCACGGGCTCTCGGCCAAGCCGCGCGCCGACTACAGCGTCGGCGGCTACGCCAACGGCGTCCGCGACCTGCTGGCGGTCCTGGGCATCGACAAGGTCACGGTGGTGGGCCACAGCTTCGGCGGCGGCGTGGCCATGCAGTTCGCCTACCAGTTCCCCGAGCGCACCGAGCGGGTCGTGCTGGTCGCCTCGGGCGGTCTCGGTCCCGAGGTGTCGCCCGCCATCCGGGCGATCACCACGCCGGGCTTCCACCAGGCCATGGGTGTCGCCACGCTCCCGGGGGTGCGCCACCTCGGCGTCGCCGGCATGAAGGCGCTGTCCTCGCTGCCGCTCAAGGCCACCCACGACCTCGACGAGGTCGCCGCCATCTACGACTCCTTCAAGGACCCCGCCGCGCGGGCTGCGATCCGCCACGTCGTGCGTGCCGTGGTCGACTGGCGCGGGCAGATCGTCACCATGGCCGATCGCGCGTACCTGACCCAGGCGATGCCCATGTGCGTGGTCTGGGGCCGCGACGACAGGGTCATCCCGGTCCGGCACGCCAGCCTGGCGGCCGCCATGGCCCCGCGTTCCCGCATCGAGGTGATCCCCAACAGCGGGCACTTCCCGCACAAGGACCACCCGCAGCGCTTCGCGCGGATCGTCACCGACTTCGTGCGCACCACCCAGCCCGCGACCTACTCACGGGCCAGGTGGCGCCAGCTGCTGCGCAACGGCTACGTGCCGCCCGTGGGTCCGGTCGAGCTGCTGGCGGAGGCCACTCCCGGCGCTTGAGGCTGCTCTCCGCCTCTCCGGGTCTCGTGGCTCGCTGCGCTTGCACCTCGACCAGCGGATCACCGGTGGTCGAGGTGCGACGAGCGCCAGCGAGGAGCCTCGAGACCCCTACGCGTCCCCGCCCTCCTGCTTGACGCCCTTGGTGGCGGTGGGGTCGTCGATCTTGTAGCGGTCGAAGGCCTTCTGCACGAGGCCGGGGTCGATCTCCCCGGCGTCGGCGAGCGCCTGCAGGCTGCGCACCACGACCGACTCGGCGTCGATGTGGAAGAAGCGCCGCGCCGCCGGCCGGGTGTCGGCGAAGCCGAAGCCGTCCGCGCCGAGCACGCAGTAGTCGCCGGGCACCCAGCGCGCGATCTGCATCGGCACCGCGGACATGTAGTCCGACACCGCCACGAAGGGGCCGTCGGCCACCGCCAGGGTGTCGGCGACGTACGCCGTGCGCGGGGTGTCGCCGGGGTGCAGGAGGTTCCACTCCTCGGCGGCCAGGGCGTCGCGGGCCAGCTCGTTCCAGGACGTCACCGACCAGGTGTCGGCCTGCACGCCCCAGTCCTCGGCGAGCATCGTCGCGGCGCGGTCGACCCACGGGAAGCCGACGCCGGAGGCCATCAGCTGGACCCGCGGCCCGTCGCCGGAGGCGGTCGACACCCGGTGGATCCCCTTGAGGATCCCCTCGACGTCCACGTCCTCGGGCTGCGCGGGCTGGGGGACCGGCTCGTTGTAGACGGTGAGGTAGTAGATGACGTCCTCGCCGAGCGGGTGCTCCTCGGAGGTGCCGTACATCCGCTCGAGCCCCGACTTCATGATGTGGGTGATCTCGTAGGCGAAGGCCGGGTCGTAGTGCACGACGGCCGGGTTGGTCGCCGCGAGCAGCGGCGAGTGGCCGTCGGCGTGCTGGAGCCCCTCGCCGGTCAGCGTGGTGCGGCCCGCGGTGGCGCCGATGAGGAAGCCACGCGCGAGCTGGTCGGCCATCGCCCAGACCGAGTCACCGGTGCGCTGGAAGCCGAACATCGAGTAGAAGATGTAGAAGGGGATCATCGGCTCGCCGTGCGTGGAGTACGCCGACCCCGCGGCCGTCGCCGAGGCCATCGCGCCGGCCTCGGAGATGCCCTCGTGCAGGAGCTGTCCCTGCTCGGACTCGGTGTACTTCAGCAGCAGCTTGCGGTCCACGGACTCGTAGCGCTGGCCCTGGGGGTTGTAGACCTTCGCGCTCGGGAACATCGAGTCCATGCCGAAGGTGCGGTACTCGTCGGGGGCGATCGGGACGATCCGCTTGCCGATGCCCGGGTCGCGCATCCAGTCCTTGAGCAGGCGCACCACGGCCATGGTGGTGGCCACGGAGTTCTTGCCCGAGCCCTTCTTCAGCTCGTCGTAGACCTTGTCCTCGGGCAGCGTGAGGGGCTTGGCGCGGAC
The DNA here is from genome assembly GCA_001627335.1 of Nocardioides sp. REDSEA-S33_B3. Taxonomy (GTDB): domain Bacteria; phylum Actinomycetota; class Actinomycetes; order Propionibacteriales; family Nocardioidaceae; genus Nocardioides. Next base: position 38,792 of record LUPK01000056.1, on the reverse strand, counting down.
GACGCGCTTGGGCAGCGAGCCGCCGAGCTCCTCGCGCCGGTGGCGCATGTACTCCATCTCGGGGGAGTTCTCGCCAGGGTGGAAGAACGGCGCGGCACCGGTCTCCTCGTAGGACCGCTCGAGGTCGCGGTCGGAGATCGGGAGGTAGAGGCGGTCCCGGAACTTCTTCAGGTCGTCCGGGGTCAGCTTCTTCATCTGGTGGGTGGCGTTCTTGCCCTCGAGGGCGTCGATCGTCCACCCCTTGACCGTCTTGGCCAGGATCACCGTGGGCTGGCCGCGGTGCTTGGCGGCGGCGTCGAAGGCGGCGTACACCTTGCGGTAGTCGTGGCCACCGCGCGGCAGCTTCTGGATCTGGGTGTCGCTCATGTGCTCGACCATCTTGCGCAGCCGCGGGTCGGAGCCGAAGAAGTTCTCCCGGACGTAGGCGCCGTCCTCGACCGAGTAGGTCTGGAACGCGCCGTCGGGGGTGGAGTTCATCTTGTTGACGAGCACGCCGTCGACGTCGCGGGCGAGCAGGTCGTCCCAGCCCTGGCCCCAGATGACCTTGATGACGTTCCAGCCGGCGCCGCGGAAGTTCGACTCCAGCTCCTGGATGATCTTGCCGTTGCCGGTCACCGGGCCGTCGAGCTGCTGGAGGTTGCAGTTGACCACCCAGGTGAGGTTGTCCAGCTCCTCGCGGGCCGCGACCCGGATGGCGCCCAGCGACTCCGGCTCGGCCATCTCGCCGTCGCCGAGGAAGGCGTAGACGTTCTGCTGCGAGGTGTCCTTGATGCCGCGGTTGTGCATGTAGCGGTTGAACCGGGCCTGGTAGATCGAGTTGATCGCGGTCAGGCCCATCGAGACGGTCGGGAACTCCCAGAACTCCGGCATCAGGCGCGGGTGGGGGTACGACGACAGGCCGGCGCCCCGGCCGTGCTGGACCTCCTGGCGGAACCGGTAGAGCTGCTCCTCGGTGAGGCGGCCCTCGAGGAAGGCGCGGGCGTAGATGCCGGGGGAGGCGTGGCCCTGGATGAAGACCTGGTCGCCGCCGCCCTCGTGGTCCTTGCCGCGGAAGAAGTGGTTGAAGCCGACCTCGTAGAGGCTCGCCGAGGACTGGTAGGTGGCGATGTGGCCGCCGACCTCGAGGCCCTTGCGGTTGGCGCTGGAGACCATGACCGCGGCGTTCCAGCGGAGGAAGGCGCGGATGCGCTGCTCGACCTCGTAGTCGCCGGGGAACCACGGCTCCCGCTCGGGCGGGATGGTGTTGATGTAGTCGGTGCTGCGCAGCGCGGGCACGCCGACCTGGGTCTCGCGCGCCCGCTCGAGCAGGCGCAGCATGACGTAGCGCGCCCGGTCCCGACCGCGCTCGTCGAGCATCGCGTCGAAGGAGGCGATCCAGTCGGCGGTCTCGTCGGGGTCGATGTCCGGCAGCTGCGTGGGCAGGCCCTCGTGGATGACCGACGGGGTGCTGCCGGTGCGGGTGCCAGGAACGGTGGATGAGTCGTCTGTCACCCGGCCATCGTGGCACGCACCTGGGGGTAAGGGTATTTACCCGTGAGTAGTCACGCAGGCGGTGCGCGGACGTCCGCTGAGCGGTGCGCAGATGTGGGGAAGAGGTTGCGGAAGGCCCGGGAGTCCGGTGGACTAGCACCCACGATCCGGCGTCATCAGACGTCGTCGGGTCGACAACCGACTGACGCGGCCACCGGACGGCCGGGGATACGAGGAGGCGCTGGTGAGCTCGACCGCGGGTGGCGGGTCCACCCAGACAGGCCCTGCGAACGACGTGGCGGACCGGCTCGGACTGAGCCAAGGCATGGTCGTGCAGGAGCTGGGCTGGGACTCCGACACCGATGACGAGCTCCGCGTGGCCGTCGAGGACGCCATCGACGCCGACATGGTCGACGGCGACTACGGCAACGTCGTGGACGCCGTCCTGCTGTGGTGGCGCGAGGAGGACGGCGACCTGGTCGACGGCCTCGTCGACGCGCTCACCGACCTGGTCGGCGGCGGGTCCATCTGGCTGCTGACCCCGAAGGTCGGACGCCCCAACAGCGTCGACGCCTCCGTGGTCGCCGAGGCCGCACCGATCGCCGGTCTGTCGCAGACGACCACCGCGACGGTCTCCAAGGACTGGGCGGCCACCCGCCTGGTGGCTCCCAAGACCCCTGCCTGACGCTAGTCTCCCGGGCGTGCTCTCCAAGGTCGTCCAGGGTGTCGGTGCTGCCGCCACCAGCGTGAAGGTGCTGGGGAAGGCCGGGGTCATCCGGCCCTACTCCCCGGCGGTGCTCGCCCGGCTCGGGCTGATGCTGCGCGAGTGGGGGACAGGCCCGGCCGGTGGGTTCGCCTCGCTGGCGATCCGTCACCCCGACGCGGTCGGCATCATCGACGAGCGCGGCCAGCTGACCTGGGGCGAGCTGCACCGCCGCTCCAACGCCCTGGCCCGTGGCCTGGCCGCCCAGGGTGTCGGCGAGGGCGACGCGGTCGCGGTGATGTGCCGCAACCACCGCGGGTTCGTGGAGACCTCGATCGCCACGGCCAAGCTGGGCGCCGACGTCCTCTACCTCAACACCGCGTTCTCCGGTCCCCAGCTGCGCGAGCTGCTCGAGCGCGACCGCCCGGAGGCCCTCGTGCTCGACGAGGAGTTCAGCGGCCTCCTGGAGGGCATCGACGTTCCCGTCACGGTCCTGGGCTGGTGCGACGACGACGCGCCGACGCTGCCCACCCTCGACGGCCTGATCGCCGACCACGACGCCGGCGACCTCTCCGCGCCCGGCCGCCACGGCCGGATCATCATCCTCACCTCCGGCACCACCGGTACGCCGAAGGGCGCACCCCGCTCGGAGGCCGGTGTCGACGCGGCGGTCTCGCTGCTCTCGCTGATGCCGCTGCACGCCGGCTGGCGCACCCACGTGGCCGCGCCGCTGTTCCACACCTGGGGCTTCGGCCACATGGCGCTGGGCATGCTGCTCGGCTCGACGCTGGTGCTGCGTCGGCGCTTCGACCCCGAGGAGTGCCTGCGCACCGTCCAGGACGAGCGCTGCGAGTCGATCGTGGTCATCCCCGTCATGCTGCAGCGCATCCTGGCGCTGCCCGCCGAGGTGCTCGACCGCTACGACCTGTCCCGCGTGGAGGTCGTCGCCTCCTCGGGGTCCGCGCTGCCCGGCGAGCTGGCGCTGACGTGGATGGACCGCTTCGGCGACAACCTGTACTCCACCTACGGCTCGACCGAGGTCGCCTACGCGGCCGTGGCCGGCCCGCGCGACCTGCGGGAGTCGCCGTCGACGGCCGGGCGCCCGCCGTACGCCACCGTCGTGAAGATCCTCGACGACCAGGGATGCCCGGTCCCCGACGGCGAGCCGGGGCGGATCTTCGTCGGCAACGGCCTGCTCTTCGAGGGCTACACCGGCGGTGGCAGCAAGGAGGTCGTCGACGGGCTGATGTCGACCGGCGATGTCGGGCGGTTCCGCGAGGACGGCCGGCTCTACGTCGAGGGGCGCGACGACGAGATGATCGTCTCCGGCGGTGAGAACGTCTTCCCCAAGGAGGTCGAGGACTGCATCGCCCGCCACGACGAAGTGGTCGAGGTGGCCGCGGTCGGCGTCGAGGACGACGAGTTCGGCCAGCGGCTGCGCGCCTTCGTGGTGCGTCGTGAGGGCTCCTCGCTCGACGAGGAGGGCGTCAAGGGGTGGGTGAAGGAGAACCTCGCGCGCTACAAGGTGCCGCGCGACGTGGTCTTCCTCGACGAGCTGCCCCGCAACGCCACCGGCAAGGTGCTCAAGCGCGAGCTGAGCCAGCGGGACGACGCGTGAGCGGCCTGCGCATCGGCGACCCCGCACCGGACTTCACGCTGCGCGACCAGTTCGGCCAGGACGTGTCGCTGTCGTCGTACCGCGGCACCAAGGCGGTGGCGATGCTGTTCTACCCCTACGCCTTCTCCGGCGTCTGCACCGGCGAGATGGCCGGCATCCGTGACAGGCTCGCGGACTTCATGACCTTCGACACCGAGGTCCTGGCGATCTCGTGCGACCCGATGTTCGCGCTGCGCGCGTTCGCCGACGCCGACGGGCTGAACTTCCCGCTGCTCTCGGACTTCTGGCCGCACGGGGAGGTCTCGCGCGCCTACGACGTCTTCGACGAGCGCAACGGCTGCCCGCGCCGCTCCTCCTACGTCGTGGACCGCGAGGGGGCGATCCGGTGGGCCGTGCACAACGCGATGCCCGAGGGGCGCGACCTGGACGAGCACCTGCGCCAGCTCGCCGACGCCGTCTGAGGCATCATCTCAGCGGCCGGTGCCGTGATGGTCTGGACCGGATCCGGGTTTTTCCCTTGCAGCACGGGGTTTTCGCGGATCGACCACGTACGGTAGGGGACGTCGAACCGCTGGTGACCCGAGACGCCAGCGGTTCGACTCATTTCAGGGGCATGCCGTTTCCGCGGCCGGGCCCCGCCCTCGGTAGGGTCCTGCCTCGCACGGGCGTATAGCTCAGCGGTAGAGCACCTCGCTTACAACGAGGTGGTCGGGGGTTCGATCCCCTCTGCGCCCACCCGAGCGCCACCCATGCGTGCGCCGCGGTCCGCGGCCTGTAGGGTGGTGCCCACGAGAGGGAGTAGTCCCCAACAGCCGTGTCGACACACTGGCTGCCCGGTCCGCCGGGCGCCCGGCACGGCAGGCCACCTCCGGTGGCGGACGAGACTTTCGGCCGGATCACGCACCCCAGATGCGCCCGGCCGGAGGCGCGTCCCCAGGTCGCCCAGAGGCCGGGCACGAGAGGACACCTTCGATGTACGCCTTCCTGCTGAGCACCGCGGTCATCTTCGTCGCCGAGCTCGGCGACAAGTCCCAGCTGATGGCGATGACCTTCGCCGCGCGCTACCGCGCGCGTGACGTGCTCATCGGCATCACGGTCGCGACCGCGCTCGTCCACCTGGCCTCGGTCGGGATCGGCTACTGGGTCGGCGACACGTTCGCCGACCACCAGGGCGCGATCTCGGTGGTCGCCGGCGTCGCCTTCCTCGGCTTCGCGCTGTGGACGCTGCGCGGCGACGAGCTCACCGACGCGGAGGCCGACAAGGCGCGCCGCAGCACGGGCATGGCCATCGTCGCGGTCGGTGTCGCGTTCTTCCTCGCCGAGCTCGGCGACAAGACGATGCTCGCCACCATCACGCTGGCCACCCAGGAGGGCTGGCTGGGCACCTGGATCGGCAGCACCGTCGGCATGGTCGCCGCCGACGCCCTGGCCATCGGCGTGGGCGCCGTGCTGGGCCGCCAGCTCCCCGAGCGCACCATCCGGTACGGCGCTGCCGCGCTCTTCGCCCTGTTCGGGCTGCTCCTCGTGCTGGACGGTGCGGGCGCGCTGTAGTCCCGGCCCCCAGCTCGCCGCCGCAGCCGGCAGCGGGGCTCAGGTGAGCAGCGACTCCCCGAGCCAGGAGCCGTCCTCGAACCCGGGTAGCACCACGAAGACCGCCGACCCGATCGCGGTGGTCCACTCGTTGAGCTGGTCGAGCTCGTCCAGGGAGCGCTGCAGCGGCACGAACTGGTCGCTCAGGTCCGCCTGGTAGCTGGCGAACAGCAGCCCGCTCTCCACCCGCGCACCGCGGGGCGTGTCGACCTCCCGGGTGTAGTTGGCGCCCTTGCGGAAGATCCGGCGGCCGCCGTGCAGGCTCGGGTGCGAGCGCCGCGAGTGGGCGTCGCGGGGCACGACCAGCCGGCCCTGGGACTCGGCGGCCAGGTCGAGGTCGTCGAGCTCCTCCCCGCCGGTGAGCGGGGCGCCGTCGGTCAGCCGTCGGCCCACGGAGCGCTCCTGCTCGTCGCGGGTCAGCTCGTCCCAGGTGTCGAGGTCCATCCGGATCCGGCGCAGCACCATGGTGGTGGCGCCGGCCCAGCGGCCCTCGCGGATCCACACGGTGCTGTCGAAGAGCTCGGTGCCGGGACGGGGGTTGCCCGACCCGTCGACCTGGCCGAACAGGTTGCGCCCGGTCTGCGGGCGCCCCTCGGGGTCGGTGCCGTTCCAGGAGCCGACCTGTCGCCACCGCAGGCGGGCGAACGGCTCCGCGTCGGCCACCATGCGGCGTACGGCGTGGGCGACGGTGGTGCCGTCGCGGCCGGCGACCGTGACACACAGGTCGCCGCCGGACCAGCGCTCCTCGAGCCGGTCGTGGGTCATCGCGGGCACCTCGGCGAAGCCGGGCGGTCCCTCACCGAAGCGGTCGGTGCCGAGAGCGCCGGGGCCGACGCCCACGGTGATGGTGAGGTCGGCGGCAGGGGCCGAGAGCCAGGGGGCAGGATCGCCGGGGGCGCCGCGGCCCGCGGTGAGCGCCTCGACGTCCCCGGTCCACACGCGCATCAGGCGGCCCAGGGCCTCGCGGTCGACGCCGTCGAGCAGGTCGAGGGCCACGACCTCGGTGACGGCGGGTGGGTGCTGTGCGACACCGGGCTGGTGCGAGCCCCACGGGGACACGGTCTCCCCGGGTGCCTGCGTGGCCGGCGCGGCCGGGGCGGGGGAGTCCCCGCCCGCGGCCACGACCAGGCCGGCGCCGGCAGCGGCGCCGAGCCCGGTCGTGCCGGCGTAGCCCAGGAGCCCCCGGCGACTGATCCGGCTGATGGGCCGGCGAGGACTGCTGGGGCCCGACATCAGTGCGAGTGGTCCGAGGACTCCTCGTCGGAGTCCGTCTCGTCGTCGTCACCGTGCGAGTGGTCCTCGTCGGTGCCGGGCTCGTGGTAGTGCCCCTCCTCCTCGGTGAACTCCTTCACCGGGACGGTGAGCTCCTCCGTGGAGCCGTCGGAGAACTCGAGGGTGAGCGCGACCTCGTCACCGGGGGCGAGCTCGGTCTGCACGTCCATGAGCATGACGTGGTAGCCGCCGGGCTCGAGGAGCTTGCCGCGGCCGGCCTCGATGACCAGACCGGCATCCATGGCCTGCATCGCCATCGCGCCGTCGACCATGAGCATCTCGTGGATCTCGACCATCCCGGCGACCTCGCTCGAGGCGCCGACCAGCGTGACGTCCTCGTCACCGGTGTTGTCGATGGTCATGAAGGCCGCGGTCATCGAGGTGTCCTCGGTGCCCGCGGTGGCGCGGACCCAGGGGTCACCGACGACGAGCGAGGACGCCGCGTCGGTGGTGGCCGTGCCGGAGGTGGAGGCGGACGTCCCGTCCGTGGCGGTGCCGGAGTCGGACTCCTCGCCGCAGGCGGCGAGACCGCCGACCAGCAGGAGGGCGGCGGCGGACAGGCCGAGGACCCGGGAGGGTCGCGTGATCAGGGTGTGCATGAGTGGTTGTTCCTCGTCTCTGGGTGCGCCGGGGGCGGCGCGGGGGAGGCCCCCCGGTCAGGTGCCGGGGGAGCCGTGGGTCAGGAGGCGAGGAGGGCCGGTGGCCCGCGGTGGGGTACGGCGCTGTGGTGGCGCAGCCCGGCCGGCCGGGTCACCCGGGGTCGGACGGGCAGGCGCGTGGGCCGGGGGCCGGTGACCGTGGCCAGGAGGTCCTGCAGGCAGCGGGGCCGGGTCAGGGCACGGAAGGCACCCTGTGCCGCGAGCAGCAGGACCCGCCACAGCGCCTTCTCGCCCAGGGCCAGCCACAGGCCGAGCGCGACGGCGGCGGCGGTGTGCGCGGCCAGCATGCCGAGGCCCTGCCCCTGCAGGTGGCCCAGCAACGAGGCGTCCACGCCGGGGGTGGTCGCGGCCGGTGCGGTGGTCTGCTCCATGAGGGATCCCACGCGGCGTCCGTCGACCGCGGCCGGGGCCAGCGGGCTGCCCGAGCGCAACGGCACGGTTGTGGCCGCGTCGCCGACGTGACCGGCGGCCAGGGTCAGGGCGACGTGCACGCCCGTCTGGCCGCCCACGAGCAGGGCGACGACCCTTAGCGGGCTGGCCGGCCCGGTGAGGAACACCGCGGACAGGGCCACGCAGCCCAGCACCACGAGCGCCGTGACGGCGGCGTGCGGCAGCAGGCCGCCCGCGGAGGTGTGCGAGACACCGCCGACCAGGGCCATGGCGCCGCCGAGCACGGCGGCGCGTGACCACACCAGGGCAGCACCGGGGGTCGTGCCGGCGGTGCTGGCCGTGCTGGCCGTGCTGGCCGGGCTGGTCGGGCGCGTCGGGGCGGTGATGGTGGCCTCGCAGGGTCGTGGGCGTCGTACCCAGGGTACGGCGGTGGATGAGGGCCGTCTCATCGACGGCTCATGTCGACCTCACCGTCCGGGGGTCGAATCGTCCTCGTCGCCGCCGGAGGAGCCGGTGGCACACGACGAGAGGACTGGACATGCGCACCACAGTGAAGCTCGGGCTCGGCACGTTGGCGGGGGCCGTGGGCGCCGGGCTGCTGACGCTCCCGTCGTCGGCGGTGGCCGACGACTCCTTCTGGAAGCGCGAGGACGACCGCACCGACGTCGTGATGAGCGTCGACGACGACGATGACGACGACACCGGCAAGGACACCAACACCAAGAACACGAACAACACCAGGGACTCCCGGGACACCTCGGGCGTCGACAGCCGTGACGGCACGAACTCCCGGGTGACCGCGGTGTCGCGCGATCGCGACCGCAGCCGCGGCGACAAGACGCGCGACTGGACCCGCGACGGTGGCGACAGGACGCGTGACCGCTCGGCGAACAGCACCAACGACAAGTCCCGCAACGACACCCGCCGCTGATGAGCAGCTGGGAGCTCCGCGAGGGCGACGCGATCACCGACGAGCTGACCGCGGTGCGACGGCTCGGCGGAGGAGCGACCTACGAGGCCTACCTGGCTTTCGACGAGGTCACGTGGGGACCGGTCGTGGCCAAGGTGGTGCGACCCGACCTCGTCGAGGACGCCCCGTCCCTGCGCGGGCTGCGACGCGAGGCGGCCGCCCTGGCCGCCGTCTCGCACCCCGTGGTCGTCCGGGCGCTCCGTGCGTGCCCGGACGGCCCCCGGCCGCACCTGGTGCTGGAGAACCTCGACGGACCACGGCTCTCCTCGCTCCTGCGGCGTGGTGGGCGACTCCAGCCGCAGCAGTACCTGCCGCTGGGCATCGAGCTGGCGTCGGCGCTGCACTACCTGCGCCACCTCGGCTGGGTGCACCTGGACGTCAAGCCGTCGAACACGATCATGGGCGCGCCGGCGCGGCTGATCGACCTGTCGGTGGCGCGTCGGGTCGAGGACGCCGCTCGGTTGACGCACGTGATCGGCACCGATCGCTACCTCGCCCCCGAGCAGGCCGACCCGGTGGGCCTGGGCGGCCCGGGACCGGCAGCGGACGTGTGGGGGCTGGCGGCGACGATGTTCGAGGCGGTGGTCGGACACCGGCCGTTCCGGGACGGCGACCCTGCCGCCGACGACCCGGGTGCGCGTCACCCCCAGGTGGTCGAGGAGCCCCGCCGGTTGCCCGACGACGTGCCGGGCGCGGTCCGTGAGGTGCTGCTGGCCGGCTTGTCGCGCGACCCGGCGTGCCGCCCGGAGCCGCGGGAGGTCTCCGAGGCCCTCGAGCCCGTGCTGGCCTCGCTCCCGGCCCCCAGGCTGGCGGGCTGGCGCTCCTGAGCTGTGACCTCAGGTCGTGAACCGGTACCCCATGCCTCGCACGGTGGCGATCGCGTGGCTGCCGAGCTTGCGCCTGAGGTAGCCGACGTAGACGTCCACCACGTTCGAGCCGGGGTCGAAGTCGAAGCCCCACACGTGGTCGAGGAGCTGCTCGCGGGAGAGCACCTGCCCGGCGTTGCGCATGAAGATCTCCGCCAGGTTGAACTCGCGGGCCGACAGCTCGACCTCCCGCCCGTCGACGGTGGCCCGGCGGGTGCGGAGGTCCAGGCGCACGCCCCCGGCGGCCAGCGCCACCTCGGCGTCGGCCGGTACGGCGTTGACCTGCCGCAGGCGCAACCGGACACGCGCCTGGAGCTCGGCGAAGCGGAACGGCTTGCTCATGTAGTCGTCCGCGCCGCCGTCGAGCGCCGAGACGGTGTCGGTCACGGAGTCCCGGGCCGTCAGGACCACCACCGGCATCCGGGAGCCCTGTGCACGCAGCTGCTCGAGGACCTCGAAACCGTCGAGTCCCGGCAGGCCCACGTCGAGGATCATCAGGTCGTGGTCGCCCGACAGCGCCTGGTCCAGGCCGACGCGGCCGTCCGCGACGACGGTCGGCAGGTGTCCGTCGGCACGCAGTCCCTTGGCGATGAACGCCGAGATCCGCTCCTCGTCCTCGACGATCAGGATCCTGGCCACGTGTCCTCCTCGGGGTCGGCGCCTCGGTCTGTGGTGACGCGGACGGCGGGGACGTCGACCACGAACCGCGACCCGGACGGGTGACCGTGGTGCCCAGGGTCCTCCCAGCGTGCCGACCCGCCGTGCGCCTCGGCGATGGCGGACACGATCGAGAGTCCGAGGCCGAAGCCGTCGTGGTCCTCGCTGGCGGCACGAGCGAAGCGCTCGAAGACCCGGGTGCGGTCGTCCGGAGCCAGCCCGGGCCCGGTGTCGCGGACCCACAGACGCAGGCGCGTGCCGTCGTACGAGGACCCGATCGCCACCGGGTCCCCGGCACTCGTGTGCCTCACCGCGTTGTGGGCGAGCTGGAGCACGGCCTGGGTGAGGCGTTGCGCGTCCACCTCGACGCTGGCCTCGGCCATCTCGTCGAGGAGCCACTCACGACTCCCCAGCCCGCTGCACTTGGCCAGCAGGTCCTCGGTGAGCTCGCGCACGTCGACGTGGGCGACCCGCACGAAGTCGGGCCGGTCGGACTTCGCCAGCAGGATCAGGTCGCCCACCAGACGCGACATCCGGTCCACCTCGTCGAGCAGCAGGTCCCGGGTCTCGTCGACGTCCGCCTGGCTGCGGGTGTCGAGGACCTCGAGGTGTCCGCGCAGCACTGTCAGCGGGGTGCGCAGCTCGTGGCCGGCGTCGTCGAGGAAGCGACGCTGCTCGACGAAGGCGCTCTCGAGCCGGTCGAGCATGGTGTTGACCGTGCCGGTCAGTGCGGTGATGTCGTCGTTGCCGGTGACCGGGATGCGGCGGGAGAGGTCCAGCTCGCTGATCTCCTCGGCGGTGCGACGGAGGCGTCGGAGCGGGGCCAGCAGTCGTCCGGTGACCGCGAACGCGACGCCGGCGACCAGGAGCAGCGCCAGGGCGGACACGATCGCGTAGGTGCGCATGGTGTCGCGCAGCGCCGCTCGGTTGACGTCGAGGCGGGTGACCACGAGCAGCGCGCCGCCCTCGGTGGTGCTGCGGAAGCGGACGGGCTGCCCGACGAGCAGGATCTCCCCGGCACCGTCGACGTCCAGCCGTCGGCTCCCTCCGGACGCGGCCACCTCGGCGGCGGCGTCCAGGAAGCCCGGGTCGTCGACGAGAGGATCGGCCGCGGGCGATACGAAGCGCACCGGGTCGGGACGGGTGGAGATCCACCCCACCAGGAGCTCGTCGTCGTCGGGGATGTTGCGCTGGAAGAACAGCTCGAGCATGGCCGCGACGTCGGCGAACGGCTCACCGGTGGTCGGGTCGATGCCCTCGGACTGGATGCGGTCGAACTCCTGGAGCTCCTGGTCGACGGCGGCGAGGGTCTGCTCCTCGAGGCGCTGCAGCTCGATCGCGTAGACCAGCACGCCGGCGATGACCAACGTGGCCGCGGTGAGGGTGGCCACGGCGGCGGTGATGCGGGTGCGGACCGACAGCCCGGTCCGGGACGCGGTGTGGCGGGTCCTCAGTCGTCGTCCCCGTCCTCGTCGTCGCGGTCCTCGTCGCGCTCATCATCGCGCTCATCGTCGCGGTCCTCGTCGTCGTCGCGGTCCTCGTCGCGCTCATCGTCGTCGTCGCGGTCGACGTAGCCGGGGACGACGACCTGCGGGGGACCGGGGGAGACCCGCGGGGTCGGCTGGGGCGTCAGCGTGGCACCGGGTGTCGTGCCGGGACTCGGGGCTGGTGCGTCCTCGAGGATGATCGGCGATCGCGCGGGCGGTGGGTCCGCGGAGGAGGCGACCAGGCTGCCGACGGCGTAGGCGCCCATGGGCAGGCCGAGCGCCACTCCCAGCAGCACCTTGGCCCATCCCGTCATGGCTCCATGATGCTCACCCGCCATGACGGCGCGATGAGGGCCGGATGAGAACACTCTCATCCAGCGGAGCGCCACGTGCTCACCGGACCACCGCCGGTCATCGGGACCGCTCGTCGCGCGGAGGGGCCGCTCGGCGACGACGAGCGGCACGGCAGCCGGAGGCCAACCGTGGCGGCCCTAGGGTGGCGGGCGTCACACCCCGCTGACCCTCCGCCGACCGCAAGGAGCCCGTCGTGATCGTCCCGTTCAGCGTGTCCGACTTCATCGAGCGTGCGCTCACCGTCTACGGCGAGCGCACCGGCGTGGTGGACGAGCCCGACCAGCCGGCGGCGCCGCTGGGCACCAAGGGCGAGCTGACCTACGCCGAGATGGCGTCGCTGGCCGCGCGCCAGGCCGCCCGGCTCGACGAGCTGGGGATCGAGGTGGGGGAGCGGGTCGCGGTGGTCTCGCACAACTCGGCACGCCTGCTGACCTCGTTCTTCGGGGTCTCGGCCTACGGCCGGGTGCTGGTGCCGGTGAACTTCCGGCTGCGTCCCGACGAGGTGCGCTACATCGTCGAGCACTCCGGGGCCCGGGTGCTGATCATCGATCCCGAGCTCGACGAGGCGCTGGCCGACGTGACGGCCGAGCACCGCTTCGTCATCGGCGACGACGACCTGATCTACGCTCCCGAGGGCTCGGTGCCGCGGCCGTGGGAGCCGGACGAGAACGCCACGGCGTGCATCAACTACACCTCCGGCACCACCGCACGGCCCAAGGGCGTCCAGATCACCCACCGCAACATCTGGGTCAACGCCGTCACCTTCGCGATGCACGCGCAGGTCTCCGACCGCGACGTCTACCTCCACACTCTGCCGATGTTCCACGCCAACGGCTGGGGCATGCCCTTCGCCATGACGGGGCTGGGCGCCAAGCACGTCGTGCTGCGCAAGGTCGACGGCGCTGAGATCCTGCGCCGGGTCGCCGAGCACGGGGTGACCGTGATGTGCGCCGCCCCCGCCGTGGCTGCCGCGGTGCTGGAGGCCGCCCAGGACTGGGAGGGCGAGATCCCCGGCCGCGACCGGGTGCGGATCATCATGGCCGGCGCGCCGCCGCCGACGAAGACGGTCGTGCGGGTGCAGGAGGAGCTCGGCTGGGAGTTCATCCAGATCTACGGCCTCACCGAGACCAGCCCGCTGCTGACCTTCAACCGCACCCGCGCCGAGTGGGACCACCTGCCGGCCGAGGAGCGTGCCGGACTGCTGACCCGCGCTGGGGCTCCCGCGCTCGGCGTACGCCTCTCCATCTCGGAGGCCGACGGCGAGAACGAGGGCGGGGAGGTGCTGGCGCGCTCCAACGTGGTGCTCGAGGGCTACTGGGACCAGCCCGAGGAGTCCGCGAGGGCGCTGGCCGGCGGCTGGTTCCACACCGGCGACGGCGGCACCATCGGCGAGGACGGCTACCTGACGATCAGCGACCGCAAGAAGGACGTGATCATCACGGGCGGCGAGAACGTCTCCTCCATCGAGGTGGAGGACGTGCTGTTCTCCCACCCGGCCGTTTCCGAGGTCGCCGTCATCGGCGTGCCGAGCGAGAAGTGGGGCGAGACGATCAAGGCGCTGGTGGTCCTCGCGCCCGGGGCGGAGGCGACCGAGGCCGAGCTGATCGCGTGGTGCAAGGACAAGGCGGCCGGCTACAAGGCCCCGACCTCGATCGAGTTCCGTGACGAGCTGGCCCGCACCGCGACCGGCAAGCTGCAGAAGTTCAAGCTGCGCGCGCCGTACTGGGAGGGCCGTGACCGGCAGGTGAACTGATCCTGCGGCGACGCGGTCGTCGGGTGGAATGGGCCCCGCGTTCCCCGGCCGGGGAAAGGGCAGGAGGATCCGCGTGACCGACCCGTTGACCACGTCCCTGCAGGGCGTCGTACCGGCGATCGTCGACACCCACATCCACCAGTGGGACCCCTTCACGACGCCGCGGGAGGCGTCGCGGCTGGCGCCGCTCTACCGCCGTGCGCCCCGGCTCTTCGAGCGGCTGCTGCCCGTCCTGCTGCCGCAGGCCAAGCGGGAGCTGGTCCTCACCGCCGAGCACGTGGCCCAGCCCTACCTTCCCGAGGACTACGCCCGCGACGCGGCGGAGACCGTGGAGGCGGTGGGGGTGCCCGTGGAGGCGGCGGTGCACGTGCAGGCCGGGTGGCACCGGCCGGACCCGTCCGAGGAGACCGCGTGGCTCGAGACCCTGCCCTTCGGGGCCCCGGGTCGCCCGGAGCTCGCTGCCGTCGTGGGCACGGCCGACCCGCGCGCCCCGGACTTCGGCGCGCAGCTCGACGCCCACGCACGGGCCAGCGAGCGGTTCCGCGGCATCCGGTTCATGACGACCTGGCACCCCGACCGCGGCGTCATGGACTGGATCGACGAGCCGGGCGTGATGACGTCGACGTCGTTCCTGCGCGGGTTCGCCGCGGTCGCCGAGCGCGGGCTCACGTTCGACGCCTACGTCTACTCCCACCAGCTCCCCGAGGTGGTGACGCTGGCGCGGGAGCACCCCGAGACCACGATCGTGCTCGACCACTACGCCCCGCCCGTGGGCGTGTGCGGCCCGATGGGCAGGTCCACCGCCCGCACGGAGGGCGAGCGGCGCGACCTGCTCGCCCGCTGGCGCGACGACCTGGCCCAGCTGGCCGGCACGTGCCCCAACGTCGTGGCCAAGCACTCCGGGTTGGCGTTCCCCACCCTGGGGCACCGGGAGCGCGGACTGACCCGTCAGCAGCTCGCCGAACGGGTCGCCCCGCTCGTGGAGCACACCACGCAGGTCTTCGGCCCCGACCGGCTGCTGTTCGGGTCGAACTACCCCATGGACAAGTCCGTGGCGTCGTACGGCGTCGTGGTCGGCGCGCTCGCCGACCTGCTGGCCGACGGCGGACCCGACCTGCTGCGCAAGGTGTTCCGGCACAACGCGAGGGCTGTCTACCGCCTCTGAGTCACAGCGCGCGGAGCCCGGCGGTGACGAGCACGGCGACGAGCACGCTCAGCACGAGCGGGCACCTGCGCCACAGCATCAGCGCCGCCACGGCGACCCCCACGGTGTGCGCCCCCACCGACCACGACCGGCCGGCGGCCAGCACCGAGGTGACCACGAGCGCGCTGAGGAGCGTCGGCGCCATGAGGACGATGACCCGCGTCACCGGTGGCGGCAGCGCCCGGCCCCCCAGGAGCACCGGGCCGGCCGCCTTGATCAGCGCGGTCAGGGCGGCGAGGCCGAGGATGAGCCACCAGACCTGCGCGTAGGTCAACGTCATCCGTGCCTCACCCGGCCCTCCGCACCACACCGACGAGCGCGACGGCGCTGGCGGCCAGGATCGGGATGCCCGGTGGCGCGAGGGGCACCAGGGCCAGCGCGACCAGGGCACCGGCGAGGGCGACCCGGCGCGACACGCGGTCCCGCAGCTCCGCGATCAGCAACGACAGGAAGAAGACCGGGTAGATCGCGTCCAGCCCGAGTCGGTCGGTGTCACCGAGCAGGTCGCCCGAGACCGCGCCGACGACGGACCCGAGCGTCCACGCGACGTACTGCGGGAGCGTCGTGCCGAACAGCAACCACCGGTCGAAGGTGCCGTCACCACGATGGGCGAGCGCCCACGAGGAGTCCACGACGGTCTGCCCCTGCGCTGCGCGTCGCCACGGGCCACCGGGCAGCGACGGCGCCAGGGCGATGCCCATGGCCAGGAACCGGGCGTTCATCAGGCTCCCCGCGGTCAGGGCCGCGGGGATGCCGCCACCAGCGGTGACGACGGACAGCGCGGCGAACTGGGCGGAGCCGGCGAACACGATCATCGCGGTGACGCTGGCCTGGGCGACGCTGAACCCCGCCTGCCGGGCCAGCACCCCGAAGGAGACGCTGAGGAAGAACCCGACCGCCGCGAAGGGGAGCCCCAGCCGCAGGCCCCGGCGGAAGGAGGCGTGCTGCTCCTCGCCTCCCTCAGCTCTCACCGGCGCAGGCTAGCAACGCCCGAGGGGCCCGCCTCCCGGCGGCCTCAGGACGGCTTGACGTCCAGCACGACCTCGAACTCCAGCAGGTCCGCGCCGCTGGAGACCGGCTTGCGCTGCTCGCCCTCGGCACCCGCCGGGCCCGCGTGGGCCGCGCGGGCGTCGCCGTCGCGCCAGGCGGCGAACGACTCCTCGTCGCGCCAGTGGGTGACGACGAAGTAGCGGTCGTCGCCGGCGACGGGCCGCAGCAGCTGGAAGCCGAGGAAGCCGTCGGCGCCGTCGACGGTGTGGGCGCGGGCGGCGAACCGCTTCTCCAGCTCGGGGCCCGCCTGCGGCGGCACGGTGATGGCGTTGATCTTCACGACTGAGTTCGGGGCGGACATACAGGGAGCGTAGGCCGCTACCCTCGCCGCCATGGCCGAGCCCACGCTGCGATCCGTCGTCGACCTGGTGCACGGGTGGTACCCGCCCGGCACCGCTGACAGCTGGGACCGGGTCGGTCTCGTGCACGGCGACCTCGACCAGCCCGTACGCCGGATCCTGCTCGCCGTGGATCCCGCACCGGTCGTGGCGCAGGAGGCTGCGGACTGGGATGCCGACCTGCTGCTGACCCACCACCCGCTCTACCTCAAGGGCGTCCACGGCTTCACGAGCCAAACCCCCAAGGGGCGCACGTCGCTCACGCTCGCGGGGGCGGGCTGCGCACTGCTGGCCGCCCACACCAATGCCGACCAGGCCGAGGGCGGCGTGTCCGAGGCGATGGCCCTGGCCCTGGGGCTGCGTGACGCGCGGCCGATCCTCCCGGCGCCGCTGCCGGCCGTCGACAAGCTGGGCGTGATGGTGCCGGCCGAGGACGCCGACGGGATGCGCGCGGCGCTGGCCGGTGCCGGCGCGGGTCAGGTCGGCGACTACGACCACGCCTCGTTCACGGTCGCCGGGGAGGGGCGCTTTCGCCCGCTGCCCGGCGCCGACCCGACGATCGGCTCCGTGGGCGAGGCCGAGCGCGTCGACGAGGTGCGGATCGAGGTGGTCTTCCCGCGTGGTCGGCGGGCCCACGTCGTCCGGGCGATGCTGGCCGCGCACCCCTACGAGGAGCCCGCCTACGACGTGCTCGAGCTGGCCGACCCGCGGATCGGGACCACCGGCACGGGTCGCATCGGCGACGTGGAGCCGACCACCCTCCGCGCCTTCGCCGAGCGGGTCGCGGAGGCGCTGCCGGGCACCGCCCACGGCGTGCGGGTCGCCGGCGACCTGGACCGTCCCGTACGCCGCGTGGCGCTGTGCGGGGGAGCGGGCGACTTCCTGCTCGACACCGTGCGCGGCACCGACGCCGACGTCTACGTCACCAGCGACCTGCGCCACCACCCGGCGACGGAGTTCCTCGAGCACGAGGGTCCCGCCCTGGTCGACGTCGCCCACTGGGCCGCGGAGTGGACCTGGCTGCCGGTGCTGGCGAGGCGGCTGGAGGGGGCGCTGGGCGATACGGTGGAGGTGCGGGTCAGCACGCGCTCCACCGACGCGTGGACGCACCGCCTCTGACCCGCCCCTGAAGCGCCCCTGAACCACCCTGAACCCGCCTGTGATCCACCACGACACCCAGGAGTCACGCTGAAAGCCGACCCCGCCGCCCAGCTCCGGCTGCTCGACGTCCAGGAGCTCGACTCCCGGGCCCAGCAGCTGCACCACCAGCGCCGCACGCTGCCCGAGCTGGCCGAGATCGCCGAGCTCGAGCGCAGCCGCGCCGCCCTGGTCGACGAGGCCCGCGACGCCAAGATCGTCGTCGACGACCTGACCGTCGAGCAGGAGAAGGTCGACGCCGACGTCGAGACCGTCAAGGCGCGCCGCACCCGCGACCGGGAGCGGATGGACGCCGGCCTCATCACCAACCCCAAGGACCTCGAGCGGATGACCGGCGAGCTCGAGTCGCTCGAGCGCCGCATCTCCACGCTGGAGGACGAGGAGCTCGAGGTCATGGAGCGGCTCGAGGCCGCCCAGGGGATGCTCTCCTCGGTCAACGACCGCATCGGCGCCGCCGACACCCGGCTCGCCGAGCTCGCGGCCGCGCGTGACGCCCGGTTCGCCGAGATCGACGCGGAGCTCGCCGAGCTGGCCACCCGCCGCGGTCCCGCGGTCGAGGGACTGCCCGCCGACCTGCTCGCGCTCTACGAGAAGCTGCGCGAGTCCAAGGGTGGCCTGGCCGTCTCGCACCTGACCCAGCGCCGCTGCGGCGGATGCCAGCTCGGCATCGACGCCGCCGAGCTCGCCGCCATCAAGGCCGCCCCGGCCGATGAGGTCGTGCGCTGCGAGGAGTGCTCGCGGATCCTCGTCCGCACCTCCGAGTCCGGCCTGTGACCGCAACCCCTGGGACAGGCCCGGACACCGTCGTCGTCGAGGCCGACGGCGGCTCGCGCGGCAACCCGGGTCCGGCCGGCTACGGCGCGCTGGTGCGCGACGCCGCCACCGGGGAGGTCCTCGCCGAGGCGGCGGTGGCGATCGGGGAGGCGACCAACAACGTCGCCGAGTACGCCGGTCTCATCGCCGGTCTGCGGCTCGCGCTCGACCACGCGCCGGGTGCGCGGATCGAGGTCCGGATGGACTCCAAGCTGGTCGTGGAGCAGATGAAGGGCGCCTGGAAGGTCAAGCACCCCGGCCTGCAGCCACTGCACGCCGAGGCCCGCGCCCTCGCTCCCGCCGGCACCACCTTCACCTGGATCCCACGCGCCGAGAACGCCGATGCCGATGCCCTGGCGAACCGGGCGATGGACGGCGACGAGGTCGCTCCGGGCCCGGTGACCAGCGCCGCCGACGGAGCAACCGACGGGGCAGCCGACGAGGAGTCGGTGATCGAGGAGATCGAGTCCCCGGGTGCCGCGCGGACCGACCGCGAGCAGGACCAGGCCGGTCACCGCGGCTGGTCGCCGCCCACCGGCGCCCCGACCACGCTGGTGCTGGTCCGCCACGGCGTCACGAAGCACACCTCGGCGAAGAAGTTCTCCGGCGGCCTCGGTGGCGACAACCCGCCCCTGAGCGAGGAGGGCCTGGCACAGGCCCGCGCGGCCGCCGACTGGCTGGCCGGCCTCGGCGACCGCGTCGACACCGTGGTCGCCTCGCCCGTGCGTCGCACCCGCGAGACCGCCGAGATCGTCGCGGACGCCCTCGGGCTGCCGGTCGAGGTGGAGCCCGGCTTCGCCGAGATGGAGTTCGGCGACTGGGACGGCCTGACGTTCGCCGAGGTCGCCGAGCAGGACCCCGAGGGCCTCGACGCCTGGCTGGGCTCGCTGGACGTACCGCCGCCGGGCGGTGAGTCCTTCCGCGAGGTCGAGAGGCGAGTGCTCGGCGGGCTGGACCGGGTGCTCGAGCAGCACCCCGGACGCACCGTCGTCGTGGTCTCCCACGTCACGCCCATCAAGACGCTGGTGGCCCACACGATGGGTGCGCCGCTGGACGCGGTGTTCCGCATGGAGCTGTCGCCGGCCTCGGTCAGCGTCGTGTCGTTCTACCCGGACGACAAGGCGCCCGGCGGGGTACGTGGCTCGATGCGGCTCTACAACACCCTGCCGCCGGGAAATGGCGCGACGCTGGACCCCGGTCGCTGGTAGAACCCGCGGGTGTCCACGACCCGGCCGTCCCGTCTGCATCGTGCCGTCCTGCTCGATTCCGCGCGTGGTCGCTGGCGGGTGGTCGATCTCGACCAGCGCTGGGTCGACCACGGGGACCTGACCGCCGCTCTGGGTGTCGAGCGCGCCTGGAAGTGCGGGACGCCCCGGTGGGAGACCGACGACCGCGTGGTCCACCTGCTCGTGCCGGGCGAGGGGCAGTCGCTGCCGGAGGACGGTTGGTCACGGGACCCGGCCGAGGCAGGGTTCGACCAAGCAACCGTGGACTGGTTGGTGGCGACGTACGACGCGTGGCGCACGGGACGGGTCGTGGTGACGGGTCAGCCCTGGTGGAGCGCAGCGTGGGCAGGCGAGGTGGCCGCCTGGCTGGACGAGGTGCTCCCCGCAGTCGGGCTCCGTCGGGTGGCCGAGCCGGTGCCGACCAAGCTGTGGTCGCTCTCGGCCGTGCTGCGTGTGCCGGTGGCCGGGGCGGACGGAGAGCGCGACCTGTGGTTCAAGGCCACCTGCGAGTGGTTCCGGGCCGAGCCCTCACTGACCGCGGTCGTGGCCGGGCTGGCACCGGACCTGACGCCCGACGTCGTGGCGGTGGACCCGGGCCGGGCCTGGATGCTGCTCGAAGAGCTCACCGACGCGGACGCGGAGCCGGCGCACCTGGCCGGGGCCACCGCGACGGGGATGGCGCGGCTCCAGCTCGCGGCCGACCGGGCGGAGCTGGTGCACGCCGGCGTCGAGGAGCGATCGCTCTCCGGGTTGGCGGATGAGCTGCACCGCGCGCTGCACGACAGCGTGCTGCGCGACCGCTTCTCCCCCCAGCAGTGGACGGAGTGGGCCGAGGTCGAGCCGTGGGTGGTCGAGCAGATCGAGGCCCTCGACGCGATCGGTCTCCCGACGGCCCTCAACCATGGCGACCTGCACCTCGGCAACATCGCCGGTGACACCTCGCCGGTCGTCTTCGACTGGACCGACGCCTGCCTCACGCACCCCTATCTTGACGCACGGCACCTGGCCGCCGAGCGCCCGGACGCCGAGCACGCCACGCGGGTGTGGGCCGCGTGGAGCGAGCCGTGGCGGGCGGCCTATCCCGAGCTCGACCACGAGCGGGCCTGGGCGCTGACGCCCGCCGTCGAGACGGCCTTCCAGGTCGCGACCTACGAGCGGATCTTCCGGGCCCAGGACCCCGACAGCCGCTCCGACCTGGCCGCGGTGGTGCCGTGGCTGCACGCGCGGCTCCGTGCTGCGCGAGACGCGGCGGGCGACGGCTGACCCCGTCGATCGGATCGGCCACCGATGATCGGGCGCCACGACCTCCGCTGCGGACAGGCTGGTGGCGAAGAGAGGAGGACCACGTGATCGTCGAGCTCAACCGGGCCGTGGCGCTGGTCGAGGAGCACCTCGCGGAGGACCCCGCCCGACGTGTAGAGGCCGCGGCGCTCGCCGCCCGGATCGGGACCACCGAGCACCACCTGAGGCGCACGTTCGCGTCGCTGGCGGGGATGCCGCTGTCGGACTACGTGCGTCGTCGCCGGATGTCCCTGGCCGCCCGCGACCTGACGACGGGCCGAGCGGACCTGCTCACGGTGGCCGTGCGCCACGGCTACGGCTCCAGCGAGGCGTTCGGCCGGGCCTTCCGCGCCATGCACGGCGCCAGCCCGGCCGAGGTGAGACGTGACGGCGGTCCTCTGCGCACCCAGCCCGCGATCAGCTTCGCGCTGACCGTCCACGGAGGAGAACCCATGCACACCCGCATCGTCGACCTGCCCGACCTGCGCCTGCTCGGACACGCCCGACGCGTCCGCCCGGCGGTCCTGCAGGACACCTGGGCGAGGACCGCGACCGAGTGGTTCCCGTCCCAACCGTGGCGGCTGCGCGAGGGACCCGAGATTGTCGCGGTCCAGGCCTTGGACCCGACTGACGGGTCGGCCCGTGGCGAGCTGTGGCTGCCGGTCGAGCCGACCTGAGCTACAGCTCCTCGACCACCACGTCGAGCTGCGTGCCCTTGGCGGTCGGCTCGCCGACCTCGACCATCCAGCCCAGGTCGCGCAGCGCCTCCGCGAGACGGGCGGGGGAGCCGGGGTTGGCGCCGTCCTCGAGCAGGGCGCGGGAGATGCGGCCCTTGGTGGCCTTGTTGAAGTGGGAGACGACCTTCCGCTTCCCGTCGACCTCGTGCAGCACGCGCACCGTCGCCACCCGCGGCGCCAGTTCCGGCCCCGGGCGCCAGAAGGCGGCGTAGGCGGCTGAGCGGAGGTCGACCAGCAGCCCGCCGCCGAGCAGGTCGGTCATGGCCGGGTCGAGGTGGGCGCGCCAGTGACCGGCCACCGACCCGAGGCCGGGCAGCGTCGTACCTCCCGAGAGGCGGTAGGCGGGGATCCGGTCGCCGGGACGCACCACGCCGAAGACGCTGGAAGTCACCGCGAGCCGGGACGAGGCGCGGCGGCGGGCGGCGGTGGAGAGCGTGGGCGCGTCGAGCGCGTCGTAGACCACGCCGCTGTAGACGGCGTCCGCGCGTACCGTCGGTGCGTCGGCGAGGCCGGCGTTCAACGCCACCAGGTCGTGCTGGGTGGCGCCGACCTCAAGCACCTCCGCGGCCTTCGCGACGTCCCCGGAGCACAGGTCGACGAGGGCGTCGATCACCGCGCGGCGCGCGTCGGTGAGCTCGGGGCAGGTGAGGGCGGCCAGGTCGAGCGGCTTGCCCCGGCGGGGTGCGGTCTTGCCCTCGCTGGGCGGCAGGAGGATCAGCATGGTGCTGGCTATGGTGCCTGCATGACCTCCCACCCCGTCCTGCGGGTCCCGGCCAGCCTCCTGCGCGAGGAGGTACGCCGGTTGCAGACCGAGCTCGAGGTGACCCCGGCCTTCCCGGCCGAGGTCGAGGAGGCGGCGGCGCGCGCGGCGCAGGCCCCCCGGCTGCCGGAGCTGGACCGCACCGACCTGCCCTTCGTGACCATCGACCCCGAGGGGGCGCAGGACCTCGACCAGGCCCTGCACGTCGCCCGGGACGGCGACGGCTGGGTCGTGCACTACGCCATCGCCGACGTGGCGGCCTTCGTCAGCCCGGGGGACCCGGTCGACGTCGAGGCCAACCGCCGCGGCGAGACGCTCTACGGGGCTGAGGAGAAGGTGCCGCTGCACCCGCCCGCGATCAGCGAGGACGCCGCGTCGCTGCTGCCGGAACGGGTGCGCCCGGCACTGCTGTGGACGATCCGGCTCGGGCCCGACGGGGAGCGGGTGGACGCCGACGTCCGCCGGGCCCTGGTGCGCAGCCGGGAGCAGCTGACCTACGAGGAGGCGCAGCGACGCGTCGATGCCGGGGAGGGACCGGAGACGCTGGCGCGGCTCGCGGAGATCGGACCGCTGCGACTGGCCCGCGAGGCCGCCCGAGGAGGGGTCTCGCTGCCGATCCCCGAGCAGGAGGTCGTGGTCGACGGAGGACGCTGGCACCTCGAGCACCGTGCGCGGCTGCCCGTGGAGGACTGGAACGCCCAGGTCTCGCTGCTCACCGGCTACGCCGCGGCCGCGATGATGGTCTACGGCCGGGTCGGCGTCCTGCGCACCCTTCCGCCGGCCGACCCGCGCGACGTGCAGCGCCTGCACCGCACCGCCCGGGCGCTGGGCATCGAGTGGCCCGCCGAGCTGCTCTACCCCGACTTCGTGCGCAGCCTCGATCCCACCCGTCCCGAGCACGCTGCCATGGTCGTCGCCTGCACCCGTCTGCTGCGCGGCAGCGGCTACACCGCCTTCGACGGCGAGCTGCCCGAGCAGCCGCTGCACGCCGCGCTCGCCGCGGAGTACGCACACGTCACCGCGCCGCTGCGGCGCCTCGTGGACCGCTACGCCTCCGAGGTGTGCGTCGCCCTGTGCGCCGGCGACCCGGTGCCCGACTGGGTCCGCGCGGCCCTGCCGGACCTCCCGGCGACGATGCGCCGCTCCGGACGGGTCGCGTCGGCGTACGAGCGCGGGATCCTGGACCTCGTCGAGGCCGGCGTGCTGCGCGACCGGGTCGGCGAGGTGATGACCGGCGTGGTCGTCGAGGTCGACGAGAAGAAGCCGCACCGCGGGCAGGTCGTGGTGGCCGGACCGGCCGTCGAGGCGCGCATCGAGGGAGACGCCCCGCTGCCGCTGGGCGAGGAGATCCAGGCGGAGCTCGTCGAGGCCGACGTCGACGACAGGCGCGTTCGTTTCACACCGGCGTGACCGACCGGGCATGATTCACCCTGTCCGGGTCGGGCGCCCTCTCACCCCCCCCTGGTGGGCGCTCGGGCCGGACACCTCGCGAGGCGGGGTGCCCGGGGGAGCAGTGCGGATGGGCCGACCTGTAGGCCGGGTTCTGTCCCTCGCCCTCACGGGTCCGGGGGCGACCATCCATCTACGGTCGCCGTTGCCGACGACCTCCAGCGATCTACCCGCGTGCTCGGGCGGGCAGCCCTCGAACGCACACGCGCCACCGAAGTGACTTCTTGACCTTGCTCCAGGTGGGGTTTGCCGAGCCGACCGGGTCACCCCGGTCGCTGGTGGTCTCTTACACCACCGTTTCACCATCACCGTCCCTCCCGATCGCTCGAGAGGGGCGGCTGTCTGTTCTCTGTGGCACTGTCCCGCAGGTTGCCCCGGGTGGGTGTTACCCACCACCTCGCCCTGTGGAGCCCGGACCTTCCTCGGCGCACCCACGAGGAGTGCGACGCGGTCGCCCGGCCGGCCCATCCGCAGGATGCAGGGTAGCGAGGAGGCGGCCGTCAGGGAATCCGGGCGGTGCCCCGGACGTTGACCGGGCATGAGCGAGCACCACTCCGTCCGGGTCCCGCCCGTGTCGGTCCCGGCGCTGCACCAGCCGGCGTCGGCGTACCGCACGGCCCACCAGCTGCTGAGTTCCAGCGCCCCTCGGGAGGCGCTGGAGGTGCTGGAGCCCGCGCTCACCGAGGACCCCGGCAACACCGGTCTGCGCTCGCTGCGGGCATGGGCGTTCCTCCAGCGCGCCCAGCTGCAGCGGGCCGAGGAGGACCTGCGGGTGCTGGTCGACGACGCGCCTGACGACGTGTGGGCCCGGCACGCCCTCGGCCGCAGCCTGGAGCGCCAGCGCCGCCTCGAGGAGGCGCTGCCGCACCTGCGGCTGGCCGCCGCCATGAGCGGCGAGGTCGACCACGAGGTCGCGGTGCTGCGCGTCGAGCGCCGGCTGGTGGAGACCGGTCAGCGCCCCGGCGACAGCCTCACGCCAGACGCGTGACGTCGACCTCGACGCGCATGTCCGCGGTCGAGGCACCGGAGTAGATCCCGCGCAGCGGCGGCACGTCGTCGTGGTCGCGCCCGGCCCCGATCGAGACGTAGCGGTCGTCGGGGGCGGCGTCGCAGGTCGGGTCGTACGCCGTCCAGCCGTCGTCCCACCACTCGACCCAGGCGTGTGCCTCGCTCGGGACGGCGGTGCCGACGGCCGGGTCGGGGTCGGGGTGTCGGTAGCCGGCGACGTACCGCGCCGGGATGCCGATCGATCGCAGCCCACCGATCACGAGGTGCGCGATGTCCTGGCAGACGCCGGCCCGCTGCTGCCAGGCCTCGGCGGCGTGGGACTGTGCGTGCTGGGAGCGGGGCAGGTGCTCGACCTGGTCGTGGACGAGCGCGCAGACCGCCCGCGCGGCCTGTCCGGGCAGGTCGGCGTCGGCCGCGAGCTGCTTGACCCGGGTGGCGAAGTCGTGGGGCGGGGTGACCAGGTCGGGGAGCACGAGGTCCTCGGTCCACCGGTCTGCGACCTCGCGGGTGCCCATGTCGGCCCAGGTGAGCGCGGGCTCGGCCATCGTGGCGCGGTGTGTCTGGACCGTGGAGGTCGCCGCCACGACCAGCGTGTCGTGCGGGTCGACGACCTCGAAGGCGGTGACGACGGCGCCGAAGTAGTCGCGGTACTCGTAGAACCACGGCTTGGGGGAGACCTCGACGCGGTTGTGCACGACGATCTGCTCGCTCGTGGTGACCGGGGTCAGCCGCGCCTGGTTGAACGAGGCGGTGGCCTTCCCGTCGTAGGTGAAGGTGGTGGTGTGGTTGATCCGCAGCTGCATCAGTGGGTCACCCCGGTCCAGCTCATGGCCTCGGCCCCGGCGAAGTAGCGACGGGTCACGGCCTCGGTCGCCAGCGCGCAGGTGCGCTGCAGGCGCTCCATCTCGGTGGGCAGGTCGGTCATCAGCTCCGACAGCGAGCGGTACTCCAGCTCGGCACGCATCCGGCCCAGCAGCCGCTGGGCCTCGTTCTGGAACCCGGCACGTGGGTCGGAGGCCTCCAGGTTGACCAGGCACTGCTCGGCACGGTTGAGGGAGAAGACCACCGAGCGCGGGAAGAGCCGGTCGAGCATGAGGAACTCCGCCGCGCCCCGCTCGGTCTCCAGACCGCGGTAGGTGCGGAGGAACGCCTCGTGAGCACCACAGGCGCGCAGCGTGGTGGTCCACGGGGCGTCGCTCCCGGCGCTGAGCGAGGCGGTCGCGACCAGGCGCGAGGTCATGTCGGCCCGCTCGACGCAGCGGCCCAGCATCAGGAAGTGCCAGCCCTCGTCGCGGGTCATCGTCGCGTCGGCGGTGCCGTTGACGAACGCCGCCCGCTCGCGCACCCAGGAGAAGACCGCGGGGGTGCGCATCGCGTGGAAGTGGCCGGACGGGATGGCGCGGTAGGTGGTGTTGATCGCCTCCCACATCGGCACCGACAGCGTCTCCCGGGCCCGGCGCGCGGACTCGCGGGCGCCGGCCAGGGCGGCCGCGATCGAGGTGGGGTGACCGGTGCCGTAGCAGAGCCGGTCGAGCACGAACGAGACGTCGACGTGCTCGGGCAGCGGCTCGTCGTCTCCGGGCTCGATGCCCATGATCGAGAGCAGACCCCGGCAGGTGGTGTCCTCGTCGATGGTGGCGTCCTCGAGCAGCAGCTGGGTCTGCACGTCGAGGATGCGCGCGGTGTCCTCGGCCCGCTCGACGTAGCGACCGATCCAGAACATCGACTCCGCGATCCGGCTCAGCACGGGCGCGCCCCCTTCTCGTCGCGGGCCTGCTGTTGCTGCTGCTGCTGCTGTTGTTGCTGCTGGCCCTGGCCGGCCTCCTCGACGAGGTCGGGCAGCTGGCTGGGCGCCGGACCGGGCTCACGGACCTCCGGCTGCTCCGGCTCGGGCTCGGGGGTGGGCTCGGGTTCCGGCTCGGGCTCGGGCTCGGGTGGCAGGCCCTCGAGGCTGGGCGGGCCGGCGAGCACCCAGGTGTCCTTGGACCCACCCCCGCGCGAGGAGTTCACGATCAGCTCGCCCTTGGCGAGCGCGACGCGGGTCAGGCCGCCGGGGAGCACCCAGACCCGGTTGCCGTCGTTGACGGCGAAGGGGCGCAGGTCGACGTGGCGTGGCCCGAGCTCCCCGTCGACGAAGGTGGGGACGGTGGAGAGCTGGACGACCGGCTGGGCGATCCACGAGCGCGGATCGGCCAGGACCTTGCCGCGCAGCTCGTCGAGCTCCTCCCTGGTGGCCCGCGGACCGATGACGATGCCCTTGCCGCCCGAGCCGTCGACGGGCTTGAGCACCAGCTCGTCGAGACGGTCCAGGACCTCCTCGCGGGCCTCGGCGTCGCCGCAGCGCCAGGTGTCGACGTTGCGGAGCACCGGCTCCTCGTCGAGGTAGTAGCGGATCAGGTCGGGGAGGTAGGTGTAGACGAGCTTGTCGTCGGCCACGCCGTTGCCCACCGCGTTGGCCAGCGTGACGTTGCCGGAGCGGGCCGCGTCGATCATGCCGGGGCAGCCGAGCACCGAGTCGGCGCGGAAGTGCACCGGGTCGAGGAACTCGTCGTCGACGCGGCGGTAGATGACGTGGACCGGCTCGAGGCCCTTGGTGGTGCGCATCATGACCCGGCCGCGTCGGCACTCGAGGTCGCGACCCTCGACCAGCTCCACGCCCATGGTGCGGGCGAGCAGTGCGTGCTCGAAGTAGGCGCCGTTGTAGACGCCGGGGGTCAGCACCACGACCGTCGGGTCGGTGACACCCGCCGGGGCGGCGGCGCGCAGGGCGGCCAGCAGGCGCTGGGGGTACCCCGCGACCGGGCGGATGCGGTGCTGCGCGATGGTCTCGGGCAGCGCCGCGGAGATCGCGCGCCGGTTGGTCATGACGTAGGAGACGCCGGAGGGGACGCGCACGTTGTCCTCGAGCACGCGGAACTCCCCGGCGTTGTCGCGGATCAGGTCGATGCCGGACACGTGGACGCGGACGCCGTTGGGCGGGCGCACCCCGGCGGCCTCCCGGTGGTAGTGCGACGACGTCGTGATCACCCGGCGGGGGATGACGCCGTCGTCGAAGACCTGCCCGGCGTCGTACACGTCGGCGAGGAAGGCCTCGAGGGTCTTCACGCGCTGCTGGACACCGCGCTCGATGGTCGACCAGGTGTCCATCTCGATGACGCGCGGGAGGATGTCGAGCGGGAAGGCCCGCTCCTCACCGCCGATGTCGAACGTGACGCCCTGGTCGAGGTAGGAGGCCTGCAGCTGCTCGACCCGACTGACCAGCTCCGGCGTGCTCATCTCGCGCAGCGAGTGACGCAGTCGTCGGTACGGCGGTCGCAGCGCCTGCCCGTCGAACATCTCGTCGTACGCCGGACCGCTCGACCCGTATCCCTCGAACATGGCCGTCATGCCCGGACCATACCCAGGTCCGAGTTACGTGAACGTTGCGTCAGGGGTGAGCGCGTCGCCGGGTCTCAGGGGTGGGTGAGGACCTCGGCGCCGTCGGGGGTGACCAGCAGCGTGTGCTCGAACTGCGCGGAGGGGCGGCGGTCCTTGGTCACCGCGGTCCAGCCGTCGTCCCACATCTCCCACTCGTGGGTGCCGAGGTTGAGCATCGGCTCGATCGTGAACGTCATGCCGACCTCGATGAGGTCGTCGTAGTCGGGGTCGTCGTAGTGCGGGACCACCAGGCCGGAGTGGAAGTGGGTGCCGATGCCGTGGCCGGTGAACTCGCGGACGACGCCGTACCCGTGCCGCTTGGCGAAGGCCTCGATGACCCGGCCGACGACGTTGATGCGGCGACCGGGCTTGACCGCGCGGATGCCGCGGTCCAGGGCCTCGCGGGTGTGCTCGACCAGGGCGCGGGTCTCGGGCGCGACGTCGCCGGCGAGGAAGGTGGCGTTGGTGTCGCCGTGCACGCCGTCGAGGTAGGCGGTGATGTCGATGTTGACGATGTCCCCGTCCTGGACCACACGGGCGTCGGGGATGCCGTGGCACACGACCTCGTTGACGCTGCTGCACAGCGACTTCGGGAAGCCCCGGTAGCCCAGCGTGGAGGGGTAGGCGCCGTGGTCGCAGAGGAACTCGTGGCCGATGCGGTCCAGCTCGTCGGTGGTCACGCCGGGGACCACGTGGCGCCCGACCTCCTCGCGCGCCTGCGCGGCCAGGCGGCAGGCGGCCCGCATCCGCTCGATGGTCTCGGCGTCCTTGACCTCCGAGCCCTCGAAGCGCGCGGGCGCCGGCTTGTCGACGTACTCCGGGCGCACGATCTGCGCGGGGACGGGTCGCCGGGGGGAGACGGCGGCGGGCTGCACGGTCGCGGTGGTCACGTCCGGGAAGTCTAGGTCGCGGGGGAGTACGGTCGCCCCATGGCCGACGGAGGCAAGCCCGACCAGTACTGGTACTGCGTGAAGCACCACCGCGTGGAGACCGTCGACGACCTGTGCCCGGCCAAGCACCGGCTCGGTCCCTACGACTCCCGCGAGGAGGCCTCGCGCGCCCTCGAGATCGCCGAGGAGCGCAACGAGCAGTGGGAGTCCGCCGACGACGACTGGGACGCCGTCGAGGAGGACTGACCCACCCGTGGCGTTCTTCACCCGCACGCGCCGCTACCGACGCACCGACGTCTCGCCCTGGCCCTTCGTCGGGATGGTCGGCCTCGCGGCCTGCTTCTTCCTGTACGCCGCCTCGGCACCGTTCACGCCGTGGTGGGCGCAGACGCTGCTGCTGCTCTTCTGGCTGGTGACCACGGTGCGCGCGGTCGGCTGGTGGTCGAAGCGTCCGACGTGGGTCGCCTGGGCGCCGGTGGTGTGCCTGGTGGTGTGGTTCGTGGTCATCTGGGCCGGCGCCGCGTGGTGGGGCTGGTGAGCCCCACCGGCAGGGTCAGCGCATGACCCAGGCCTTCACGCGGACGCGGAACTCCTTGAGGTCGTAGCGGCTGCCCTCGGACAGCCCGACCTGCCACAGGACGTAGTAGCGCTGCGCCTTCTTGTCGAACTGGATCCAGTAGGGCTTCTTGTAGACGACACCGGCGTGGGTGCCCCAAGGGCCGCGGAAGACCCGGCGGCCCTTGAACCTGTCCTTGGAGTCGACGTAGCCCATCACCGCGTAGCTGCTGCGCGGGCCGTTCGTGGCCGGACCGCCGACCAGCGAGACCTGCGTGCGCTCGTAGCGGCGGGTGATCCCTCGCGAGCTCGGGGGGTAGCTGTCGGGGAGGTAGGCACCGAACAGGGCGACCGCGTGGCTCTGACGCGGGTCCCGGCACCGGGTCTGCGACTGCAGGGAGAGCGTGCCGCGGCCGCCGTGGGTCGACTTCCTCGCGATCCGGCTGCACCGACCCACCGAGGTGTCCAGGAGCACGTCCTGCGGCTTCAGCTTCAAGGTCACCCAGCGGTGCCGGACCTTGCCGTGCGAGAGCCGGAAGGAGGAGGTGGGGACGGTGGTGGTGTTGCCGGCGGCGTCGGTGGCCTGGATGAGGAACGAGTAGGTGCCCTCCTCGGCCATCGGGCCCTTGCGTCCGGCGCGGGCGGCTGGAGCACCGTCGGCGTCCTGGTCGACCTCGTCGAGGCGGCCGTTCCAGGCGGTGGTCCACTGCTCCCGGGTGCGACGGACGTCCAGCGCGGCCACGTGGCCCCCGTCGGCGTCGAGGACGCTCACCGTCACCTCGGCGCCCTTCTCGGCACGGCCGGAGAGCCGCATGTGGTCGAGGATGGTGTCCTTCGCGGGGTAGAAGAGGTCCTCGGCGACCTTGACCTTCCACACCTCGGGGGCCGTGGTGTCGACGACCAGGAGGGCGGTGAAGGCCTGCTCGAGGGGGCCGAAGTCGGGCAGCTCGCTCGAGGCGAGCAGGTCCAGCGTGTAGGCGCCCTCGGCCAGGGAGGCGGGGAGGGTCAGGTGCGCGTGCAGCAGGCCCGTCCCGTCGGAGGCCTCGGTGTAGGTGGTGGCGCCGGTGACCGGCTCGCTCTCGGGCGCGTCGACGGGACGCGCCGACCAGGTCAGGTCGCCGTCGGTGTGGGCGTGGTCCTGCCACCAGTCGCGCGCCAGGCGGACGGTGACGGTCGGCTCGGTCAGGTTGGTGTGCACGGTCTCGAACGCGGAGAGGTAGAGACGCGAGCGGACCTGGAGGGGCTCCGACCGAGCGACCTCCGTGCAGTCCCAGGTGGAGTAGTGCTCCGTGGTGCAGCCCAGCACCTGGACGGCGTCACGGCCGTCGGCGAGGTCGAGCACCTGGCGGCCCTGGGGCTCGAGCTCCTGCTGGCCGAGACCGCGGGCCCACACGCTGGTGTAGCCGGGCACGTCGACGTCGACGGCGTACTCGAAGGTGTCGGGGTTGAAGGCGGTGACCTCCGGGAAGACCACCGTCGGCCCGGTGGCGGTCGGCTCCTCGGTGGCGGTCGGCTCTTCGGTGGGGGTCGGCTCGGTGGGCTCCGCGGTCGCCGTCGGCTCGGTGGGCGTCGGCTCGTCGGTGGCGGTGGCCGCGGCAGCGGCTCCGAGGACGAGGGCGACGGTGGCGGTGGTCGCCGTCAGCACCGTCAGCGCGCGGCGCCGAGGAGGACGAGGACGGGGACGGTGCTGCGAGGACATACGAGACTCCCGGGACGCTGGTGAGGCGCAAGTGTCCCAAGAGGCGAGCTCAACCCCCGCATCGGTAGGGCCTCAGGCGGGCTCCGGCGGAGCGGCCGTCGGAGTGGCCCGCAGGTCGAGGCGGGTGATCCGGTGCCCATCGACCTCAGTGACGAGCAGGGTGTGCTCGTCGTCGACCTCGACCCGGTCGCCGACCGCGGCGATGCGGCCGAGCCGGTGCAGGACGAACCCCGCAGCGGTCTCGTAGGGCCCGTCCTCGAGCTCGACCCCGGTCGCCTCGGCGAACTCCTCGATGCTGAGCCCTGCCGCGATGCCGCCGGTCTCGACCGCCGGGGGCGGGTCGTACTCGTCCTCGATCTCGCCGATCAGCTCCTCCACCAGGTCCTCGAGGGTGACGATCCCGTAGGTGCCGCCGTACTCGTCGACGACGATCGCGATGTGGGTGCGCTCGCGGCGCATCGCGCCCAGCGTCGGCAGCACCCGGTTGGTCGCGGGCAGGAAGGTGATCGGGCGGGCCAGGTCGGAGACCCGGGCGTCCGGGGTCGCATCGAGCAGGTCGCGCACGTGCAGGAAGCCGAGCACGTCGTCGGTGCCGTCGCCGACGACGGGGTAGCGGGAGTAGGGGCTGGTGCGGACCAGGTCGGTGACCTCGGCGACCGAGGAGTCGCCGGGCAGCGTCACGACGTCGGCGCGCGGGCGCATGACCTCGCGCAGGCTGCGGTCGCCGGCGTCGAAGACGTCGACGAGGATGGCCCGCTCGGAGTCGCCGAGTCCCTGGTGCTGGTCG
Source organism: Nocardioides sp. REDSEA-S33_B3 (assembly GCA_001627335.1). GTDB lineage: Bacteria > Actinomycetota > Actinomycetes > Propionibacteriales > Nocardioidaceae > Nocardioides. Next base: position 6,631 of record LUPK01000056.1, on the reverse strand, counting down.
ACGAGGTATCGCAGCTCCTCGTCGGTCATGTCCTCCGACGTCGCGTCCGGGTCGCCGCCCAGGAGCCTCACGACGGCGTTGGTGGAGACCGAGAGGAACCACACGACCGGGCGCATCAGCGTGGCGAAGCGGTCCAGGGGCGGCCCGACGAGCACCGCCATGCCGGCAGCCCGCTGCAGGGCGATCCGCTTCGGCACCAGCTCGCCGAGCACCAGCGACAGGTAGGCGATCAGCAGCGTGAGCAGGACCAGCGCCAGCGTGTCGGCCAGGTCGTCGGCCAGGCCGAGCCCGGCGAGGAGCGGGGCCACGTCGGGAGCGAGCGTGGAGGCGCCGTACGCCGCGGAGAAGAAGCCGGCGACGGTGACGCCGATCTGCACCGCGGCGAGGAAGCGGTTGGGGTCGCGGGCGACGGCGGCGACGCGGGCGCCGCGTCCGCCGCGCTTCTCGAGCTGGTCGAGCTGGCCCTCGCGGAGCGAGACCAGGGCGAGCTCGGTGCCGGCGAAGACGCCACCGACGAGCACGAAGAGCAGGACCAGGCCGAGGTTGGCCAGGGTCTGGGTGTCCATTGCGGGCGCTCAGGCCCTTTCCGGGAAGGGGATGGGAGCCCCCAGGATGCCGGATCCGGCCAACACCTGCGCCACCCCGGGTCGCGGGTCAGCGCGGGCTGACCCAGAGGATCTCGTCCTGGCCGTCGCCGTTGTCGGTGAGCACCAGCAGGTCGTGGCCGGGCCCGTCGACCACCTGGCGGATGCGCCCGTGCTCGCGCAGGGCGTCGGGGGTGCGGACCCGCTTGAGCCGGCCGCGGTCGTCGAACTTCATGAAGAGCACGCGCTGGTCCTTCAGCACCGCGACGGCCAGGGTGCCGCGCAGCGCGCCCCACTTCTTGCCGACCACGAAGGACGCGCCGCCGGGGGCGACGGTCGGGTCGCCGGAGGACCACCGTGCCTCGCGCTGCTTGCCGGGCAGCGACTGGTCGGTCATCGGCACCGACTCGTCGTAGCCGGGCACGGGGTGCCAGCCGTAGTCACCGCCCTTGACCAGCTTGTTGACCTCGTCGTCGCGGTAGCTGCCGTGCTCGACCGACCACAGCGAGCCGTCGGCGCGCTGGGCGAGCCCCTGCACGTTGCGGTGGCCGTAGGTGAAGACGTAGCGCTGCTTCTTGTTGCGCGCCTTCACGAAGGGGTTCCTCGGCCAGGGGTCGCCGGTGCGGCGGTCCAGGCGCAGCACCTTGCCGCCCAGGGAGGTCAGGTCACGGGGGTTGGTGCCGACCGCGGCGTCGCCGGTGCCGACCAGCAGCGAGCCGTCACGGGCGACCAGCAGGCGGCAGCCGCCGTGACGACCGGAGGTCGCGGGCAGGCCCTTGAGCAGCACGCCGCGGCGCTTCGCCTTGGTGCCGCTGTCGTTCAGCCTCCACGCGACCACGCGCACGTCGTGCCCGCCGTCCTTGGTGGTGGCGCCCTGGCAGGTCCAGAAGCGGCCGTTGCGGCGTACCTTCGGGTCCACCGCGAGGCCCATCAACCCGGTCTCCCCGGAGACCCAGACGGACTCCGAGGGGAAGTCCACACGGCGTACGTCGCCGTCCTCCCAGATCGAGACCGTGGCCCGGTCGCGCTCGGTGAGCAGCAGGCGCCCACCGCCGATGGGCTGGACGTCCCAGGGGTTGTCGAGCCCGTCGGCGATCACCTCGACGTCGAGCCCGGGCACGGCCCGGCCGCCCTCGGGCCGGCTGCCGGCCGTCGCGTCGCTCGTGCCCGGCTCCGAGGCCGTGGAGCACGCCGCGCCGGTCAGGGCCAGCGGCGCGAGCAGCGCGGCGAGGGGGAGCAGGAGCGGTCGGCGGGTGGGCCACATGCCGTCCACGGTAGGTCTGTTACCGAAACGTGGTGCTCACCTGCCCGAGGCGTGCACCGAGCGTGGTCGGGGCGTGGCGGAGGCCTGCGTAGCGTTCAGGTCACTGGACAGCGACACCGAGATGCACCACCGCTACACAGACGGCGGGCCGGATGTGGGGACACCGGCCCGACGACCGGGGGGACAACGATGAGGTCGTCCGCCGCGCATGGGGGCGCCGGCGGACGGCCTCTCGTCGTTGTCGCGGGTGTGACCTGGAAGGTGTGCCCTAGAACGTGTGCTCCGGGCCGGGGAACGTCCCGGCCTTCACGTCCTCGGCGTACGCGCGAGCGCCGTCGAGGAGCACCTGGTGCACGTCGGCGTACTGCTTGACGAAGCGCGCCATCCGGCCGGTCCGCAGGCCGAAGGCGTCCTGCCAGACCAGGACCTGGCCGTCGCAGCCGTTGCCGGCGCCGATGCCGATGGTCGGGATGGTCAGCTCGCGGCTGATCTCGCCGGCGACGTCGCCGGGGACCATCTCCATGACGACGGCGAAGGCGCCGGCTGCCTCGACCGCCTTGGCGTCGCGCTTGACCCGCTCGGCGGTCTCGCCGCGGCCCTGGACGCGGTAGCCGCCCAGGGCGTGCTCGGACTGCGGGGTGAAACCGATGTGGGCCATCACCGGGATGCCGCCCTGGGTGAGCTTCTCGATGACCGGCACCATCTCGGCGCCGCCCTCGAGCTTCACGCAGTGGGCTCCGGCCTCCTTCAGGAAGCGCACGGCGGTGAGGTAGGCCTGCTCCGGGGAGGCCTGGTAGGAGCCGAACGGCAGGTCGCCCACGACCATCGCGCGGGTGGCGGCGCGTGCCACGGCGCGGGTCAGCGGCAGCAGCTCGTCGACGGTGATCGGCAGGGACGTCTCGTTGCCGAGCACGTTGTTGGACGCGGAGTCGCCCACCAGCAGCAGGTCGATGCCTGCCTCGTCGAAGGTCGCGGCGGTGAACATGTCGTACGCCGTGAGCATGGTGATCTTCTCGCCACGCTTCTTCATCTCCCGCAGGTGATGGGTGCGGATGCGCTTGCGCGGCACTGCCTGGGCGGCCTGGTCCGCCGCCGCCCCGGCCGGGCCGGCGCCGTAGGGCGCGGTCTCTTCGTTGCTCATCGTCGAGCTCCTCGGTGTGACATCTCGAGGCTCCCTTGCTGGAGTCCCCGGACTGCCATCCAGGCTAGGCCCGCGGGTCGCTCTCGGCACCTGTGGTGGTGGTCACGTGTCAGACTTGGCGGACGGATGGGCGAGGACGGCGCCGACGACGTACGGGTGAGGACGAGGGCTGATGGGGGAGCGCTCACGGCGGCGCCGCGCCGCCCGTGACATGGAGCGCCGAATGGCCGAGCTCGACCGACTGGACCGGGAGTACGGCCTGGGCACGATGCCAATGTCCACGAACCGCCGCCCCCGTCGCGAGCGGAAGTCCCACGGCCCGGTGCTGCCGGGGCTGCTGATCACCGCGCTGCTGCTCGGTGGCGCTCTCGTCTGGTCGCCCGCGGACGACATGGAGGCGTTGCGGCGACTGGTCGGCATCGGTGACGAGCGGCTCGGTGTCCTGCCGGAGACGGAGTTCGGCCAGGGCAGCTTCTCGTTCCTGCAGGTGCAGCGCGGCAGCGACGAGCCGGTGGGCTACGACCCCTGTCGGGTCATCGAGGTCGTGGTCAACCCGGCGGGCGCGCCCGACAACTACGACGAGCTCGTCGACACCGGGCTCGCCCGCACCGGCGCGGCCACCGGCCTGGTCTTCGAGCGCGTCGGTCTCACCGACGACCGTGACGTCGTCCTCGGCCCGCTCGCCCGTCGCCGCCCGGTCCTCATCGCCTGGGCACTGCCCGACGAGGTCCCCGAGCTCGCCGGCGACGTCGCCGGCATCGGCGGCAGCGTCGCCACCGGCCCTCCCGGCCGGCTGCGCTACGTCACGGGCCGGGTCGTGCTCGACCAGGAGCTGTTCGCCGACTTCGGTCCCCGTGAGGCCCCCTTCGCCCAGGCGATCGTCGACCACGAGCTGGCCCACGTCGTCGGGCTGGGGCACGTCGACGACCCCGGCGAGCTGATGTTCGACGACAACCTGGGCCGCACCACCTACGGACCCGGCGACCGCGAGGGGCTGGCGCGGTTGGGGAGCATCAGCTGCTGAGGCTCGTCCCGGTGCCTCCTTTCGGGCGCTCGAGGTCTTTACTTCGATCATGGCGATCGACCTCTCCTGGATCTGCGAGAACGGCCACACCGTGCCGGACCGCAGCTTCTTGACCTGTCCTGACTGCAAGGCAGCACGAGTTCCGGCGTACCGAGGGCTTTCGTCCACGTCGGGGTCGACTCCGCCGCGGTCCGGGGCCGCATCGGCGAGCGATGCGCAGGGCACGATCCTGGGCCTGCTGATCGGTGGAGTCGTCGTCGGCGTCCTGGCGGGACTTGTGCTCGGCGCGTCCTGGCCTGACTCACCCAGGCCGGGGAGCGGCTCGGCAGGGGGTCTGGTCCTGGGGTGGATCATGCTCGGTGCCGCACAGCTGATGATCTTCATCGGTGCGGTCGCCGCAGGGGTGCGGTTGGGGATCAGGGCCTCCGCGTAGAGCGAGGCGGGCACGACCGTGAGCCAACGGCAGGTGAGCGACTCGCGTCAGCCACTAGGTGGCTTCGACGCCGGTTCGCGGCGGAAGGACACAACCTTGCGCTGCCTGTCATGCGCGGTGCATCAAGGCCGTAGCGAATCTGGCTCCATGGCTTTACCTTGTCGGGCATGAGCGAGCAGACGGCGGCGGCAGGTTGGTACCCGGTCGAGGATCACGAGCGGTACTGGGATGGGTCTGCCTGGACGGACCAGAAGCGTCCGCTACAGGCCACCCAGGATCGTGATCCGGACGCGCTGTGGCAGGCGGTCGGGAAGCCGATGAAAGGCTTCGGGGCTGGGAAGTACAAGCTGACGTCGCACTACCTGTTCTTCGAGAAGGGCGCGCTGCGGACCGACGCTCAGCAGGTGCCGATCTCGTCGGTGCTCGACGTTGACTTGATGCAGTCCATGACTCAGAAGGCTCGCGGGGTCGGAACGATCCGGGTACAGATTCAGCGGGCGACTCGCGTCGAGACGGTGATGCTCGAGGACGTCGCAGAGTTTCGCGAAGGCGTGCAGAAGATCAACGAGACCGCGCACGCGGCCCGTGCAGCCATTCAGCGCGCCGCAAACACCCACCACTACTCCGGAGCGATGCCCGGCCAGGTGCAGCAGCCGGTGCAGCAGCAGAGCACGCCGGTGCCAGCGACCGCGGCGCCAGACTTCATGGCACAACTCAAGCAGCTCGGTGAACTGCGGGACGCTGGGGTGCTGACCGATGAGGAGTTCGCGACGAAGAAGGCGGACATCCTGAGCCGCATGTGATCGTGGAACGTCAAGCGCCGAGCTCAGGAACCGACACCTTTGCGCGCTGTCGACCTCATCGCAATGTCCCGCCTCTGATGGCGCTGGACGAAGGCCCGACCGGCCCTCACGGGGTGCGTGGGTCACGAGGATCTGGAGACCGTCCGCTACTCGTACGTCGTGACAGGCTGATGGCGTGACCGAGGACGAACTCAGGGATTACGTCGAGATGCTGCGCTTCTACGGCACGGATGTTTTCGAGGTCGAAGCGAAGGCGGCCAAGGGTGGACTACCGAAGAGTGTCAGAGAGACCCTGTCGGCATTCTCGAACACACGCGGAGGAACACTGATCCTGGGCCTGTCAGAGGACGACGGGTTCATGACGGTCGGGCTCAGCGACCCAGCCAAGTTGGCGGCTGACCTGGCGACCATGTGCGCCACGGAACTAGTTCCCGCGGTGCGACCGTTAATACAGACGCATTCCTTGGACGGTCACGCGGTCGTTTCGGCTGAGATTCCCGAGTTGGCGCGCTCAGACAAGCCTTGCTACTACAAGGGCGCCGGGATGGTGAAGGGCAGTTACCTTCGCGTGCACGACGGCGACCACTTGATGACCTCCTACGAGGTGCAGGTCATGCTGTCCAGCCGTGGCCAGCCCCGTGATGATGAAGAGGTGGTGCCGGGCACTTCCTTGGCAGACCTTGACTCAGAACTGCTCCGGGGGTTTGTCGAGCGGCTGCAAGCGAGTCGGCCCCGAGTCTTCGGGAGCCTGAACGATTCCGAGACCTTGGCGATGACAAATATGGCCAAGAGGGAAGACGGCGGTGACTACCAGTTGACCGTCGCCGGCTTGCTTTCTTTGGGCTCGTACCCCCAGAAGTTCTTCCCGCAACTCATGGTGACTTTTGCGCACTATCGGAGCGACGACGGCGACGACAACGGGGGGCGCTTCGTCGAGAACGTGGCCATCGAAGGCGCGTTGCCGGTGATGGTGCATGAGTCACTGTCGACCATCAAGCGAAATATGAATTCGCGCTCAATCCCTACTAGCTACGGATCCGCCCAGATTTGGGAGTACCCCGAGACAGCGCTTCGAGAGGCGCTAGTCAACGCGCTAGTACACAGGGACCTTTCGTCAGCAGCTCGTGGGGCGCAGGTGCAGGTCGAAATGTTCCCGAGTAGGTTGACCATTCGAAACCCTGGCGGTCTCTTCGGTCCCGTCTCAGAGGATCTTCTGGGCGAGGCCGGCGTTTCATCCTCACGCAACGCAACCCTTCTGAAGGCGCTAGAGGAAGTTCGGCTACCCCCTATGCGTCAGGCTGAGGTGAGACACCACTTCTGAGTTCCTTCCCTCTGCACGGGGCGGAGAAGCGAGACACCTGATGACCATGACGTTGGCCGAT
>LUPK01000055.1 GCA_001627335.1 Nocardioides sp. REDSEA-S33_B3 | reverse complement strand
CCCCAGCACCAGCCGCGCGCCGCCGTCTGCGGCCACAAGGGGCGCATCCTTCAGCTCTGCCCAGGGGATCAGCGCATCGCGCGCGGCCTGTGCGGCAGGCGTCAGAGCACCGCCGAACAGCAGCACAGGTCCTTCGGCGCTAACGATTTCTTCAGACATTGATGGTCATAAACCCGGTATTGAAGTGATTGGGATTGTCTCTGATTAGGGGCCAAAGTGGACAGCTTCCACGAAATTGTCACAAAATGACACGGTCCCTTCCTTAGATTCGAACCTGTTGGGACGCATCGTCAGGGCCGACAGAGGTGGGAAAAGTCATGTCCCCCCATACAGGCAGTGACAAGAGGCGAGAGAAACCGTGGCTGAGTCTAACAAAATTCTTACCGTGTCCTATGGCACGTTTTCGTGCACTCTCGAAGGGTTCGATGACGCTTTCACCACGATGAAGGCGATCGCCGAATATTTCCGCGACCTGGCTGCGGATGACCGTTTCTTCGGGGCCGAACCGCCGACCCCCGACCCCGAGCCCACCCCGGACCCCGAGCCCGAGAGCACCCAGAACCCGCCGGCGATCAAGAACGGCAGCTTCGACTGGGACTGGACCTACGAGGCACCGCAGTGCGACGGGCTCGTGGTCGCCTACCCGAGCAACATCCCCTCGGGCCAGGCCAACGACGTCAACATCCGCCTGGAGACCGACCAGGGCCAGGTCACGCTGAACTACCACCTCGACCAGGGCACCTGGTCCGGCACGACCGCCTTCGTCTACAGCCAGCACCGCCTGTGGCCGGCCGGCGTCAGCGAGTACACCGTCACGTGGACCCAGGTCGGCGGCAGCAACTACCACTGGCAGGGCGCTGTGGAGTGCGCACTCGGTGAGGTCTCGCCCGAGACCGGCACCCGCAACGGGTACGCCGTCGTCCGCACCCCCGGCACCGAGACCGGCACCGACGCCCCCGAGGTGGTCGAGGGCTACCGCACCGGCCGCACCAAGGTCTCCAAGGGCCAGCGCGTCGGCAGCGACATCGTCGTCGTCCGCGGCCTCGAGGACGGCACCGTGGAGCTGCAGACGAAGGCCAAGCGCGGCTGGAAGAGCATCCGCACCGTCACCGCGAAGGACGGCAACGCCGTCGTGACCTACCCCAAGCAGCGCAAGAAGGGGACCTTCAGCTACCGCCTCGCAGCCGGCGACTACGTCAGCGACGTGCTGACCGTCAAGGTCCGCTGAGCGAGGCGGCACCAGACGCACCTCTGGGGAGGGAGTGCGGCAGAGCGGGCCCCGGTCGACCGATGTCGGCCGGGGCTCGTTCGCGTCCCGCCACCACGCCGCTGGACGGGAGGTGCCTCAGAGGTAGAGACCGGTGGCGTCGTCGCCCACCCGGTCCGCGGCGACGGCATGGACGTCGCGCTCGCGCATGACGACGTACAGCTCGCCGTGCACCTCGACCTCGGACTTGTCGTCGGGCTCGAAGAGCACGCGGTCGTCCTTCTGCACCGCACGCGCGTGCGGCCCGACGGCCACCACGCGCGCCCAGGCCAGGCGGCGGCCACCCATGGCGGCGGTGGCGGGGATGACGATGCCCCCGGTGGAGCGGCGCTCGCCCGCCTCCTTGTCGACCTCGACGAGCACGCGGTCGTGCAGCATCTTGATCGGGGTCTTGTCGGCCATCTGCGACCCGACCCGGCTCAGCTGGTGATCTTGCGGACCAGCACGAAGGCGGCCACGACGCCGGCGACGACGCCGACGGACTTCAAGATATTGTCGGTGCGCGGAGCCCCGGTCTCGACGTCGACGTAGTGGGCCTTGATGGTCCACACCTCGCGGCCGACGATCGTCTTGGGGCTAGCGCGGTGCAGGAGCTGGTCGATGGTCCCCGCCAAGCGCTCGCGGGTCTCCTCGATCTCGCGCTCGAGGGCGGTGGGGTCGGCAGTCACGGCGTTCACGCTACCAATGCCGCTCCCCCGGGTGCCGTCACCCCGTCGGTGACCGGACCGGACACCGTCCGTGCTCCGGGGTGAGGTGCCCTGCGCCCCACCCGTCCGGGCTGGCTAGTGTCGACGCACCGCGACCCCGAGGAGGAGCACCCACCGTGAGCGAGACCCCGCGCCTGTCCCCCGGCGACACCGCCCCCGACTTCACCCTCACCGACGACACCGGCGCCGAGGTGAGCCTGTCGGGCCTGCGTGGCCGCAAGGTGATCGTCTACTTCTACCCCGCCGCCATGACCCCCGGCTGCACCAAGCAGGCCTGCGACTTCACCGAGTCGCTGGAGTCGCTGCGCGGCGCCGGCTACGAGGTGCTCGGCATCTCCCCCGACAAGCCCGAGAAGCTCGGGAGGTTCCGCGAGAAGGAGTCGCTGGGCATCACCCTGCTCTCCGACCCCGACAAGTCGGTCATGACCGCCTACGGCGCGTTCGGTGAGAAGAAGCTCTACGGCAAGATCGTCCAGGGCGTCATCCGCTCCACCTTCGTCGTCGACGAGCAGGGCGCGGTCGAGCTGGCGCAGTACAACGTCAAGGCGACCGGGCACGTCGCCAAGCTGCGGCGAGACCTGGGACTCGACGCCTGAGGTTCCTCGCCGCCGACCGGTGGTCGAGCAGCGAGCGCCAGCGAGCGGGCGTCGAGACCCCCGGGCCGGGGCCCGCTCAGTCGGTCGCGAGCCGGGCGTGCAGGTGCTCGTCGTGCCGCCTGCCGTCGGCGTACCGGTAGGACTGACGCAGCGTCCCCTCCAGCAGGAACCCCGCCTTGCGCGCGACCCCGCACGAAGCGGGGTTCTCCACCGCGTGGAACAGGTGCAGCCGGTCCAGGCCGAGCTCGTCGAAGGCGTGCGCCGCCGCGGCCCGCACCGCGCTCGAGGCGACGCCCCGGCCGCGTCCCCAGGGGGCGACCCAGTAGCCGACCTCCGCGTCGCCCTGGTCGAGGTTGATCTTCCAGACCGACACCGAGCCGAGCACGTCGTCGTCGTGCGGCTGCGCGATCAGCCACGACGTGTGCGAGCCGGCCGACCAGTCGGCGCGCTCGGCGATCCACGCGAGCACCCCGTCGCGGTCCTGGGGTCCGGGATTCCACAGCTGCGTACCCGAGTCGACGAACGCCTCCAGCAGCCGGTCCGCGTCTCTCTCCCGCGGCGCACGCAGCAGCACGCCCTCTCCCCGGACCTCCACGGGGGCCGACGGCACGCTCATGTGCCGACGGTACTGTGCCATAGGTCTCTGTGTCGGTGGAGATCTCTAGCCTCTCGGCATGGCCAGAGGCGAGAAATACACCCGCGAGCTCCTGAGCGAGGCCGTCGCTGCCAGCACATCCGTAGCAGGGGTGTTGCGGTATCTCGGGCTCAACCAGGCGGGCGGGACCCACGCCCACATCAGCCGACGGATCAAGCGATTCGAGCTGGACACGTCCCACTTCGTGCGGTTCCGGAACGGCTCGCACCGAAGGCGCCTCACACCCGAGCAGTTACTGGTCCGGCGGGAGCGAGGCTCGCCGCGGGCCAAGCCACCACTTCTCAAGCGTGCTCTACTGGAGACCGGCCGACCCTACGAATGCGCACTGTGCGGCATCGATGGCACCTGGCAGGGCCAGCCGCTGGGGCTGGAGATCGACCACATCGACGGCGACTTCCACAACAACGAACGTGCCAACCTCCGCTTCCTGTGCCCGAACTGCCATGCACAGACCCCGAACTGGTGCGGGCGCAGCAAGGGAAAGTACTCACAGGTGGCCGACACACAGAACCCCGGGGGCGCTGCCTAGACTGCCTCCGCCAGCCGGAGTGGTGGAACAGGCAGACACGCAGCACTTAGGATGCTGTGCCCCAGGGCGTGCGGGTTCGACTCCCGCCTTCGGCACTCCCGGGACGTCATACGTCCCGCAGGAGCGGACGTCCCGTCCGTATGACGTCCCACGGCCGCGGGGCTCAGGCGTCGTCCTCCTCCCGCAGCCGCGGGGTGCCCGCGAGCTCGGGACGGATGCCGGTCTTGTCGGCGTAGAACGCGCGGATGCGGTCCATGTCGGTGCGCACGTCACCGGTGAGCGGGAAAGTCGGGCCCCAGCCGACGGTGCGCGAGGGGCCGTCGAGGAAGGCCAGCGTGATCGGCAGGCCGGTCTGCTGGGAGATGCGGTAGAAGCCGGACTTCCAGTGGTCGACCTTGCTGCGGGTGCCCTCGGCGGCGATGCCGAGCAGGAAGGTCTCGTCGGTCTCGGCGTCGGCGATCAGCTGCCGGATCGTGGCGCCGGGGTTCTTCCGGTCCAGCGGGACGGCGCCGGTCCTGAGCAGGATCCAGCCGATCGGTCCCTTGAAGAACTCCTTCTTCACCAGCAGCCGGATCGTCACCCCCGAGTCCCACGCCAGCAGCATGGTGAGCACCCAGTCCCAGTTGGAGGTGTGCGGGGCGCCGACCAGCACGCCCTTGCGCGGCACCTCACCGGTGGTGCGCCACCGCGAGAGCCGCAGCAGCACCTGGGCGACCAGCCAGCGCACCCGCGCCAGCGGGCTCACGAGCGGCCGCCCAGACGCTCGGCCAGCACAGGCCCGAGCTCGCGCAGTGCGTGGCCACGGTGGGAGATGGCGTCCTTGTCCTCGCGGGACAGCTCGGCGGTCGTGACGCCGGGTCGCTCGTCGGCCTCGAAGACCACGTCGTAGCCGAACCCGCCGTCGCCGCGGACCTCGCGGATCACCCGACCCGGCATCTGCCCGGTCACCACGACCTCGTGGTCGGGCCCGTCGCCGGTCACGAGGGCGACGGCACACGTGAAGTGGGCGGTACGCCGCTCGTCGGGCACGTCCTCGAGCTGCTCGAGCAGCAGCCGGTTGTTGCGGGCGTCATCCTTGGGCTTGCCCGACCAGCGGGCCGAGAGCACGCCCGGCATCCCGTTGAGCGCGTCCACGCAGAGACCCGAGTCGTCGGCCACCGAGGGCAGCCCGGTCTCGCGCCAGCCGGCGCGGGCCTTGAGCAGCGCGTTGCCGACGAAGTCGGGGGCGTCCTCGACGGGCTCGTCGTACGCCGTCACGTCGTCGAGCCCGAGCACCCGCACGCCCGGCGCGTGCTCGGCCAGGATGCGCTCCATCTCGGCGATCTTCTTGGCGTTGCGCGAGGCGAGGAAGACCTGGGTCTCGACAGGCTCGACCGGCGGGGTCGGCTCGACCGACGGGGACGGCTCGACCGACGGGGACGACGGAGGAGTCACCGGGCCAGCGCCTCCTGCTGGAGGCGGGTGAGGTCGGCGCAGCCCTTCTCGGCCAGGCCGAGCAGCGCGTCGAGCTCGGTGCGGGAGAACGCCGCGCCCTCGGCGGTGCCCTGCACCTCGACGAAGGAGCCGGTGCCGGTCATCACGACGTTCATGTCGGTCTCGGCACGGACGTCCTCGACGTAGGGCAGGTCCAGGCGCGGGACACCGTCGATGATGCCGACGGAGACGGCCGCGACCGAGCCGGTCAGGGTCTGCATGCGGTCCAGCGAGGCGCAGGCGTCGGCCAGGGCGACGTAGGCGCCGGTGATCGCGGCGGTGCGGGTGCCGCCGTCGGCCTGGAGCACGTCGCAGTCGAGCTGGATGGTGTTCTCCCCCATGGCCTCGTAGTCGATGACCGCGCGCAGCGAGCGGCCGATGAGGCGGCTGATCTCGTGGGTGCGGCCACCGATGCGCCCCTTGACCGACTCGCGGTCCGAGCGGGTGTGGGTGGAGCCGGGGAGCATGGCGTACTCCGCCGTCACCCAGCCCAGGCCCGAGCCCTTGCGCCAGCGCGGCACGCCCTCGGAAGCCGACGCGACGCACAGCACCTTGGTCCTGCCGAACTCCACCAGCACCGAGCCGGCGGCGTGGTCGAGCCACCCGCGGGTGATCGTGATCGGTCGGAGCTCGTCGTCGGCGCGGCCGTCCTCGCGGGGAGTCGTCATGCCCGGCAGGCTACTGGCCCGCCCCGACGTGCACGCCCACGGGCTCGAGCCCGCCCGCGCCGCCACCGTCACGCGCACCGCGGGCCTCGGTCCACGCCAGCCGCACCGCCCACGGCCCCAGGTCCCGTGCCCTGCGCCCCACCCAGGGCGCGCCCTCGGCGACCATCCAGCGCACGTCGGTGCGCCACGAGCTGGTCACCCCGCCCTCGGGCACGACGGAGACCGGCTCGAAGTCGAAGCCCTCCGCCGCGAGCAGGTCGGCGAAGTGCCGGGCGAAGAGCCGGTGCCCCAGCTCGGAGGGGTGCAGCCGGTCCACGGACCAGAACGAGCGGTCCAGGACCTCCGGGAAGGTCGCGAGGTCGACCCGCAGCCCGCCGTACGTCGCGTGCATCTCGTCGTAGATCTCGTTGACCGCCTCGATGCGGGCCGCCAGCGGTCGCCGCAGCACGCCCGGCAGCCCGAAGACCCTGCCGTGGTCGTGGAAGCGGGCGGTCAGCAGCAGCGCGCCGGTGCCGTGGAGGGCCTCGGCGGCGCCCATCAGGTCCGCGCGGATCCGTGCGACGTCCCAGGTCGAGCGCATCGTGTCGTTGACACCGACGACGAGGGAGGCGACGTCGGGTCGGTGCGCCACGGCGTCGGCGAGCTGGCCCTCGACCACGCAGCGCGACGTGGCGCCGGAGACCGCGAGGTTGCAGAAGCTGACGTCGTACGCCGAGGCGAGCGAGCCGGACAGGAGCCGGGCCCAGCCGCGCCACCCCGAGGGGGACACGTGGTCGGGCACCGGGTCACCGATGCCGAAGGTCGTGCTGTCACCGAGCGAAGCGATCCGCAGGTAGCGCGCCACGACCCCAGGCTCCCGTGGCCGGGAACGCTGGGGTCGTGGGTGGCTGTCGTGTCGGCGACCCTCTGGTGAAGAGTTCCTCGCAGCGGCGCCGGCCTGCTACTTCGGCTCAGCGCGCAGCAGCCGCCACAGGCCGACGGCGAAGGGCACCACCAGCCAGATGAAGCCGGAGACCAGCAGCTGGCCCAGCTCCTCGCCGGTCGGGACCGCATCGCCCTCGAACAGCGAGGCCTGGGCGGTGTTGAACTCGATCCAAGGGGCCAGGTCGGCGAACCACTCCTGGAAGGCACCGAGGATGCCGACGGCGATCGGCAGCACCAGCGTGTAGATGAAGTAGGCCACGATCGCGGCGGGGCTGTTCATCAGCAGCATGCCGATGGCGAAGCCGAGGACGATCCCGATCAGGTTGGCCACGATGACGCCGTTGACGAGCGTGCCGGTCTCGACGTCCCAGGCGCCGCCGGCGATCACGTTGCCCAGCGCACCGATCGCGAAGGCCAGCACGATGAGCCCCAGGCCGAGCAGAAGGCCGGCGCAGAACTTCGCCCCCACCACGCGGGCGCGGTGCGGCTCCAGGGTGAAGGTGACCAGGCCGGTGCGCTGGCTCCACTCGCTGGTGACCATGAGGATCAGCAGGATCGGCAGGAAGTAGCCGAGCGTGGCACCGGAGACGCTGAGGAAGAAGCCGAGGTCCTGAGCGGCGTCGGGTGCGGCGAACGCCGTGATGAGGACGATCGCCAGGCACAGCGCCACGATCGACCCGGCGAACCAGCGGCCGGCCCGGGTGTCGAGGGACTTGCGGACCTCGACCCGGACCAGGCGCCCGAAGGGCACCCGCGGGGTCGAGGAGATGTCCAGGGCGCCCGACGGGGCGGCGGGCTGGACGGGCGGGGTGGTGGTGCTCATGCGGCGCCTCCCTGGGCGGTCGCGGCGGCCGGGTGGCCCTCGCGCTGGGTGTCGGCGGTGAGTTCGAGGAAGAGGTCCTCCAGCCCGGCGGCGCCGGAGCGGAGGTCGGTGAGGACGACGCCGGCCGCCAGCGCGGCGCGGCCGACCTCGGCGGTCTCGCAGTCGACCCTCAGGCCCTCGCCGGCGGGCGAGGCGGAGTGACCAGCCGCGGTGAGCGCGCGGGCGAGGGCGTCGTTGTCCAGCGAGGTGACCAGCGAGGAGGCCGCCTGTCCGGACAGCAGCGTCTTCTTGTCGCCCTGGGCGACGATCCGTCCACGGCCGATGAGGATCATCTCGTCGGCGATCTGCTCGACCTCGTGCAGCAGGTGGCTGGACAGCAGCACCGTCCCGCCCCTGTCGGCGTAGCCCTTCAGCAGCCCGCGCATCCAACGGATGCCGGCGGGGTCGAGGCCGTTGGCCGGCTCGTCGAGGATGAGCACCGACGGGTCGCCGAGCAGCGCGTGCGCCACCCCGAGCCGCTGCCGCATGCCCAGGGAGTAGTTGCGCACCCGGCGCTTGGCCTCGGCCGGGGTCAGCGACACCATCTCCAGGATCTCGTCGACGCGGGAGTCCGGCAGGCCCATGGTGCGGGCACCGATGGTGAGCACCTCGCGGCCGGTGCGGCCGGCGTGCTGGGCCGAGGCATCGAGCAGGACGCCCACGTGGCGGCCGGGGTTGGGGATGTCCTGGTAGGCGTGCCCGCCGATGGTGACGCGGCCCTGGGTGGGCGGGGTGAGCCCGACCATGATCCGCATGGTGGTGGTCTTGCCGGCGCCGTTGGGCCCCAGGAAGCCGGTGACCCGGCCGGGCTGCGCGACGAAGCTGACGTCGTCGACCGCGCGGAACCCTCCGTAGGTCTTGGTAAGTCCTTCGACTGTGATCATGGGTCTCACCCTGCCGTACGCCGGCGACGTCAGCATCCCGGAACCCGGATCGACACGGTCACGACCCGGTGAACTCTTCGATGGACGCTTCACACGTCGTAGACCGTGCCCGCGCTCGCGAGCTCCAGCGGCCCGTCGTAGACGGCCTTCGCCTCGGCCAGCGCGTCGAACGGGTCGTGCCACGGCGGCACGTGCGTCAGCACCACCCGCGACGCGCCCGCGCGGGTCGCGGTCTCCCCCACCTCCGCACCGGTCAGGTGGAGCGACGGCGGGTTGTCGGCCGTGCTGACGAACGACGCCTCGGCCAGGAGAAGGTCGGCCTCCTGCGCGACCGCGTCGAACCCCTCGCACGGGCCGGTGTCGCCGCTGTAGGCCAGCACCCGGTCGCCGACCTGCACGCGGAAGGCGTAGGCCTCGACCGGGTGGTCGACGGCGTACGGCGTCACCGAGAACGGCCCGACCTCGACCGGGTCCTCCTCGGGGCGCAGCCGGCGGAACACGAACTCCTCGCGCATGCCCGGCTTCTTGGGCAGGTCGTAGGCCCGCGCGAGGCGCCGCGCCGTGCGCCGTGGCCCCCACACCGGCAGCGGCTCCTGCTCGCCGGAGGGGTGGTACTTGCGCAGCACGTAGTAGCTGGTCATGTCGATGCAGTGGTCGGCGTGCAGGTGGGAGAGGAACACCGCGTCGATGTCGAGCGGGTCGACGTAGCGGTGCAGCGCTCCCAGCGCCCCGTTGCCGAGGTCCATCAGGATGTTCCAGGTGCGGCCCTCGTGCTCGGCCTGCACCAGGTAGCACGACGCGGGCGAGTCCGGGCCCGGGTAGGACCCGCTGCACCCCACGATCGTCAGCTGCATGCTCATCCCAGCCCTCCTGCCACCAGGCCTCCCGCGAACTGGCTGGCCGCGATCATCTCCGGGCCGAGGAACCGGCGCCCGATAGACTCGAACTCCTGCGGCGCGCCGGTGGTGAGGAAGGTGTACGACGGGTCGCCGCCCTCGCGCATCAGGTCGGTCGTCGCCAGCATCTTGTAGACGTCCTTGGCGCACTCCTCGGCCGAGGAGACCAGCGTGACGCCGTCGCCCATGACGTAGGAGATGACACCGGTGAGCAGGGGGTAGTGGGTGCACCCGAGCACCAGGGTGTCGACGCCGGCCTCGACCAGCGGGTCGAGGTACTCGTGGGCGGCCTCGAGCAGCTCGTCGCCGCCGGTCACCCCCGCCTCGACGAACTCCACGAAGCGCGGGCAGACCTGCGTCTGCAACGTGAGGTGGGGCGCGGCGGCGAACGCGTCGTCGTAGGCCATCGACTCGGCCGTGGCGCGGGTGCAGATGACGCCGATCCGGCCGTTGCGAGTGGCCTGCACCGCGCGCCGGGTCGCCGGGAAGATCACCTCGACCACGGGGACGTCGTAGCGCTCGCGGGCGTCGCGCAGCATCGCGGCCGAGGCGGAGTTGCAGGCGATCACCAGCGCCTTGACGCCCTGCTCGACGAGGTGGTCGAGGCACTCCAGGGCGTACTCCCGCACCTCGCCGATCGGCTTGGGCCCGTAGGGCTGGCGGGCGGTGTCGCCGACGTAGACGACCGACTCGTGCGGCAGCTGGTCGATCACCGAGCGCGCGACCGTGAGCCCGCCGAAACCGGAGTCGAAGATGCCCAGCGGGGCGTCCCTCGTCATCGAGCTCGTCACGAGCCTCACCCTAGTCCGCGGACCCGGGGTAGCGTCGCGGACGTGTCGCGACCCACGCGCCGGAGCGCCGCCCCGACCTTCCTGCTGGCACCCCTGCTGGCCCCTCTCCTGGTCACGCTGCTCGCGGTCGCCGTCCTGGCTCCACTCCCCGGCCCGGACGGCACGGCCATGGTCGCCTCGGCCGGTGCCCCGGGCGTCGAGCAGCGCCGGGCCGAGGAGCTGGACACGAAGCGGCGCGTCCTGGTCATCAGCGTCGACGGGCTGCGGTCCTCGGTGCTCAAGGAGCTCGACGCCTCCGAGATTCCGGCCTTCACCCGGCTGCGCCAGGAGGGCGCGGGCACGCTCGACGCGCGGACCGTCGTGGAGCAGACCGAGACCCTGCCCGACCACACCAGCATGATCACCGGCCGCCGCATCGACACCGACCACGGCGGGCACGGCGTCACCTGGAACACCGACGAGCCCGGCACCACCGTCCACCAGGCGGCCGGCGAGGACGTCGGCTCGGTCTTCGCCCGGGTCCACCGCGCCGGCGGCACCACGGCCCTGTTCACCGGCAAGTCGAAGTTCTCCCTCTTCGAGCGGTCCTGGCCGAAGGCGCTGGACCGCTACACCCTCGACGGCCGCGGCGCACGCCTGGTGCGCAAGGCGCGCAAGGACCTACGCCGCGAGACCCGCACCCTCACCTTCCTGCACCTGGCCGCCGCCGACCTGGCCGGCCACGCGCACGGGTGGGCCTCGAGCCAGTACGCCGACGCCGTACGCACCGTGGACGGCTGGCTCTCCGACGTGCTCGACACCGTGGCCGGCAAGCCGGTGCTGCGCAAGCACCTGACGATCGTGCTGACCTCCGACCACGGCGGCTCCGGCACGGGCCACGCCGACGCGACCGTGCGCGAGCACTACCGGGTGCCGTTCCTGACGTGGGGCGACGGAGTCGACGCGGAGGACCTCTACGCACTGAACCCGACGTACAGGAAGCCCCGCCGCAAGCGCCCCGGCTACGGCGCGGCCCGCCAGCCGGTGCGCAACGGCGACGTCGCCAACCTCGCGCTGAGCCTGCTGGGGCTGCGCGCGATCCCTGGCTCGACCATCGGCACCGACCAGGACCTGGTGCTCACCGCCGACGCCGACGGGTGACCCTCACGCATTCTTTACCGGGCTTGGCCGGCATCCTCCTGCGCGGATGACGCCTCGGGAGGACAGTGGAGGGCATGGGAACCCGGGAGGAACCCCAGGACCTCGTCACGGCACTCGGTGAGCTCGCTGACCTACGGTCCAGGGTCGACAACGCACAGCGCCTGGCGGAGATGGGCGACTACGACTGGCACATCGAGTCCGACACCAACACCTGGTCGGACCAGCTGTACCGGATCTACGGCTACGAGCCGGGCGCGATCCAGGCGTCGTACGACGTCTTCATGCAGCACATCCACCCCGACGACCGCGACATGGTCCGCGCGGTCCACCAGCAGGCCTACGCCAGCGGCGAGCCCTACGAGATGGTCGAGCGGATCGTGCGCCCCGACGGGGAGCTGCGCTACCTGGCCTCCAACGGGCAGGTGCTGACGGACGCCAACGGCACCCCGATCCGTTTCCGCGGCACCTGCATCGACATCACCGACCGGGTGCGCGCCGAGCAGGCCCACGAGGAGACCGCCGTCCGCCTGGCCGAGGAGCTGCAGGCACGCCGCCAGGCCGCCGAGCTCAACGACAACGTCGTCCAAGGACTCACCGCCGCGATGTACGCCGCTGAGCTGGGCGACCTGGAGCGCACCAAGGCCTACGTCGCCGAGACGCTCGCCAAGGCCTCCCGCATGCTCGACGACCTGGTGCTGGCCGGTGGCGACCCCGACCTGACCCGCCAGGACGCCGCCCGCCTGGGCGACCCCACCTGACCCGCCCCACCCCGCCGAACCGGCGCATCAATACGCCCGCTCGACCCACCCGACCCGCCGAACCGGCGCATCAACACGCCGGCTCGGCAGGACGGATGTGGGTCAGCGCAGGCGGGTGACGCCGATGCGGGCCTTGCGGATCTGCTTGCCGGTCCAGGCGAACCGCACCCACTTCTCCTGCGAGAACAGGCGCGTCTGGTCGGCGTGGAAGCGCGAGGTCGGGTCCTCGGACTGGCTGTAGGTCAGGATCGTCCGCGCGATCGGTGCACCCTTCTTGCGGAATGCGATCGCCTGGATGTGCGAGGAGCCGTAGGTGATCGGCTGGTACCTGTCGTCGTTCTCCTCGGGGAGGTACGACTTCAGGGCGTTGGCGTTGCCGGCGGAGTCGCCGAGCCCACCGCCCAGCGGGATCGCCGGCGCTCCACGGTCACCGGCCACCTGCAGCGAGCCCCACCGGGCGTCGAACGCGACGCCGGCGTCACGCACCTCGTCGATGGCGTCCTGCATCGCCTGGATGACCTGCGGGTCCGCGGTGTTGAGCCCGGCCGGGGTGTTGAACGGGTCGCTGGGGTCGAACGGGGTGGTCCAGATGGTGTTGATGCCGACCACAGGGAGCGCGGAGGGCAGCTTGGACACGAACGCCTCGAAGAGGTGCACACCCCGCGACCGCTTGTCCGAGCGGCCGTCCCAGGCCGCGAGCGCCTCGCAGGCCTCGGTCTCGCCGGTGGCCTCGCAGACGGCGTCGAGCGCGCCGCCCTCGCGCATCACCTCGGCGGCCATGACGCGGTTCTCGTGCTGGTGCCCGGCCAGGCTGCGCGGGGTCTCCTTCTTCCCCGCGGCGAGCCGGTCGGCGACGTACGCCGCGACCACGCGGGTGCGCATCGTGCGGGCGCAGTCCTCGCAGCCGATGATCGCGTCGTAGCCCTCGAGCCGGACCTCGTCGTTGGGGGTCCAGTAGGAGTCGTTGGCGTTCATCACCCAGTCGCGGGTGACGAGCGAGGGCAGGTTCTCCGGCCCGAGGATCCCGGGACGCGAGGCGTCCTCGTCGGCGCCCCAGGCGCACGAGCTGCCGGCGCGCGTGCCGTCGAGGCCGGGCAGGCCCGCCACCTCGTTCAGCACCCGCCCCACGACCGTCATGCAGGTGGCCGCCATCTCGTCGGTGACGTGCGGGACGACCGAGTGGTCGGCGTACAGCACCTGCCCCTTGCGGTCGGCGGCCGTCGTGTTGACCCACGGCATGCCGGCCGCGCGGTCCTGGCGGCGCAGCAGGTCCTCCACGTCCTCGGCCTTGCCCATCTCGAGGAACGTGTCGATGGTGCGCAGGTGCTCGGCGTTGGCGTCGCGGATCGCCCACAGGCTCGCGAGACCCCACGGCATCAGCAGGTCCGGGGCGTCGATGACGTAGCCCTCGGCGGTGCGGTAGACGTCCTCGGTGACCGTCTCGAGCTTCCCGTCCTGACCCTTCACCACCACCTCCACCTCGCGGTGGTCGAGCTCGGCCGGGCCGGTGTCGGTGAGGTACGTCGTCGGGCTGGCCGCGACCGGCGTGAGGTACTCGTACGGCGTGAACCGGTAGGCCGTCGAGACCGTGTGCGACCAGGCGACGTCGTCGTTGAAGCCGATGTTGACCGCGGGCGACCCGATCAGCGAGGCCCCGGCGACGTCGTACTTGCCCGGGATCGTCAGGTGCTGCTGGGTGAAGTGGTAGCGCCCGCGCCACGGGAAGTGCGGGTTGCCCAGGATCATCGCGCTGCCGGTGGAGGTGTTGTCGCTGCCGACGGCGGTGGCGTTGGACCCGAACGGACGCTCGGGGTCGCGACCGAGACCGGCGAGCAGGGCGTCGCGGTCGACGTCGGCGGCACGCACCGGGAGGTTGGGCAGACCGGGGTCGGTCGGGCTCGGGGGCGCGGCGTCGGCGATCTCGGCCATGAACACACCGGTGGAGGCCAGCAGGTTGGCCAGGTAGACGCCGTACCAGAGGTCGAGGGTGGTGACGTTCGGCTTGATGTAGCCCGCGCCCTTGCACGCGGGGTCGGTGACCTTGTTCTCCCGGACCCACCGGTTGATGCCGGCGACGTAGCCGTCGACCATCTGGCGCGCCTGCCGACCCGGTCCGCGCGTCCTGTCCTTCAGCAGGCCCTCGACGACCCTGCGGTCGTGGAGGTCGGTGACGACGGTGTCGACCTGCAGGTTGGTCGCGCGCAGTGTCACCTGGTCGTCGTAGACCTCGTCCGGCCCGAACCACCGCGACCGCTCACCGCGCCCGGTCACCAGGGTGTCGAACAGCGTGCACAGGCTCATCTCGGCAGCGGCGTACCCGCTGCCGTAGCCCAGGCCGACGAAGTCCTTGGCCTTGATGTGCGGGATGCCGTGCTCGGTCCAGGTGATGTCGGCGCGGTAGCGGTCGGCCTTCCGGGCTGCCTTGCGGGCTGCTGGTCGGTCGGTCGTGGGTACGTCGGGCGCCGAGGCGGCCGGAGCGCTGGTCGTCGGCGCGGCGCCGACGGCCGAGGAGGCGGCACCGGTGGGCACCGCCACCAGCAGAGCGCCGAGGCCGGTCGCGATGGCAGTTCCGAGGGTCGTGGAGAGTCGCACGGAGGGCCTAACGGCCGACTGTGACGGTGGTTACTCCCCGGTCACGACTTCGTGAGGAGGTGTCTCAGAGACCCTCAGACCCGGCCCTGCTCCGCGAGCGTCGGGAACGGGTTGAACGTGCAGCCGTCACGGCCCTTGGACTGCTGCATCATCACCGGCGCCGGCTTGCCGGCACCCGGGCAACCGGAGTGCCCCAGGCCGAGCCAGTGCCCGACCTCGTGGTTGACGACCATGTGGCGGTAGTCGCGCAGCGAGCGCCCGGCCGCGTTCCAGGCCGGCGACGCGTGGCGCCACCGGGTCTGGTTGATGACCACGAACCGCCCCACCCGGCACGACCACTGCGACGAGCACTGCGAGGAGAACGACGGCACCTGCTCCGCGGTCGCCAGCACCAGCGTGAACGACCCGCCCTTGGCCACCCGGCGGAAGGCGACTCCCCCGCCGCGCCAGCCGCGCGGGTCCTCGAATGTCTGCTGCGCCAGCCGTGCGAACTCCTTCACACTCGCGGTCACCGGGCCGCGCGTGGCGACGCTGTAGGTCACCGAGCGCTGCACGCCGACGCGGTGCATGACCTTGTCGGTGCGCTCGGATCGGGCGCGCTCACGGGTGTGCCCGGGGGCGGTCGCGACGACCTCGACGCGCAGCCGGTGGCCGACGTCGGCCACGCCGATGCGGTACGACGCCTCGCGTGCGCCCCGGATGCGCTCGCCGTCCCGCAGCCACCGGTAGCGCACCTTCGTCGGCTCGGTCCGCCACCGACCCGGCGTGGCCCGGACCGTGCGGGTGAACCGCTGCTCGCCGCGGACCTTCGGGTCGCCGCGCAGCACCAACCGGGCCCGCCGGACCTTGTCGGTCGGCTCGGAGAGGGCCGTCTGGGAGTTGCCGTCGGCGTCGGTGACCGTGACCTCGACCTGCAGCCGGTGCCGCAGGTCGTCGAGGTCGAGGGTGTAGGTCGCCTCGCGGGCACCGCGCACCGGCTCACCGTCGCGGAGCCACCGGTAGGTGTGGGTCAGCGGCTCGTCCGGCTCGTCGGTCTCCCACTCGCCGGTCGAGGCGGTGAGGGTCTCGCCGAAGGTGGTCTCGCCGGTCACGACGGGCGGAGCCGTCGAGGTCACCGGCTGGAGCGGGTCCTCGGCCCACGCGGGGGCCGCAGCGGTGGGGAGCGCGGCGAGCAGCAGGGCAGCTAGGCCCAGAGCTGTCCCTCGAGCCTGTCCTCGGCCTCGTCCACGGTGCCCTCGTAGGCCCCGGTCGAGAGGTACTTCCAGCCGCCGTCGCACACCACGAAGGCTATGTCAGCCGACTCGCCCGCCTTGACAGCCTTGGCGGCCTGTCCCATCGCGGCGTGCAGGATCGCGCCGGTGGAGACACCGGCGAAGATGCCCTCGAGCTCGAGCAGCTCGCGCACCCGCCGCACGGCGTCACGGGGACCGACCGAGAACCGCGAGTCGATCAGCGAGGCGTCGTACAGCTCGGGGACGAAGCCCTCGTCGAGGTTGCGCAGACCGTAGACCAGCTCGCCGTAGCGCGGCTCGGCCGCCACGATCCTGACCTCGGGCTTGGCGCGGCGGAAGTAGCGACTGACGCCCATGAGGGTGCCGGTGGTGCCCAGGCCGGCCACGAAGTGGGTGATCGAGGGCAGGTCCTCGAGCAGCTCGGGGCCGGTGCCCTCCTCGTGCGCGAGGGCGTTGGCGGCGTTGCCGTACTGGTAGAGCATCACCCAGTCGGGGTGCTCCTCGGAGACCCGCTTGGCGACGCGCACGGCCTCGTTGGAGCCGCCGGCCGCCGGGCTGGAGACGATCTCGGCACCCCACATGCGCAGCAGCTGACGGCGCTCCTCGGAGGTGTTCTCCGGCATCACGCACACGATGCGGTAGCCCTTGAGCTTGGCCGCCATCGCCAGCGAGATGCCGGTGTTGCCGGAGGTCGGCTCGAGGATCGTGCACCCCGGACGCAGGGTGCCGTCCTTCTCGGCCTCCTCGATCATCCGCAGCGCCGGCCGGTCCTTGATGGAGCCGGTCGGGTTGCGGTCCTCGAGCTTGGCCCACAGGCGGACGTCAGGGCTCGGCGAGAGCCGGGGAAGCCCCACGAGGGGCGTGCCGCCGACCGAGGCGAGCAGGTTGTCGTACCGCACGGGCGCTCAGAGGAAGGTGCTCAGCGCGCGCCACCGGCGACAGCCGGCAGCACGACGACCTGGTCGCCGTCGGAGAGCGGGGCCTCGAGGCCGCCCATGAAGCGGACGTCCTCGTCGTTGATGTAGATGTTGACGAAACGGCGCAGGTCGTCGGCGCCGTTCTTCTCCTCGACCAGACGGTCCTTGAGGCCGGGGTGCTTGGCCTCGAGGTCGTCGATCAGGGCACTCAGGCTGCCGCCCTCGCCGGACACGGCCTTCTCACCGCCGGTGTAGGTGCGCAGGATGGTGGGGATCCGGACCTCGATGGACATGCTGCTCCTCTTCTTCGCGATGCTCGTGGATCAGGCTCGTGGATCAGGCTCGTGGATCAGGCTCAGGGATCAGGCGAGCGTGGGGACGACGGTGACCTCTTCCTCGGTCACCTCGCCGTCGACGATCCGATAGGACCTGAACTCCACAGGGCCCTCGTTATTCCCGTGCTCCCTCGTCGAGACCAGCACGTAGTGCGCGCCCGGCTCGCTGGCCAGGGCGATGTCGGTGCGGCTCGGGTAGGCCTCGGTGGCCGTGTGCGAGTGGTAGATCACCACCGGCTCCTCGTCGCGGTCCCACATCTGCTTGTACAGCTCGAGCAGCTCGGTGGAGTCGAACTCGTAGAACGTCGGGCTGCCGGCGGCGTTGACCATCTCCACGTGCCGCTCGGGACGGTCGCTGCCCTCGGCGCCCGCCACGATGCCGCAGCACTCGTCGGGGTGGTCCCGCTTGGCGTGCGCGATGATCGCGTCGTACGTCGCCTGGTCGATGGTCAGCATGCCCGCCAGACTAGGGCGCGGGGCGCTCGGACCCCATATCCGCCCGGGGACCGGACCGGGTCGGCTGCGGCGTACCTCATGGTGCTGGGCGTCGTCGGAGCACCTCGTCCGGCCGCCCGCGCGCGTGATCAGCTGAGCGCGCCGACCAGGGTCTCCTGCAGCCAGCCGACCCACTCGTAGATGTCGTGGGCCTGGGCGCGCGGGTCGTCGTCGGGCAGGGAGTACCAGTACTCCTCGTCGCCGTCCTCGACGCCGAGGCGGGTCGCCAGCGCGAGCCGGATGTCGGTGAAGGAGCGCATCCAGGTCTGCGCTGTGGGCTCGTCCATCTCGACGTCGATGGTCAGGCCGTCCTCGCGCAGCTCGTCGGGCAGGCCGGCGTCCTCGAGGGTGTCGATGATGGTGCCCGCGGCCTTCGCCTTGCCCTCGCGCAGCGTGCCCTCGGTGAAGCGACGGAACTCCGCGGCCGCCTCCTCGTCGTCGGCGTACGCCGTCGGGAAGAGCCGCGCGAGCACGGGGTCCTCCGGCGCGGTGGTCGGGCCGGAGAAGTCCATCAGCGCCTCGAGCGGGTCGCGGTCGTCGGGCACGGCCGCCTCGTGGTGGAGCAGCTCGACGATCTGGGAGGCCAGCGAGCGCAGCAGATCGGCCTCGAACCCGGAGAACGTGGCGATGACCGCGCCGCTGCGGCGGTGGCGGGTGAAGGCTCCCACTACACGGCCCTCATGGCTGGTCCTCGCGCTGCATGGTGGCCCAGAGGCCGTACTCGTGCATCGCCTGCACGTCGCGCTCCATCTCCTCGCGCGAGCCCGAGGAGACCACCGAGCGGCCGTCCTCGTGGACCTCCATCATCAGCTTCTCGGCCTTGCGCTTGTCGTAGCCGAAGTAGGTGCGGAAGACGTAGGTGACGTAGGACATCAGGTTGACCGGGTCGTTCCAGACGATCGTGACCCACGGGGTCGCGGGCCTCACGATCTCGTCGGTGTCGAAGGTCGGCTCGACCTCGACGGGGCTGGGCGCGGTCACGCCACCCATGCTTCCACACACCCACGTGCGGCCTAGGGTCCTAGGGGTGAGCGACGCCCTCGGACCGTCCACGGCCCTGCTGACCGACCACTACGAGCTGACGATGCTGCAGGCCGCCCTCGCCTCGGGGACCGCCGAGCGGCGCTGCGTCTTCGAGCTGTTCGGACGGCGGCTGCCCGAGGGCCGGCGCTACGGCGTGGTGGCGGGGGTCGGCCGCGCGCTCGACGCGCTGGAGCGCTTCCGCTTCGACGAGCCGACGCTGGCCGTGCTGGCCGAGGTGGTGGACGGCGCGACGCTGGAGCGGCTGGCGCGGTGGCGCTTCACCGGCGACGTGTGGGGGTACGCCGAGGGCGAGGCCTACTTCCCGGGCTCACCGCTCCTGGTGGTGGAGGCGCCGTTCGCCGAGGCGGTGCTGCTGGAGACGTTGCTGCTCTCGATCTACAACCACGACTCGGCGATCGCCTCGGCCGCCTCGCGGATGACGCGGGCCGCCGGGGACCGGGCCTGCATCGAGATGGGGTCGCGGCGCACGCACGAGGAGGCCGCGGTCGCGGCCGCGCGGGCGGCGTACGTCGCAGGGTTCGCGGGGTCCTCCAACCTCGCCGCCCGGCAGCGTCACGGGGTGCCGACGACCGGCACGTCGGCGCACGCGTTCACGCTGCTCCACGACTCCGAGGCGGACGCGTTCCGCGCCCAGGTGCGGTCGCTGGGGGCGGGGACGACGCTGCTGGTGGACACCTACGACGTGGCCGAGGCCGTGCGCCTGGGTGTCGAGGCGGCGGGGCCCGACCTGGGCGCGGTGCGGCTGGACTCCGGCGACCTCGGCGACCTGGCCCACCAGGTGCGGGCCCAGCTCGACGCCCTGGGCGCCCGGGACACCCGCATCCTGGTGACCTCCGACCTCGACGAGCACGCGATCGCCGCGCTGCGGTCGGCGCCGGTGGACGGGTACGGCGTCGGCACGCAGCTGGTCGTCGGCAGCGGCCACCCCACGGTGGGTCTGGTCTACAAGCTGGTCGCCCGGGAGGGCGCGGACGGCGAGCTGGTGGGGGTCGCGAAGCGCAGCAGCGCCAAGGAGTCGTGGCCGGGGCGGCACTGGGCCCGGCGCCGGCACGACGCGCACGGCGTCGCGACCGAGGAGCTGGTCGGGACCGGCGCCACTCCGCCGCTCGCCGACGGTGAGCGCGACCTGCTGGTGCCGCTGGTGCGCGGAGGGGAGGTCGTCGGACGGGAGCCGCTGGACGCCGCGCGGGAGCGGCACGCCCGCTCGCGCGACGCGCTGCCGCTGGCGTCGCGGGCTCTCCTGCGCGGCGAGCCGGTGCTGCCGACGGTGCGCGTCTCCTAGGGTCGGGGCATGACCCGCAGCCCTGACTCCGTGCCCGGCCTCGACGTCTCGCTCGAGCAGGGCGTGCTGCGCCTGACCTTCAACCGTCCGGAGGTCTTCAACGCGCTCTCCGGCGAGATCGCCCTCGCGCTGGCGGACCTGCTGGAGTCCGTGCCGTCGCGCGACGACGTGCGCGTGGTGGTGCTGACCGGCGTCGGCGCCGCCTTCAACGCCGGCGCCGACATCTCCGGCGAGGACGCGCACGAGAAGTTCGACGTGCGGGCGATGGACGTCACCAACCGGATCATCCGGGCCATCGTGGCGTGCGACCGGCCGGTGCTCGCCGCGGTCAACGGCGTGGCGGCCGGCGTCGGCTGCGGGATCGCCCTGGCCTGCGACATCGTCGTGGCGGCCGAGTCCTCGTCGTACCTCCTGGCCTTCACCCGCATCGGCTTCATGCCCGACGGCGGCACGTCCGCGACCGTCGCGGCCTCGATCGGACGGGCCCGCGCGATGCGGATGGCCCTGCTCGCCGAGCCGCTGTCGGCGCAGGAGGCGTACGCCGCCGGGCTGGTCACGCATGTGGCCTCCGACGAGGAGTTCCCGACGCTGGTCGACACCCTCGTGCGACGCATGGCCTCCGGTCCCCCGCTGGCCTTCGCTGCCACCAAGAAGGCCGTCAACGCCGCCACCCTGATCCCCCTCGAGGACGCCCTCGAGCGCGAGCGCACCGGGCAGGTCGTGCTCATGCGCACCGCCGACGTCGCCGAGGGGATGCGCGCCTTCTCCGAACGACGCAAGCCGGTGTTCCGCGGGGAGTAGCCCGCGGCGGTCGGCGGGCCGGAAGGTTCATCGGCGCCCCGATGAAACTCACGCTCCCCCGATGCAGCTGCAGCGGCGTACCGAAAGGCTCGTCGGGGCCCCGATGAAGCTCACAGGTCCAACCCCCAAAGAACTGTTTGACAGTCCCTGCCGCCAGGGTGTCCACTACTCCCCAAGAACTCTTGGAGGGTCAATGGCGGACACCCAGCCCGGGCAGGGCGAGAAGATCGGCGAGATGCGCGCCCTCGCGCACCCGGTGCGGCTGCGGATGCTCTCGCTGCTGACGGGCACGGCGATGAGTGCCGCCGAGGTGGCGCGCGAGCTCGACCTGACCCACGCCAACGCCAGCTACCACCTGCGGGTCCTCGCCGACGCCGGGGAGCTGGTGGTCGACGGCGAGGAGAAGGTGCGCGGCGGACTGGCCAAGCGCTACCGCTACCCGCACGAGCACGAGGGCCGCCACGTCGCCCCGCCGACCGAGCGCAATCGCGACGACGAAGCGCTGCACCTGCGCGCCACCTTCACCGAGCTCGAGCGCCGCATGACCACCAGCACCCCCCGCACCTGGATGTCCGACCTCGAGGGCTGGGTCGACCCGGAGGTCTGGGAGCAGGCCCGCGAGCACATGTACGCCGCCTCCCGGCTGCTCCACGACGCCAACCGCCCGCCCCGCACCGAGGGCACCGTCCACGTCAGCTTCACGGCCTTCGCGTTCGCGATGCAGCCGCCCACCCAGAGCCACACCCAGCCCCCCGCCACCCCCGACGAGGAGCCCGAGCACACCGAGGAACCACGATGACCTGGTCCGCCAGCCTGGCGCCCCTGCGGGAGCCCAACTTCCGCTACTACTTCCTCTCGCGCCTGGTGAACATGATCGGCAACGCGATGGCCTCCCTCGCGCTGGCCTTCGCGGTGCTGCAGGTGACCGACGACGACCCGGCCGCCGTCGGCTACGTCCTGGCCGCCCACACCGTGCCCATGGTGCTGCTGCTCCTGTGGGGCGGGGTCGTGGCTGACCGGTTCGGCCGGGTGGCGGTGCTGCAGTTCTCCAACATCGCCTCGGCGGTGAGCCAGGGCATCATCGCCGCCCTCGTCATCACCGGCACCGCCGAGCTCTGGTCGCTGGTCGTGCTGAGCCTGGTCCACGGCATCGTGTCGGGCGTCGGGTTCCCCGCGATGGCCAGCATGCTCCCCTCGGTCGTCGCCAAGGAGCACCTGCAGCCGGCCAACGCGCTGGTCTCCCTCGCCCGCTCCGGCATCGTCATCATCGGCCCGACCCTGGCCGCTCTGCTCGTCGTCAGCGTCGGCCCCGGCTGGGCGCTGGCGGTCGACGCGACCACCTGGCTCGTCAGCGGGCTGCTGCTGGGCCTGGTCCGGCTGCCCGCCGTCGTACGCCGCAGCACCGGCGCCAGCACGTTCACCGAGCTGCGCGAGGGCTGGTCCTACGTGCGCCGCACGCAGTGGCTGTGGGTCGTGGTCCTGGGCTTCTCGGTGCTCAACGCCATCCACGCCGGCGCCTGGTTCACCCTCGGTCCGGCGCGCGCGAAGGAGACGATCGGCGAGCAGGGCTGGGGCCTGGTGCTCTCGGCCGAGGCCGTCGGCCTGCTGCTGATGACGCTGGTGCTGCTGCGCGTGCGGCTCGAGCGCCCGCTGCTGGTCGGGATGATCGGCATCATGGCGCTCGGCCTGCCGATCTACATGCTCGGCGCCCACCCGCACCTGCTGTGGTTGCTGCTCGCCACCTTCATCGCCGGGGCCGGCACCGAGCTGTTCAACATGGGCTGGAACCTCGCCATGCAGGAGCAGGTCCCCGACGAGATGCTCTCGCGCGCCTACTCCTACGACGCGCTCGGCTCCTTCGCCGCGATGCCGGTCGGGCAGGTGCTGTTCGGGCCGCTCGCGGTCGCGTTCGGGTTCACCGACGTGCTGGTGGTCAGCGGCATCGTCTACGTCGCGGTGTGCGGGCTGGTCCTGCTCTCCCCCGAGGTACGCCGCTTGGCGCGCGCCCCGCAGGCCGACCCGGCCCCGGCGCCGGCCTGACCGCGCGCCCGACTCAGCACCACTTGTCGACCAGGGCGGCGACGACCGTCGGGTTGCGCCAGGTCGAGGTGGTGCCGAGGCACTTCTCGACCAGCGGGTTGGTCAGCTTGGTCCCGTGGACGCCGTCCGCGCTGACCAGCAGGTGCAGCGCACGACCGCCGACCTCGATCCGCTCCCCCGGCTGCGCCTTCTCCCGCAGCCACTCGACGCCCTCGGCGGTCGGCTCGTCCCGCAGCAGCGCGACGTAGTGCTGGCCGTCGTGGTCGACCGCGGAGGCGTGCGTGTGGACCTCGCGCAGCTCGCTCCCGGCGTACACGATCGTGGGGACCTCGAAGCCGCGGTCGGCGAGGTAGGCCTCCTCCAGCGCCCGCTCGATGCGCGCACGGGAGCGCATGCGCGTGCTGAGGCGGACGTTGCCGGTGTTGATGTGGGTGGCGACGTCCTCGAACCCGGCTGCCTCGGTCGCCGCGACGATGTCGTCCTTGGGGAACTTCCGCTTCGCGCCGAGGTTGATCGCGCGCAGGAACGCCACGTAGGTCGCCATGGGCCCGATCCTGCCCCACCCCGGGGACAGTCGTGCCCCTCAGCGGGCGCCATGGCGCCCGCTGAGGGGCACGACTCCCATCACAGGTTGCCGCGGCGCTCCTGCTCGCGCTCGATCGCCTCGAAGAGCGCCTTGAAGTTGCCCTTGCCGAAGCCCAGCGACCCGTGCCGCTCGATGAACTCGAAGAAGACGGTCGGCCGGTCCCCCATCGGCTTGGTGAAGATCTGCAGCAGGTAGCCGTCCTCATCGCGGTCGACGAGGATCTTGCGCTTCTTCAGCTCCTCGATCGGCACCCGCACCTGGCCGATGCGTGCGCGCAGCTCGGGGTCGTCGTAGTAGGAGTCGGGGGTCTCGAGGAACTCCACACCGTTGTCGCGCAGCACGTCGACGGTGCGCAGGATGTCGCCGGTGGCCAGCGCGATGTGCTGGCAGCCGGCGCCGTCGTAGAACTCGAGGTACTCGTCGATCTGCGACTTCTTCTTCGCGATCGCGGGCTCGTTGAGGGGGAACTTCACCCGGTGGTTGCCGCTCGCGACCACCTTGCTCATCAGCGCGGAGTAGTCGGTGGCGATGTCGTCGCCGATGAACTCGGCCATGTTCGTGAAGCCCATGACCTTGTTGTAGAAGCCGACCCACTCGTCCATCCGGCCGAGCTCGACGTTGCCGACGCAGTGGTCGACGGCCTGGAAGAGCCGCTTCGGGTGGCCCTCGCGGCGGGTCACGGTGGTGGAGCGGGCCTCGAAGCCGGGGAGGTAGGGGCCGGAGTAGCGGCTGCGGTCGACGAGGGTGTGCCGGGTCTCGCCGTACGTCGCGATGGCGGCGGTGCGCACGGTGCCGTGCTCGTCGGAGACGTCGTGCGGCTCCTCGAGGATCGTGGCGCCCATGGCGCGGGCGTGGTCGATGCAGCGGTCGACGTCGGGGACCTCGAGCGCCAGGTCGACGACGCCGTCGCCGTGCTTGCGGTGGTGGTCGAGGACCGGGCTGTCGGGGGTGACGCCGCCGGTGAAGACGAAGCGGGCGCTGCCCGAGCGCAGGACGTAGGTCTTGTCCTCGCGGTGACCGGTCTCGGGGCCGCGGTAGGCCTCCAGCTCCATGCCGAGCGCGAGCTGGTAGTAGCCGGCGGTCTGGGTGGCGTTGCCGACGACAAAGACGATCGCGTCCATCGCGGTCACGGGGAACGGGTCGCGGCTGGCGTCGTACTCCACGAGTCCGACCAGCTCCTTGAGCTGCTCGAGGGAGAGGTCGGCCTTGAGCTCGTCTGGGGTCAGCGTCATGCGCGCATGGTGGCCGCGGTCACACAGAGTGTGCAACAGTCGCCCGAGACACTGGACAACCTGCACAGTCGAAGGTGGGCGCATGGACGAGCTGGACGTCAGGTTGATCGACCTGTTCACCGCCGAGCCGCGGGTGGGGGTCCTGGAGGCCTCGCGGCGGCTCGGCGTGGCCCGCGGGACGGTGCAGGCGCGGCTCGACCGCCTCGCTGAGCGCGGGGTCGTGACCGGGTGGGGGCCCGACCTCTCACCCGAGGCGCTGGGACACCCGGTGACCGCGTTCCTGACGCTGGAGATCCGTCAGGCCGCGGCCGACGCCGGCGAGCGTGGCCACGACGTCGTCGGCTCCCACTTGGCCGAGATCGCCGAGGTGCTCGAGGTCCACACCATCACCGGCGCCGGCGACCTGCTCGCCCGCGTCGTCGCCCGCTCCAACGACGACCTGCAGCGCGTCATCGACCGGGTCCTGGCCCACCCGCTGATCACCCGGTCCTCGACGGTCATCGCGCTCGCTACGCAGGTGCCGTACCGCGTGCTGCCGCTGGCGCGGGCGAGCGTGGGATCGGGATAGTCCGCACGCAATCTCACCCTCAGCTCGAGCTGAGGGTGAGAACTCGTGCGGACTACCCCGCGACGCCCGCCGTCCCCGTCGACGCCAGCAGCGCGGCCACCTCGTCGGCGGCAGCGACCACCTGAGGGGCCACGACGGACTCGTCGAGCACCCCGAGGGTGACGATGCCGACCGAGGCCTCGAGGCCGTCGACCTTGCGCACGGGCGCGGCGAGGCCACGGGCGCCGGTCTGCAGCTCCCCCGTGGTCGTGACGTACGCCGGAGCCCGGCCGCCCGCGGAGCGCCCGAGCAGCACGGCCTTCCCGGCCGCGCCCTGGGCGAGCGGGTGGCGGGTGCCGACACGGTAGGAGACGTGGAAGTCGGTCCACGACGGCTCGACGACCGCCAGGGCGAGCGCCTCGGCGCCCTCCACGACGGTCAGGTGCGCGGTGCAGCCGACCTTCTCGGCCAGTCGCCGCAGCACCGGCTGCGCCAGGTCGCGCAGCACCGGCTGGACGGCTCCTGCCAGGTGCAGGATGCCGAGGCCGATGTGGAGCCGCCCCTTGGCGTCGCGTCGCAGGAGCGCGTGCTGCTCGAGCGTGCTCACCAGCCGGTAGACGACGGTGCGGTTGACCCCGAGCCGTCCGGCGAGCTCGGTGACGGTGAGCCCCCCGGGGGACCCGGCCAGCACCTCGAGCACGCGGAGGCCGCGGTCGAGGGTCTGGGAGGTCTCGGCGGACATGGGCCGCAGTCTAGGGACGCGGCGTGTCAGGCACGTTTCCCGGTGGCGAATCTCAGGCCGCGAAGATCATGCAGCTCGACGTGGCGTGGGCGACCAGCCTGCCGGCCTCGTCGACGAGCTGGGCCTCGGCCAGCGCCGTACGCCGACCGCGCGACACCACACGCCCGACCGCCCGGAGCCGACCCGACGCCTCGGTGGCGGGCCGCAGGAACTTCACGGTCAGGTCGAGGGAGGTGTAGCCCTCCCCCGGCGCCAGGGTGGAGTGGACCGAGCAGGCGGCGGCAGTGTCCAGCAGCGTGGACAGCACGCCGCCGTGGACGGTGCCGAGCGGGTTGTAGTGCCGCAGCTCGGGCACGAGCTCGACGGAGATCGAGCCCTCCTCGCCGCCGAAGTTGACCATGCCCAGCGTCTCGGCGATCGGGGCCGGTGGGATCAGGCCGTCGACCATGGCCTGCAGCTGCTCCATCCCGGTCATGGAGGCGAGGTCGGGCATCTGGGTCTCGGTCATGGACCCAGCTTGGGTCGACGATCTGGGTCTGTCAACGAGACTCAGCGTCGCTATCCTGTGGGCATGCCCACATCCCCCACCCACCCCGCGGGTCCGCCGGCGATGGCCTGGAGCACCGACAACTGCACCGTCGGCCGCACGATGGCGATCCTCGGCGAGCGGTGGACGGTCGTGGTCCTGCGCGAGGTCTTCAACGGCGTACGCCGCTTCGACGACATCCGGCGCCACAGCGGCATCCCCCGGCAGGTGCTCAGCAACCGGCTCGCCTCGTTGGTCGAGCAGGACATCCTGCGCCGGGAGCCCTACCGCCCCGAGAGCGGCGGCCGCACGCGCCACGAGTACCGCCCCACCGCCAAGGGCCTGGACCTCTACCTCGTCCTGGTCGCCGTGGCCGAGTGGGGCGACACCTACCTGGCCGATCCCGAGGGCCCGCCGGTGGAGTTCGTGCACCGCGACTGCGGCGAGCAGGTGCACCCCGTCGTCGAGTGCGCCGCCGGGCACCGGATCGACACGCCCCGCGACGTGGTCGGTCGCCCGGGCCCGGGCGCCAAGCCGTTCGAGGGGTAGGGCCCCGGGTCAGGAGGTCTTGCGCGCCGCCCAGTCGCGGACCCGGTCGATCCGGGCGCGCAGCTGGTCGGCGTTGGCGACGGCGGCCGCCGGGCCGCCGCACTCCTTGCGCAGCGCGGCGTGCGTGACGCCGTGCGGCTGGCCGGTGCGGTGGTACCACGCGCCGACGAGGCCGTTGAGCTCACGACGCAGGACCGCGAGCTGCTCGTGGGTGGCCGTCTCCTGCACCGTCTCCCGGGCCGGCTCGGACGCGGCATCAACCGTCGGCCGCTTCGAGGACTTCGCCCGGTCGGCCTGGCGCTGGCGCAGCAGGTCGCGCATCTGGTCGGGCTCGAGCAGGCCGGGGATGCCGAGGAAGTCCATCTCCTCCTCCGAGCCGACCTGCACCTCCCCCTCGTGACCGAAGGTCGCCCCGTCGTAGAGCACGTGGTCGAAGCGGGCCTCGGAGCCGATCGCCTCGAACGTGCCGAGCAGGTCGTCGGAGGCGCCGTCCTCGGCGTTGGCCGCGGCGAGCAGGTCGTTCTCGGCGGCGAAGATGTCGTCCTCGTCCTGCACCTTGCGGCCCAGCACGTGGTCGCGCTGCACCTCCATCTCCGAGGCGAAGCCGAGCAGGTTGGGCACAGACGGCAGGAAGACGGACGCGACCTCGCCGCGGTTGCGGGCCCGCACGAAGCGGCCGACTGCCTGGGCGAAGAACAGCGGCGTCGAGGTGGTCGTGGCCCACACGCCGACGGCCAGGCGGGGCACGTCGACGCCCTCGGAGACCATCCGCACCGCGACCATCCAGCGCGAGGTGTCCTCGGCGAAGGTGCTGATCTTCTTCGACGCCGCCTTCTCGTCCGAGAGCACCACGGTCGCGGCCTCGCCGCTGACCTGGCGCAGGATCTTGGCGTACGCGCGGGCGGAGTCCTGGTCGGTGGCGATCACCAGTCCCCCGGCGTCCGGGACGTGGCGGCGCACCTCGGAGAGACGCTTGTCGGCCGCGGCCAGCACCGAGGGGATCCACGAGCCGGTCGGGTCGAGCGCGGTGCGCAGGGCCTGGTTGGTGAGGTCCTTGGTCAGCGGCTCGCCCAGCCGGGCCGCGACCTCGTCGCCGGCGCGGGTGCGCCAGCTCATCTCGCCGGAGTAGGCCAGGAAGAGCACGGGACGGACGACGTGGTCGGCCAGCGCGTGGGAGTAGCCGTAGGTGTAGTCGGCCGCCGAGCGCGGGATGCCGTCGGGCCCCGGCTCGTAGGTGACGAAGGGGATCGGGTTGACGTCGGAGCGGAACGGCGTGCCGGTCAGGCACAGCCGCCGAGCCGCGGGCTCGAAGGCCTCGCGCACGCCCTCGCCCCACGACAGCGCGTCACCGGCGTGGTGGACCTCGTCGAGGATCACCAGGGTCTTGAAGCGCTCGGTGCGGATGCGCATCGCCAGCGGGTTGACCGCGACGCCGGCGTACGTCACCGCGACGCCCACGAAGTCGCCGGAGGTGCGGCCCTTGCCGGCCGAGAAGGTCGGGTCGATCGGGATGCCGGCGCGTGCGGCGGCCTCGGCCCACTGCAGCTTGAGGTGCTCGGTGGGCGCGACGACGATGACGCGGTCGATCAGCCGGCGACCGAGCAGCTCGGAGGCCACCGACAGCGCGAAGGTGGTCTTGCCGGCGCCGGGCGTGGCGACGGCGAGGAAGTCACGCGGCAGGTCGGCGAAGTACTTCTCCATCGCCGCCTGCTGCCAGGCACGCAGCGACGGCGCGGTGCCCCAGGCCGCACGGTGCGGGAAGGCCGGGGTGAGCGCAGGCGTGAGCGAGGGCCCCGACTCGTCGTCGGGTCGCGGGGCGGCGCTCACGCGTCGGAGCCGCTGTCGTCGTTCAGGGACTCCCAGACCTCTTTGCACTCCGGGCAGACGGGGTACTTCTCCGGGGTGCGGCTGGGCACCCAGACCTTGCCGCACAGGGCCACGACCGGCGTGCCCATGACCATCGCCTCGGTGAGCTTGTCCTTGTCGACGTAGTGGCTGAACCGCTCGTGGTCGCCCTCGTCGGTCGGGACGGTCCGACGGTCCTGCTCGACCCGCTCGTCGAGAGCCGTGCCGCTGCCGAATCCGAATCCACTCACGGGGCGTGACTCTACGTGAGTCGGGCCGTCAGTTCAGGTCCGGATCGGCCGGACGTGTGGAGTGCCACGCCAGCTCGCCCGGCTGGCGGCGCAGCACGTCGCGGGCGAGGTCGACGGCGTCCTCGCGGGTCAGGTCGCCGGCCTCGGCGGGCACGACGTACCAGGCGCCCTCCTCGATCTCCTCCTCCAGCTGACCGGCTCCCCACCCGGCGTACCCGGCGAAGATGCGTACGCCGGCGAGCCGGCCAGCCAGCGCGTCGACCGGCGTGTCGAGGTCGACCAGCCCGAAGGGCCCGGCGACCGGGCGGAACCCGGCATCGGGGACGACCACGCCGTCCTCGAGCAGTGCGACCGCGAGCGCCCCCTCGGTGGAGACCGGGCCGCCCTGGAAGAGCACCTCGGGCTCGGCCACGACCGGCCCCCAGTCCGGGAGGACCTCCTCGACCGGGACCGGGGTGGGACGGTTGAGCACGACGCCGATGGCGCCCTCGTCGTCGGCGTCGAGCAGCAGCACGACGGTGTCGACGAAGTTCGGGTCGAGCAGCGTGGGAGCGGCCACCAGGAGCATGCCCGGGGCCGGCGGGAGCCCGGCTGCCGTCGTACCGCTCATGGCCCCATGATGCGGCACGACCCCGACCCGACGCGGGGAGGGTGCGGTCGTGGGGACCGCGAGGGAGGGAGCGTCGGGGCGGGGTCGGGCCGGGTCGGGGGCCGCCGTGACCGGCGAGCAGCCGGGGGCGGCTCAGGCGGCGAAGGCCGCCTTCACGGCCTTGAGACGGCCGAGGATCTGCGCGTGGAGCCCGGTGTGGGCGGTCGTCTCCGGGACGGGCGCCAGCACCCAGCCGGCACGGGCCTTCTCCTCGATGCGCGCGCCGACGGCGGCGGCGCCGGAGTCGTGGGCACTGGCCTGGCCGGCCATGACGGCCAACAGGATGCGCTCCTTGGCGGTGGCCTTGTCCATCGCGGCGGCCATCTGCTCGTCGAGCGGCTCGGCGCGGTAGTGGTCGACGATCGCCCGGATGCCGGGCAGCTCGGCGGCGGTGGCGCGCCAGGCGTCGACGACGGCGGCCTCGAAGGCCATCGGACGGGCCATCAGCTCGCGCTCGATGCGGCCGGCGAGCCGGGTGTGCCAGCGCAGCTGCAGGGCGCCGAGCAGGGTGAGCTCGTCGCCGAAGGACTCGGCCACGCCCTCGACGTCCCACGGGAGCAGGCCGTCGCGGCGGGCGTCGGCCGTGGCGATCACGGTGCGGAGGATCTCTCCACGGTTGCGGTACGAGGTCCAGGTCATGGGGGGCGCCCTTCTCGTAGGTCCAGCTCGGGTCCAGCCGGGGGTCCGGCCAGGTCACGGCATTCGCATACCGCGAGTACGTACCGAGAGTACGGAGCCATACTCGCGGTATGCAAACACCTCGGGGTGGTCCGTCAGGTGATCCCGCACACGGTCCCTGAGCAGCCCTCCGACCGCCTGTGACGCCGCTCTCGCGACGGCTGCCTGCCCCTTCGGAGCCGCCGCACGGTGGGTGCCCGGGCGCGGCGCGACGGACACCTCCGAGAGGCTGAGACCCAGGTCACTAGACTGCCGGTATGGCCAGGTCGAGCGTGTCCAAGCTGGTGCCCAAGGTGCCTGGGGTCCCTGGCGTCCCCGGAGCGTCCCTGCGCCAGCAGTACTCCGCCTCGACCAAGCGCGGTCTCGTCGACGTCGCCGAGGAGCTCTTCACCGAGCACGGCTACGCCGCCACCTCCCTGGACGCCATCGTCAGCGGCGCCCGGGTGACCAAGGGCGCGCTCTACCACCACTTCAGCGGCAAGCAGGCGCTCTTCGAGGCCGTCTTCGAGCGGGTGGAGTCCGACGCCGCACGCGCGATCCAGAAGGCACTGAAGGGCAAGAGGGACCCCTGGGAGAAGGCCCGCGCCGGCCTGGAGGCGTTCCTCGCCGTGGTGCAGGAGCCGCGCTACCGGCGGATCGTGGTCCAGGAGGGCCCCTCGGTGCTGGGCTACGAGCGCTTCCGGGAGCAGGAGGAGCGCTCGACCTTCGCCAACGTGGTCGACATCGTCCGGGCGGTGCTCAGCGCCGGCACCTGGGAGCTCGACGAGCCGATGATCCAGACCTTCGCGCGGATCTTCTTCGGCGCCATGTCCGCCGCCGGCGAGTCGGTGGCCTCCGCCGACGACGCGATCGTCGCCGCGACACGGGTCGAGGCCGCGATCGGGTTCATCATCGCCGGCTTCCAGTCGCTCGCCGACGCCGGCGTACCCCTCCCCGACCCGGGTGCCGCGATCCTCGAGGTCCCCACCGCGGTCGACGAGTAGGAGCGTCCCGGGCGCAGGACTCAGCCGACGGTGACCGAGCCGGTCGCCTCGGGGACCAGCTCGATCCAGGTCCGCCCGGCCGGGACGCGCAGGGTGCCGAAGCGGTTGCGCAGCTCCAGCGGCGCACCGACGTCGGACTTGGACCAGGTGCCGGAGATCGCGCGGCCACCGTGCAGCAGCAGCGCCTGCCCGCGACCCTCGAGGAAGGTCTCGGGGACCGGGTTGCCGGCTGGGTCCTTGTAGCCGGCGTCGCCGACGCGCACCCGGAGCACCAGCACCGAGTCGGCGAGGAACTGGTCGTCGGCGGCGGCGAAGGTGTTGACGTTGCGGTACCTGCCGTTCTCGAAGGCCCACGTCGTGGTGTGGCCGTAGGAGAAGCGCGCCTGCAGGCTGCGGCCCGGCCGGCCCTTGGGCAGGTCGGCCGCGTCGCCCCACGGCAGGTAGTCGTCGGGCCGGGTGGCGGCCCGCTTGACCAACGTGGCGGTCTCGGCCAGGTCGGTCATCAGGTTGTACGGCGCGGAGCGGGAGGAGTCCCGGAAGAACCCCTTGGCCCCCTCCCCGAAGAACCGGATCCCGGCCTGCTGGATGCGCCGGATCGTGATCGGGGCGGCGCCGCTGGTCACCACCGCGGCGTCGACCGGCTTGACGATCCCGATGTCGCTGGCGCGCATCGAGCGCACCGGCCCGACGGTGCCGGGGATGTCGGAGTAGAAGAACGCCGCCAGCCGGGTCAGGCCGCCCTCGACCAGCTCCTCGACGACCAGGTCGGCGCTGCCGAGGCCGCGCTGCGGGGCGCTGGAGGAGGTGTTGTCCATCTTCAGCACCATCACGGGGAACCGTGAGGCCGCCGACCGGCCGCCCTTGACGGGCAGCCCGGTCAGCGGCCAGGTCTCGGGCGTCACCTCGGCGCCCTTGCTCACCTGCTGGGTCGGCGTCGAGGAGGGCGCGGCCTCCGGCGCCGGCCCGTCACCGTCTCCGCTGCAGGCGCTCAGGGCGAGCGAGGCGGTGAGCAGCGCGGCGGTGGCCACGCCGGCCCGGCGACGGTGACGGATCGGCACGGAAGGGTCCTCCAGAGGTGGTGCTGGGTCGATCGGGGGCGGTCAGACGCCGAGGCTGATGCCGCCGTCGACGTACAGGGTCTGGCCGGTGATGTACGACGACTCGTCGGAGGCCAGGAACGTCACCGCGGCGGCGATGTCCTCGGGGTACCCCACCCGCTTGACCGGGTTGGCGTCCGCGTTCATCTTCCGGAACTCCTCGACGTCGAGCTTGAGGCGCGCCGCGGTGGCGTCGGTCATCTCGGTGGCGATGAAGCCGGGGGCGACGGCGTTGGCGTTGATGCCGAAGGGGCCGAGCTCGATGCCGAGGGTGCGGGTGAAGCCCTGCACGCCCATCTTGGCGGCGGAGTAGTTGGCCTGGCCGCGGTTGCCCAGCGCCGAGGTCGAGGAGATGTTGACGACCTTGCCGTAGCGCTGCTCGACGAAGTGCTTCTGCGCGGCCTTGGTCATCAGGAACGCGCCCTTGAGGTGGACGCCCATCACCATGTCCCAGTCCTGCTCGGTCATCTTGAACAGCAGGTTGTCGCGGGTGATGCCGGCGTTGTTGACCAGCACGTGCAGGCCGCCGAGCTCGCTGACGACCCGCTCGACGGCGGCGTCGACGCTCTCCGGGTTGCTGACGTCGCAGCCCACGCCCACGGACTTCGCACCGTCGACCAGCGACAGCTTGCCGGCGGCCTCGGCGGCGGCGGCCTCGTCGAGGTCGATGATCGCGACCGAGGCACCCTCCTCGGCGAAGCGGTTGGCGGTGCCGAAGCCGATGCCGCGCGCGGCTCCGGTGACGATGACGACGCGACCGTCGAAACGACCCATGGTGGTGGTGCTCCTTC
Source organism: Nocardioides sp. REDSEA-S33_B3 (assembly GCA_001627335.1). Taxonomy (GTDB): domain Bacteria; phylum Actinomycetota; class Actinomycetes; order Propionibacteriales; family Nocardioidaceae; genus Nocardioides. Next base: position 54,932 of record LUPK01000055.1, on the reverse strand, counting down.
GTGGAGGGGACTGTGGAGGCCCGGCAGGGCCTCCAGCACCTTAGACGGGCCGGCTGAGCCCGCTGCCGGGAGTCCGCCCCCGCGGCTCGGCGCGCTTCACGACGTTGTGCAGGAAATCGGGCGCCTTTTCCTGCAGAACGTCGTGGTCGAGCCTGTGGATGAGGCCGAGCGTGCTCCGGCCACAGTGGGCAGGGTCGAGGCATGGACGTCGGACGGGGTGCTCACGGGGTCACGTGGCCCGTGCCGGTCGACCCCACGGGGAAGGCCGGTCCCACCCGGCACGACACCACCACCGCGCCGTGGCGGCGGAGCAGTCGCGGGTTGTTCGTGCCGGCCGACGTCGTACGCACCCCCGCTCAGCGGGCCGCCGAGGCGGGTGCGGCCCTCACCTCGGACCGGGTCGCCGTCACCGGGTGGGCGGCGCTGTGCTGGCGCGGCTCGCGGTGGGCGACCGGCGTACGGCGCCACGGCAGCCTGCGCCCGGTCGACCTCGTGGCGGAGTCGCAGGTGCTGCGACCGCCGTCGGGGACGCGGCTGTGCCAGGAACGCACCGGTGGCGGCCCCGTCGAGGTGGTGGACGGGCTGCGCGTGACGAGCGCCGTGTCCGCCGTGTGCTTCGCGATGCGGTACGCCGAGTCGCTGGCCGAGGCCGTGGAGGTCCTGGACATGGCGTACCGCGCCGACCTGGTCTCCCTCGCCGAGGTCGCCGCGTGGATGGAGAAGCACCCTGCGCGCCGGGGCATGCCTCGGGCCCGCGCGGCCCTGGGCCTCGGCGACGAGAACTCCTGGTCGCCACAGGAGACCCACGCCCGGCTCGCCTGGGAACGGGTCACCGGCGCGCGCCCGCTGACCAACCGGCCGGTCTTCGACCTCGCCGGACGCCACCTCGGCACGCCCGACCTCGTCGACCCGGTCACCGGGGTGTGCGGGGAGTACGACGGGGACCATCACCTCACCCGCCGGCAACGCCGCCGCGACCTCGCCCGCGAGCAGCTCCTGCTCGACCACGGGCTGCAGACGTTCGTGGTGGTCGGCGGCGACCTGGGCGCGGCGTTCAGCGGCAGGTTGACCTCTGCGCTGTCCCGGGCGCAGCGCGCGACCGGCCCGCGGCGGTGGAGCCTCGACCCACCGGGCTGGTGGGTGGACACCTCCACCGTCGAGCGGCGACGCGCCCTCCAGGGGGTCGAGCGCGAGATCTGGCTCGGATCACGACGTTCTGCAGGCTGAGGGGCCGGATCTCCTGCAGAACGTCGTGATCGGTGGCGCGTGGACTGGGTGTCAGGCCAGTGCGCCGCGGAGACGAGCGGCGTACGCCGCGCGCTCGCCGTCGGCGTACTTGTGCCGGGGCCAGAAGAAGCCGCGCAGGCCGTCGCCCTTGGTGCGGGGCACGACGTGCAGGTGCAGGTGGGGCACCGACTGGCTGACGGTGTTGTTGATCGCCACGAAGGAGCCCTGCGCCCCCAGCTCGGACACGACGGCGGTGGCGATGCGCTGGGCCGCCGCCAGGAAGGGGTCGCGCAGGTCGGCCGGCAGGTCGGGCAGGGTCACGACGTGCTCGCGAGGGACCAGCAGCACGTGGCCCTTGAAGACCGGCCGCTGGTCGAGGAACGCGAGGAGCGTGTCGGTCTCGAGCACGACGTCGGCGTGCACGTCGCCGGCGACGATCGAGCAGAAGACGCAGTCGGCCGAGGTCACCTGCTCACCGTAGCCAGCGCGACCGGGTCAGTCGCACACCTCGGTGGCGCACTCGGGCGGCAGGACGGGCGCGTGCTCGTCGTGCTCGTGCCCGCCGCGCTTCGCCGAGCGCGGCACCGCGTCGAAGTGGTGGTTGTCGGCGGTGCCGTAGGTCCAGCGCAGGCCGTGCCTGCGCATGATCGACACGACCCGGTGCTGGCTCGAGCGCCACGCCACCCGCGGGTGGCTGCGCGAGGCCCACCAGGAGTTCGGGACCAGGCCGTGGGAGGAGCGGTAGGGGTTCTCCCAGGTGTTGATGTCCAGCGACCTCCCCCAGGAGTGCGGCGAGCGGACCCCGGGGCGCCCCACGACCTGGCGGCAGTTGAAGGCGCTGGTGTTGCCCGCGGCCATGGAGGCGTAGTCGTCGGCGCCCTTGAGCCGGGAGGACCACCCGAATCGGTCGGCGCGGACCATCGAGCGGATCGGCAGCCCGGCGTCGTACATGTCGCGCAGGGCACCGGCCATCTGGCCGACGACCGACGCGGCGGCCACCAGCTCGCCTCGGTAGCGGTAGCCGTCGTAGCCCCAGTAGTTGATGCGCAGCAGCCGCAGCTGCGGGCGGCCCACGGGGCAGCCGCGGTGCCAGGTGCGGCCCTTCATCGAGCGCCAGACCTTGCCGGGTATGCGCGTGATGCTCGCGGCCGCTCCGTCGCCCTGGGCGCGTGGTGCCCGCGGCAGGCTGCGGCGCGGGTCCGGCCCACCGAGTCGTACGACGCTGCCGGGCGGCACGTTGTCGACCCGGTGCACGGGGCTCCTCCCCCGCTCCAGCCACGGCTGCCTCGCGGTGCGGAAGCGCCAGCGCGAGTCGTCCCGCGGGGCGATCCGGGTGTGGGCGCGGCCGCGCTCGTCGGTGGTCAGCACCTCGACCTCGCGCCAGCGACCGTTGCGCTTGCGCTGCAGGGCGACCTCCCCGACGACCGGGTCGCCGGAGCCGGTGGTCCACCGCACCGCCACGCGCACGCTGGTCTCGTCGACGACCTCGTCGGGTCCCTTCACCCGCAGCCGGGCGTTGCGGCGCCGCAGCGGCAGCGTCACCGGCCCGGTCGCCTGCGGCTCGTGGGTCTCGTCGCCGGCCCACGCGGCGCGCAGGACGTTGTCCTCGGGGCGGCGGGTGAGCGTGACGGGCAGGGAGGCGGTCCCGTCCTCGGCGGTGGCGAGGACAGCGACCTCGGCCCAGGTGTCGCCGATGCGTCGCTCGACGAGCAGCGACGCCCCCGCCACCGGCTCCCCCGCCTCGTCGGCGAGGGTGACGATGACCGGGGCGTCCTGGCCGGCGTACGTCGGTGGCGCGCTCAGCGTGAGGCCGGGTGGCACCTCTCGCGACGCCGGCCGCTCGGCCGGGGCGGCCGCCGCGGGCAGCACGCCGAGCGCGAGCGCGAGGAGGGTGCAGACGACGACCAGAGACTTCCCGAGGACCACCGCCCCACCATGCCCACTAGCACGGCGGTCACGCCCCACCCGTCACGGTGGTCACAGCGGCCGTCAGGGCAGGTCGCTGAACCCCTCCACGGCCGCGCGCTCGCCGGAGACGATGATGACATCGCCCGGGACGACCACGGTGTCGGGCGTGGCGTAGGTGAAGGCACGGGTGCCGCGCTTGATGCCGACGACGGTGATGCCGAAGGCCTGGCGCACGTCGCTGTCGCGCAGCGACTTGTTGAGGATGACCTTGGGCGGCTTGGTCTTGACGAACGCGTAGCCGTCGTCGAGCTCGATGTAGTCGAGCATCCGCCCGCCCACCAGGTGCGCGACGCGCTTGCCCATGTCGTGCTCGGGGCGTACGACGTGGTGCGCACCGACCTGGGCGAGGATCCGTGCGTGCGCCTGGCTGATCGCCTTGGCCCACACCTCGTGAACGCCGAGGTTCACCGCCACCGACGTCGACAGGATGCTCGCCTCGAGGTCGGTGCCGACACCGATGACGGCCCGCTCGAGCTCGTGCACGCCGAGCTGGCGCATCGCCTCCTCGTTGGTGGAGTCGGCCTCGACGACGTGGGTGAGCCGGCCGGCCAGCGACTGGACGGTGCGGGGGTCGGCGTCGACGCCGAGCACCTCGGTGCCGCCGGCCATCAGCTCCAGGGCGAGGGACTTGCCGAAGCGGCCTAGGCCGATGACGGCGACGGCGCCCTTGGGACGGGAGTGCTGCTGCCTAGCCAATGAGGGGCCTGCCTTCCGGGTGGTGGTAGAGCCGTTGCCGCTCGCGCAGCGCGAGCGCCGAGACCAGCGTGATGGGGCCGAGCCTGCCCACGAACATCAGGACGGCGAGCACGAGGTGCCCGGCCGTGCCGACGTCGGCGGTGATGCCGGTCGAGAGCCCGACGGTGCCGAAGGCCGAGACGACCTCGAAGAGCACCAGGTGCGTGGACATCCGGGTGATCTCGACCAGGACGACCGTCGCGGCCGTCACCAGCCCCACCGAGAGCAGGGCGATGGTGAGCGCCTGGCGCACCACCCGTTCCCCGATCCGGCGGTCGAAGGCCTGCACGTCCCGCTCGCCTCGGACCTCGGCCCAGATGACGAGGAGCAGCAGCACGAACGTGGTGACCTTGATGCCGCCCGCGGTGCCCGCCGAGCCCCCGCCGATGAACATCAGCACCACGGTGACCAGGAGCGAGCCCTCCAGCATGGCGCCGGTGTCGACGGAGTTGAAGCCGGCGGTGCGCGGCATCACGGCCTGGAAGAACCCGGCGAGCAGTCGACCCGGGGTGTCGAGCTGGCCGAGGGTCGCGGGGTTGCGCCACTCGTTGGCGGTGATGACCAGGGTGCCGAGCACCAGCAGGACCGCGGTGGCCCACAGGGTCATCTTGGTGTGCATCGACCAGGCCCGCGGGGTGCGCAGCCGCTTGCGGAGCTCGAGGATCACCGGGAAGCCGATCCCGCCGACGATCACCGACGCCGCGATCGGCAGGCAGATCCACGGGTCGGTCGCGAACCGGACGAGACTGTCGGGCCACAGGGCGAAGCCGGCGTTGTTGAACGCCGAGACCGAGTGGAAGACACCGAGGTAGGCCGCACGTCCGGGCGAGACGTCGTACGCCGCCCAGAAGCGCAGCGCGAGCACGACGGCCACCGCGAGCTCGACGACCAGGCTGGTGCGTGCGACGCCGAGCACGACGCCGCGGACGTCGCCCAGGCCGACCGCCTTGGTCTCGGTGGCGGCGGTGACCCGGGCCCGCAGGCCGAGCTTGCGGGAGATGGCGAGGCCGAGCAGGCTGGCCAGGGTCATGGTGCCGAGCCCGCCGACCTGGATCAGCGCCAGGATCACGACCTCGCCGAAGGTCGACCAGTAGGTGCCGGTGTCGACGACGACCAGGCCGGTCACGCACACCGCGCTGGTGGCGGTGAAGAGCGCGGTGACCGGGTCGGTCCAGTCGATGCCGGTCTGCGCCACCGGGAGCATCAGCAGCAGCGTCCCGACGAGCACGGCGAGGCCGAAGCCGCCGACGACCACCTGAGCGGGGTGTCGGAACAGCCGGGGCCGGCGTGGTCGCACGGAGCGACGCTAGGTCACCTTCCGCGTTGTCGGTACTCACCCCTAGCGTGACGCGCATGACACCCGTCGTCCTCTTCCACCACGTCGCCGGCCTCACTGCGGGCGTGGCCGCGATCGCCGACCGGTGGCGCGCCGCCGGTCACGAGGTCACCACTCCCGACCTGTTCGGGGGACGCACCTTCGGCTCGGTGGAGGAGGGGTTCGCGTTCGTGCAGTCGATCGGCGGCTTCGACGAGGTCCGCTCGCGGGCGCTGGCCGCGGTCACCGACCTGCCCGAGGCGGTGGTCTACGCCGGCATCTCGATGGGTGTCGTCGCGGCCCAGCACGTCGCGGCGCAGCGCCCGGGCGCGGTGGCGGGGGTGTTCCTGGAGTCGTTCGTGGCGCCCGAGCACGTCGGCGAGTGGCCGGCGGGCGCTCCGGTGCAGATCCACGGCATGGAGCGCGATGAGTTCTTCGGCCTGGAGGACCTCGAGCCCGCGCGCGAGTTCGCCGCGGGCCGCGACGACGTGGACGTCTTCACCTACCCCGGCGACGCGCACCTGTTCGTCGACAGCTCGCTCCCGTCCCACGACCCCGACGCCGCCGCCCTCGTCGACGAGCGCGTCCTGGCCTTCCTGGCGACCCTGTAGCCGCCGTCCGCCGGTCGAGGAGGCGCGCCAGCGCCGTCTCGAGACCCAGGACCCCAGGTGGTCGAGCAGCGACGAGCGCCAGCGAGGAGCGGGCGTCGAGACCACCTCTCCGCAGGGACCTCAGACCGGCGCGCCGAGCAGACCCAGCACCACGCCGGCCGCGGCACACGCCCCCAGCACCCGCAGCACCGACCACCCGCGCCCGAGCAGCAGGGCAGCCAGCGCGAGCAGCCCGACCGCGACCGGGTCGATGGAGCCGAGGACGGGCAGGTCGATTGCGACCGGCCCCGCGCCGACCTCCCGGGTCCGGCCGAAGAGCGTCGCCAGCGCGAAGAGCACCGCGAGGTTGGCGATGACGCCGACCACGGCGGCGGTGATGCCGGTCAGCGCCGCCGAGAGCCCCTCGTGCCCGCGCAGCCGCTCGACGTAGGGGGCGCCGAGGAAGATGAAGACGAAGCACGGCACGAATGTCACCCACACGGTGAGCAGCGAGGCGAGCACGCCGGCGACCCAGGGGTCGAGCGAGCCGGGGTCGCGGTAGGCCCCGAGGAACGCCACGAACTGCACCACCATGATGAGCGGCCCGGGCGTGGACTCGGCCAGCGCCAGCCCGCGCACCATCTCCCCCGGCGCGAGCCAGCCGTAGACGTCGACAGCCTGCTGCGCGACGAAGGCCAGCACCGCGTAGGCACCGCCGAAGGTCACCAGCGCCGCCCCGGAGAAGAAGACCGCCTGGTCGACGAAGACGGTGTCGCGCCCGAGCAGCACCACGAACCCGAGCACCGGCGCCATCCACAGCACCACGCCGACGGCCAGCACCACGAGGCTGTGGCGCCGCGTGGCGGGTGCGGTGTGCAGGGCGTCGTCGGGGATGAGCGGCGTGGGCCCGGCGTCCTCGGGAGCGGTACGCCGGTGAGGCAGCGCATCCGGCACCCACCGCCCCAGGAGCCAGCCGATCACGGCCGCGCCGGCCACGACCGCGGGGAACGGGACGTCGAGGGCGACCAGCGCCACGAAGGCCGCCACGGCCAGCCCGATCAGCGCCGGGCGACCCAGGGCCCGGCCCGACAGCCGCCACACGGCCTGCGCGACCACCGCGAGCACGGCAGGGGCCAGCCCCGCGAAGAGCGCCTCGACGACCGTGGTGTCGCCTGCTCCGACGTACAGGGCGGAGAGGGCGAGGAGCGCGACGACCCCGGGGAGCACGAAGAGCGTGCCGGCGATCAACCCGCCCCTGACCCCGTTGAGCAGCCAGCCGACGTAGATCGAGAGCTGCTGCGCCTCGGGGCCGGGCAGCAGCGTGCAGAACGACAGGGCGTGCAGGAAGCGGCGCTGCCCGATCCAGCGGCGCTCGTCGACGAGCTCGCGCTGCATCATCGCGATCTGGCCCGCGGGGCCGCCGAAGGTCTGCAGGGAGATGCGGAACCACGCCCTCGTGGCCTCACGCAGCGGCACCACGTCGGAGCGGGCGCCCGTGGGCTCGGCTGTCACGGCGCACAGCATGACGGTCGATGGTGAACGGCTGGTGCCGGGGGCCGGGACGACGAACGCGTGACCTCGATCCACCGGGTGGGTCGGGATCACGCGCTTGTCGTGAGTGGAGCTGCGGGGAATCGAACGCCGCCCAGGCCCCCTTCTGATTGACGAGTCCCGCCTATCTGAGCGTGAAATGCGGGGACTCAGACGACTGGAAACGAACAAACCTTTGACTAGTCAATGCCCATCCTCGGCTAGTCGCTGCTGGAGGTAGCCCCGTTCGGACGGGTGGAGGTGGCGAAGGCGACAGCGGAGCAACTGCTCATCCACCCAGAGGTCGTCGGCGGCCTCGGCGAGGTCGCGCGCCCAGGCGAGCGCGTCGGCGACGCGATGCATGTCCGGCAGCAGGAGTCGCGCCGTCTCCTTCTCCACGCGCAGCTCCTCGCGCGCAGCGAGAGTCGTGAGCGCCGGCCCGCGTTCGATGTGCAGGCACTCGTGCAGGACGGTGCTGCGGCGCTCCGCCTGCGTCATGCCGCGGCGGAGGCTGATCGTCTGGGCCGCGAAGTTCGTCACGCCCTTGGGGCCGCCGTCATGCCAGAGCAAGGTGACGTGGGCCAGTTCGCGTAGCCGTCGCCAGGGATGCATCACCCGGCGAAGGTAAGGACGACCGCCGACAGTCAGCCGTCGGCGCCCTCGTCGTTGCGTGCCGCGTCCGTGATCACGGTCGGGAAGGTGCGCTTGCTGGTGGGGGCGGAGTCTCCATCTCCATCACCTCCCTCACGGGCATCCATCACGCGGAGCATGCTCCGCTCAAGGCGAGCAATGCGGGTTTCTAGTTCGCCTAGCCGATCCTCCATATGAGCCCAGGTGACCGGCTCGTCAGCCTCGTCTCCGGAAGGCGAAGTCCAGTAACTCGACTCCTCGGGGCTCGCCAGAGCCTGCCGGTCAACAGCGGCCTGGTGTTCGGCTTCGGCCCGGAGTCGAAGCTCGCTCCAGGTGGCTGCGGCCTCGCCCGTCTCGAGGGTGTCGTAGAGGGCCCACGCGGCTACGCCTAGAGCCTGCGCGACGGCTTCGATTGTCTTTGGTCCGACGGCCTCGCCGCGCTCGAGTCCCAACACCTGTCGCGTAGACCGGCCTACGGTCGCGGCCCACTTCTTCGTGTCGCTGTATCCAGCCTGCACGCGAGCCCCGGCAACCCAACTGCCGAGTGCCCTCCAGTGCTCTGGCGAGTACGTCTTCATAGCAGGAAGCGTGTCAGCAGAAAGCCGGAAGAGTCTAGGCAGGACCGGAAGAGGTTCCGAGGGCCCTGCCCGGAAGCCGTTGAGCGTAATTACACGCGTGAGAGGTGGGCTGACCTGCCCTGATGCTGTGTTGCTCGATCTCTTCCGCGTTTCTTCTTGCCTTCCGCCGGAATCCCTCCTAATCTCTTCCACATGACCTCTACATCCCTTCCGGCTCGCCGCCACAACGGCGCTGCGATCCGCGCGTTCCGCATCAAGGCGGGGATGAAGCCCGGCGAGTTCGCGAGCAAGGCGTCCATCTCCTACTCAACCCTCGACAACATCGAGAACGAGCGGAAGAACGCCAGCCTCGAGGTGCTTTACCGCATCGCCGCCGCACTCAAGATCCCCGTCGAGGCCATCGTCCGCGACCCGACCGCTCTCGAGATCAAGGCGAACGCCTCGTGATCGGCCTGACATCCCCGAAGGCCCTCGGCCTTCAGCTCGGCGAGGGCGTCGACCACCGCAAGGTCGTCGAGTGGACCCGCCGCTACGGCTGGCCGCACGTCCGCGTCGGCCGAACGATCGCGTTCACCGATGACGACGTCGAGCAGATCATCGCGGCCCACCACGTCGCCGGCACCAAGCAGCACAGCGCTGACGCCATCGACGGTCAGACGGCCCTCTCGGCCGCGAGGTCGGCATGACAACCCACGCCCCGCAGGGACACATCCGGCCACGAGTCTGCGCCGCGACGCTCGCCCTGCAGGCCCTCGCCTACATCGCCGGCCGCAGCGCCGGCGCCGTGGTCCGCCGCGCCTGCCGCTGACCCCAGAACAAGCCGGAGCCCCGGCCGCCTCCTACAGCAAGACCGGGGCTCACGAACTGAAAGGCATCGTCCCATGACCCACCCCAACCTCGCGCAGCGACAGGCGGACGCGATCAAGGCCCGCCGCGCCGACATCATCACCGTCCGCGAGGGCCAGGTCACCGCCACCATCGACCTGCGCCGCCTCACCGCCCTCGCCGACTGCACCACCATCACCGTCAGTGGTGGCCGCGCCACCCTCGCCCGCAACTGGCCCCGCCTCTCCTCCGGCGAGGAGCTGCTGTGGTCCGTTGCCGCCTGGCTCAACGGCCACGCCGACCTTCCCCCGATCGACACCCTCCGCGACGGGCTGGACCGGTCGAACTGGATCGTGGTCCGGCACATCATCTCCGGCACCGACGCCGTCGACTCCCTGATGGCTGCCGTGTGTGATGCCGAACGGCGCGCACGAGAGGCACACGACGACGGCCGCTGCGGCGAGTCCGGGTGGTCCTGCTCCTACTGCGAGCAGCGGGACGCCTCGTGAGCGCCGCACAGTGGTTCATCCTCGGCGCCCTCGTCGCCGTCGGCCTCCTGGCCGTGGCCGGCGTGATCCACCAGCTCGCCACCGCGGCGTGCAGGGAGCACTACCGCCGCGCCGGCGTCCGCTTCGACCGCCACGTCGACGACGCCCTCGAGGTGACCCGCTGATGGCCTGGTCGATCACCACCCCCGTCGGCGTCTGCGCCTGCCCCAGCTGCGCCCACGTCGGTCCCGAGGCCGAGTCCACCCGGGGCGGTCCGGTCTCTCTCGGCGTGAGCATCGCCGAGCTGATGGCCCTGCTCGAGGCCCGGCGTCAGGAGGGGCAGGCGTGACCCGCAACCGCGCCAGCGCCAAGAAGGCCGGCACCGCATGGGAGACCGAGATCGTCCGCTTCCTCGTTGAGCGTGGCTGGCCGCACGCCGAGCGTCGCCGCCTCGCCGGCGTCAACGACAAGGGCGACCTGGCCGGCATCCCCGGCGTCGTCATCGAGGCGAAGAACACCAAGGGCTACGACCTCGCCACCGCGGTCGATGAGGCCCTGGTCGAGCGCGACAACGCCGGCGCCCGGTTCGGGTTCGCGTGGCTCAAGCGCAAGGGCAAGACCTCGGCCCGCCACGGCTACGTCGTCATGGACGGCGAGACGTTCGTCGAGCTGCTGCGAGAGGCGGGCTTCTGATGACCCAGCTTGCCCTATTCGACGGCTACGCCCCGCCGACCCGGCTCCGCGCATCGGACGCGGTCATCTGCGTCCTGCTCGAGGTCGCCCACTGCATCGACGCCGGACACGACGACGGCATCGGAGCCCCGGCCATCGGACACAACAAGCGCAGCGTCGAGTCCGCTGTGGCGCACGGATGGCTGACCCGCTCCTACGTCGGCAACTCCGACACCGAACAGGGTCCTCGCCGTCTGCACATCACCGACAGTGGACGTCACCAACTCGAGCACTTCCTCGGCGGTGTCCGATGACCGCCCTCGTCTCCGTCTCCTGCGACTGCGGCTTCGCCGGGTCCTACGACTCCGACGCCCGAGCCGCCTACGCGTTGCGCCGTCACTCCTGCCACCGGTGGTTGAACAAGGCCGCCTCGGCTGCACGCGGACGTCTGCGCGCCGCCAAGGTGGATCGCACTCCCAAGCCGTGCCTGCACAAGATCGCCGACCACCAGCACGGGACCTATGCCTGCTACACCCTCGACGCTTGCCGCTGCGCGCCGTGCTGCGAGGCCGTGAAGGCATACGAGCAGAACCGGGTCCGTCAGCAGGCGTACGGCCGGTGGGACAACCTCGTCGACGCCCAGCCCGCTCGTGATCACATCACGCGACTGATGGCCGCAGGTATGGGGCTGAAGCGGATCGGGGTCGCCGCCAACGTTTCCACCGGCGTGCTGTCGAAGCTGCTGTACGGGCGCCCGACGGACAGCAGCAGCAGGAACCCTTCTCGCCGCCTCACGAAGGCGGTGGCCGAGCGCCTGCTAGCGGTCGAACTCGACCTGGCCGACGGCGCCTACGTCGACAACACCGACACCGCCCGCCGCCTCCAGGCGCTTGTCGCCAACGGCTGGTCCATGTCGGCGCTCGGCCGACTCCTCGACATCCAGCCTGGAAACTTCAACCCCGTCATCACCGGAGCTCGTCGACGGGTCACCGCCGGCACGGCCCGCCGAGTCCACGCTCTCTACCTCGAACTCGCCGAGAAGGCGCCGCTCGAACAGACGCACCACGAGAGGGCAGCGGCCTCGCGGGCGCGCAACCACGCCGCCCGCAACGGGTGGCCGCCGCCCCTGCGGATCGGCGGCCGCCTCCACGTCGGCCCCGCGCTCCCGCTGCCCGAACTCGACGACGCCCAGGTCTTCGAGCTGGAGACCCACGACTACGACGAGGCCGCCGTACTGCGCCGGCTCTCTGGCGACACAACCGCACGGATCAAGAAGGCCGACCGGATCGAGATCGTCCGCCGCGCCCGCGACGCCGGCTGGTCGCTGCTCGACATCGAGCGCCGCACCGGAATCGGCCGCCCCGACCGCTACCTGACCCAGAACTACTCCGAGGACGCCTCATGACCACCCTGCACACCCCCGAGCGCGACTTCGACCGCGACCGCTGGCAGCGACCCCTCATCATCCCCGCCGGCGGCGGGAAGCCCGTCGCCTACCGACGCTGCACCTCCTACGTCGACGTCATTGCCGACAAGTACACGCTCCAGCAGTGGGAGAAGCGCCAGGTCGCCGCCGGCCTCGCCCAGCGCGACGACCTCCGCCTCAACGTCCTGGCCCACCTTGACGACAAGAAGGTCCTCGACCGGGCCTGCCAGGACGCCAAGGAGTACGCCCTGGCAGGCGCCAAGGCCACCAAGGGCACCGCGTTCCACGCACTCACCGACATCGTCGACCGCGGTGGCGACCTCCCCGCCGGGCTCCCCGACAACGTCCTCCGCACCCTCGACGCCTTCCGCGAAGCCACCCGCGACCTCAAGGTCGTCCACATCGAGTCCAAGGTCTGCCTCGACACCCACCTCGTCGCCGGCACCCCCGACCGCGTCTACGCCTACAAGGGCGAGCGGTTCATCGGCGACACCAAGACCGGAAACACCCAGTACGGCGTCCAGAAGATCGCCTCGCAGCTCGCGATCTACTCCCGCTCCTACCTGTACGACGTCGCCACCGGCGCCCGCGACACCCACGGAGCCTCCACCAACCGCGGCATCGTCATGGACGTCGACCTCGACGCCTACACCGTCGACCTGCTGTGGATCGACCTCGAGGCCGGCTGGCAGACCGTCATGGTCGCCCAGCAGGTCTGGGCCCAGCGAGGGCTCGACAAGCGCAACCTCCTCGTCGAGCCCTTCGGCCCCACCGAGCGGCCCTCCCTGCACCTCGAGAAGCGCGACCAGGCCAAGACCGAGTCCCGCGAGGACCACGAGCGCGCCGGCGTGCTCCGCCAGATCGCCGCCTGCGACGACCCAGCCATCATCCGCAGCCTCTGGTCCACCTATTCGTCGATCTGGACCGACGAGCTCACCGAGGCCGCCAAGGCCCGTATCGCCAGTCTCCCCGCGTCGGCCTGACGTCGGGGTCCACCAAGAAGACAAGGAAGTACGCACCATGACTCAGTTCGCAGAGTTCACCGAGCCGGTCCCCGGCGACCGCTTCATCCCGAAGGACAACATCGGGCACGTCATCGTCGTCAAGGCGCTCGAGCACAAGACCGGGATCATCACCTCGAACTCGCCCAACGGCACCGACGCGATCGGCGCCGACATCCTCGACCTCGACGCCCCCGGCGGCCCCGCCGTCTACCGAGACACCCTGCTGTTCGGTGGTGCCTACGTCGACGCGCTCAAGACCTACATCGGGCAGCTCGTCGTCGTGAAGGTCGAGACCCGCAAGTCCAACAGCGGCCGCGACTACACCGTCCCGGTGGCTGCTGACGACGCCGCCAAGGCCCGCGCTCAGGCCGAGTTCGCCAAGGGCGACCCGTTCGCCCCCGAGCTCCAGACCGTCGCCCCGGCGACCGGCGCCCAGCCCCCGTTCTGACAGGTCCTGTCGCCCACCGGCCCGGCCGGTGGGCGGCGGAATCCGCCAGAGAACTCAGACATTCGATCAGGGAGCAACGATGACCCCGCACACCCCGGAGGAAGCCGAACAGGCCCTCCGCGACGCCATCGACTCAGGCGACCCAGCCCGCATCGCCGCCGCCGAGGCCGACGTCGAGCGACTCGACAACCCCAAGCCGCTCGTCCCTCTCATGAGCTCCGCGCTCTGGTACGCCTCGCACGACATCCCCGTCTTCCGGCTCCTCGCCGGCCGCAAGCACCCCTTCCCCGGCTCCCACGGACTCAAGGACGCCACCACCGACCTCGACCAGATCCGCGCCTGGTGGTCACGCACGCCCGAGGCCAACATCGGACTCGCCACCGGGCACAAGTTCGACGTCGTCGACATCGACGGACCCCTCGGCCAGAAGTCCCGCGCCGAGCACTGGGACAGCGTCTTCGCCACCATCGACGCCAGCCAGATCGCCAAGGTCCTCACCCCCCGCCCCGGCGGGATGCACATCTACGTCCCCGCCACCGGCGACGGCAACGGCGCCGGGATCGCCCCCGGCGTCGACTACCGCGGGCAGGGCGGCTACGTCGTCGCCCCACCGTCCGTCATCACCGCCGGCAGCAAGGACCACCCCGGCCGCTACCGCTTCCTCGGCACCCCAGCCTTCACCACCCTCGGCGGAGCCGCCTGATGGTCGACTCGTTCATGTCTGCCATCAAGGCGACGCAGAAGCTCACCGTCGTCGAGACGACGTCCTCGAATGTCACCCCCATCCGACGCAGCCACCACGACGGACTCCATCCCTACGCCCGCACCGTCGTCGACGCCGAGCTCGCCCGCCTCGACCAGTGCCGGCTCGCCCCCCTCGGCCACCCGCCGCACTGGGACGAGACCACCTTCTCCGTTGCCTGCAACCTCCTCGAGATCGCCAACAGCCCCTGGTCTGGCTACAGCCACACCCAAGCCCGCGCAGACCTCGAGCAGCGCGCACCCCGCGACGCCGGCTTCGACGACCGCCGCATCGAACAGAAGTGGGAGAGCGCCGAGAACAAGGTCGGAGGCGCCGGACGCCCCGAGCCGACCCTGCGCGACGCCCCCACCGTCACCGTGCTCGAGCAGCCCCAAGCAACCACCCCCGACCTCGAGCAGGCCGACGAGGACGCGTTCTGGGACGCCAGGCCCCTTCTGCGTCACCTCCATGACTTCGCCCGCGCCCGCCTCGTCTCGCCGTGGGCCGTCCTCGGGATCACACTCGCGCGGATCGTCACGGCCACGCCTCACCAGGTCTGCCTGCCGCCCACGATCGGCGGCAAGGCCTCCCTGAACCAATTCGTCGGGATCGTCGGCCCGTCGGGAAGTGGGAAGGGTGCCGCCGAGGCCGTCGCCGCCGAGGCGCTCCTGCTCGGCAAGAGCATCGTCAGCCACAACGTCGGATCCGGCGAGGGCATCGCCCACGGTTACATGCACCGGGCCAAGGGTGAACTCAAGTGGAACGACGACGACCATGCCGTGCTGTTCTCGGTCCCTGAGATCGACAGTCTCGCCGCCCAAGGCGACCGACGTGGCGCCACGCTCATGCCACAGCTCCGCTCAGCATGGACCGGAGAAGGTCTCGGGTTCGGGTACGCCGACCCCACCAAGCGCATCCTCATCCCCGCCCACGAGTACCGGCTCTGCCTCGTCGCCGGCATCCAGCCAGCTCGGGCGGCGTGCCTGCTCGACGACGCCGACGGCGGCACCCCGCAGCGGTTCCTATGGATGCCCGCCACCGACCCCGGCGCTCCCGACGTCGCACCCCCGGAGCCGCAGCCCATGACTTGGGGTGGGGTCGATCTCGGCCGCTTCGTCACCTTCGGCGGCGTGCGGATGAAGGTCTGTGATGTCGCCGTCGACCTCATCAAGACCACCCATCTCGCCCGCGTGCGAGGCCAAGGGCACGGACTGGACGGCCACGCGCTCCTGGCGCGACTCAAGGTCGCCGCCGCCCTGGCGCTGGCCGACTCCCGCCTCGAGGTCACCGAGGAGGACTGGGACCTGTCCGAAGTCATCGCCCGCAAGTCCGCCGCAGTGCGCGGCCAGGTCGTCGCATTGCTGGCTCAGCGCAAGGCCGAGGAGAACACCGCACGAGCTGAGGCCGAGGCATCCAGGGCGGTGCGGATCGACGAGCGGAAGGCCGACGAGGCGGTCAAGCGCGCCTGCTCGGTGCTCGTGCGACGACTGCGAAGAGAGGGCGACTGGCTGGCCTCCAGCTCGTTGCGAAAGGCCCTGGCTGGTCGTGAGCGCGAGCACTTTCAGGCAGCCCTCGATCGCCTTCTCGATGCAGGTCAGATCGAGCTTGACCCGAGCGCCACGGGACACGGAAACAGCACTGGCAAGTACCGCCTACGGGGCGACTCGTGAGCGCCCTCGCTGAGGTGGACAGCCGTGGACATGTCCACCCCGGCGAGCGATTCGGCCAGTCGCGGGCTACGGCGTTTCCCCAGGTCACAACACAAATTGCTCATCCGCACGTACGAGGCGGATCGAGGGCCGGGGTGGACATGTCCACCTTTGTCCACCCCGGCGATGGCTCGCAGATACCCACTCAGGAGAAATCATGACCACCACCACTCAGGGCAACCCCTGGCTCTACGTCGGCCGCCACCGTGCCGACAAGCCGCAGCTCACCCGCCTCCCCCACCACACCTTCATGCCCCGCCACTGCGCCGGCACCCTCTGCCTGCACAACCACGGCGACGAAATCCGCCCCCGCATGACCATCTGGAAGCGGAGGGCGGCATGAACCCCCACGGCATCACCCACGAGGCCGCTCCGACCGTGCTCAAGCCGCTGTGCGCCAACCGCATCGCGATGTTCGACTCCCTCGACCCGAACGTCTCCGCCTTCGCCCGCAGCCTCTGCGACGCCTGCCCGCTGCTCACCGGCTGCCGCGAGGAGCGCGACGACTGGCTCGGCGCATCCACCACCAACCGCGCCCAGGTCACCGGGACGTGGGCCGGCCGCACCTACGGCGACGCCACCTCCGAGGAGCAGAAGCGGGACCGCCGCCGGCGGGCCGCGGCGAAGGCGTCCGCGACCCGAGCCGAGAAGGCCGCCACCGAGCCGCCCCGCACCCACTGCATCGAGGGCCACCCGTTCGACGAGGACAACACCTACATCAACCCCACGACCGGCCGCCGGCAGTGCAAGACCTGCCGCCGGAAGTCGTCGGCCCGCCACCGCGCCAGGAAGTCCGCGGCATGACCGCGTGCAGAAAGAAGAACCCCGCCCGGCGGTGCAACGCCAGACGGGGCCTCAACCACAACCGACCCCTCGGAGGTCAGATCATGAACACCACCCACGATACCCACGACACGCTCCCAGCCGTTGTCTCGTCACTCAGCAACGTCGAGATCGCCTACGCCGGGTTCCTCGGCCGCTTCCACGGCAACACCCTCGAGCTCTACAAGTACCACCTCGGGGAGTACCTCAAGTGGTGCCAGGGCCACGGCCTGCACCCGCTGGACGACGTCAAGCGCGTCCACATCGAGTTCTACGTCCGGCACCTGCTGGAGGACTTGAAGCTCAAGCCGTCCTCCATCGGCACCCGCATGTCCCCGGTCAAGGGGTTCTACAAGTTCGCCGTGATCGACGAGCAGATTCTCCGCAACCCCGCCGAGTACGTCGCGCTCCCGAAGATCACCTACGAGAAGTCGCCGCTGGTGCCGTACCGCGACCTGATGCTGTGGCTCGAGGTCGCGAAGGAGACCAGCCCCCGCCACTGGGCGCTCACGTCGCTGCTGTCGGGGATGGCGCTGCGGATCTCGGAGGCGGCGTCGCTGCGGGTGGAGTCGTACCTGCCGAACATCGAGCAGGGGCAGCACATCATGAAGTTCACGCAGAAGGGCGGCGGGCCGGCTGCGATGCCTGTGGCACTGCCGGTGCTGCACGCGCTCGAGGCGGTGCGCGCCGGCCGCACCGAGGGGCCGCTCGTCCCGGGGCTCGACGGCCGTCAGTTGTCCCGCTCGGCCGCCGCGGGGCTGGTGCAGACCGTGAACCGGCGTGCCGCCAAGCAGGGCATGACGCGCAGGATCAACCCGCACCTGCTCCGCAAGATGGCGATCACCGAGCTGCTCGAGTCCGGCGCCACCATCCGCGAGGCGCAGCTCCTGGCCCGCCACGTCGACCCGCGCACCACGTCGCAGCACTACGACCTCGGCCGGTCCAACCACTACCAGCACCCCACCCACGTCATCGCCGCGCGACTGGCGGCCTGAGGAGTGAGCGCCATGACCACCCATTCGCCCACGAATGGAGGGGCCGCATGAGCGTCGCCCAGCACCGGTTCAACAACGCCTTGCGCTACCGGACCGACGACCACGAGATGCAGCGGCAGCTCACCCCGCCCTACGTGCTGGAGCCCGTGCGCGACGCGCTGCGCGGCATCCAGCTCGACCCCTGCACCGAGCCCGACAACCCCACCGGGGCCGACCGGTTCTACACGGCAGCCACAGACGGCGCCGAGGAGCCGTGGGACGCCGACACGATCTACGTCAACCCGCCCTACTCCAAGGCGCGGGAGCGGTGGGTAGCGCGCTGCGTCGACGCCGCCGAGCAGGGATCGCAGGTCATCCTCCTGATCCCCTCGCACACCGACACGCGCCTGTTCCACAAGGCGCTGGAGACGGCCTCGCATGTCGTCTTCATCAAGGGCCGGGTGAAGTTCGGCATCCTCCGCGACAACGGACGCCAAGAGGCCGCCTCGCACCCGTCCTGCCTCATCTGCTGGAACCTGCCCGACCCCTCGCCGCTCGCCCACCTTGGCCGCGTCTGGGACCTCGGCGTCGACCAGTCATTCCGTCCCGAGCGAGGTGCGGAATGAACGCGCTCGACGCCGGGAGGCCGCTGACTGTGCGCGAACTCCGCGAACGCCTCGCCGACTCGCCGGACTACGCGGGCGTGTACGTCGAGACGATCGTCGGAGGGGACCTTGGCACCGACGACACCCCGCTCGTCGCTGCCGCTCTCACTAGTGACCGCGACGGCTACATCCTGCGGCTCCAGCCCGACCAGGATGATCCGTATCGGACTCGTGAGCTCATCGACGACGCCCTGCTTGCCCGCGAGGTCGTCACAGACCTGATCGACGAGTACGCGGGTCAGTACGACGACCAATCGCTCATCCACACCCGCGACGGCGACTACTGCGCCGACGACTGCGTGGGGTGCGCGGTCCTCAAGATCGTCGGCCGCCTCAAGTGGCTGCACGAACGTCTGGAGGGCCGCGATGTCCTCGTCCGCTGACCAACGCCCCACCACCCGCACACCCGAGGAGAGCCCCGATGAGTGAGACTCCGCGAGCCCAGTACGTCATCACTGACCTGACCATCGACGACGTCGCGGTCTTCATGAGCGGGCGACGCCCCGAGCGCACGCCCATCGGCCCGTTCCCGTCCAAGCAGGCCGCCTGGGATCACGCGCACTACCTCCAGACCCGCTACGGACGCGGCGGCGGATCGGTGTCCGTCTCCGAGCTGCACGCGCCTGAGGACGAGACCCGATGAGTGAGACCACCGAAGAGCGCATGGCCGCCCGCAAGAAGGCCGAGGACGACCTGCGAGCCAACCTGGCCGAACTGCAACTCGACGGCCCGCATCGCCTCGCAGCCGGAGGGGGATTCGACCCCATCTCGTCGATGTTCGGCGAGCCGCGCACCCGCTACTGCATATGCCTTCGCTGCGGCGCGATGGTCGTGCTTGACGACGCCGAGACGCTCGACGACGGTCGCGTGATCGAGCGCAGCGTCCGCCTGCACACTGCCTGGCACGAGCAGGTGAAGACCCGATGACCGCCCACGACCCGCGCGTGACGCTGACGGAGGTGGAGACGGACCTGCTTGGCCCGTTCATCTGGGGCGGGTGGATCGGTGTCGTTGAGGACAAGCGCGCCGCCTTCTCGGAGGAGCTGCGCGCCACCGTCGAGCAGATCATCGCCGCCCGCCTCGCGCCGATCCGGGCCATCCTCGACGCCTGGGACGCCTGGGACGGATCGCCTGGCCCGGACGGACGCCCGCACCCGGATTCATCCTCGCCGAGAGACCGCGAACGCCTCCGCAAGGCCCTCGACGCCCCGCAGGACGCCCCACGCGGGCCTGTGGGCGGCGAACAGGGCACGGAGGTGGCTGGGGGCCGGTCGGAGGATGACGAGCGCGCATGGCTAATCGCCCTCTGCGAGCGTGGCGTCGTCCCTGAGGGGCGGTGGCGCAACCGCGACACCGCCGATGCTCAGCGCCAACTCGGCGAGGCCCTGGCCCTCCTGCGCGCCGGGTGCTCGTTCCGCATCGCCGAGTCGCCCGAGAGCGACGAGCGAACCCTGTGGGTGCTCATCACGTTCAAGGGCTTCGCGCACTTCGAGGGCGACGACGAGCTCGACGAGGAGTTGTTCTACATCCCCACCGAGAAGCGACTGGAGGCCCGCGATGGCGACTGGTACTGATCCCCGATCGCCCGAGAAAGACACGAGAGGCTTCAACTTTTACCGGGTGGTCAGCCATCCGTTTGCAAACCAGGCACAGATCGCCCGAGCGCGCCGCTTCGCCGACGTGGAACTGGCGGTGGCCGCGATGGGAGACGGTTCTGTGGTGCGCGATCGAGGCGAACTGGTCGCGTTCCACGAGCGACACCTTCCGGCTTTGGAGCGTGACTTCTCGACCGAGGAGATAAGCCGTGGCTAACGACGACTTCGGCACGTGGCCCTTGGGTCCGTGCCATGTCCTGACCGAACCTGGCGGCTCGTGCGTAGAGAACTGCCCCCACCCGGAGCACATCATTCCGCCCGGAATGGCAGGCCCCGATGACTGACGCCTGGCGCTGCCCGTCGACCGCTGGCCCCGGCGACTGCCTGAATCCCACGCCCCACCACGAGCCCCGCGGCTGCTACCACCAAGCGTCCTGGGCTCCCGACCGGCACGACCGCAACGAAGGGACCGACGAGGAATGACCTGCCTGCACTGCCAAGCGACCACCACCAATGGCCTCGCGCTGTGTGACCTGTGCCAGATGCTCGCATCCCGCTGCCTCGAGCTGCTGCCGGTCTACTTCCGCAACCTCGCCCGCTGGCGACCAGGCCGCGCGGGCAGCCGACCAGTCCCCGGGTCGCGTGAGCCATCCAGCGGAGCAACGGCGGCAACCGACCGCGTGTCCGTGGCGCTCGACGAGGTGGGCAACGACCTGACCACCTGGGCGCGCGCACTGGCCGACGACCGCATGACCGACGACCTGCCCGCCAGCAACGACGAGCTCGGCGCGATCAAGGTCGCCTGCTGGTTCCTTGGCTCCAACCTGACCAGCGTCGCCACCCTCGACTGGGCCGGCCTGCTGATCGTCGCCCTGGCCGACCACGAGGAGCGGCTGCGGACCCTGACCGAGCAGGTCGCCCCCGGCTGGTACGCGGGCGAGTGCCAGCGTGACGGGTGTGCGGCTCCGACCTACGTCGTGCCGGGACTGACGTGGGTGACGTGCCGTGAGTGTGGCGCGACGACCTACGCCCACGACCACCTCGACATCGTGCTCGGCGAAGCGCGCGGGTGGATCGCTCCCCCGATGCGGCTGGCTGAGGCTGTCGTCGCGCTGACCGAGACCGAGACCTCTATCGTCCGGCTGTACGAGCGCATCAAGAAGTGGGGCCAGCGGGAGCACATCGAGACCATCCGCCGACTGGACCGCGACGGCGATCCGTGCGGGCCGAAGAAGCACCGACTCAGCGAGGTGCTGGACCTGCTCAACCGCGAGGGTGCGACACGACTTGATGGTTCGCATAGGCGAGCGTCGTGACCTGCGCTACGCTTGTCCCGGTGGACGTGGTATTGCCGTCCCCTCATGACGCCCGGTTCGGACGGGCGCCTTCCATCTCGGGACATTGTCCGGGCTGCCAGGCCGCGAGGTTCGAGGGGCAGCGCAACCGTGCGCCGCGCCGTGAGAACGGCGCCGAGGTCTGACGGCGTGGCGTTCACGGCCCAAGGAGGTCGGCATGTCCACGGTTGTCCGCGTCACTGACGACACCACGCTCGAGGAACTGGCCGACTGTCTGCGCCTGCTCAACGACGCAGCCAAGCGAGTGCCGCATGTCAAGGGCGTGTGTGCGCCTTCGAGCTGGGACGTAGCCCACAAGCGCATCGACGCCGTGCTCGACGACTACGAGCTCGTGAGCCGGCGGACGATGCCGGAGCCTGCGTGAGCGAGACCCCCGACCCGTGGCGCTGCTCGACCTGCAAGCGCCATCACGTCGTCCCGTCCCTCGCGCTCGACTGCTGCAAGGCCGAGCGTGAACTGGAGCAGTAGCGACCGACGCTCGCGTCTCCCCCGCGACTGGCCCGCGCGAGTTGCCGCCACGAAGCAACGAGCAGGCGGACGCTGCGAAGGGCTCAGCCTCAACGGCGAACCACGCTGGCACGTCGCTGCGTGCGACGGCATCGGACACGACTGCGACCACGACCAGCGAGGCGACGACCACTCGCTCGCGAACCTGCGCTGGCTCAACCGCGAGTGCCACAAGCGCAAGACCCAGAACGAGAAGCCGCAACGCAAGCGGCCTCAACCACGACACCCAGGAGCGATCGCATGAGCGCAGTCATCGGGGACCCGCGCAAGGCCGGCGAGACCGGACCTGCTGGCGACACCCGCAAGGCAGGCGAGTCGGGTCCGGCCGGCGACACTCGTCCGTCGGGCCAGGAGCGCGCCACCGAGGCCAAGGCGGAGACCTCGACCGAGGAGTCGAAGCCCGCCAAGAAGACCGCGGCCAAGCGGTCGACCAAGAGCTGACCGACCGACCCGCGAGGGGTGGGGGGTGACCCTCACTCGCTCACGGCGACAGGACCGAGGGGATAGCACCTCGGATCCTGCGTGCGGCTCTCCCCCGTTTTTCAGGCCCCAGGAGGGCCACCCACCGAGCCCCAGGAGGGCTGCCCCATGAGCAAGCCGAAGCCCCCGAAGCACCTCGCCGACACTGGCGCCGCCCTGTGGCGCGAGGTCGTCGAGAAGTGGGACCTGCGCGCCGACGAGCTGCGAATCCTGTCGTCTGCCTGCGTGGCCGCCGACATGGAGGCGGAGTTCATCAAGGCGTGGGGCGAGCTCGGCCGGCCGTACATGAGCAAGGGCAGCATGGGCCAGGAGGTCGAGCACCCGATGATCGGGTCGATCGACAAGGCCGCGAAGTCCAAGGCGACCCACCTCAAGGCCCTCAAGCTGCCGGATGAGACCGGCGGCGAGGACGCGGGCGAGCGTTCGTCCCAAGCGCGCTCGGCGGCGAATGCCCGCTGGTCGCGTCGTGGCGCGTAGTCGCTCAGCAGCGGTCGCCACGGCGGACTCGGAGTTCGCCGAGATCATCGCCTGGTACGAGGATCTGCTCGAGCGGACGGTTCCGCCGACGGACCTCGCCTGGGAGCCGGTCAAGATCGGCCCGACGTGGCAGTGGGACTCAGGCTGGGTCCTGCCGCGCCACTCACTCGGCTGGCGGGTGCTGGCCTGGTGCGGCGTGTGGCTGCGTGACAAGCACGGCAACCCGTGGCAGTTCACCCCCGAGCAAACCCGCTTCCTGCTGTGGTACTTCGCCGTAGACGAGGACGGCGACTTCCTCTATCACTCGGCCGTCCTCCAGCGCCTCAAGGGCTGGGGCAAGGATCCGGTGGCCGCATGCCTGGCGGTCGCGGCGTGCTTCGCAGAGGTCACCTTCGACCACTGGGACGGCGACCAGCCCATCGGGCGCGAGGAGCCGAACGCCTGGGTGCAGGTGGTCGCGGTCAGCCAGGAGCAGACCAAGAACACGATGAAGCTCATGCCGTCGCTCATCAGCGCGGAGGCTCGGCGGCACTACGGGATCCAGGTCGGCAAGGTCAACGTCTACGGCCTCGGCGACACTCGCCAGATCGAGGCCGTGACCGCGTCGCCGCTCGCGATCGAGGGTGGGCGCCCGACGCTCATCATCCGCAACGAGACGCAGAACTGGCTCACGGGCAACCAGGGTCACGAGATGGCCGGCGCGATCGAGGGCAACGCAGCGAAGTCCGAGGGCGGCGCTGCGCGGATGCTCGACATCTGCAACGCCTACCGCCCCGGCGAGGACTCAGTCGGGCAACGCGTCCGCGAGGGCTTCAATGCCACTCAGGGCGACACCCCGACGGCGATGCGGTTCGGCCTGCTGTACGACAGTCTCGAGGCCCCGCCCGAAGCCCCTCTGACCGCCGACACCGCGCCCAGCGTGGTCGCAGCCATCAAGGGCGACTCGTCCTGGCTCGACACGCGCCCCACGGGCCGCATCGTGAAGTCGATCCTCAACCCCGCCAACCCGCCGAGCGAGTCCCGGCGCAAGTGGTACAACCAGATCACCGCCACCGAGGACGCCTGGGTGGATCCGCAGGAGTTCGACGCCTGCGCGAACCGCGCCGAGGTCGTCAAGAGCGGCGAGCCGGTGGTCCTGTTCGGCGATGGGTCGAAGTCCGACGACGCGACCGCGATCGTGGGATGCCGCCTCTCCGACGGCTTCGTGTTCACCGTCGGCGTCTGGCAGCGCCCGCCTCGCGCCGAGGAGTGGGTCGTGGACCGCGCAGCGGTCGACCTGCGCGTCCGCGAGGCGCACAAGACCTGGGACGTCCGAGGCTTCTTCTGGGACCCCTCGGATGCCCGCGACGACGAGACCGGCGAACGCTACTGGGAGCCGTTCTGTGACACCTGGGCCGCGGACCTGTCCGCCGGCTACGAGCTGCTCGCACAGAAGGACGGGGACCGCCGCCACGCGGTCATCTGGGACATGAGGATGCCCCGTCACGTCTCGCTGTTCGTCGAGCACGCCGAACGCTTCACCTCCGACGTCTCGGAGCAGACACTGACCCACGACGGGTCCGCGCGGCTGCGAGAGCACGCCCACAACGCTCGCCGTCGCCCCAGCAAGTTCGGGGTCTCGCTCGGCAAGGAGCACCGAGAATCCGCCCGCAAGATCGACGCCGCTGTCTGTGCCGTCGGCGCCCGCATGATGTGGCGCCTGTGGCAGATGACCCGCAAGGAAACCGTGACGCACACAGGGGAGGTCTGGTTCTAGATGCTCTCCCAGTCCGATGTCACCGACCTGATCCACGACCGGCTCTACCCGCTATTCCGCCAGGAGCGCGAGCGGCTGGAGTGGATCGGGAAGTGGATGCACTCCGAGCACGAGCCGATCGAGCTGCCGGCGAACGCGACCAAGGAGCAGAAGACGCTCCGCGACCTCGCCCGCACGCCGTGGCTCGGTCTCGTGGTCGCCTCCACCTCGCAGGCCCAGATCGTCGACGGCTACCGCTCGCCGGACCAGACCGACAACTCGACGCCCTGGGGCGCATGGGAGCGCAACCGCTTCTCCCGCCTCCAGCACTCGATCCACCACGCCGCGAACGGCTACGGCTACTGCTACGGCAAGGCCATGCCGGGGACCATCGGCGGCGAGCGTCGCGCCCGCCTGACGGCCGTGGACCCCTCGCACGCCCTCACCGTCTACGCCGACGACCTCGAGGACGAGTGGCCCATGTACGCGCTGCACGGTCGACCGGCCGGCAACGAGTGGGTGATGAAGCTCTACGACGACGAGTTCGAGTACTTCGTGCGCGTCGGCGCCTCAGGCGACGAGGTCGACTTCATCGAGTGGCGCGGCCACGAGGTCGGCGTCTGCCCGTTCGTGCGCTACGCCCCATTCACCGACCTCAAGGGCCAGCCGGTCGGCGAGGTCGAGCCGTTCATCAACCTCGCGAAGCGGCTCAACAAGAACGTCCACGACCGGCTGCTGGCGCAGCACTACAACTCGTGGAAGATCCGCACCGTCTCCGGCGTCGACCTCGGCAAGGGGCTCAAGGAGCCCACTGCTGAGTCGACCGTCGAGGAGTGGGCGGAGTACCGCGCCGAGGTCGAGCGTCGACGCATCAAGCTCTCCCAGTCGGAGATGCTGGTCGCCCGCGACCCGAACACCAAGTTCGACACCCTCGACGAGACGCCGCTCGACGGCTTCGTGCGCGTCGACGAGTCCGACCAGAAGACCTTGGCGGCCGTCTCGCAGACGCCCATCACGGCCTTCGCCGAACTCTCCAACGTCTCTGCCGACACCATCGCTGAGATCCGCAACGGCTGGGCACAGAAGGTCACTGTGCGCCGCGACGGCCTCGGCGACGCTCACGCTCAACTGCTCCGCCTCGCAGCCCACATCGAGGGCGACGAGGCCGCGGCGCAGGACTTCCGGGCGCGGATCACCTGGCAGGACATGCAGGTCCGCTCGCTGGCTCAGGCGGCCGACGCGCTCGGCAAGCTGACTCAGATGCTCGGCGTCCCGCCCGAGGCCCTGTGGTCGATGGTCCCCGGCGCGGAGACCGCCGACGTGGACGAGTGGAAGGCCCTCGCTCGCCGCGGTGCCGCTCGCGACCGCCTCGCAGCGATCGCCGACGCTGCCGCCGAGGCGCGGCAGAACCCCACGGTCGCCGGACTGGTGAACCGCCTTGGCGACGCAGGCTGAGGCCATCGCGCACCGCGAAGCCCTCGCGGACGTCATCACCCTCGCGATCGCCGAACTGGTCACCGAGTGGCCGTCGCTGCCACTGGACTCGCCCGAGGCTGCTCGCGTGGCACTGGCCGGCCTGCTAGGCGACCTGCTCGACGCGTTCCACCCGGTCGCCGGCGGACTCGGCGCCGACTGGTACGACGACCTGCGACTGGCCGCCAACGTCCCCGGATCCTTCACGGCACCACTCCCCGACCTGCCGCCCGTTCAGCAGATCGAGAAGACCGCCTCGTGGGCCGCGTCCGGCCTGTACGTCGACGTGGACAAGGCACTGGCCGACTCCGCTGCTGCGGTCGAGCGCCTGCTCGCCCTCGCCGACCGCGAGGCGATCGAGACGGCCGCCGACCGCGACCCACAGCCCGCCCGGTGGGCGCGCTACGCCAGCCCCAACGCCTGCGCGTTCTGCGCCCTCAATGCCACCCGCGGCCCCGTCTTCCGCAGCGAAGACACCGCGGCGTCGAAGTACCACAATCACTGCCGATGCATCGCCGTGCCGGTCTGGTCGATGAGCGACTACGACGAGGCCCCGTTCGTCGCCGACTGGCGTGAGACGTACTACGCCGCCCGTGACGCTGCCGGCCCTGGCGCCGATGCGAAGGCGATCCTCGCGCAGATGCGCCGCCTCGGCGGCCTCCGCTGATCTTCCGCCCCCGGTGGGCGGCAGCACCATCCCCTAGCCCCAGGAGGGCATCCATGTCCGAGCAGGACACCACGCAGGAGACCGAGGTCACCCCCGAGGAGGCCGAGGACCAGAACCCCACTGCTGAGCAGCCGGAGTCCCAGGAGGACGACGGAGACGAGGCATGGGACCCCGAGCGGGCCAAGCGCAAGATCGGCAAGGTCAACTCGGAGAACAGGGCTCTCCGCGAGCGCGCCACCAAGGCCGAACAGAAGGCCGCCAGCGTGGACGACCTCACCAAGGAGAACGGCGGCCTCAAGGCGACCGTCCTCCAGCTCGAGGTCGGCTACGAGCTGGGTCTGCCGCTCGCGATCGCTCGGCGCCTCCAGGGCGCTACCCGCGAGGAGATGCTCGCCGACGCCGAGGCGCTGGTCGAGCTCGTGGCCCCCACCAAGCGCCCGCCCTCCCAGCGCCCCACCGAGCAGTTGCGCGGTGGTGGCCAGCCGGAGCGCGAGCCCGAGGAGACGGACACGCGCAAGATCGCCGCCCGGATGTTCCAGCACTGATGCCCCCGCACGGCCCCGCCACGGGCTTGCTGCGGTCAACCCGACGACCATAGGAGGTCACCGTGGCGAACACCCTCTACACCCCGGAGCAGGCGGCGCGGTCCACCCTCGCCGCCCTGCGCTACCTGACCACACTCCCGCGCACCGTCCGCCAGGACTTCTCGCAGGACTTCGTCGCCGGTCGCGGCATGGTGGTCAACATCAAGAACCCGATCACCGCCGGCGCGGCGCGGACCTACACCCAGGCCAACCGCACCGCGCGCGACGCGATCGTGTTCGACGAGCTCGACCAGGACACCATCCCGGTCACGATGGACACGCAGGTCTACAAGGCGATCCGCCTGCCCGACGACTTCGCCACGTTCACCCTGACCAGCCTCGAGTCCGAGGTCATCCGCCCGATGGCCGAGTCGGTCGTCGACGGCGTCACCGCCCCCCTACTGACCGAGATGAACGCCGTCGCCACCGACGCGAGCATCCCGGCCCTCGCCGCGGACGGTTCCAACGCCCTCGCAGTGCTGATCGCCGCCCGTGCGGTGCTCAACGCTCGCAAGGTGCCGATGAGCGACCGCTACTTCGCCCTCACCCCCGAGGCCGAGGCCGCGTTCCTCAACGTCGAGCAGCTCCAGAAGGTCAACGAGTCCGGCACCGACGGTGTCCTGCGCGACGCCATCATCGGTCGCCTCCTGGGCTTCACGATCGTCACCGACCCCAACCTGACGACCTCGGTGGCCTACCACCGGGACGCCTTCGCCCACGTCACCCGCCCCTCGCGGGCGCCCGAGGGTGCCGGCTTCTCGGCCACCATCGCCCAGGACGGGTTCGCGCTGCGGTACCTCCAGCACTACAACCCGCTCCAGCTCGAGGACCAGGCCGTCGCCGACACCTTCGTCGGCGCGGAGACGATCAGCGCCACCCGCGCTGTCTCGGTCCCCGACCCGGTCTGATCGGAGCATGACGATGGCACTGCCCTCGCTCGCACAGGTGAGTGACCTCGCCTCGTGGGTCGGTCAGGAGATCCCTGACGCGGACCCGCGGGCGAGGGCGGTGCTGTCTGCCGCGTCGGCCCTGGTCCGCGCCCACACGGGCCAGACCTGGGTCGACGAGGCCGAAGCGCTCACCGACGTCCCCGACGTCGTCTCGGTTGTCGTGGTGCAGGTCGCGTCCCGCGTGTGGCTGAACCCTGCCGGCCTGACCTCGGTCACGGTCGACGATGCCACCCGCCGCTGGGGGGAGGCTGGCGCGACCGGCCTGTACCTCACCGAGTCGGAGAAGAACACGCTGGCCGACTACTCCGCGAGCGGCCAGCCCAGCGACCTCGGCACGGTGTCGGTGACGCGCGGGACCCTCGGCGACTCGACGATCTACGTCCCGACCGCTCCCGCCCCGTCCGGCCCGCCGTTCCCCTGGTACTCGGCGGACGACCTGCCGTGAGCGTAGATCCGTACCTCGAGCAGATGCGCGGGGATGCCGAGTCCCTGATGCTCGACACGTTCACCGCCTACGCCGCCACAACGCAGCGCGTTGACGGCCTGAATCAGACGGTGTGGGTCGAGCAGTACGAGACCCCCGGCAAGATCGCCGGCCGCTCTCGCGACAGCGACACCGACGGCCGCACGGTCCGAGTCGGCGGCGTCGACCGCCTGGTCGTCGAGGGCGGACTTCACCTTCCGATGTCGATCGACCCGCTGGACCTTCCGAAGGTCGGGTGGCAGTTCGAGTGCAGCGCAGTTGGCCCCGCTTCTGACCCGTCACTTCTGGGTCGTCGCTGGGAAGTCGTGGACGTGCCTGCAAAGTCCTACGCCACCGCGAGGCGGCTCGATGTGGTGGAGGTGACCGAGTGAAGGTCCGAGTGCTGCACACGGTCGGCGACCTGTCCGACGACCTCCGCGCCGTCACCATCCGCTCCAAGCGCGACATGCGCGACACCGTGGCGGACGGGGTCAAGGCCGGAGCTGAGATCGCCAAGGATCTCGCCCGCACCCAGAATCCTCCTGGCTCCCATGCCAAGCACTACCCCAGCAAGATCTCCTCGCGCATGTTCGCGGGGGCCGGCCTCTTCGGTAACACCTACTCCGGTGAGTACGGCCCGTTCCCGAGTGGGCAGGGTCTTCTCGGCCTCATCCTCGAGAACGGCACCCGCAATGGCAACCGTCCGCAGATGAACATGGCCCGCTCAGCGGACATCATCGGGCCTTCGTTCGCTGCCGAGGTGCGCCGGCTTCCCGACCGGTGGTTCTGGTGAGCGAGGAAGCGCACCTCGACGAGGTCAAGTCCCTCCTGACGGCCGCTGGGGCCTCGCCGCACACCCTCGGCGAACTGGCTGCGCTGACCGCCCTCCCGGCCTACTACACCGAGGTCATGGTGATGCGCCGCGAGACGGGCGCTCCCCGCCGTGGTGGTGCGGCGTCCCAGGTGACCGGCTGGCGGGTCCTGACCCGCGCTGTCGCCAAGGACTACATCAACGCGCTCGAGATGCGGCGCCGCACTTTCGCAGCCCTTCACGAGGCGGCCCTGACTGTCGACGGAGAGTCCTTCTTCGTCGAGCACGCCGTGACGGACGACCCGATCGGCCCCGATGACGGCTGGTTCTCCGGCACGTCCGAGTTCACCTACTGACCAAGGAGGGCTCCATGCCCGAGTACGTCCGCGTCACCGACACCGACACCGGCCACAAGCGGTCGGTACTCGCTTCCGAGATCCCGCACGGGAACTACCGGCGGCTCAAGGAGTCCCCGGTCGACGCCAATGGCGACCCGCTCCCCCCGGAGTTCAACGCCACCAAGCCCCTGTCGAGCACCACCGAGGGCCAGAAGGCCACCGACAACACCACCAAGGAGTAGAACGATGGCCGCACCTCTTCGCCCCGCAGCGACCAAGGCGTACCTGCGCGAGAAGTGGATCTTCGTCCCCGCGATCTCGGGTGCCGCAGGTCCGACCGTTGCCGAGGCGACCGGCGCTTCCGCGCTGGACGTCACGAACATGATCTTCGCCAGCGCCGCCCGTCCCTCGCAGTCGACCAACGTCGCGCGCACCACGCGCCGGCTCGGTGACGCGAACACCTACGAGTTCATCGGGGAGTCGCAGCTCACCCTCGGCGAGCTCCGCTACGCCTTCAACCCGCAGGGCGCTGCCCTGTCGGACGGCAAGAAGGCGTTCGAGAAGTTCCCCGAGGGCACGACCGGCTTCCTCGTGTGCCGCCTGGGCATCGACCGCGACACCGACATCGCGGCCGACCAGTTCGTCACCGTGTACCCCGTCGAGTTCGGTCCCCAGCAGGAGACCACCGAGGGTGACGCGGAGGCCGCCGAGGTCGCCATCACGCAGTCGGTCGCGATCACCGGCCCCAAGCGGATGAACACCGCCGTCCTCACCTGAGACGTCGGGGCGGGTGGGGTTCGACAGCCCGCCCGCCCCGACTCACCACCTGTCGAAGCCTGTCGATCTGTCGAGGAGTACCCGCATGACCACCATCACCCCACGAACAGCCACGGTCGCGATCTACCACGGCGACGACCTCGAGCACCTGGCAGAGCTCTACCGCGCAGCAGAGTTGGCACAGCGCCGGGCTGCTGGAACCGCTCTGCGCGTCGGCGACGACGACGCCGAGGCCCAGACGGCTCGCGATGCCTACGACGCTGCCGCCGACGAGGCAGCCGAGCGCGCGGTGATCGTGCGGCTGACCCAGGTGGGCCGCAAGGCGTTCCGCGCGCTCCTCGTCGAGCACGCCCCCCGCGAGGGCAACGAGGACGACGAGCGCGTCGGCTACAACGAGGACACGTTCCCCGAGGCCCTGCTGCTGGAGTCGGTCACCGAGCCGGAGATGAATCGGGCCAACCTGACCGCCTTCCTCGACGCCGTCTCAGACGGGGATTTCGAGAAGTTGTTCACGGCCGCGTACATGCTCAACAGGACGCCGGGTGCGGACCCAAAAGACGTGAAGTTCTCGGCCGGCACCCATTCCTCCGCCGAGACCTCGAGCTCGCCCGCTCGCTTGGGCTGACCTCTGAGGAGTGGTACCGGCTCCCCGAGGATGAGCGCGACTTCTGGGTCGCCGACTGGGAACTGGACAGGACTGCTTGCCGCCAGTGCGGACGCCCGCTCTCCGAGTGCAGTGACGCGGAGCGCGACTTCTACCCCTCGGTGCAGGTCTGCTACGCCACCATGCAGCGCGCGGCGCTCATGCGTTCATGGCGGGACATGCACGGCGGCGAGTACCACGACGGGTCATTCCGGCGCTGGTCCAAGGAGCCGAGTGAAGAGTTCCGCTTCCATCGCGACGACGGCGTGACGCTCACTGTCGCGGACTACGACGACGGCTCGTGGGACGCGCTGCTGGGGTCAGAGGCTTCTGCTGACCGCGACGAGGATGCCGAGCAGTACGAGGAACATCAGTAGTACGCCGACGATCTCGATTGGCGTCCGCGCTTCTTCGCGCTCGCCCTCGCCGCGCCACTTGCCGTCCCCGATGAACATCCCAGCACTTTACTTCCATGTCAGGGGGCTAGTCGATGGTTACTCGCCGCGAGCGCGTCGTCCTCGAACTGGAAGACAACTTCTCTCGGGGGATCGCCCAGGCTGCTGTGGCGACGAAGGCGTTCGAGCGGTCGCTGCGAGACCTCGACGGGACCTCGACGCGTTCTCGCGGGAGCATGGACGGCCTCGACGGCGAGGTTCGTCAGGTCTCGCGCTCCTCGCGCGAGGCTGACCGGTCGATCAACCAACTGACTGGCCGGCTGCGCCTGCTGACCGACGTGGCGCTGACCCTCGGGCCCGCGCTGGTCCCTCTCGGCGGCGGCGCCATCGTCGCGGTCGCGGGTCTTGCCGCGCAGTTCGGCGCGCTCGCGGGCGGTATCGGCGTCGCCATCGGCGCGCTCAACGGCGTCGGCGACGCTCTCGACGCGCTCAACGAGTACCAGCTCGAGCCGTCGGCGGAGAACCTGGCGAAGGTTCAGGAGGAGTTCGCGAAGCTCGGTCCCGCGGGCGCTGACTTCGTCGTCTTCCTCGAGTCGATCACCCCGCAGCTCCGCGAGATGCAGATGCTCGCGCGCGAGGGGTTCCTCCCTGGCTTGGCCGACGGCATCGAGGACTTCCTCGCTCGCGGCACTCAACTCAACAACATCGTGAGCGACCTCGCGGAGGCTCTGGGCGACCTGTCAGCCCGTGCCGGCGACGCCCTCGGCGGTGAACGTTTCGACGCCTTCTTCGAGTACCTCGACAACGAGGCCGGTCCACTTCTGACCGAGTTCGGCAACTCCTTGGGCTACATCGCCGAGGGCCTCGCGAACATGATGGTGGCGTTCGCGCCTGCCACCGAGGACTTCTCGTCCGGCATGGAGTCCATGACCCGATCGTTCGCCGAGTGGTCCCGCGGCTTGCAGGACAACGACTCCTTTCAGGAGTTCCTCTCCTACATTCGGCAGAACGGACCGGCCGCGGTCGACTTCCTGGGCTCGTTCGTAGACGCTCTCGCGTCGGTGGTCGAGGCGGCCGCTCCCTACGGTCAGGCCGTCCTCCCGATCCTGACGAAGGTTCTCGACGTCTTCGCCTCGATCGCTGGCACTCCGATCGGCAGTTCGCTGCTGACGGCTGCCGCGGCGTTCGTGGCGTTCAACCGTGCGGCGTCGGTCGTGACGCCGATGGTGAGCAAGCTCGGCGACGCGCTGTTCCTCACCGATCGAGCGTTCCAGCAGACTGGCAACTCGGCGACCGCAGCGGGCGGTCGGATCGGGACTGCGTTCAAGTTCGCGGGCGTCGTGGCGGGCATCATGCTCGTGAACGAGGCCGTCAACACCCTCGGCAACTCGCTCGAGAGCGCCGACCTCGCACGAAACCTTGAGGCATGGGCGCGCGGCGCCGATGTCGCCGACTTCGAGTCGGTGGGCTACGACATCGAGGTCATGGCGTCGGCACTTCGCACTGCCGAGGAGCCGCTGCTGGAGTTGACCAGCGGCTTCGGCCTGCTGGGCGACACCGCCCGCGACAAGGCGGGGAAGAACATTGAGTCGCTGGACCAGGCCCTTGCGTCGCTGGTGGAGGGCGGCAATGCCGAGATGGCGGCGGCCGCTTTCGAGCGACTGATCGCCGCGGCCGTCGAGCGGGGCGTGGATGCAGACGAGGCCGCGAGCCAGTTCGACTCCTACGCCACGGCTCTGGACAACGCCGGCTCCGAGGCTGACGAGACCGCCGTGGTTCATGGCGAACTGTCGGGCCAACTCGACACGACGACCGGGTCCCTCGACAAGATGCGAAACGCCCTCCAGTCCGCGCGCCAGGACTGGAAGGAGCAGCGGCAGGACGCGCGCAGCGTCGCCGAGACCTTCTTCAACCTCGGGGAGTCACTCAACGATGCCGAGAAGTCCCTCGGCGAGTGGCTGTCCGAGATGGAGAAGAACGCCCGCGCCCTACAGGAGTTCCAGAGCAACGCCCGCAAGGCGGCCAAGAATGGCCTCGACGAGGGCCTCATCAAGTCGCTGCGCGATGCCGGCTCCGAGGGTGCTCTGCGAATGCGGCAGCTCGCGAACGCCACAGATGACGAGATCGAGCGCGCCAATCGCGCTTGGTACAAGGGCCAGGGGGCGGTCAAGGACTTCGTCAAGGAAGTCGGTGGCGTCAAGCCGAAGTACATCACCAAGCTTGAGGCGCAGATCGACGAGGCGCTGGCCGAGATCGCCCGGCTCAAGCGCGAACTGAACATCCCTGACGAGCATGTGAACGTGTGGGTTACTCGTCGCACGGTCAACGGCGGCGGCATGGGTCCTGTGCCGGCCGGCGCCGATGGCATGACGGTGCCTGGCCCTCGCCGACCCTACGGCGACAAGGTGCTCGCTTTCATCGCTCCCGGCGAGGAAGTGATCTCCAATCGCTACGGGCAGGCCGACCGACACCGCTCGCTGCTGAAGGCGATCAACGCCAATCGCTACGCAGACGGTGGCACCGCTGGAGGGCCTCGCTTCGGCCCGAACAACCCCTTGTCCGGCATCGGCCGCGACTTCCTCTCGGCCAACGAGCTGGGTGTGCGCCTGTCGAACCTGACGCTGCGGCAGCTCGCGGCTGTGGGCGCTGACATGGAGCGCCTGGGCAAGGGTCCGCTGGCGAAGTTGGCGAAGGCGCTGGAGAAGGCCAGCGACCTGTCGGAGCAGGAACTCGAGGCCAGCAAGCGGAAGCTCGAGGCGCTGCGGGATGAGCGGGACAGCATCGCGGCCACGGTTGAGGCGCGGCTCAAGACCGCTGACCTGTTCGGCCAGGGCAACAGCGCGCAGTTCACGATGAGCCGGCCCGACAACTGGGCTGAGATGTCTGAGCAGGCGCAGGCTTCGTTCCTGCGGGCTCAGTGGTCGATCGGTCAGTCTCTCGGCTACGGGCAGACCCAATCCCCGGTCGACATCTTGCGTGCCGACTTGGCTCGCGCGCGCGAGGAGCGGGAGATGATCCAGCGCCTGCGGAAGCGCGGCCTGTCTGGCGACGCGCTCCAGTACGCGATCGAGTCCGAGGGTGGGCTGGAGGGCGCGCTGGAGTTGTCCCGCCGCGAGCTCAAGCAGTTCGAGCGGTTGTACGACAAGCGCGACCGCGTGGCCGGCGCTGTCGGCGACTTGGCTGGCAACGCTGTCCTGGGGCAGGAGATTCGCCAGCAGACCCGCGAGGTGCGTAGGCAGACCGACATCGTGCAGGCCATCCGCCAGGAGGACCGCGACACCAATCGTCGGCTCGAGCGCATCGAGAAGATTCTCGCCAAGGCGCCCCGCGAGACGGGCGACGCGGTCGGCAACGCCGTTAACGGCGCAGCCGGCCGCGGCCAGAGCCAGCGGCGACCGGGCTAGAGCATTCCGAGGTTCATCCGCAGATCAGAGTCTTCCGCGAGGTCCCTGTCGAAGACGAAGCGGATGGGTGTGGAAGCCGGAACCCACTGAACGCCGTAGCCCGGCGTCGTCGGCTGCTCACCGTCTGCGGCGGGAGCGCTGCCGAAGTAGACCCAGCAGCCACGCCGGTCCGACTGGAACGCCGCGTGCACGTCGACCAGGAAGTCGGCAAGCAACTGGTCGTCATCGAAGTCGATGGAAGCGCTTCCAAGACCCGGAGAACCGAAGACCACTTTCGCCATGCAAGGAGCGTGCCACATGATCGCGACTTTGGGCCGGGTCGATGGCTGAGACATATGGGCTGGAGTTCGGCGACCTGAACTGGTCCCCGTGGGCTCAGATCGGCGAGGTGCAGGTGCGGGTCTACGGCCTGCGCCGCGGTCGCCCCGTTCCGGTGACTTCGGTGGTGGACTCGCTGATTCAGGACGGCTCGTTCGAGCGGCTGGATCGGCACGACAACCGCGAGCAGCAGGTCATCCTCGCGATCGAGTCGTCTGACTCCCTGGCGCTGGCCGAGTACGAGGCCGCGATGTTCCTGGAGGCGCAGAAGCCGCGCAACGAGTTGCGGTGGACCCCGCCGGACGGGTTCGGCGCAACGGGCGTGTTCGACGTGCTGTGGGCCGACCTGGAGTTCCTCGACACCGACATGTGGGATCTCGAGGAGGTCCAGCTCGGGCGCCGCAACTACCTGCTGACGTTCCGCTGCCTCCCCTTCGCCCGCTCGGTCGACCCGTTCACGGTCACCGGCGTCACCTCGACGGGCACGACGACGACCACGATCAACGACGCCACGTCGGCGACCGGCTGGTCTGCTGTGGGCGGCACGTTCGGACAGTCGGGTAGCGAGGTCGCCGTCGAGGTCGAGGCTGGCACCTTCGTGGACACGGGGTCGCTGATCTATGCGCCTGCGTCGCCGGTCGATATGACCAGTCGGCCCTATCTGCGGGTGACGTGGCGCCCCGACGGCCTGTACGCCAACGACCCGGGGCCGACGGTGTTCGCTGACGGGGTGTCTCTGGCGCGCCTGGCGACCGAGTGGCTCCCGTCCGGCAAGGCCGTGTCGACGTTCGCGTGCCCGGATGCGTCGGTGGATGTGTTCCGGATCAAGTCGCCGCGTATGGCTGCGATCGTGGGAACGTCGACGACCGGGTCGTTCAAGGTCGACAAGCTCGAGAAGTCCGACGTCGCACCGACCACGACGACGCTGCGGCAGAAGGTGACGGCGGTCAACGTGCCGGGCTCGGCTCGCACACCGGTGTCGCTGTCGCTGTCGCACGAGACCGACGCGCTGGGCGACGTACTGATCTACACCTCCCCCGCGCTGGCCGCTGGGTACGTTCCTGCCCTGTCGCCGTTCGCGACCTCGTCGGGCAGCACGGAGGCTGGCAACGTGTCGGGGCGGAAGTGGACCAACTTGGTCACCTTCGATGTTCCGGCTGCGATGCTGCCGCGGGGCTCGTTCCAGCTGGTGGTGCGGTCGCTGTCGGGGTCGGCGATCGGTCGCACCGTGTTCACCTCGACAGCGAACACGCGTCTCAACGGCGTGACCCAGGCGCCGACCTTGACGGAGGTGGTGTCGGTTCCGCGGACCTCGAACACGGCCTACCGGTACGTCAACCTCGGCTCGTTCGAGCTGCCCCCCGCGTCGGTCCCTGAGACCTCCAGCGCCCTGGTGCGGGTCACCATCGACACGGATTCCAGCGAGACGATCGACGAGGCGTGGCTGTTCTACCTCCCCGACGATGAGTCCGCGCACGTGTCGCAGATCCAGTGCGGCACGGGCACACCGTCGGCCGGCGGCCCTGCCAGCCGGGTGTGGCTCGACTCGCCGTCAGTCGAGAGGGAGTACCCGGCGGCCTACATCGGGACCGCGGAGGACCGCGCCGACGCAGTGTCGCCCTCTGGCGTGCCTTCGAACTGGGACGAGCACCGGATGGTTGCGGGCGAGAACCTCGTGTTCGCGGTGACCCCCGGCGCCCTAGACGCTCTGGTGAGCGTCACCGGCTACGCGGCCTGGCACACCCACCCGGCCGACCCGGCGGCCTGAGATGGCGCGGCTCAGGGTCGGGGGACAGCTGCTCCACGAGTTCACTCGCGTGAGCGGGCTGCGGTGGCGTCACGGCATCGATGGTGGCTGTCTGAGCGCGGAGTGGACTGTGTCGCGGCGCCCGTCGTCGATGACGCACCCAGCGTTCAAGCGGGGCGCGCTCGTCGAGGTCTTCCACGGCCTACAGCGGGTGTGGGTCGGCCGGCTCTCGGAGCCGGGCGACGACACCTCGCAGCTCTACGCAACGGGCCTGCTGGCTCAGGCAGACGGCTACATGGCGTTCGACGGGACCGCGGTGACCGACGACGTGGACGACGCGTTGACGTATGCGACGGCGAACGGGCTGTCGTTGACCTACCTGGGCGACGCGCCCGCGAACGTGGTGCCGGCCGAGGAGCCGCAGAAGCTCGGTGCGTTGATCGCGATGCACGCCACCGCGAACAGTGTCCGTGCGACGGTGCGTGCGGATGGGATCCTGCGGTGGGAGGCCGACCCGACCACCCCGACGCTGGCGATCCTGCCTGGTGTGGGCGTGCTGGGGCGGGCCGACGAGGACTTCGCGACCCGCGTCCAGTGCCGCTACATCTCCAGCGTCGCCGGCACGCCTCCGGTACCTGACGGGTATGCGGTGGCGGAGAAGATCAACGCCGACGCCGAGGCGGTCTACGACAGGTCAACGCTGTACGTCGACATCACCGACCGCGGCCTGTTGACGGCCACGGAGGCGGGCTGGATCGCGCAGGGCATCCTCGACAAGTTCGGCGCCCGCCTGTCGTTCACGAGTGGGGTGACGGTGAACAGTCGCCAGCTCGTGACGGTCGGTGGTGGCCGGGTGGCGCTCCAGACGATCCGTGCGGGTCAGATGGTGCGATTCCTGGGCGCTCGGACGCCGTCGAGCTTCGCTGGCGGCGCGTTCGACGTGGTGATCGGCTCGACGGACTACACCGACGGCTCGGGCGAGATCACGCTGAACCCGTTGGGTCTGGTGCCTCGCACGTTGGCCGACATCATCGCGTCGGTGCCCACGATCCACACGGCGCTGAACCCGATGCCTGGCGCTGGGGCGGTGCAGGCCGCATGAGCGCGGTGGTGATCTCGGGGCCGTTCGTGCGGTCGGTGAACGTGGACATCGTCAACGCCGCTGGCCTGACCGAGGTCGCGTGCGTGCGGATCGACCGTGACGGCGTGTGGTTCGCCGAGCCCCTGACCGGCGCCGACGAGTTCGCGGTCCGCGAGTGGCTCTCCAGCCGCGACGACGCCGACCTCGCCTGGCGTGCCGCGTTCCGGGCGATCGCCTCGACCACCGAGGCGGGCGAGCTGGTCAACGGCTTCGAGATCCTGCGCGCCGGCATCCT
The DNA here is from genome assembly GCA_001627335.1 of Nocardioides sp. REDSEA-S33_B3. GTDB lineage: Bacteria > Actinomycetota > Actinomycetes > Propionibacteriales > Nocardioidaceae > Nocardioides. The sequence continues at coordinate 16,489 of LUPK01000055.1, read as the reverse complement.
CGGCGACCCGCTGCCCGAGCCGGTCTACGCGCCAGCCACACCCGACCCGCCACAGGAGGCGTGATGAAGACAGTGAGGATCGTCCTGACCAGGGGCGGCACCTTCGAGGGCGGCTTCGACCTGATCGACGAGGGCGGCTACCCGCTGGACTCCTCGTGGACGGGCCGGCTCGAGGTGCGGGACCGGATCGGCGGGACGCTGCTGTTCACCTTCGCCGACTCGGGCGCGGACGGGACGCTGACGATCGACGACTACGGCCACTGCCTGCTCGAGCTGCCGTCGTCGGTGACCGAGGGCATCCCGGCGACCGCTGACTCGCTGGGCAACAACTCCCGCGTCTATCTGGGCGGGCTCGAGGTGTGGCAGGCCGCCGCGCCGACCAACAGGTACACCGTCAACGACCTGCCGATGCGGGTCTTCGTGCGTCCGGAGGTAGTCACGGGATGAGTGAAGTCATCAAGGTCAATGGTCTGAACCTGACCCGCGAGGTGCAGGCGGCCCAGACTGCCGTCACCGACGCTGAGGCTGCGCAGACCGCTGCCGAGACCGCCCGGGCCGGCGCCGAGGCTGCCGAGACCGGAGCCGTCGCTGCGAAGACCGGCGCTGAGACTGCTCGAGACGAGGCCGTGGCGATCGTGATCGCCGACGCTGACGAGGCGATGGCGACTGCCATCGAGACCCCCGGTAGCCAGACGGCTTCCGCTCTTTCGGCCTCGATTGCCCCGCGGGTGTTGGACCAGTTGGAACTCGTGCCGACATGGATCAAGGGCGACTCGTGGTCCGGCGGAGGCGGCTCGACGCGCGACGGCACGCTGTTCTGCGACCGGGTGGTCGCCCGCAATCGGATGCTGTTGGTCTCCAAGATCATGCAGTCCGGCAAGCGTGCCGACGAGATCCTCGCCAGCATCGAGTCCACCTGGACGCCGAACGTCACCGGCCTGGTCCTCATCGCCGACGTGATGCTCAACGATGTCAACCAGTTCTCCGCCGACGACACCAACGGGCGCCGCACCACCAAGGAGGCGCTGCGTTCCATCCTGGCGAACCTGTCCGCCTGGTCGGTGCAGGGCACCGGATCGGCGTCGCTGTTCTACGGCCCCGGCTGGACCAGTGGCACCAGCGACGGCACCGCAGGTCGCTACGTTGATGTCGCTTGGACCGGCCCCGAGGCGTTCATCCGCATCGGATGTGTCACCGGTTCCGGTGCGACCGTCACGATCACCGACACCTCCACGGGCGCCACTGTCGCCACGTTCTCCACCGGCAACTTCCGCACCGCCTTCAATGGCGTGGTCCGGCTGTCGGGCTACAGCGCGGGCTCTCACACGGTGCGCGTGTCCGTCTCGGCCGCCGCCACCGTCGCCGGAGTCATCGTCCCGATGCCCGCGCCCCCGCTGATCGTGTGGAACAAGCCCGGTGACGTCAAGGACGCCCCCTATCAGGCCCGCCTGGACGGCTACCGCGCCGACTGCTCGGCCGTGGCCGATGGCTTCGCCAACGTGGTGCAGGTCGACGTGGACGAGGACTGGGACCCGGCGACCATGCTGCTGCCCGACCTGCTGCACCTCAACGACCTCGGCAACCTCTACACCGCCAACCGCGTGCAGACCGAACTCGTCGCCCGCCTCGGCGACGGGTTCGAGCAGGGAGTCAACGCGGTCACCCGACTCGACGCAGGCACCTACATCCCACCGACCCCGGCGTACACCACAGGCTCAGCCACCGCGCCCAGCCAGGTCACCGGCCTCGGCGCGACCGGCGGCCAGGGACAGGCCATCTTGACCTGGACTCGCGCCACCGACGGCGGGGCCACCCTGACCGGCTACTCCGTGCAGTACCGCGTCAGCGGTTCCGGCACCTGGCTCGACGCCCCCGACGCTGCCGCGAGCGCCACTGGAGCCACCATTACCGGCCTGAGCGCCAACACCTACGAGTTCCGAGTGGCCGCCAAGAACCCCGTCGGGACCGGCACCTATTCCTCGACCGCATCTGCCGTCGTCGCTGCCCCTCCGACCGTCCATGCGGCAGACGACTTCAACCGCAGCGACGGCCCGGTCGGCTCAACCAGCGTCGGCTCACTGGCCTGGGCCGCGCAGGGCGGCTCCTGGGCCATCGCCAGCAACAAGTTGTCTATGACCACGGTCTCCGGCTCCCAGCAGGTGCTCCTCGTCAACACCGGCCAGACCGACGGCACCGTGCAGGCGACGATGAGCGTCTTCCAGAACACCGGCGTCTGTATCGCCTTCAACAGCGCGGGCACCCAGGGATACCTCGTCTACTCCGACTCCTCGGGGCGAGTGACCCTCGTCAAGCAGACCGCCTCCGGGGCCTACACCACTCTCGCTCAGAGCGCGACGGGTGTAGCGCAGGCTGGCGACGCCATCGCCATCGTGAAGAACGGTTCCTCGCTCGCCGTCAAGCGCAACGGCACCCAGATCCTCACCGCCACCGACTCGGCCTACTCGGGCACCTACAGCGGCGTGTTCAACATCAGCGCCGTCCACGCGCAGGCGTGGGACGACTGGTCGCACAGCAACGCCACGTCGTAGGACACCCCTACGGACGGGAAAGACTGTCATCGTGAAGGCACCTTTACAGGATCGTCAAGCGGTGCTTTCATGGTCCTGTGAACGTAGACGAACTGCTCGCACAGCGAGCCACGGTGGCCGAGTTCGCCGCCGCTCTCGACTTCCCTGAGCAAGTCCTCGCGGACTTCCTGGCCGAGAGCGACGAGCAGCCCGACGAAGACGGGCGCTTCCCGGTCGTCGTCCTGTCCGACGCAGTGGGGTCCATCCAGACCGACCTCTTGGACGAGCTGGTCGCCGCACACGAGAACGTGCAGGCCCACAGTGACTACCTGCGGCAGGCGAAGCACGACCTCCAACGGCTGGTGCGCGAGTCCCTGACCGGCGGCCTCTCGGCGGCGGACGTGTCTGGGGCGCTCGGGGTCTCCCGGGCGCGGGTCTACCAGATGAGGGACGGCAAGCGATGAGCCAGCAGCAAGAGACCGAGGATGGGTGGAGCCCCTTGGATGTGCGCGAACTGGATCGCATCGCTGAGGCGGTCGCCAGCGCGGACGGTGAGGACTTCAACGAGTACACGGCGCCGCGCTACCGGAGTCTCGCGCGGGCGGCGGTTCACGCTGCATCGGCTTGCATCTCCGACCGGATGACCAATCTCCCGCAGGGTGGCCGACACACCCGAGCGGGATGGACTGTCGCCGTCCTCGACAACATCGGGGACGCCGAGGTCGACGCTGACGATCCGGTCCTTCCGCCCGCAGCGCCGCACCACCACGCGGCGGGCGTGGCGTGCTTCCCCGCGTGCCCCGGATGGTCTACGCCAGCCCCGGACGGACGCGGCTATACGCCCGCAACGCCGTCAAGCTGACGGCACCTTTTCCCGAACGTCGGGATACCGTGCCCGGGTGCCACAGAAGCGAGGCATCCCCAGACCCCAGGACGTCGAGCGCATCCGCCACGCCCTGGAGATGAAGAAGCTCGCCGAGTGGGAGCTCACCCAGGCCGTCATCGAGGCCATGCGTCACGGCGGCTCCATCCGCGAGATCTCCCGCGAGACTGGGATCAGCGACTCCACCATCCTCCGGTGGCGCAAGGGCCAGGGACTCCCCACCCACGACGACCTGATCGTCGCACCCGCCCGTGAAGCACGTGAGCGGCTGTACGCCGCCTACCCCGGACTCCGCGACGCCTTCGAGGCCCTGCGGGAGCGGCGCGAAGCCGACTGATCCACCCGTCGGCATCTACCGACGGCACCCGTCCTGAACCTGTGTGGACGGGAAAGCGTGGCGATCATCGCCGCGCCTCGTAGCCCTGGCGACGGCCGCTAGGGACATACCCGCGACCGTCCGATCGGGTCTACGGTGCACGGGTGCCGCAGACCAAGCACCCACCCAGGCCGGAGGACGTGGAGCGCATCCACGCCGCCCAGGAGGCGCTGCGGGCCGCCGAGGAGGAGCTCAAGACGGCCGTGGCCGAGGCGCTCAAGCGCGGGGGCTCGATCGCGGAGACTGCGAAGGCCGCCGGCCTGTCGACCAACACCGTGCAGCGGTGGGGTCGGGAGCGCGGGTGGCCGACCAAGGCGCAGCGCGAGGAGTGGGACCGGCCGCGGCGTGAGCGCGAGGAGCTGTACGAGAAGCTCGGGCTCACCGAGGCCGTCCGTCTGCTCTCGGAGCAGGGGCTGGACGTGAAGCCACGGCGCGAGCCGTAGCGACAGCCGCCACGCATCGCGTAGTCTCGGAGGGCGTCGGGCCCGGTGGTCAGGTCAGGTTGGTGTTCCTTCAGCAGACTCCGGTCGTGGTCAGGTGACAGCGTGGCAGCTTCACTCCCCCGGCCCGACGCTCAAGCTCTCGTAGCCCAATCTGGTAGAGGCGCCGGGCTCAAGCCCCGGTAGTTGATGGTTCGAGTCCATCCGGGAGTACCTGTACGCCGGGCCTGACCTGCGGAAACAGGCGATCCACGCCTGACCTGTACGCCAGGGTCTGAACGCCTGGCCGCGAGCCCTGGCAGCCCGCCATTTACCTGTGTGGACGGGAATGGGTTGAGCCTCATCCCCACGATCTGACGCCCCGACCCACCGCTGCGGGTCACACAGCGGGGCGTCGAAACGCTGCCTGCCGCGCCCTCTCTACTCCCGGTCGGGGCGCGGCAGGTGGCATCCCCCACGACTCCCGCAAGGAGCCCCCATGTCCGACTCACGCGACGAACTAGTCAAGGCGCTCGTCGACCTCGAGATCCAAGCCGACCAACTCGTGCAGGAGAACCGTGAGGCCGGCAGCCTGTTCGTGTGGGCGCAGCAGAACCGCCTCGGGCTGCTGTGGACCCACGGCGTCGGAGCCGTCGCGGTCGGACTGCTGATGCTGTTCACCGGAGCCGCCTACAACGTCGAGGCCACCCTCGGACTCTGGACCCGCACCGCGTTCGCTGCGAGTGGGTTGATCGGCGGCGCACTCCTGATCTGCGGCCTCACCCGCCGCCCGCGCTCCATCCCCGCCGAGGCTGCCGGGCTCATCGTGCTCATGCTGTGGGACCTCGCCATCGCGGTCTCCTTCGTCTTCGTGCTCGCCGACAATCCGCCGGCGTTCGCGTGGCCCTGGCAGCACATCCCCCAGGAGTCCGCGCGCCCCTACCCGGTGGCTGTCTACGGCGTGCTGTTCGTCCTGCTCGGCGTCCACGCATGGACCCTGCGCGGCCTGTTCAAGCTCGGCCGCACGACACGAAGGGGCGCCGCATGAGTCCCCTGTGGCTGACCCTGACCAGCCTCCTGAGCATCCTGCTCGGTGCCGGCGGCGTCCTGGCGTGGGTGAAGTTCTTCCGCTCCGAGGCCCACGTCGCCGACGCCGGGATCGTCGACACCATCGCCTCGGCCAAGCTCAAGGAAGCCCAGGCCACCGAGGTCATCGCCGAGGCGTTCACCAACACCCTGTCATCGGTGCGGCAACTCGCCGAGGACCGCGCCAAGGAGAACACCGCCCTGCGCATCGACCTGTCGGAGGCGCAGAAGGAGATCGTCGGGCTCAAGACCGACGTGGACGGCCTGCGTCGCCAGCTCGGCGACGTCCTGCACTTCCTCTCCGACCGCGGCGAGCACGGCGAATGGGACGAGCAGGCACTCGACGCCGCCCGCCAGCACGACCCCGCGTTCCCCGCTTGGCCGCCCGCTCCCCCCGGCCCCTGACCATCCGACGCCGCCTCGCGCGGCTGATTGCAGGAGGCACCATGACGCTGCCCACCTACACCGTGTGGTTCCGCGGCTACCCGGCCTGCCCCTGCCTCGCTGAGTGGCTGCCGGTCTACGAGGCCGAACTGCAACGCCTCGGCGTGCTGAGCGGGTCGCTGCGGATCTACCAGCTCATCGGCGGTGCCAGCGCGTCGGCCGGGACGCATTCCAACGGCGGGGCGTTCGACATCTCCGACCTCGTCGGCGACCTCGACGTCTGGATCGCCCGACAGATGGGCGCCGACGCCACCTGGGCACGCACCGCCGCGCAGGGCTTCACGCCCCACCTGCACGGCGTCCTCACCGGCTGCCCACACAACGCCCCCGCCCGCTACCAGATCGACGCCGTGCGCTCTGGCGGCAACGGCCTCGGCTCCGGTGGCCTTGGCGGCGTCGACGACGGACCCCGCCCACTCTCCGGCCGCACCTGGCGGCAGGGCATCGAGTGGGCCAAGCAACGCCAGGAGGACGACATGACCCAGTACGCCGACCAACTCGACGGCATCGACAAGAAGCTCGACGCGCTGCTCAAGGGCCAGGACAAGGCCCGCCGTCAGAACGCCGCCATCCGCGGCAAGGTCACCAAGCTCGTGCAGAAGGGGTCCGCCACCCGCGCCGACCTCGCCGAACTGCTGGCCGCCATCGACAACGACACCGAGGAGTCCTGATGTTCACTCGCGCCTTCTGGTCCGCCGCCCTCGAGCGGGCCATCAAGACCGCCGCCCAGTCCGCCGTGCTCGTCATCGGTGCCGACCAGTTCGACGCCCTGGCCGTGTCGTGGCCCGAGGTCGGCGGGTTCGCGCTCGGCGGGTTCGTGCTGTCGGTCCTCACCAGCGTCGGCTCCGATGCCATCAGCAGCAAGGACGGCCCGTCGCTGACCAACAGCGAGCACCTGGGCTGACCATGCCCACCCTGACCACGCTGCTGTGGAACGCGCACGCCAACAGCGCCACCCAGCAGCGCCGCGTCGTGCAGTGGGTCGACCGCTGGGTGTCCGACAACGATGTTCAGCGGATCGTGCTGCTCGAGGCCAAGGGCGCGCGTCCGGCTCTGCGTGAGTGGGCGCGCACCAACGGCTTCCGGCTCTACCAAGAGCGCGGCAGCCGACTGCGCGCCGACGAGCGCGGAGACACCGCCGTGCTGATCCGACGGCGCGGCAAGGGCGCGATCAAGGTCAAGCGCCAGTGGACCGCCGTCATGGACCGCGCGTGGGTCGTCGTCTCGCACAACGTCTGGCACCGGCCGCGACGACACCGCCGCCTCGTGCTCGACGTCGCCGGCAAGCGAGTCCGCACCAGCGCCGAACACTGGCCCACCCGCACACGCCCCAACGCCGCCGCCTGGGCCGAGTCCTACGACTCCGCGCTCAAGTTCCTGCGACGCCCCGGCCTCGCGCTCGTCGACGGCGACCTCAACGCCGACTACCACGCTGCCGCACGCCTCGCTGACGAGGTGGGCGGCAGGGTCAAGGGCGAGCGTCCCGACTGGTGCATCCTCAACCAGCGGCGCCGCATCAACGTGATCGAGCTCGGCGAAGGTGGCTCCGACCACTGCGCGCTGCTGGTGACCGTCGTGCTCTGAGGCTTATGACCGGCCCACATCAGGCCACAGGCTTACGCCCCCGCTCTGCTACGGCAGGGCGGGGGCGTTCTGTGTTGTCAGGGCTGGTCGGGCGGAATGACGCGGACCAAGTGCTCCTCGAAGGTGGGCAGGGTGTCCCACGATTCCCAGCCGCACCCGGTGCATGTATCCAGCGAGTCGGGGCCGTTACTCACTCGGCGGTGCGCTTCTTTCTCGGTCGTCACTTGTCCTCCCAGCAGGGCCGCACGTCGGGCCAGTAGACGGTTACGTCGGCGTCCAGAGCGAACGTCGGACGGTCCTCCCACTTCCGGTCTTTCTCGGTCGACTCGCTCACAGCGCCCACCCCGCGTCGAAGTCCTCGTGGTCGGCGTACACCGATGCGAGGGCTCGGAGGGTTGGGCAGGGCCAGATCGTGGGGTACTCGTCAGGCACTCCGCAGGCCGCGCAGTAGTCCGCATTCTTGTCCGGCCACTGATACCCGACGTGGAGCGCGTGCTCCTCCACCACCCGGCGCTTGGCCTCGACCTCGCGGAGGATGCGGGCGGAACTTGCGAGGACCGTCCGCTGCAACTCTCCGTAGACGTCCTCGGGCGCGTGCTTCCAGCGGTGGCCCGTCATGGCGTCGGCACCCGCCTCACGCGCTGCCGCCTCGTCCTCCGCGAGCCTTGCCAGGAGGAAGGCGATGGTCACAGTCGTAGTCTTGCTCATGGTGGCTCCTTTCAGCCGCCGTCGCCCCTCGTCACCCTGGCCGGTGGCGGGGGGCTCTATGTGTTGAGGGTACTCCTGTCCACCGACAGTGGGCGGTCACAATGTCGGCGCTCCCTGCTTGGCTCGACCCATGCTCGTCAAGGACCACATGCGCCTCCGCCTCGCCGGCACGCCCTACCGCTACCCGGCCCAGCGCGAGACCGACGCACTCGAGCAGCTCGGCGAGAACGCCACGACGTTCTGGCTGCGCGTCGACAGGCTCCTCGACGACCCCGAAGCGGTGGCCTTCTACCCGCAGATCGTGGGGCGGCTCAGGAGGTTGCGGGAGGCGCGGGCAGCGGCGCGGCGGCGGGTGGGGTGACGACCTCGCCCTGCACCACGTCCAGTGACGCCGACGGGTTCAGCAACGCCTCGAGGTTCCGCGCGGACTCGTCGCTCATGCCATCGATCATGCGTCCGTAGACGTTGATCGTCGTCCTGATGTCCTCGTGTCCGATGCGCCGCTGGATCTCCACGAGGTCGAATCCCGCGGCGTGACAGAGGGCGACGTGCGTGTGCCGCAGCCAGTACGGCGTCGGCTTGCGGTCCGCCAGGCCCGCAGCCTTCACGATCGGCTCCCAGGCGTTGCGCCGGAACGCGGTCGGGTTCCACGCCTTGCTGGTGTGCGGGTTCGGGAACAGCAGGTCCGTGGGCGCCTTGCCGATGACGCGCTGCGCCAACTTCGACGCCGCTGGCTCGAGGACCCGGATGCGCCGCGCCGCCGCCTCCGTCTTGCCGCCCTCGACCACGCCCTCGCTGCGACGGAAGACCCGGCGCATGGTCAGGAACGTCCCCGCCTGCGTCACCTCGACGTCGCCGACCTGTGGTGCCAGCACCTCCCCGAGTCGCCACCCGGTTCCTGCCATCAGCGCCACCACATCTCCGGCGTCGCGGTTGTCCGTGGCTTCGGCGGCTCGCAGGAGGGCGTGCAGCTCGGGGACACTCAGCCCACGCAGCGCCGCCTTCTTCTTCTTCGGCAGCTCCGTCTCCTTGCATGGGTTGTGCGTGACGTAGCCGCGCGACTTGGCTGACGCCCATCGGTACAGCCCGTGTAGGAGCGCGTGCCGGCCGCCGACCGTCTTGGCCCCCAACTTCGGCGCGAGCACCTTGTCGACCCAGTGCTGCACGTCCCGCTCGGTCACGTTCTCCGCGACCCGCTGCCCGAACGTCGGCTCGATCCACTTCTCGTACTGCCGGACGTAGTCGCGGTGGGCCTCGACCGTCATGTCCCGGCGCTTCCACTCCAGCCACTCGCGCGCCAGGTCGTCTACCGTGCGGGCCGCTGTCTTCTCGGCGCGGGTCAGCTCGAGCGCGCCATCCCCTCCGACGGCCTCCACGAGCTTGCGGAACCGCTCGGCTGCCTTGCGGTCGGCGAACGTCTTCGAGGTCTGTCGGTCGCCCCGCTGGAACAGCACGGCGTAGGTGGTCCCACGCGGACCTGACCGCTCTCGGATGCTCGCCATGATCACTCCTGACAGCCGGATTCGGCCCCTCTCGGACGATTGGAAACGACCGGAAGCGTCCCACGACCATTGACGAGAGTTTGACGCGAAAACGAAACTGGCCCCGACTCGCACTGTTTGTGCAGGTCAGGGCCAGTTTACCGTGGTGGAGCTGCGGGGAATCGAACCCCGGTCCTCGAGCGTCGAACGAAGTCTTCTCCGGGTGCAGTTCGTGATGTCGCTTTTCTCGGCCCCGGGGCTGGCACGAACACCTCCCCGACGGGCTCAGTCAGGTTTGAGTCCCGGTCAGCCACCCTGACAGCAGCTGACAAGCAAGTCTCCTAGTCGACGCCTCGCACCGGGCCGGAGACGGATACCCGGGGAGACGCTTCGATCACCGCTCAGGCGGCGAGAGCGAAGGAACTGCGCTTAGCGTTGGCAGTTATTGGTTTCCAGCGATCGTTTACGAGATGACGCTGGCTCCTCGACCCGCTTCTCTTCGGACTAACGTCCCAAGTCGAAACCGATCAGCCCCTCTTGAGTTGTGCACCCATCCTAACGGCCCGGGTCCAGCGGGTATTCCGGCCCGGCCCCCACCAGCGCGGCCGCGTTGTGCCAGCACACCGTCCGCAGCCAGTCGTCGCCCAGCCCGAGCCGCTCCAGCGACTCCAGCTGGTGCACGTAGGGGTACGGGATGGTCGGGAAGTCGGTGCCCAGCAGCAGCCGGTCGCGCTGCCGATCCAGCCGGTCGAGCAAGCCGTCGGCGTACGTCGGTGGGCCGCCGTGCGCGTCGCCGAGCTCGAAGTCGGTGAACACCATCGTGGTGTCCAGCCGCACGCGCTCGAAGCGGTCGGCCAGGTCGAGGAACTCGGTGAAGTCCGGCGCGCCCATGTGCGCCACCACCATCGCCAGCCCCGGGTGCCGCTCGAGCACCCGCGCCGAGGACGAGTGGCCGGTGTAGTCGTTGCCGACCGGCGCGTGCCCCGCGTGCACGACCACGGGCGTGCCGGCCTCGGCGAGCAGCGCCCACGCCGGGTCCAGCGCCGGGTCGTCGAGGTGGAACTCCCCCACCTGCACGTGCACCTTCCAGATCTCCACCCCGGCGGCGATCCCCTCGGCGACGTACGCCGCCACGTCGTCCTCCGGGTAGAGCGTCGCCGACCACAGCGACTCGGGGACGTCACGCTTGAAGCCCGCCGCCCACTCGTTGAGGTAGCGCGCGATGCCCGGCCGGTGGGCGTAGGGCAGGGTCGAGAACCGGCGTACCCCGAGCGCGCGCAGCTGGGCCACCCGCTCCTCGACGCTACCGCGGTAGCGGATCGGCCACTCGCGCCCGAGCTTCGGGCCGGCGTTGTCGAACTGCTCCCAGACCTTCGCCTGCACCGGCGGCGGCAGGAAATGGGTGTGCACGTCGAGCAGCCCGGGCAGGCCCAGCCGCTGCCAGAAGGCGGTGGTGCGCTCGACCTCCTGCTCCCAGGTGAGCTCCTGGCCGAGGTCGGTGTCAGTCACGCATGCCCTTGAGCCGGCGCCCGACCTCGACCTCCACCTCGCGCTTGGCGGTGCGCTCGGCGATCGACTGCCGCTTGTCCCACGACTTCTTGCCCCGGGCCAGCGCGATCTCGACCTTGGCGCGCCCGTCCTTGAAGTAGAGCGCGAGCGGGACGACCGTCAGGCCCTTCTCGTTGACCCGGCGCTCGATCTTGTCGATCTCCTCGCGGTGCAGCAGCAGCTTGCGCTTGCGGCGCGCGGAGTGGTTGGTCCAGGTGCCCTGGGAGTACTCCGGGATGTGCACGCCGTGCAGCCACGCCTCACCGCGGTCGAGGTCGACGAAGCCGTCGACGAGGCTGGCGCGGCCCATCCGCAGCGACTTCACCTCGGTGCCCTGCAGGACCAGGCCGGCCTCGTAGGTGTCCTCGATGGCGTAGTCGTGTCGCGCCTTCTTGTTCTGCGCGATCATCTTCTGCCCCTGCTCCCTGGCCATCCCGCCATTCTCGCAGGGAGGCTCAACCGAGTTGGTGAGGGCGGGGTCTCGAGGCTCGGGCGTGGCCGCCCTCGCACCTCGACCAGCACATCCCGCTGGTCGAGGTGCGAGGAGCGCCAGCGACGAGCCGCGAGACCCCCCGTGAGCGGGTCAGAGCCAGTTCATCGGGTCGACGGCCTTGCCGGCGACCAGGACCGTGAAGTGCAGGTGGCAGCCCGTGGACCAGCCGGTCGAGCCGACCGTGCCGACGACCGCGCCGCGCGCGACCCGGTCGCCGACGTCGTACCGGTAGCCGTAGGCGTGGTTGTAGACCACCGTCAGCGACTTGCCGTTGACCCGGCCCAGGGAGAGGTAGAGGCGGTTGCCGTAGACCTCGGAGTAGTACTTCGCGATCACGGTGCCGGTGCCCGACGCCCTGAGCGGCTCGCGGCAGGCGACGCCGAAGTCGGTGCCGTCGTGCATGCCCCAGTACTTGTAGATCGGGTGCGTGCGGTAGCCGAAGGACGAGGTCACCGGCCCCGCGACGGGGCGCTGGAGGAAGCCCGAGGGCTGGGCGCTGACCGAGCTGCCGCGGGAGGCCCGAGCGGCGGCGAGGATGCGCTGCTTGATCCGCGCCTCCTGCCGCTTGAGGCGGTTGAGGGCCTTCTGGTCCTTCATCTTCACCGCGAACGCCTTGCGCCGGACCTCGGCGCGCGTGGTGGCCAGCTCGCGCACCTCGTCACGTACGGCGACGGCCTGGGCGGTCAGCCGGCGGATCTTCTCCAGGTGCTGGGCGGCCTTGCGGCGGTCGGACGCGACCTCCTGCTTGGCCGTCTGCACCTCGGTCTCCCGGGTCTGCAGCAGCAGCTCGGCGGCCTCGAGGTCGTCGTACATCCCGGTCTCGCGGCTCATGATCGCGCCGGTGGCCGCCTGCTGGCGGGTGAGGTCCTCTGTGGAGCGGCTGTTGAGGAAGCTGGTGATGGTGGCGAGCTCGGGGCTGCCCTGCATGTAGGAGTCGGCGACCCGGTCGCGCACGACCTGGTGCTGCGCGGCGAGCGCGGCCTGACCCTCGGCGAGATCGACGCGCGCCTGCTCGAGCCGGTCCTCGGCCTTCGCCAGCTTCTCGGCCATCCGAGCGTCGCGGGTGCGCGCGTGGTCGAGCCGCACCCGGACCCGGCTCAACCGGCCCTTCGCGCGGTCGAGGTCGGCACGCGCCGACTCGGCCTTCGCCAGCGCCTTGCGGGCGGCCTCGCTGGAGTGCTCCAGGTCGGCGGCGGCACCGTCGAGCTTCTTCTGGACCTTCTTCTGCTGGTCCTTCAGGTCGTCAGCGGCCAGGCTGAACTGGGCGGAGGGAACGGACATGGCGCCCAGCGCCAGGGCACCGGCCGCTGCGGCCGCTGCCAGGCGCTGACGGGAGGCGCTGGGGAAGAAGCGCACCGTGGTCTGCCTTCGAGCTTCGGGGAAGAGGTGGGAATGCGCCTCGACGTTACGGCGCTCGGGTCAGACTTTGACGTATTTGCGGGTCAGCAGGAGTGTCGGCACCAGCGTGATGACCGGTCCGGCGATGCCGACCACGCCCACGGCGTACGCCAGGTCTGCCCAGTCGACCAGAGGGAAGACGGTGAACCCGGAGTAGCGCTCGATGACGACGAACTGCTCGAACGCCACCAGCGCACCGGCGGCCAGCGCCACGCCGACCACCGCGGTGACCAGCGCCTCGAGGAGGAACGGCAGCGCGATGTAGAGCGTCGAGGCGCCCACCAGGCGCATGATCGCGATCTCCTTGCGGCGTGCGAAGGCGGCCAGCCGGATCGTGTTGGCGACCAGCAGCAGCGCCGCGAGCCCGAGCACGCCGGCGACGATGAGCGCCGCCCGCTGCAGCCAGTCGACGATGCCGGTGATCTGCCCGACGGTCTCGCGCTGGTCGACCAGGCGCGCGACACCGTCCAGGCCGACGACCGCACTGGTGATGCCCTCGAACTCGCGGGGGTCCTTCAGCGTGATCCAGATCGACTCCGGCAGGTCCTCGGGGCGCAGGATCGCGTTGGGCCCCTCGAAGCGGTCGGCCTCCTCGGGGCCGTAGAGCTCCTTGGTCTTCTCGAACGCCGTCTCCTGGGACTCGAAGCGGTAGCCCGCGACCTCCGGGCTGTCCTCGACGACCTTCACGATCGCCTTCTTCTGCGCCTCGGTGACCTCCCCCAGGCAGTCGGGGTTGTTGTCGTTCTTGCGGCACAGGTACGCCGTGATCTCGAGCTCGCTGCCGAGCTGGTCGTTGATGTGGTCGGTCTGCCTGTTCAGCAGCGCACCGAAGCCGACGAGGCTCAGCGACACGAACAGCGTCAGCACCACCGCGAGGTGCATCGAGGTGTTGCGACGCAGCCCCTGGCCGAGGTTGGAGAGGACGTAGCGCATGGAGGGCGGGAGCTCCTGGGTCTGGGCGGGTGGTTCCGGTGCGGGTGTCGGCTCGGCGAGCGGATCAGTGGGAGAAGCCGTAGACGCCGCGGGCCTCGTCACGCACCACGCGGCCGTGGTCGAGCTCGATGACGCGCTTGCGCATCTGGTCGACGATGCCGTGGTCGTGGGTGGCCATCAGGACGGTCGTGCCGGTCTTGTTGATGCGGTCGAGCAGCTTCATGATCCCGACCGAGGTGGCGGGGTCGAGGTTGCCCGTGGGCTCGTCGGCGATGAGGATCATCGGCCGTCCGACGTACGCGCGGGCGATCGCGACGCGCTGCTGCTCGCCACCGGACAGCTCGTCGGGCAGCCGGTCGGCGCGCTCCTGCAGCCCCACGAGCTCGAGGGTCTCGGGCACCAGGCGCTTGACCTCGCGCGGGGACTTGCCGGTGACCTGGAGGGCGAAGGCGACGTTCTCGGCGACGGTCTTGGACTGCAGCAGGCGGAAGTCCTGGAAGACGGTGCCGATCTGGCGACGCAGCCGCGGGACCTTCCAGCCGGCCAGGCGGTTGATCTCCTTGCCGGCGACGTAGACGCGGCCGGAGGTGGCGCGGTACTCGCGCAGCACCAGGCGCAGCGCCGTGGACTTGCCGGAGCCGGAGGCGCCGACGAGGAAGACGAACTCGCCCTTCTCGACGTCGACCGACACCTGGTCCAGCGCCGGGGCCCCGGCGCCGGGATAGGTCTTGGTGACCTTCTCGAAGCGAATCACCCGAGCGAGACTACGGGCTGACCCCAGCCGGACCCCGCTCCCCGGCCGCGTCGGGTCGATCACGTCGCGGGACGGGCACCCGGGCGCCGGGGCCGCGGTCCGTTCCCCAGCTGAAGACCTCGTGAAGCGGACCCGGTGCGCCGGCTCCGTCGATACCCTGAGGACCGCGCGCCCCTGCTCCCTCGGGCGCGCAGGCTGCTCGAAGGGAACACCGATGTCGCCGTCAGGCTCGAGGGTCGCCCGGAGCGCCCTGTCCACCGTCCTGCTCACCACCGCCCTGGCGCTCGGTGTCAGCAGCGCACCCTCGATCTCGGCGCCCGCGCCGGGTGGCCCGGCCTCCGACGGGCCCGGTACGGCGGCGCCGGACCTGCTGCCGCGCACCGTCGCCGGCCGTGAGGCGCTGCGGGTCGTGGGTGACGACCTCGCCGCCGTGGCCGAACTCAACGGACGCTCCCCCGCCGAGCTGCGCTCGATGCTGCTCGAGGAGCCGAGCCTGGTCCTCACACCGGCCGGACGCCTCGCCTACCGCGACGTGCTGGCCGACCGCTCGGACCCCAGCAGCAACCCGGCCCGGGCCACCTTCCCGGAGTCCCAGACCTTCTCGCTCCACAGCCGCCCGGGGAGCCAGCGCACGATCTTCCTCGACTTCGACGGCGCCGCCTCGTTCGGCTCCTACTGGAGCACCAGCACGGGCACCGTCGACGGCTTCTCCCTCGACGACGACCCCGGCTTCAACGCCGCCGAGCACGCGATCATCCAGGAGGTGTGGCAGCGGGTGTCGGAGGACTACGCCCCCTTCGACGTCGACGTCACCACCGAGGACCCGGGACAGGCCGCCATCACCCGGAGCGGGACCAGCGACCAGGTCTACGGAGCCCGCGCTCAGATCACCGGTGACGTGCAGGCGCATGCCGACCTGTGCGGCAGCCAGTTCTGCACCGGCATCGCCTACATCGGCGTCTTCGACGAGCCCCAGGAGCACGCCGCCCTGCAGCCCGCCTGGGCCTTCACGGCGTACTTCGACGACGCCGCCTCCATCGCCGAGACCGTCAGCCACGAGGTGGGCCACAACCTCGGCCTCGACCACCACGGCAGGGGCAGCGACGACTACTACGCCGGCCACGCCAACTGGGCGCCCATCATGGGCTCGGGTCTCAAGCCGGTCATCCAGTGGAGCAACGGCTCCTACTCCGGTGCCACCAACGGCGGCCAGGACGACCTGGCGATGATCACCGACACCAACCCCAACACCTTCGAGGGCGGGCTCACGCTGGTCGCCGACGAGGCAGGCAGCACCGTGGCGACGGCCGCCACGAGCGTGCCGAGCGCCGGGGCGCTGATCACCTCCCGCACCGACAAGGACGTCTTCGCCCTGGGCACCTGCACGGGCCCGGTCGCGGTGACCGCCTCGGCAGCACCCGTCAGCCCCAACCTCGACATCCGCCTGGACCTGCTGGACTCCGCCGGCACCGTCCTCGACACCGACGACCCCGCCTCCGACTTCGGCGACGGCAGCACCGCCGGCGGCATGGGCGCCGCGGTCTCGATCGACGAGGGCGCCGGCCGCGCGCTCTTCGCCCGGGTCGACGGCGTCGGCACCGGCAGCGTCGACACCGGGTACGACGACTACGCCTCGCTCGGCCGCTACACCCTCGACGTCACCTGCTCGGGCGGCACCACGGCCGACGTGCCCGGCCAGGTGAGCGGCCTGTCCGCGAGCTCGTCGGCCCCGACCACCGCGACCGCGACCTGGTCCGCGCCCGCCGACGACGGCGGGTCGAGCGTCACCGGCTACCGCGTCAGCCTCGTCGGCGGCGGCTCCACGCTCGTCTCCCCCGGCACGACCAGCCACAC
>LUPK01000054.1 GCA_001627335.1 Nocardioides sp. REDSEA-S33_B3 | reverse complement strand
AGCTGGTCAGCAGGCATCGGTGGAGTCGGCACAACATCCCCCTCGGGGCAGGGGGTGTTGCGACATTCCTCTGACCCCGCAGACCTCTCGGCCGTGCGCCAGCGACCTCTCGGCCGTGCGCCAGCGACCTCTCGGCCGTGCGCCAGCGACCTCTCGGCAGCTAGGGGGCCGGGCGCAGGGTGAGCTCGGAGTCGGCTGCGTCGGCGACGGCCTCGGGCGAGAACAGGAACGGCAGCGTCCCGCCGGCCACCAGCACGTCGGTCTGGTCGGTGTAGTGCGACGAGGTCGGGTGGCCGGAGACGCCGGTGAGGCTCACCCAGCGGGAGTCGTCCCAGTCCTCCAGCGAGATCACCATCCGCATCGCGGGGGTGGTGGTGACCTCGAAGCCGCGCGAGGCGTCCCAGCCGGTCGCGTCGACCGCCCCCGGACCACCACCCACCTCCCACGCGTCGGGCTCGACGACGCGGCGGGCGAGGTCGAGCGCGACCCCGTCGCCGACCAGCCCGGGCGAGGTCAGGAACAGCCGGTGCACGTGGCCCCAGGTCCACTGCTCGGCCTCGCGGGCCTGGCGGCGGGTCAGCTCGTCGCGGGCCTCCAGCATCGCCCGCCGCAGCACGTCGTCGCGGTCCTCGACCCGGTCGGTCGTCACGTCGTCCCACCACGGGTCCTGAGGGGAGTCCAGGAGACCGGCCACGACCTCGACCCACCGCGGCCCGCCGTCGGGCCACACCTGGGCCGGCAGCTCGTCGTGGAAGGTGAGGGCGAGCAGCTCGCGCCACGTCGCGTTGAGGTACGCCGCGGCAGCCGCGCCCGAGCCCGCGGCCGGCTGGGTCAGGTCCCAGTCCTCCAGCTGCCGCTGGCCGTCGTCGGCGTACCCGTCGTCCAGCCCGACCGCCAGCAGCGCCGGCACCAGCACCGGGGCCAGCGGGGAGAGGCTGTCGCGCTGGGCCTCCTGCAGCGTCCCGACGTCCTGCGGCTCGCTGACCACGAGGTCGCGCAGCCGCGAGGCGCGCGAGCCGGGGTCCCACGTGGTGCCGAGGTGGAAGGGGTAGTCGGTGCCGACCGGGGCCTGGTTGGCCGCCACGGCGACCCCGTCGGCGGGCTGGGTCGTGAACGGCAGCGCGCCGTACGCCAGCGTCCGTCCGGTCCACTCGTTCTCCGCGCGCCAGCCGGCCGTCGGCTCGGTGGTGTCGCGGCCGGACTTGCGCACCGGGACGGCGCCGGCGACCTGGACGCCGACGGTCCCCTCGCGGTCGGCGAGGACGACGTCGACGGCCGGGACCGCCCACGACGAGAGCGCTTGCCGCGCGGACGAGACGTCCTCGGCGAGCGCGAGGTCGACGAGCGCGTCGAGGGTCGGCGCAGGCGTCGACCCGGCCCACTGCACCGCGATCGCCAGCTCCTCGTCGAGGTCCGCGCCCCGTGCCGCCGGCGCCGCCTCGCCGGCCTCGCGGGCGGCGGGGTCGATGTCGGAGAGGATCGGTCCGTGCCGGGTGGTCCGGACGGTGAGCAGCTCGGACCCGGCGCCGGCCACGTCGATGGTCTCGGTGCGGGTGCGCACCGGACGGGTGCGCCGGTCGGTCAGCACCCGGCCGTCGCGGATGCGCTCGACGACCAGGTCGGTCGTGTCGAGGCCGGCGGCGGCCATGCCCCAGGCCACCTCGGCGTTGTGCCCCTGCACGACGCCCGGCACCCCGGGCAGCGAGAAGCCGGCGACGTCCCAGGGGCACTCCGGCCCGACGTCGCGGCAGTGCAGGCCCACCTGCATGAACGGTCCCGGCACCTGGGCGGCGAGGTGTGGGTCGACGGCCAGCAGCGGCGCGCCCGTCGCGGACGCCTCGGCACCCACGACCACCGCGTTGCTCCCGACCCCGGGGCCGCGGCCGACGCCCTCCGGCAGCGCGTCGAGCGCCCGCCCGGCCGCCTCGACCGCACGCACCCGGCGCGGGCCGAAGCTCACCCGCTGAGGGTTGCGGGTGCCGCCCTCGGTGGCGCCGGGCTCGAACCGTCCGTCGACGACCGCGCCGCCGGTGACGACCGGCGTCACCGTCTGGTGGGAGTACGCCGGCCACAGCTGCTCGGCCCGCTGGGAGCCCACGGCGTCGGCGACCAGCACGCGCTCGACCTCGTCGGCCGGGCCACCGCCGAGGTCCCAGCCGTAGGCCTTCAGCCAGGTCAGCGAGTCCACGGCCGTCCAGTCCTCCGGGGCCGAGTCGGCACCGTCGAGGTCGAGCAGGGTGTACTCCACGGCCAGCTCGGAGGGCTCCTGCTCGGCGAGGTAGGCGTTGACCCCGTCGGCGTAGGCCTCCAGGAACGCACGGGTGTCGGGGCTGAGCAGCGCCACCTCCTGCTGGGCGACGCCCCGGAAGCCGAGCGTGCGCGCGACCCGGTCCCCGGGCAGCGCGCCGGCACCCACGAGCTCGGCGAGCGTGCCCGACGCGCTGCGGCGGCGCACGTCCATCTGGAAGAACCGCTCCTGGGCGGTGACGTAGCCCTGGGCGATCGCGAGGTCGGTGACGCTGTCGGCGTAGACCTGGGGGACACCGGCACCGTCGCGCAGCACCGTCACCGTCCCGGCCAGGCCCGGCACCTCGAGCTCGCCGCCGGTCTGCGGCAGCGGCCGCCGGGCCAGCGCGAGCGCGAACAGCCCGGCCACCACCAGCGAGAGCACCAGGCCCGCCACGACGTAGGTCGAGACCCGCACCGAGTCGGGCATCCGCCGGAAGGCGCGCCACCACGCGGCCGGACCGGTCGTGGGTCCGTCCGTGGAGCCGGCCGTGGGGTCGGCCGGTCGCGTGTGGTCGCTCATGGTGCGGGCCATTCTGCCGTGACGTAACATTGGCACTCGCCTGGGAAGAGTGCCAACGACGCGCCCCGTGCCCCGGCCCGTGCGAGAGGAGACCCGATGCCGACCTACCAGTACGCCTGCACCGAGTGCGACCACGCCTTCGAGCAGGTCCAGAGCTTCTCGGACGCCTCGCTGACCGAGTGCCCGCAGTGCGAGGGCCGGCTGCGCAAGGTCTACAACGCCGTCGGCGTCGTCTTCAAGGGCTCCGGGTTCTACCGCACCGACAGCCGCTCGGGCTCCGGCTCGGGCTCCTCGTCGTCCACCTCCGGCTCGTCCGGCACCTCCTCCAGCGACTCCTCCAGCGACTCCGGCAGCAGCTCGGGCAGCAGCTCCAGCACCTCGGGCTCCTCCGGCAGCACGAGCACCTCGGGGTCCTCCACCAGCAGCTCGAGCAGCACCAGCAGCGCTCCCGCCGCCGCCTCCTGACCCCGCTCCTGACCCGCCTCCCGGCCGTCCTGTGGACGGTCGGCGGTCCTGTGCGAGGCGCCTGTGGAGTGGCCCGGGCCCGGGTGGCCGATCCGGCCTAGCGTCGCCGGATGCCGCCCGGACCGCACTCCCCCGCCACCGCCTCACCCACCGCCTCCCCCGTACGCCGCCGGCTCGGTGCCGCCCGGCAACGACTGCGCCGCGCGGTGCTCGGCCGGCGTCGGCTGCTCGCGGCGCTGTGCGCCGGGCTCGCGGTCGTCGCGGGCGTGCGTGCCGTGGCCGCGCCCGTCCCACCGGGGGTCGACGTGGTCGTGGCGGCCCGCGCCCTGCCGGCCGGGACGGTCCTCGAGGAGTCCGACCTGACCACCGCGACCCTCCCGCCCGTCACGGTGCCCGACGACGTGCTCACCGACCCGGTGGGATCGGTCCTCGCCGGGCCGGTCGCCCGGGGCGAGCCGGTCACCGCGGTCCGGGTCGTCGGTCAGGACCTCGCCTCCGACGGGCTCGTGGGGACCGGCCGCGTCGCCGTCCCCGTGCGACTGCCCGACGCCGGGGCGGTCGACCTGCTGGCCGTCGGGGACAGGATCGACGTCGTGGCGACCGACCCGCAGGCGGGCAGCTCGGACACGGTCGCTGCCGGCGTACCCGTCCTCGCGCTGCCGGGGGCGGCCTCCGACGCCGGCGGGGGCGCCGGTCCCCTCGGCCAGCCCGGGGGCCGGCTCGTCGTGCTGGCCGTCGAGGAAACAGACGTCCACAACCTGGCAACAGCCGGAGCGGCGACCTTCCTGACCTACGTCTGGTCCCGCTAGCGTCGCGGGAGGACGCGGCCGCTCGGGCCGCCACGACTAGGAGGACTCCATCATGGGTGGCTTCAAGAACTTCCTGCTCCGCGGGAACCTCGTCGACTTGGCCGTCGCGGTCATCATCGGCACCGCCTTCGGCACGGTCGTCACGACCTTCACCAACTGGCTGACCTCGAAGATGCCCGACGGTGCCAGTGACTACTTCACCAACGAGGAGAACTCCTTCGGTGCCTTCATGAACGCCGTCATCGCGTTCGTGATCCTCGCGGCGGTCGTCTACTTCCTCGTCGTGCTGCCCTACACCAAGGCCAAGGAGAAGTACTTCCCCAGCCCCGCGCCGGGCACCCCCGAGGACACCGTCCTGCTGCGCGAGATCCGCGACGCCCTCACCGCCCGCCAGGGCTGAGGCACCAGCACTTCCGGTCGAGCCCGACCTCAGCTGCCGTGGTGCGGCGGCACCTGCTCCTTGAGCCAGGTGTCGCCGTCACGCCGGTCGCGGGGGTCGGGCTCGCGCTCGTCGGAGGTCGTCTCGGGCAGGCTCTCCCCGAAGACCTCGGCCCGACGGCGGCGCCGCTCCCAGGCGGCCTGCTCCTCCGGCGTACGCCGCTGAGGACCGGCGTCCTGGGCACCCTGGTCGCTCACGTGCACAGCCCGGCCGCGGCCAGCGCCTCGTCCGAGGCGGTGGGGGCGTTGCCGCCGCTGCCCTTGGAGCCGGTGGACCCGCCGCCCTGCGAGGCGGTCTCGCCGTCGTCCGGCGACTCCGAGGGCTCGTCGGAGGACGTGCCCGGGATCTTCGCCGCGCTGATCACGTCAGTCTGCAGGCGCTTGGTGAGGGGCTCGTCGTTCTTGAGGCGGTTCCACACGACGTTCGCCTGACGCTTCCACACCAGCCGGTTGGGGTCGTTCGGGTCGACCTTGTTGGGGATGGTGATGAACTGGACGTTGTCCAGGCCGATCCCGCGGAACTCGTAGCCCAGCTTGGCCAGCTCCCACAGGTTGCCGAGGTCCTCGTCGAGGGTCAGAGACTCGGTCGCGGCCTCCAGGAAGCCCAGCAGCCGGTCGGGGCGGGCCAGGGTGTTGGAGGAGACGACGGTGTTGACCATCGAGGCGATGAACGCCTGCTGCCGCTTCATCCGGCCGATGTCGGAGCCGCCGGACAGGGCATAGCGCTGGCGGACGTAGTTGAGCGCCTGGATGCCCTCGAGCTTGCGGGTGCCGGCCTCGAGGTACATCCCGTGGGCGCGGTCGTCGATGTCCTCGGGGATGCACACCTCGACACCGCCGACCGCGTCGACCATGTCCTGGAAACCGGTGAAGTCCACGACGACGAAGTGGTCGAGCCGGATGCCGGTGAGCGCCTCGAACTGCTGGATCGTGCAGGCCGGTCCGGCGAGTTGGTAGGCGACGTTCCACATCTGGTACGACGCCGCCGGGGTCGTCGTGCCGTCCTCGGTGCGGCACTCGGGCCGGTCGACCATCGAGTCGCGCGGGATGCTCACGCCGTAGGCGCGTTCCCGGTCCGCGGAGAAGTGCAGCAGCAGCGTCGTGTCCGAGCGCTCGCCGCCGCCGGTGAGCCCGTCGATGTTGTTGGCGCCCTCGCGCGTGTCCGAGCCCATCACCAGAACGTTGAGCGGCTCCTGCGGGCCGGTGACCTCGACCTTGTCCGGTCGGTCGCCGACCAGCTGGTCGTCGATGTCCATGACGGTGAGGTTGCCGTTGAGGTGGCGGTAGAGGTAGGTCACCGACAGGCCCGTCACCAGGCCCAGCACCACGAGGGTGGAGACCAGCACCTTGGCCACGGTGTGCGTGCGCCGGCGCTTGGCGCGCCGCTTGCCCCGCCGGGTCACCCGCGGCTCCGGGGTCGCCACCTCGACCGACGGGGTGGGGGTGGGCGTGCTCACGGGGTCGTTCTCCTGGCGGTCGGCCGCGACGTGCGGCCCGGGGGATGCGCCGGTGGCTCCGGCGTACGTCGGTGGCGCTGCGCTGCGCCCGGCGGCTGCACTCGGCCGCCGCGTGCGGCGAACCTAGCCGGGTCCGCCAAGCTCCTCGATTGTGCGGCGGGAGGGCTGTCCCGGCCAAGTCGGGGGTAGGGCATCGGGCGACGGGTGCCCCAGGCAGGAGTCGAACCTGCGACCTTTCGCTCCGCAGACCACGGAGCGCGGCTGCTCTCAACCCCACACCAAGTGCCCCAGGCAGGAGTCGAACCTGCGACCTTTCGCTTAGGAGGCGGCTGCTCTATCCGCTGAGCTACTGGGGCCGCGGCGGTCATCCTGTCAGACCCCGCGACGCCACAGACCTCGGGCACCACCGCGTCAGGCGATCACCTGCTGGTGCACCGACCCGTCGGGTTCGATGGCGTACACGCGCACGCCCAGCATCATCCACACGCGACCGGGCACCGTCAGCACCGTGGGCAGGTCCCGTGCGGGGAGGGCGAGTGCGTGCAGCTCCTCCGGGTCGCGCATGCCGCTCAGCAACGTCCTCACGGCGCGGTCGATGCTCCTCGACCGGCCGCGCGCCGTGCGCGCCTGCTCGACGGTCACCACGTGCATGGTGACCTCGTCCCGGCGGACCTGGTACGCGTTCCCCCCGTCGTCGGTTCCCACCCAGCCGTCGTCGGCGAGGTGCTGGCGGAGGGCGGCCGCTACGCCCCTAGCCATGCTGAGAACCTCGCCCGGAAATGTTTCATGCGTGTTACCTCCGCAGGTCGGCGGAGGTTTTAACCCATTCCTTGACCGGCGCTCAGCAATCCCCGCCCGGGGACGTCGTGCTCGTCACAGTGGTGTGGACCTGAAGCCGTCGTGAGCGCCGGCCGTGCCGGGTCAGGCCCGCGAGCGGGTACGCCGGGACAGGGCAGTGTCCACTGCCCACAAGACCGCAGCGACCACCAGCCCGAAGGCGAGGATCATCGCGATGGTGGCCAGCACCGCCGGGTAGCCCCCCCGCTCGCCCACCGCGACGAAGCCGTAGGGGTAGGAGCCGATGACCGCGCCCCGTACCAGCATCCACCCGACCCACAGCACCGGCACCAGCAGCGCCAGCGGCACCAGCCGACCCGACACCCAGCCGCGAGGCCCCGCCCACACCCAGGCCGCCACCGCCAGCACCGGCACCACGACGTGCTGGGTGGGGTCGGTGAGGATCGACCAGCCCTGCACGTCGATGCTCGGCGCGAGCAGCAGCTGGTAGACGATCGCGGTCACCACGATCATCAGCAGTGCGTCGAGCAGCAGCACCCGCTGCCAGGTGGCACCCCGCGCGCCACGGGCGAGCACCGTCGCCGCGAGCGCCACGACCACGTTGGACCAGATCGTGAAGTAGCTCAGCGTGTCGGTGACCCGCTGCAGCACGCCGTACGCCCCGTCGCCGGTGTCGCCGTAGACCCCGGGCTCGGGCGGGCTGTCGGCGTACCACCCGAGCGCCGAGAGGCTCAGCGTGAGCGCGAAGCCCGCCCACGCCACGACGGCCACCACTGTCCACGCACGGCGCCGCCGCACGTCCTCCCCCGACGTCATGCTCGGAGTATCGCCGATGGCGGCGGTGCTCAGGGGGCGATCAGCAGCAGCTCGTCGACTCGGCGCCGCACGGCGGTGCGGTGGGTGCCGTAGGAGTAGGTGTGCGGGACGGCGCGCACCTCCACCTCGCCCTTGACCTCGCGCAGCAGCCCCTCGAGGGTGGCGCGGTCCGGCAGGGCGTGCGAGGAGTAGGACAGCACCAACGGGGCGTCACTGAACTGCTCGAAGAGCTCGCCGAAGGCGGCCTCGATGGTGCGGCGGGAGGAGAACTTCGTGACCCTCTTGGGCAACTTGCGGGTCCTCGTGTCCCACATGATCTGGTCACCCTCCCAGTAGCGCGAGAGCCCCTCGAGGAAGTGGAAGCGCTTGGTGTAGTCGTTGTCGTCGCTGACCGGGGCGTAGGGCGGGTCGAGGTAGACCAGGTCCCAACCGTCCCGCTCGACCTCGCCCACCTCGCCGGTGGAGACCGAGCAGGCGGCGCCCCCGACGAGGGCCCGGTGGTAGTCGGCGACGCGCTCGACGAAGTGCTCGCGCAGGCTCAGGCGCAGGTCGCGCCGCCCGTCGTCGTACCTGCTGAGGTCGCCGCTGATCGTGAACACCCCGCGCGGCTGGCGGCGGGCCGCGGCCAGGCAGAGCGCGGCGATCGCCACCGAGCGGGCGTGGCCGCTCATCGTCGCGACGTGGCTCCAGGCGCTGTCGAGGAAGGCGAGGTCCTCGGGGGTGAAGAAGACCCCGTCGAACGTGCGGCGGCAGAAGTCGCGGTCGTCGAGCGCCGGGGAGCAGATCCGCGCGACGTCCTCCTCGGTGAGCCGCACGTCGTCGTTGACGACCCCGGCGCTCGCGACGACACCCGGGAAGCCGAGGTAGTCGTTGGCGCGTACACCGAAGCCCTGGTGCTTGAGGAGGTAGGACACGACCCCCGAGCCGCTGAACGCGTCGAGGGCGTGACCGCCCGCCGGGGCGAGGTCGGCGAACGCCTGCGCGAGGTGCGGCAGCAGACGGTGCTTGGAGCCCATCCAGCGCACCCGCGGCCAGGCGGCCGCCCGCCGCGCAGCCTCCGCCGGGTCGACGGCCTGCGCCCTCAGGGTCAGTCGACGACCTCGAAGCTCATGCCCGCGGCCTGCAGGCGAGCCAGCAGGTTGTCGCCCATCGCCTGGGCGGTGGTGACCTGCCCGGCGACGGCCGGGTTGTCGTCGAAGGCCAGGCACAGCGCGGACTCGGCGAGCATCTTCGCGGTCTCGGTGTAGCCGGGGTCGCCACCGGAGACGCGGGTGTGGACGGTGCGGCCGTCGCCCTCACCGACGAAGTCGACGGTGAACCAGGACTTCTCGCGACGCGACGCCGAGGGGCCCTCGCCCTGCTTGACCTTGGACTTCAGCAGGTTGCGCGCCGGCGGGATTGTGGCCGCGACGCCGATCAGCCCCACGCCGAGGGCGCCGCCGGCGGCGTAGCGCAGCGTCTTGGTGCCGGCGAAGTGGGAGTAGCGGAAGTCGCTCCCGTAGGCGTCCAGCGCCGCACCGCTGCGGGCCACGACCTGCGGGTCGATGGTCGGCATCGGCAGGAGGTAGTAGCCCAGCACCGGGTCCTTGCCCGGCTTGCCGGCGACGGCGCGGCTCTTGCGGCCCTCGGGGCGGGGCTCGACCCGGCGGCGCTCCTTGAAGGCCTGGCTCATCTGGCGGCTGCGCTCGAAGGCCCCCAGCGCGGAGTGGAAGGTGCCCCCGGAGAAGGTGCCGGCCGCGCGGACCACGCCGCGCAGGGTCACCGGGCCGGCGGCGTGCAGCTGCTGGACGGTGAAGTAGGCCCCGAGGTCGTGCGGGATCGAGTCGAAGCCGCAGGCGTGGACGATCCGGGCGCCGGAGCGCTCGGCGGCGGCGTGGTGGCGCACGTACATCGTGTCGACGAACTCGGGCTCGCCGGTGATGTCGACGTAGTCGGTGCCGGCCTCGGCGCACGCGGCGACCAGCGGCTCGCCGAGCTGCTGGTAGGGCCCGACGGTGGTGACGACGACCTTGGTGCGGCGGGCGAGCGCCGCGAGCGCGGCGGCGTCGGAGGTGTCGGCGACGACGAGCTCGAGGTCGGCGAGACCCGGCTCGATCGTGGCCAGGTGGGTGCGG
The DNA here is from genome assembly GCA_001627335.1 of Nocardioides sp. REDSEA-S33_B3. GTDB lineage: Bacteria > Actinomycetota > Actinomycetes > Propionibacteriales > Nocardioidaceae > Nocardioides. The sequence continues at coordinate 155,179 of LUPK01000054.1, read as the reverse complement.
ACCTGCTCGAGCTTGCCGAGGTTGCGCCCGACCAGCGCCCAGCGCAGTCCGTCGGGGGCGTTCCTGGCGAGGTACTCGGCGGTCAGCCCGCCGGTGAAGCCGGTCGCCCCGAAGAGCGCGAGATCGAGGTCGCGGGTCTGTCCCTGCGCGTCAGCCATGGGCACATCGTGTCAGGAGGGCCCAGGCACCGGAACCGCCCGTCCACGTCGTACGTCGGAGCCGCATGCGCGCCCGCACCCTGCTCACCTCCCTCACCGCCACCGCGCTCGTCGGCGCCGGAGTGCTCGTCGGCCTCTCCCTCGACAGCGACACCGGCGGTCGAGCGGCGACGAGCGCCAGCGAGGAGCGGACCCCTGCCGGTGGTCGAGCAGCGACGAGCGCCAGCGAGGAGCGGGCGTCGAGACCCCAGCCCGTCGCCTGGCAGGGCGACGCCCTGACCCCTGCGGCGTCCTGCGAGCAGCTGCTCGAGTGGTACGTCGACGGCGCCGAGGAGCTCGTGACGCCCTGGGGTTGGTCAGGGGGCTGGCCGGGAGGGCTGCTGGACCAGGGTGGCGCCTGGCGGACCTTCGCCCGGGACGGCGTGGTCGAGCTGCAGGGCTTCGCCGCGAAGCAGGCACCGGCGCCCGGCAACGCACGCGGGATGACCAACGCGACCCAGTCCGAGACCGGCACCAACGTGCAGGAGGCCGGCGTCGACGAGCCCGACGTGGCCAAGTCCGACGGCCGACTCCTGGCCAGGATCGAGCGCACCGGCCGCACCGCCGACCTGGTCCTCGCCGACGTCACCGGCGAGAGCGTCGAGGAGTCCGCGCGGATCGACCTCCCGGACGTCGTCGACCCCGAGCTGCTGCTGGTCGGCGACACCGTGGTCGTCGTCGGGGGCGACCAGGAGGCCGACGGCTCCCCCGGCACCCGGATCCTGCGGGTCGATGTGGGCGACCTCGACGAGCCGACGCTGACCGACACCCTCACCATCGACGGCGAGCTGCTCTCGGCTCGCCAGCACGGCACCACCGTGCGGTGGGTGACCCGCACCGGTCTGCCCGACCTCGACTTCGCGCGCCCCGGGCGACGGGCGGGCAGCCAGGACCGCGCGCTCGAGCGCAACCTGGAGGCGGTGCGTGGCACCGAGGTCGACGACTGGCTGCCGCAAGTGACGACGTACGCCGAGGACGGCAGCGCGACGACCGAGCGGCTCGTGGACTGCGACGACGTCGCCCTGCCCGGCAGCCCTGGCGAGGCGGACGGCACGACGCCCGGGACCGTGGCCGTCGTGGGCCTGGACGCCACCGCTCCCCTCGCCGGTCTCGCCGAGGCCGACGCGGTCGGCGTCGCCATCGGCACGGACCTGGTCTACGCCTCGCTCGACCGGCTCTACCTCGCGACCGGCGGAGCGCCCACGGGGTGCTGCTGGCTGGTGGACCGCGCCTTCCCCGGCGGACCGATCGGCGGCTGGAGCGGCACCAGCGAGATCCACGAGCTCGAGCTCGACGGCACGGCGGCGACGTACGTCGCGACCGGCGAGGTCGACGGCACCATCCGCGACCGCTGGTCCATGGACGAGCACGACGGCGTCCTGCGGGTGGCCGTCGGGCCGTCCTCGGAGACCGGCGACTTCTCCTCCATCGTCACCATGCGCCGCGACGGCACCCGGCTGGAGGAGATCGGCCGGGTGGACCGGATCGGGCCGCGCGAGGACATCGAGGCGGTGCGGTGGTTCGGCGACCTGGCGCTGGTGGTCACGTTCCGGCGGGTCGACCCGCTCTACACCGTGGACCTGTTCGACCAGACCGCGCCGCGGGTCGTCGGGGAGCTGAAGGTGCCCGGCTACTCGGCGTACCTGCACCCGCTGGGCCCGCACCGGCTGCTCGGCCTGGGCGAGGGCCCGGTGGGCGGTCGCCGGTGGGGCGCGCAGACCAGCCTGTTCGACCTGGCCGACCTCGCGGCGCCGCGGCGGCTCGACGTGCTCGACCACCGGGCGAACACCCGGCACGTCGCGGCCACCGACCCGCGGGCGTTCACCTGGATCCCGGGGCAGCGCACCGGTCTGAGCGTGATCACCCGCGGGTACGGCGCGCGCACCGGCTGGCTCTCGATCCTCCGGCTCGACGACGGGACGATCAGCGAGGAGCTGGTCGAGGTCGAGCACGGCAGCGACGTCGACCACGTGCGGCTGCTGCGGCTGCCCGACAAGCGGGTGCTGCTCGTGACGGCCGAGGAGGCGTCGTACGTCGAGGTCTGAAGGTTCGACTGACATCAGTCCGACCTTCCTCGGCGCGGTCGGGTCGCCCGCAGACGGGCCGAGCCCCGCCACGCAGGGAGGCGTGCCGGGGCTCGGGGAGTGTGCGTGACCCGGAGGGGTCAGGCGCGATCGGTCAGTCGCCGACCTTCTTGGCCGCCTCGGTGGTGGCGGTGGCCGCGGTGGTGACGGTCTTCTTGGCGGCGGTCTTGGTGGCGGTCGCCGACTTCTTGGCCGGGGACTTCTTCGCGGTGGTGGCCGCGGAGGAGGCCGACTTCTTGGCGGTGGTCGCCGACTTCTTGGCACCGGTGGTGGTCTTCTTGGCCGCGGTCTTCGCGGTCTTGGTGCCCTGGGTCTTGGTCGTCTTGGCCTTCGCGGTGGTGGTCTTCGCCGCGGTCTTGGTGGCCTGGGTCGACTCCTGCTTGCGGATGCGGCCCACGAGGACCTCGCCGCGCTTGGCCAGGTCGGCGTAGGTGGCCGTGGCGGTCGCGGTGGTCTCGTCGAGCTGCTTGCGCACGGTGACCGGCAGGGCCTTGGCGTCGCCCTGGAGCTCGGCGACGCGCTTCTCGATGGCGGTGCGGCGGGCCTTGGCCTCGTCGCTCAGCGCCTCCACGCGGGCGTTGACCACGGTCTCGACCTGGGTGCGGATGGTCTTGGGCTCGAAGTCGAAGTCCTTGACCGACTTCTGCACGCCCTCGAGCTTGGAGGTGGCGTCCTTCTGCAGGTCGACCAGCTTCTTCTGCACGTCGGAGACGTACTCGCGGACGGTCTCGACGGCCAGGTCCACGACACCGGCACCGGCGTACAGGGACTTGGTGGCCTCGGACTTGAGGTCCTCGATCTTGATGGTGGGGAGAGTGGCCTTGGCCATGTCGGAACTACTCCTTCGGTGGGCCTCGCGGCCCGTCGGGTGGGTCGTGGCGGGTGCCACGGCCGCGGGTGTGGGGGTCGTTACTCCTCGTCGCCCGGCTCGGCGGTCGCCTGACCGGCGTTCATGGCGAGGAAGGACTGGTAGACATCGAGCAGGGACTGCTTCTGGCGCTCGGTCAGCGCCGTGTCGGCGAGGACCGCGAGCTCCACCGAGCCACCGACGCCGTCGTCGGGGCTGACGATCCCGGCGCGGATGTAGAGCTGCTCGGCCGAGATCCGCAGCGCCTTCGCGATCTGCTGGAGCACCTCCGCTGACGGGCGCCGCAGTCCGCGTTCGATCTGGCTCAGGTAGGGGTTCGAGACGCCGGTCTGCTCGGCGAGCTGCCGCAAGGAGAGCTGCGCCTGCGTGCGCTGCTCCTTGAGGTAGTCACCCAGCGAGCCGACTGCCGTCGACACCTTTCCCTTGGCCATGCCTCCATAGTGCTTGCTCGTGCTAGCACTTGCAAGCAGCAAGCGGGTGCATCAGGTCACAACCGGACAGCGATTCCCCGAGCGAAACTCCTGGCCTGCTTGGTAGATCGTCCCGCGACGACGCCGCTAGCCACCGTGCTAGCAAGCCCCCGCCCGCTTGTCGACTGCTTGCTGGAGCAGGCGCGGGGGTGCGCGCGGCGACGTACGCTCGACGCATGTGCCGCAACATCCGCCAGCTCCACAACTTCGAGCCCCCGGCGACGTCCGACGAGGTCGGCGCGGCCGCGCTGCAGTACGTCCGCAAGGTCAGCGGCTCCACCAAGCCCTCGCAGGCCAACCAGGAGGCCTTCGACCGCGCCGTCGCCGAGGTCGCGCACGCCACCCAGCACCTGCTCGACGCCCTGACCACGTCCGCGGCACCGAAGAACCGCGAGGTCGAGGCGGAGAAGGCCCGGGCCCGTGCCGCGGTCCGCTACGCCCGTTGAACCGACCCGGCCCCCGACCCAGCCACCGACCGTGAGCAGCCCCCCGACCACCCCCGCGGGCAGTGGCACCGGCACGCGCGGCCGCAGCGCGTCGTACGTCGACGCCGCGCTCGACCTGCTCGCCGACCGCCCCCTCGTGGTGCTCACCGGCGCGGGCCTCTCGACCGACTCCGGCATCCCCGACTACCGCGGCCCCGACGCTCCCCCGCGGCGGCCCATGACCTACCAGGAGTTCGTCTCCGGCCCGACCGCCCAGCAGCGCTACTGGGCCCGCAGCCACCTCGGGTGGGGACGGATGCGCCGCGCGGACCCGAACGAGGGTCACCACGTCCTGGCCCGGATCGCCCCGGACCTGCTCATCACCCAGAACGTCGACGGGCTGCACGAGCGCGTCGGCACCCCGCGGCTGGTCGCGCTGCACGGCCGGATCGCCGACGTCGTGTGCCTGTCGTGCCGTCGGACCGGCGCCAGGTCCGCGCTCCACGAGGAGATGGGGCGTCTCAACCCCGACTGGCACGAGCGGCACCCCTCGGTGCACATCCGGCCCGACGGCGACGTCGACCTCGAGGACACCGACGGCTTCGTGGTGCCGGCCTGCGGGTGCGGCGGCATCCTCAAGCCCGACGTCGTGTTCTTCGGCGAGAACGTCCCCAAGGACCGCGTGGCGCACTGCTACGCGGCCGTGGACTCCCTCGTCGAGCGCGACGGTGCGCTGCTGGTGGTCGGCTCGAGCCTGACGGTGATGAGCGGGCTGCGCTTCGTCCGCCGAGCCGCCTCGCTGGGGGTCCCGGTGGTGATCGCCAACCGCGGGGAGACCCGGGGCGACCCGTTGGCGACGTACGCCGTCGAGACCGGCTGCTCGCCGTTCCTCTCCGCGCTGGAGCAACGCCTCTCCCGGCGCTCGCCCGGAGAGGTCGGCACGGGCTAGACGGGACGAGTCGGACGGGACGGGTCAGACAGGACGGGGACCGGCGCCGGGGCCGCCCCACGGGTCGTCGCGCAAGTCCTCGCTGGCGGCGTCGCGGAGCCGGCCGAGCATGTCGAGCACGTCGCCCGTGTCCACCCAGTCGCGGTCCTCACGGCGGCGGGTGCCCCGCGCGCTCGCGAGTCGGTCGCGCACCACGTGCGGCGGGAGGCGCACGCCCAGCTCGAGCTCGTAGTGGGTGTCGGTGAGCTCGAAGCGGATGTCGACCACCTCGGCGGCGTGGAACTCACCGTCCGGGTCGACCACCACGACGTGCTCGTCGAGGTCCAGGCCGCGAGCCAGTGCGGACTCGGAGTGCGCCACGACGAAACGGCCGCCGACCCCCCGACCGTCGGTCAGGAGCGCGGCGCTGAGCGGCACCGAGATCAGCTCCATGACACCCTCGAATCGACCGTCGCCGCCCGCACGGCGCTCCACCAGCGTAGACATTGCCTGCATGCCACGACAACGACGCGTCCGGGAATGCGGTCACGCGCGGTCCGGAACCCGTCTGGACGGCTCTCAGGTCCGGCCGCCGACTGCCGATGACCCCCAGCAGGACCCGGCAAGGACCCCAGCAAGGACCCGGCGACGACCTCAGCGAGGAGCCGGGACGCCGCTCGGGCCGGGCTCGGCCAGCCCTCAGAGGCGGCGGACGAAGATGTGGTCGGCCGCCTCGGGGACGATCTCGGCGGTCTCCCCGCCGGCGCCGACCAGGACGCCCTCGGGCGTCTGCGCGACGGTGACGGTCGTGTCGGGCATCGCGCCGACCCGGCGCAGCGCGCTCATGAGGTCCTCGTCCTTCTGCATCTCCTCGGAGATGCGACGCACCAGCACCCGGCCCTCGCCGCGGGCGGCGGCCTTGGACAGCGACTCCACGCCGTCCATGAACCCCTCCGCGCCGGGCGTCTCGCCCAGCTCGTCGAGCCCGGGGATCGGGTTGCCGTAGGGCGACTCCGTCGGGTGGTCGAGGATCTCCATCAAGCGCCGCTCGACGGTCTCGGAGATCACGTGCTCCCAGCGGCAGGCCTCCTCGTGGACCAGCTCCCAGTCCAGGCCGATGACGTCGGTCAGCAGCCGCTCGGCGAGGCGGTGCTTGCGCATGACCCGGATGGCCAGGCGGCGGCCGTCCTCGGTCAGCTCCAGGTGCCGGTCGCCCTCGACGGTGAGCAGGCCGTCGCGCTCCATGCGCGCCACCGTCTGGGACACCGTCGGACCCGACTGGTGCAGGCGCTCGGCGATCCGGGCGCGCAGGGGGACGATGCCCTCCTCGACCAGCTCGTAGATCGTCCGGAGGTACATCTCGGTGGTGTCGATCAGGTCGCTCACGGCGCCATCATCCCATCCCCACCCAGGGCCCGGTCCGGCGGCCGCTCGGGTGATGTCCGGGTCCCCCGCCGCTGGCACGCTGGGGCCCCATGACATCGGTGATGTGGTTCCGCCGGGACCTGCGCCTGGCCGACAACCCGGCGCTCATCGCGGCCGCCGAGAGCGGCGACGTGCTGCCGCTCTTCGTGCTCGACCCCGCGCTCTGGGGACCGAGCGGTCCGAGCCGTCGCGCCTACCTCGGGGCGTCGCTGCGCTCGCTGGACGCCTCGCTGCGCCAGCGACGGACGCAGCTGTCGGTGGTGCGCGGCGACCCGGTGCGCCGGGTCGTCCTGGCGGCGAAGGCCGTGCAGGCCACCACCGTCCACGTCGCAGCCGACCACGGCCCCTACGGCTCGCGGCGCGACGAGGAGGTGGAGAAGGCCCTGGCCGACGCCGGCATCGAGCTGGTCCGGACGGGCTCGCCGTACGCCGTCGCGCCCGGACGGGTCCGCAACGGCTCCGGCGACCCGTACAAGGTGTTCACCCCCTTCTCCCGCGCGTGGGCCGACCACGGCTGGCGCGGCCCGGTCGACACCCCGACCGGCGTCTCGTGGCTGACCCTCGACGAGCACACCGACGAGGGCACGACCGACATCCCCGACCCGCGGCTGCCCGCCGGGCTCGAGCTGCCCGAGGCCGGCGAGGCCGCGGCGAGACGGCGGTGGGAGGAGTTCCTCGACCGCGTCGACGACTACGCCGAGGATCGCGACAGGCCCGGGGTCGACGGCACCAGCCGGATGTCGGTCCACCTCAAGTACGGCGAGGTCCACCCGCGCACGCTGCTCGCCGACCTCTCGCGCCGCCGGTCCGACGGTGCCCGGGTCTACCGCACCGAGCTGGCCTGGCGGGAGTTCTACGCCGACGTGCTGCACACCCGGCCCGAGACCGCACGGGAGTACTACAAGCCCGAGTTCGCGCGACTGTCCTACGACCGTCCCGGCGCCCAGCTCGAGGCCTGGCAGGAAGGCCGCACCGGATTCCCGATCGTCGACGCCGGGATGCGCCAGCTGCGGGCGACCGGCTGGGTGCACAACCGGGTGCGGATGATCGTGGCCAGCTTCCTGGTCAAGGACCTGCACGTGGAGTGGCAGCACGGTGCGCGGCACTTCCTGCACTGGCTGGTCGACGGCGACCTGGCCTCCAACAACCACGGGTGGCAGTGGGTCGCCGGCAGCGGCACCGACGCCTCGCCGTTCTTCCGGGTCTTCAACCCCACGACGCAGGGCAAGAAGTTCGACCCGCGCGGCGACTACGTCCGCCGCTGGGTGGAGGAGCTCTCCGACCCCGAGCAGGTGCCGGACCCGCACGACCCGGACCCCGACACCCGCGACCTGGTCGGCTACCCCGCACCGATGGTCGACCACAAGGAGGAGCGCCAGGAGGCGCTGGACCGGTGGGAGAAGATCCGGGGATGACCTCCCTGATCGTCCCGACCGCCTTCCACGGACCTCCCGACTCGGCCAACGGCGGCTGGGCCGCCGGCGCCCTCGCGGCCCTCACCGCCACCGGCGGTGCGCTGGGTCGCACCGTCGAGGTGACGCTGCGCCTCCCCCCGCCGCTGGAGGTCCCGCTGGAAGTCGGTGAGCACGAGGGCGCGTGGCGCGCGCTGGACGCCGAGGGCCGCACCGTCCTCGAGGCCCGCGCGGTGGAGACGGACCTCGAGCCGAGCGCGCCGGTGCCGGTCGACGTGGCGCGTGCCGCCGAGGCGTCGTACGCCGGGCACGACCGGCACCCCTTCCCCACCTGCTTCTCGTGCGGACCCGAGCGGGCCGCAGGCGACGGGCTGCGCATCCTGCCCGGGCCGGTGCCGGGTCGTCGGGGCACGGTCGCGGCGTCGTGGACCCCGCACGCGTCGTCGTACGAGATCGCCTGGGCCGCGCTGGACTGCGCGGGCGCCTGGGCGAGCGGGATCGAGGAGGGCCCGCGGGTGCTGGGGCGGATGACGGCGCGGGTCGACCGGCTCCCCGAGGTCGGCGAGACGCTCGTCGTGACCGGCCAGGCGCGCGGGTCCGAGGGGCGCAAGCACCACGCGACGACGACGCTGCGCACGGCCGACGGCGCGCTGGTGGGGCTGGCCCGCCAGGTGTGGATCGAGATCCCCTCCTGAGGGTGCGCCACCAGGCCGGGGAGTAAGCGTTTACGCATCACGGTGTACCGGTCAACCACCGTGTGTCAGAGTGTCCCCATGACCACCGAGCAGACGCCCCCCGTGACGCCCGCCGAGACCGAGTGGTGGCGCCACGCCGTCATCTACCAGGTCTACCCCCGCTCCTTCGCCGACGCCGACGGTGACGGCGTGGGCGACCTGCCCGGCATCACCAGCCGGCTGCCCTACCTGCGCGACCTCGGGGTGGACGCGATCTGGATCAGCCCGTTCTACCGCTCGCCGCAGAACGACCACGGCTACGACGTCTCCGACTACTGCGACATCGACCCGCTCTTCGGCACCCTCGAGGACGCCGACACGCTGCTCGCCACCGCCCACGAGCTCGGCATCAAGGTCGTCGTGGACCTGGTGCCCAACCACTCCTCGGACCAGCACGAGTGGTTCCAAGCCGCGCTCGCCGCCGGCCCGGGCAGCCCCGAGCGGGCGCGCTACGTCTTCCGCGACGGCAGGGGCGAGGACGGCTCCGAGCCGCCCAACAACTGGCTCTCGGTCTTCGGCGGCTCCGCGTGGGACCGCGTCGAGGACGGCCAGTGGTACCTCCACCTCTTCGACTCCTCCCAGCCCGACTTCGACTGGCGCAACCCCGAGGTCGGCGACATGTTCGAGGACGTCCTGCGGTTCTGGCTCGACCGCGGCGTCGACGGCTTCCGCGTCGACGTGGCGCACGGGCTGTTCAAGGAGGAGTCACTGCGCGACCAGGTCATCCCCGAGGGCGAGACCCAGCGCGGCGGCACGGACGTCAACGCCACCCAGTCGATGGTCGAGCGGACCCACCGTGACGAGCCGATGTGGGACCAGCCGGAGGTCCACGACGTCTACCGTCGCTGGCACCGGGTGCTCGCGGAGTACGACGGCGACCGGATGACCGTCGCCGAGGCCTGGACCCAGTCGCCGGAGTCGATGGCCCGCTTCGTCCGCGACGACGAGATGAGCCAGTCCTTCAACTTCTCCTGGCTGCTCGCGGCCTGGTCGGCCGCCTCCTTCGAGAACGTCATCACCAGCACCTTCGAGGCGCTCGAGGAGGTCCACGCCGACCCCACCTGGGTGCTGTCCAACCACGACGTCATCCGGCACGTCACCCGCTACGGCGGTGGCGAGCAGGGCCTGGCCCGGGCCCGCGCCGCCACGTTGACGATGCTCTCGCTGCCCGGCTCGGCCTACCTCTACCAGGGCGAGGAGCTCGGGCTGGAGCAGGTCGACGTGCCGCCGGCCCACCGCACCGACCCCAGCTGGCTGCGCACCAAGGACAGCGAGTCCCCCGAGGTCGGGCGGGACGGGTGCCGGGTCCCGATCCCGTGGTCGGGCTCCGAGCCGCCGTACGGCTTCGGACCGGGCGGGGGCCAGCCCTGGCTCCCGCAGCCCGGCGACTGGGCCGGGCTCACCGTCGCCGCGCAGGAGGCCGACCCCGACTCGACGCTGGCGTTCTACCGTCGCGCGCTGGCCGCCCGCCGGACCCTGCTCGGCTCCCCGTCGACCGTCGAGATGCTCGACCTCGGCGAGGACCTGCTGGCCTTCCGTCGCGGCGAGGTCACCGTGGTGCTCAACTGCGGCAGCACCCCGGTCCCGCTCCCGGCGGGCGAGGTCGTCATCGCCAGCGGCCCGGTCACCGACACCCTGCCCGGGGACACGGCCGTCTGGCTGCGCTGAGCCGGCCGAGGTCACCCGGGTCACCCCGCGTCGGCCGCCGGGGTCGGGATCAGTCCGTCTCGACCCCGGAGCCGAGGCTCTCGTTGTAGCGCGCGAGCAGCGCGGTGAAGGTCTCCAGGTCGCCGGACTCCCAGCCGCCGAGCCGGTCGGCGAGGTAGCGCCGGCGACTCTCGGCGACCTGCGCGAGCCGCTCCCGCGCGTCGGGCGTCGCGGTCAGCAGCCACGCCCGCCCGTCCTCGGGGTCGCGGGACTTCTCGATCAGGCCCAGCTCGATGAGGTGGGTGACCTGTCGGCTGATCGCGCCCTTGTCGATGCTGAAGAGGTCCGCGACGGTCGAGGCGCGCATCGGACCGTGCTCGGCGACGTGGGCGAGCATGAGGTACGACGCCGGCTGCAGCTCCGCGTGCACGGCCCCGGCCCGTTCGGCGATGACCCGGCGGACCCGGCGCACGAGCACGCCGACCTCCTGCTCGAGCCGGGTGAGGGACTCCGGGCGCGGTGCGGCACTCATGGTGGCTGTGAGCCTAACCGGGTCCCCGGCCCGTCGCCGCGGCTCGTCGCACCTCGGCCGTGCGTCAGCGACCTCTCGGCCGTGCATGAGCGACGCCTCGGCCGTGCATGAGCGACCTCTCGGCCGTGCGCGAGCGACCTCTCGGCCGTGCGCGAGCGACCTCTCGGCGGACGAGGCTCGGCCCCGGTCGCACTGGGGGGTGGGATGTGCGACCGGGGCCGGTCCGTGGACCGTCGACCGGGTGGAGCGGTCAGGGAGAGGATCGACGGCGGTTCAGTTGCTCAGACTCGGAAGCGTCCGACCTGGGCCTTCAGCTCGGAGGCCATGGTGGAGAGCTCGGTCGCCGACTGCAGGGTGTTCTGGGCGCCCTGGCGGGTGTCGTCGGCGGCCGAGGCCACCTGCGAGATGTCGTCGGCGATGCCGTTGGCACCACCGGCGGCCTCGGTCACCGAGCGGGCGATCTCGTTGGTCGTCGCGGTCTGCTCCTCGACCGCCGAGGCGATCGTGGTCTGGATGTCGTTGATCCGACCGATCACCTCGGAGATCTCCGAGATCGCCGACACGGCACCGGAGGTGTCGCCCTGGATCGCCTCGATCTTGCGACCGATGTCCTCGGTGGCCTTCGCCGTCTCCTTGGCCAACTCCTTGACCTCGTTGGCGACGACCGCGAAGCCCTTGCCGGCGTCGCCGGCCCGGGCCGCCTCGATGGTGGCGTTGAGGGCCAGCAGGTTGGTCTGCTGGGCGATCGAGGTGATCACCTTGATGACCTGACCGATCTCCGCGGAGGACTCGCCCAGGCTGGCGACGGTGTCCTGCGCCTGGCTCGCCACGCCCACCGCACCGGTGGCCACCGAGGCGGCCTCCGTCGCGTTCTGCGCGATCTCGCGGATGCTCGCGGTCATCTCCTCGGCCGCCGAGGCGACCGTCTGGATGCTGGCGGAGACCTCCGAGGACGACGCGCTCGCGCTCGCCGCCTTGTCGGAGGTGACCGACGCGCCGTCGCCCATGCCCTGGGAGAGGATCGTCAGCTGCTCGGCCGCGACGCCCAGGGCGTCCGCCGTCTGGCCGATGGAGGCCATCGACTCGCGCAGCGTGCCCAGCAGGCTGGACAGTCCGCCGGCCAGCTGGCCGACCGCGTCCTCCCCGGAGACGGTGATCTCCCGGGTCAGGTCACCGTCCACCGCGGCCTGCACGACGTCGAGGACGGCCTCGACCTTGGCGGCCAGCTCCGCGGCCTGCTCCCGGTCGGCGGTCTCCTTGTTGATCCGGGTGTAGGCCTGCGAGACCAGGCGGCCCACGTTGCGCAGCGCGTCGAGGCGCTGTGCCGAGGGCTTGAGGGTCTCGGTGGCGAAGAAGTCCATCGTGCCGACGACCTCGCCGCTCACGATGATCGGGAAGCAGACGCCCGACTTCACGCCGACCTTCTGGGCCACCGGCGCCCGCACGCAGTCGGTCATCTCGCCGATGTCGGGGGTGAACAAGAGGTCCTCGCTGGCCCAGGCCCGGCCCGAGAGCCCGACGCCGCGGGCGAAGGAGGCCTCCAGCGTCACCTTGCGGAACTCCGGGCCGGCGTCGCCGGACTCCTGGACGAACTTCAGGGTCATGTCGTCGCGGTCGAGTGCCCAGAACGAGCCGTACGCCCAGCCGAACTCCGCGCGCACGGAGTCGAGCACCGCGCTGATCGCGCCGTCGATCGTCGACGCGCTCTGCAGCTCACCGAGCACCTTGTTGACCGCGGCCGAGTCGGCCATCGCGTCGTTGCGCTCGGCCTCCGAGCGCAGCTTCTCGGTGATGACCTCCCAGGTGGCCATGGCACCGATGTACTCGCCGTTCTTGTCCCGGATGGCCGAGACCAGCAGGTCCAGGGTCTCCGGGCCGACCGAGATGTTGGCGCGGCGAGGCAGCTGGGCCTCGTCGGAGAGGATGCCGCGCTGGTAGTCCGGGGTCTTGTGGAAGACGTCGAGGCTGGTGCCGACGATCTTGTCCACGGGCACCGGCAGGTGCTCCTGCAGGCCACGCAGCGTCTCCAGGGACGCCGGGTTCATGTAGGTGATGGTGAAGTCACGGTCGGCGAACATCATGTTCGTCGGGGAGTTCTCCATCATCGAGGTGACCCGCGCGACCTGCTGCTCGAGCGCGAGCTTCTCGGTGACCAGGTCCCAGGTCGCCATGGCGCCCACGTAGGTGCCCTCGTCGTCGTACACCGCGGCGACCGTGAGGTCCAGGGTCTCGGGCCCGACCTTGATCATCGCCTGACGCGGGAGGTACTTCTCCGGGTCCGCCAGCAGGCCGCGCTGGTAGGACGGGTCCTTGTGGAAGATGTCCAGGCTCGAGCCGACCAGGTCGTCGGGCGAGACCGGGATCCAGTCCGCCAGGGCACGCAGCCCCTCGACCGTGGCCGGGTTGGCGTAGGTGATGACCAGGTTCGTGTCGGCCAGCATCACACGCGTGGGCAGGCCGTCGAGGACCGAGCGCATCTTCGTCAGGTCGGGCGCGGTCGTGGTCTTGGTGGTGGCGGGCTTGGCCGACGCGGCCTTCACGGCCTTGGCCCGCCCGGAGGCGGTGCCGGAGCCGTTCTGGTGGGCGCGGGTCTGGAGCTCGGTCACGGCGTTCCTCCGGTGGTGTCGGGTGTGGAGACGTCGACGGCGCGCTCGGCGTCGACGACGAGAAGGATCGATCCGGGCAGGGGCAGCACCCCGCCGACGACGTCCTGCACCGTGGGGGGCAGGTTGGCCGGCGTGGGCTGGAGGGAGACCTCGGTGGTGTCGATGACGTCACCGATGTCGTCGACGAGCAGGGAGACGACCTCGCCGCGGGAGCGGACGATGACGTTCATGGGCAGCTCGCCCTCGGGTCGCGGCGGGAGCCCGAGCCGGCACCGCAGGTCGAGCGCGGTCACGATCTGTCCGCGCAGGTTGATGAGGCCGTGGACGGCGTCCGGCGCGCAGGGCACCACCGTCAGCTGCTGGTAGCGCAGCACCTCCTGGACGTGCTCCACCTGGAGGCCGAAGTAGAGGCCGTCCACCCAGAAGGTGCACATCTGTCCGGTGGCCCCGGTGGTCCGGGTGCCTCCGGAGGTCGGGGTGAGGGTCGTGACGGTCATCGCGCACCTGCCAGGAGAGGACGCACGACGGCGTCGAGGTCGACGAGGTCGGTGACCTTGTCCTGGACCACGGCGGAGCCGAGCACGCCGTTGCGCCTGCCCACCTCCGTCGGGACGACGTGCTCCTCGACGACGTCGAGGACCCGGTCGATGACGATGCCGACCCGGTGCTGGCCGTCCTCGTGGACGACGACGCTGATCTGGTCCTCCGCAGGCGGCGACTCGGCCAGCCCGATCGCCGGGGCCAGGCGCAGCAGCGGCAGGATGCCGTCGCGGTACTGCACGACCTCCACGCCGCCGGACCGCTCGACCCGCCCGAGCTCGAACTCCTCCAGCCGGCTCACCGCCGTGAGCGGCAGCGCCGCCCGGCGGCCCTGGGAGACCTCGAGCACGAGCAGCGCCCGGGAGTCGACGGTGCCGACCTGCACCTCGGGCTCGGTCGCGTGCGCCGCACCGATCGCCCGGGTGCGGGCGATGCCGCCCACGTCGAGGATGAGGGCGACGCGACCGTCGCCCATGATCGTGGCACCGGCGTACGTCGGCAGCGACTTGAGCTGGCGCCCGATCGGCTTCACGACGATCTCCTGGGTGTCGTGGACCTCCTCGACGCACAGCCCGAAGCGGGTCTCGTCGGCCTGCACCACCACGATGGTGAGCCCGTCCGGGTCGGCCTTCTCGCCGCCGAGCGCCTCGGAGAGAGACACCAGCGGGAGCAGCCGACCGCGCAGCCGCAGGACGGGGGCGCCGGCGAGCGTCTCGACGTTCTCGCGCAGGTCCTGCCCCTCGAGGCGGACCAGCTCGACCAGGTTGGCCTGCGGGATCGCGTAGCGCTCACCCTGCTGCCCGACGACCAGCGCCGGGATGATGGCCAGCGTCAGCGGGATGCGGATCCGCATCGTCGTACCGCACCCGACGGTGCTGGTGAGGTCGACGCTGCCGCCGATCCGCTCGATCGAGGTCCGCACCACGTCCATCCCCACGCCACGACCGGACACGTTGGTGACCTGCTCGGCGGTGGAGAACCCGGGACGGAAGATCAGGTCCAGGACGTCGCGCGGCTCCATCCGGGCCAGCTGCTCGCGGGTGACCACGCCACGGCGCACCGCGACGTCGCCGATGTGGCGGGGGTCGATCCCCTTGCCGTCGTCGGTGATCTCGACGACCACCTGGCCGGACTCGTGGTAGGCCCGCAGCAGCAGCCGGCCGGCCGTCGGCTTGCCCGCCGCGGCACGGGCCGGGGGCGGCTCGATGCCGTGGTCCAGGGAGTTGCGCACCAGGTGGGTCAGGGGCCCCTTGAGGGCCTCGAGCAGCGAGCGGTCCAGCTCGGTGTCGTGGCCGTCCATCTCCAGGTCAACCTCGCGGCCGAGCTGGTGGGCCAGGTCGCGCACGATGCGCGGCATCTTCGACCAGACCTGGCCGATGGGCTGCATGCGCGTGCGCATCACGCTCTCCTGCAGCTCGCTGGCCACGAGGTCCAGGCGCTGGGAGGCGCGGACCAGCTCGACGTCGTCGGCGGCCTCGGTGCGCTGCAGGATCTGGTTGCGCGTCAGCACCAGCTCCCCCACCAGCTGCACCAGCCCGTCGAGCAGGTCCACGTCCACACGCACCGAGGAGTCCACGACGCCCCGGCGGCCCTCCTCCACCTCGGCGGCGGCGGGCACGTCCTCCGGAGCCTGGTCGAGCACCGGGTCGAGCAGCTCCTCCGCGACCGGGTCCGGCTCGTGTGCGGGCGCAGCTGCCGCCGCGGGCGGTGCGTCCTCAACCGAGTCGGTCGCCGTGACGGTTGCCTGCTCACCGCCCTCGACCGCGGCCTGCGCAGGCGGTGCGTCCTGAACCGACTCCAGCTCCGAAACGGTTGCCTGCTCACCGCCCTCGGCGGCCGCCGCCGCCGGCTCCTCGACGTCACCGGCCAGCACCCGCTCGAGCAGGGAGACGACCGACTCGACGTCGACGCCCGGGTCGGCGTCGCCGGCGCCGTGCTCGATCGCCTCGAGCAGCGCGCGGACGGTGTCGACCATGGTCAGCAGCGCGCCGGCGGTGTGGGTGGTCATCACCATCTTGCCGTCGCGCAGGCGAGAGAGGAGGTTCTCCCCCACGTGCGTCAGCGCCTCGAGCCGGTTGAAGGCGAGGAAGCCGCTGGTGCCCTTGATGGTGTGGATGGTCCGGAAGATGCTGGAGAGCAGCTCGCGGGAGTCCGGCGTGCGCTCGAGCTCCACGAGGTCCCGGTCGAGCTGGTCGAGGTTCTCGTGGCTCTCCACGAGGAACTCCGCCACGATCTCGGCGTCGTCGTCCACGGCTCTCCCCCTTCCTGTCGGGCGTGCTGGGCCGGGGGCGGCCGCAGCGGGGTCGACCTCCCCCATCGGCGCACCACCCGCGAAGGTGAGAGCGCCGCCACGTTCTCCCGCATTTCGGACCACTGGTCTGGTCGATGGTCCAGACCGGGGCATCCCGCCCGGGTGGCGACCGGCTCCGGACACACCGCGACCCCCGTCCTCGACGGAGGACGGGGGTCGCGGTGACCAGGGAGGGGTGGTCCTGGCCCGGGGGGGAATCGGTCAGATGGCCACGTCGACGTACACCGGGTACGCCGCCGCGCCGTGGTCGCGGCTCGCGGCCTCGGCCACGGCCTGCTGACGCAGTGTGTAGTGCAACGTCTCGCTCATCTTCTCGATCAGCGCGTGCTGGCGGCGGTGGATGCCGGCGGCGCGGTCGACCAGCTGCGGGGGGATCGGCCCGATGTCGGTGTCGGGCAGGTCCCACGGGTCGGTGCGGAACTCCAGGCCGCGGGAGAGGTTGCGCTCGCCGCGCAGGACGTCGAGCTCGATGCGGTCCAGGACGATCTCCCAGGCCGTCACGTCCGCCTCGGCCATCACGGCAGGATCTGCCTTCTGGACGTCGAGGAGGTGGAGGGCCGGCGGGTGGGCCGGGGAGTCGGCCGGGGGGTCAGCACGGTGGGCATCCGTCGTGGTGACCAGCGGGCTCATGCGACCTGGCTCGCAGCCAGCGCCGCTTCGCGCCACGTGGCGCACAGGTCCTCGACGAGCTTGAGGCAGCCCTCCGTGGCACCGGCGTCGCGGTTGATGTTGGCCCGCACCAGTTGCAGGTGCAGGAAGTCGTAGATGGAGGCGAGCCCGGGGCCGCCCTCCCAGGCGTCGACGTCGAGGCTGGCGCGCAGCTCGAGGACGATGTCCTGGGCGTGGAGGAGCTGGGTGTGGGCCTCGGCGTGGTCCGCCTGCTGCTGAGCGGCCAGGGCCTTGCGCACGTCGAGCACGAGACGCTCGTAGAGCATCACGAGCAGGCGGGCGGGGCTGGCGGTCGCGACGGATGCATCCATGTATGCGGCGCGGGGATCGTTGTACATGTGGGGTGCCTTCCTTGACTTCCCGTGGGCGTCAGCTGCTGCTCGAGGGGAGCGAGGCGAGCTGACCGGCCAACCAGTTCGACTGGCTGGACATCTGTGAGAGCGCTGTCTCCAGCGCCACGAACTGCCGCTCGAGAGCGGTGCGCCGCAGCGTCAGCCGGCGGTCCCACTCGTCGATGGAGTCCTCCATCCGGTCGATGCCGGACTGCCGACCCGTGATCGCGGCGCTCAGCGTCCCGTCCGTGGAGTCGCTGGCGCCCTTGGCGACCTCGGCCACCCGGGCGGCGAACCCGTCGGCGGCGGTGGTGAACATCTCCGCGGTCCCGGTCGGGTCCGCGGCGTAGGCCGCCTTGAAGGCGGACTCGTCGAAGTCCAGGCGGCCGTCGCGGTTCACCTGGATGCCGTACGACGCCAGGCTGGTGCCGCCGTCGGTGCGGATGGTGTCCAGCAGCTGCGAGCGCAGCTGGCGGGCGCCGCCGTCCCCGGCGAGCGGGCCGGCGCTGCCCGAGGTGCCGCCGGCGGTCTTGACCCCGATCTCGGCGACGACCGCGTTGAGCGAGTCGACGAGGTCCTTGACCTTGGCGGTCATGCCCGCGACGTCGCGGGAGACCGACACCGAGGAGACGGTGCCGACCGTGGCCTGTGCACCGAGGGTGATGGTGACGCCGGGGACGACCTCGGAGAAGGTGTTGGTGGAGCTGCTGGCGGAGATGCCGGCGCCGAGGTCGATGGAGGCGTCACTGCCCGCGCGGACCGTGGCTCCGCCGAGCAGCGGGCTGCCGTCCTGGGCCGTGAGGTCGAAGTCGCTGGCGGTGCCGGTGGCCTTGGACTCCACCAGCAGGCGGTACTGCCCGTCGGCGACCTTGACGACGGTGGCGCTCAGGCCGGTGTCGTTGGCCGGGTCGTTGATGGCGGTGACCAGGCCCTGGAGGGTGCCGTCGCCGGTCTCGACCTCGACCGGGGAGCCGTCGAAGCGGTCCAGCCGGACCAGGGTCGAGGCGCCGGTGACGACATCGGAGAGACCGGCCGCGTCGGCGTACCCGAGCTGGTGGGTCTTGGCGACCGAGGTGACCGTGACGGTCAGGTTGCGCGGGGAGGCGGAGCTGGTGGTGCTCACGCCGACACCGGCGGCCGAGCTCGAGGACGTCAGGGGCGTCCACGCGGTGTCCTTCGCGAGCGCCTCGGCCTTGGTGGCCAGCGTCGCGGTGGTCTTGTTGAGCGCCTGGAGGCTGGAGAGGACCAGCTTCTCGGAGGAGACCCGGGACTTGAGGCGGTTCTGGGGCGCGGCCTCCAGCTGCATGAGCTGGTCGATGATGGTCGCGGTGTCCATGCCGCTGGCCAGTCCGCTGATGCTTGCTGCCATTCGAGGTCGCCTCCTCTCGCGCTCCCTGGTGCTGCTGGTGGTGCTCGGTCCTGCTGGTGGGTGTCAGTGACGCCCGGTCCCGGGACCGGGGCTGCGACGGGATCGCCGTCGGGCCCCGGTCACCGGGACGTGGTGGATCAGCGCAGCAGCGACAGGACGCTCTGCGGGGCCTGGTTGGCCTGCGCGAGCATCGCGGTGCCGGCCTGGGAGAGGATCTGCGACCGGGTGAAGGCCATCATCTCCTGGGCCATGTCGGTGTCGCGGATCCGGCTCTCGCTGGCGGAGAGGTTCTCGGCGGTCACGTTCAGGTTGTTGATCGTGTGCTCGAACCGGTTCTGCAGGGCACCGAGGTTGGCGCGAGCGGTCGACACGTTGCCGATGGCGGTGTCAAGAGCAGTGATGGCGGAGGTGGCGTCCGCCTGGTTCGACAGGTCGATGCTGTCAACCCCGAGACCCGCCGCGTTGAAGCCGCCCAGGGATCCGTCAGCGGAAGCACCCAGCACGGCACCGGCGCCGTCAGTCACCGCGATGTCCGTGGTGACGCCGGACTGCTTCGAGGTGATGACGAGCTCACCGTCGTCGCCCTGCTCCGCCAGGAAGTTCGCAGCGAAGCCCGCGTCCGCGTTGAGGGTGTTGACCGCGCTCAGCGTGCCGGTGGCAGCCGAGAGGTCGACGTCCACGGAGACGCCGCCCTGGCTGATGTTCCAGTCTGCGGTGGTGAAGTCGGCGCCGCTAACGGCGGCACCCGTGGTGGTGTGGACCTCGCCACCGCTGGCACCGGCGCCCGAGGAGATGCTGACGCTGATGGTGTCGTTGGCGGCGTAGCCGACCTGGAACTCCTTGCCGGTGAACGAGCCGTCGAGGAGCTTGACGTTGTTGAAGGTGGTCTTATCCGCGATGCGGGTCAGCTCCTCCTTCAGCGCCGTGGCCTCGGCGTTGATGGCAGCGCGCGAGTCGGAGTCGTTGGAGTCGTTGGCCGACTGCACCGCCAGGTCGCGCATGCGCTGGAGGATCGAGTGCGTCTCGGTGAGCGCACCCTCAGCGGTCTGCACGACCGAGACACCGTCCTGGGTGTTGCGGACCGCGACCTTGAGGCCACCGATCTGCGAGCGCAGACCCTCGGAGATGGCGAGGCCGGCCGCGTCGTCGGCGGCACGGTTGATGCGGAAACCGCTGGAGAGCTTCTCCAGCGACTTGCTCATCTGGCCCTGCGTGACCGACAGGTTGCGGTAGCTGTTGACCGCGTCGATGTTCTGGTTGATGCGAAGACTCATGATGAATCCCTTCCTGGATGGTGAGTCGGGCGGCCCGTCCATGGGCCTCGAGAAGCACATCGGCCCCGTCTCGGACCGCTTGAGGAAAAAACTCGAGCAGTTCTCGACGGGGCCGACGGGCGGCGGGTCGCCTGGTCCCTAGGCGGTGCCGGCCTGTGGGATCCGGGCGGTGACCCTGCCGGAGGCGTGGCGGGCGGCCACGGCCTCGAAGTAGGCGTTGCGACGCTGGGCGGCGCAGCCGTCCGGGCGTGCGTGCGGCGGGACGAGACTGGGGTCGAGAGCGCTGTTGAGGGCGTCGCGCAGCAGGACCAGCGCCTCCGCGCGGATCTGGGAGACCCGCGACTCGGTGACGCCGAGCGTCTCGGCGATCTCGGCCATCGGCCGCTCCGCGAGGAAGTACTCCTGGACCACGATGCGCAGCCGCTCGGGCAGCTCGGCGATCGCGTCGACGAGGTACTCCAGCTTCTCCCGGTGCTCGACGAGCTCGGAGGGCGCCGGTGAGGTGCTGACCAGCATGTCCTCGAAGGAGACCTCCGAGCCCTGCAGCGACAGCACGTTGGCGCGGGCGACGTCACCGTCATTGGACTCCACCTCGGCGACCGAGAGGCCCAGCGAGGCGGCGACCTCGTGGTTCTCCGGGGCCCGGCCCAGGGTGTTGGCCAGGGCGGTGCGGGCGGCCTCCAGGTCGCGGCCGCGGCGGCGGACCGAGCGCGAGGCCCAGTCGACCTGGCGCAGCTCGTCGAGGATCGCCCCACGGATGCGGCTGGCGGCGTACCGGGTGAACGGCACCCCCCGACCGGGCTCGTAGGCACGAGCGGCCTTGACCAGCGCGGTCAGGCCGGCGGACTGCAGGTCGTCACGGCTGACGTGCGCCGGGACCCGGGTCATCGTCTCCCTGACGATGTGGGACACCAGCGTCATGTGCTCGACCACCAGCGCCTCGCGCTGCGGGTCCTGGGCATCGTCGACCGGTGTCGCCGCCCCCGATGAAGCGGTGTTCGTGTCGCACGCGTCGTTGGTCACGCGAGCCTCCCTCAGTGCTCCCAACCGCTGGCCCTCCCTGACCAACGGGGTGTGTCTCGGACCTCCCAGACCGGGACACATGTCACAGGTTGCGCCGCTTTACCGATCGGCGACAGGGTTTTGGACCGGACTGGCCCGAAGGGGCTAGACCAGCCGTCCGAGAGACCACCTCACGCGTTCCTCACATGCCGGTCCCGATCCCGCCTGCAAGCCGTGAATATCGGGCCTGGGTCCTGCATCCCCTCCGGACACGCCCTCCGGAAGTCCTCAAGTCCCTTGACCGGGAGCCGACTGGAGCCTCGGCAGCGTGTGCCGTCCCAGGAGGCCCCACGGGGGGAGTCTCCGTCGAGCAGAGTCGGAGCCCACCATGGAGAAGCTGTGCCTCGTCCTGTGGCGCGAGCGTGAGCTGCTCGACACCCTCCACTACCGGCTCGAGGTGGAGCAGCTGGTGCTGGCCAGCAACCGCACCGAGCACCTGATGCGGGCCGCCCGTGACGTCGAGGCCGTGCTGGAGACGCTGCGCGAGACCGAGGTCCTGCGCGCCACCGCCGCCGACGCCGCGGCCGCCGAGATCGGCTGCCCGCCCAACCCGTCGCTGCGCCAGCTCGCCGACGCGGCACCGGAGCCGTGGTCGACGATCCTGCACGAGCACCGGGAGGCCTTCGCCTCCTCCACGCGCCAAATCACCGCCCTCGCCGACTCCAACCGCGACCTGCTCACCCAGGGCTACCGCCAGGCCCGGGAGGCGCTGGCCGACCTCGGCGACTCCACCGACGGCTACTCCCCCGACGGCAGCGCCGTGGGCGGTACGCCGGTCGCCCGACTCTTCGACAGCGCGCTCTGACCCATGTCCGGCACCCTGTCCTCCCTCAACACCGCACTCAGTGCGCTGAGGTACAACCGCGTCGCGATGGACGTGGCGAGCCACAACATCGCCAATGTCGCGACCGAGGGCTACAACCGCCGCCGCGTGGACGGCGAGTCGATGGGTGCCCCGGTCGTCCCCGCCCGCTGGTCGACCTACGAGGGTGCCGGCTCCGGCGTGCGCACCTCCTCCATCGTCCGCATGAACGACGCGCTGCTCGACAACCGGGCTCGCACGGAGCACTCCTCGCTCTCCTACCTCCAGCTGCGGGCCACCGCGCTGGCCCGGATGGAGAGCGGGGTGGGTGAGCCCGGTGACTCCGGCGTCTCCGCCGCGATGGCCGACTTCCGCAGCTCCTGGCAGGACCTCGCCAACGACCCCGGCGGCACCGCCGCCCGCGGCCAGGTGCTGGCCCGGGCCGAGTCCCTCGCCGGGGCGCTCGCCGCACAGGCCGCCAACGTCTCCGCCGAGATGACCACGCAGCGCCTCACGCTGCAGGGCTCGGTCGCCGAGGTCGACACCGTGGCCACGGAGCTCGCCGCCACCAACCGGGCCATCGCCACCGCGGCGCTCGACGGCGTGGACGTCTCCGACCTCGCCGACACCCGCGACGTGCTCGGCCTCAGGCTGGCCGAGCTCACCGGCGGCGTCGGGCTCCTGCAGCCCGACGGCACGATGACCGTGAGCGTCGCCGGCGTCTCCCTGGTGTCGGGCTCCACCGCCGGCACCCTGCGGATCGCGACGGGCGTCACGGCCTCCGGCGGCCCGGACGGCTCCCCCGTCACCTTCGCGATCGACCACGGCGCGACCAGCACGACGCTCACCGCTGACGTGCGCGGCGAGGTCGGGGCCTCGGCCGACCTCCTCAACACCACCCTGCCGGCGTACGCCGCCGGGCTGGGCGCGGTCGCGCGCGACCTGGCCGACAGCGTCAACGCCGTCCACGCCGCGGGCTACGACCTCGACGGCACGACGGGCACCGCCTTCTTCTCCTACGACCCCGCGGACCCGGCCGCCACGCTGACCGTGGCCGTCACCGCCCGCCAGGTCGCCGCGTCCTCGCTGCCCGGCGGGGTGCTCGACGGCAGCAACGCCGACGTGATCGGCACCGCGGGCACCCCCGAGGGGTCGTACCAGCGGCTGGTCAACGGCTTCGGCACCGAGGTCGCCTCCGCCCAGCGCCTCGTGCGCACCCAGTCGCTGCTCACCACGCAGGTCGACTCCGCGCGCGAGCAGCTCTCGGGGGTCAACCTCGACGAGGAGACCGTCGCGATGCTCACCGCGCAACGCGCCTACGAGGCCGCCGCCCGCGTCATGTCGGTCATGGACAGCGTCCTCGACACCCTCATCAACAGGACAGGAATCGGCTGATGGCGATGATCCGCGTCACCCAGAACATGGTGACGAACAGGTCGCTGACCTCCTTGCAGGCCGGGCTCGACCGCCTGGCCCAGACCCAGGAGAAGCTGTCCACCGGCAAGAACCTCAACCGGCCCTCGGACTCCCCCACCGACGCGACGACGTCGATGAAGATCCGCGTGCAGCTGGCCGAGACCCAGCAGCACGTGCGCAACGCGCAGAACGGCCTGGGGTGGCTCGACGTCACCGACACCACGCTGAGCGGCATGGCCGACAACCTGCGCCGGGTCAGCGAGCTGGCCCTGCAGGGTGCCAACGCCTCCATCACCGGCACCAGCAGCGAGGCGCTGGCCACCGAGGTCGCCCAGATCCGCGAGGGGCTGCTGGCCCAGGCCAACACCACCTACCTCGACCGGCCGATCTTCGGCGGCGTCACGGCCGGGTCCGAGGCCTTCGACGCCAGTGGCGCGTACGTCGGCGCCGACGCCCCGGTGCAGCGCAGCGTCGCCGACGGGGTGAAGGTGCGCATCGACGTCAGCGGCACCACCGTCGTCGGCCCGAACGGCGCCAACCTCTTCGACGACCTGACCGCCCTGGAGAACGCCCTGCGCCTCGGCGACAAGGCCGGCATCCAGGCCGGGATCTCCGCGATCACCGACCGTCAGCGCGCGGTCAGCGACGCCCAGGCCGCGGTCGGTGCGTCGTACAACCGGGTGGACGCCGCGGAGCGCAAGGGCCAGGACGCGCTGGTCACCCTGCGCTCGGCGCTGTCGGAGGTGGAGGACACCGACCTTCCCAAGGCGATGGTCGACCTGCAGATGCACGAGGTGGCCTACCAAGCAGCCCTCGCCTCGACCGCGCGGGTCATGCAGCCGAGCCTCGTGGACCTTCTGCGATGATCGCCACCAGGCCGGCCGAGGGCGCCGGCACCGCAGCCGAGGAGGACCGCACGGGCATGACCACGGACGCCGACCCGACGGTCCCGGACCTGCCGGTCATCGAGCTGGTGCGGCCGCTGCCCGGCTTCCCCACCCACGTGCGCTTCGCCCTGGTCCGCCTCGACGACGACGGCGTGCTGTGCGCGCTGCGCTCGCTCGACGACCCCGACCTGCGCTTCCTCGTGGTCCCGCCGCACGCGTTCTTCCCCGACTACGCGCCGGTCATCGACGACGCCACCGCCGCCGAGCTCGGGGTGACCACCGCGGACGACGTGCTCCTGCTCAGCATCCTCACCGCCGGCGAGAGCCTGGTCTCCACGACCGCCAACCTGCTGGCCCCGCTGCTGGTCAACACCCGCACCCAGCGCGCTCGCCAGGTCGTGCTCGACGACCCCGCGCTGTCCACGACCACGCCGTTGGTGGCCTGATTGACCACCGGCCACCACCACGCCCGGTAGCGTTGCCCCATGCTGGTCCTGAGCCGCCGCGTCGGTGAGAGCGTCGTCATCGGCGACGACATCACCGTGACCGTGCTGGAGGTCCGCGGCGACGTCGTGCGGATCGGCATCGACGCGCCCCGCTCGGTCGCGGTCAACCGCGCCGAGCTCCTGGCGGAGGTCACCAACAGCAACCAGGCGGCCGCGTCCCCCGGTGAGGACGCCGTCGCCAACCTCGCCGAGGCCCTGCGCAAGCGGTCCTGACGGAGGTCGTCGGGCCTCAGCCGATCGCGACGGCCCCGCTGAGCGCAGCCAGCCTCGCCGCGATCGAGCCGAGCGGCAGCACCTCGTGGGCCAGCCCCGCGGTGGCGACGGCACCGGGCATGCCCCACACCACCGAGGTGGCGGCGTCCTGGACGACGACCCGACCGCCCTGGTCGACGACCGTGCGGGCGCCCTCGAGACCGTCCGAGCCCATGCCGGTGAGCACCAGGCAGAGCACGCCGGGGCCGTAGACCTGAGCGGCCGAGCGCAGCAGCGGGTCGGCCGCGGGACGGCAGAAGTTCTCGCGCGGGCCCTGGTCGAGCGTCGCCCGCACCACGCCCGCGGACCGGGAGAGCCGCAGGTGGAAGTCCCCGGGCGCGAGCAGCACCTTCCCACGGCGTACGACGTCGCCGTCCGCGGCCTCGCGCACCTGCAGCGGCGAGACCCGGTCCAGCCGCGTGGCGAACTGGGTCGTGAAGACCGGCGGCATGTGCTGGGTGACCAGGACGGGCAGCGCGAAGGACGAGGGCAGCTCGGCCAGCACGGCCGAGAGGGCGTCGGGCCCGCCGGTCGAGCAGGCGACCACCAGCACCTCGGGGGACGTGGTGACCTTGACCGGGGCGACGGTGCGGGGCGGGGCGGCGGCCACCATGCGCCGGGCCGCGACCAGGGCCTTGACCCGGGGCAGCAGCTCGTCGCGCACGATGTCGAGCGCGTCGGCGAAGGACGTCGCGCCGGTGGGCTTCGCGACGTAGTCGCTCGCCCCGTTGGACAGCGCCTGCAGCGTGGCGCTGGCGCCCTTCTCGGTCAGGGTGCTGAACATGATGACCGGCAGGCGCGGGTGCCGGCTGCTGATCTCCTTCACCGCGCCCAGGCCGTCGAGCCGTGGCATCTCCACGTCGAGGGTCACCACGTCGGGGCGCAGGACGTCGGCCTTCTCGATGGCGTCGAGCCCGTCCACCGCGGTCCCCACGACCTCGATCTCGGGGTCGGAGGCCAGGACGTTGCTGATGAGGCGACGCAGCACGGCCGAGTCGTCGACCACCAGTGCACGGATCACGTGCGTCTGATCGGCCCCGGCCGGCTCGACGTGAGGCATCGGCTCCGACCCGGGACCAAGGTCCCGAGGACGACCGCCCGAGGTCTAGACGGTCTCAGGTGCCCCCGGCCGGGGACGATGGGACCGGCGTGATCTCCCCCACCAGCTTCGCCTACGTGGCGGACCTGCTGCGCCGAGAGACTGCCATGCTCTGTGAACCGGGCAAGGAGTACCTCGTCGAGGCACGGTTGCTCCCGTTGGCCCGCTCCGCCGGCCAGCCGGACGTCGACAGCTACGTCGCGCTCCTGGGCCGTGACCCGTCCGAACGGGCCAAGGCCATCGACGCGTTGACCATCAACGAGACCTCGTGGTTCCGCGACCTCGCCCCCTACCAGGCCTTCACCGAGGCGATGCTGCCGCCGCTGCTCGAGGCACGAGCGCACGTCAAGCACCTCGAGATCTGGTCGGCGGCGTGCTCGAGCGGCCAGGAGGCCTACTCCCTGACCATGCTCCTGAAGGAGAACCTGCCGCCGGGCTGGACGGCCCGCATCCACGCCACCGACGTCTCCACCTCGATGCTGGAGCGGGTCCGGGCCGGCCGCTACTCCCAGGTGGAGATGAACCGCGGCATGCCGGCCCAGCGCCTGGTCACGTGGTTCACCCGGGCCGGGAACGAGTGGGAGGTCTCCCCCGAGCTGCGCTCGATGGTCACCACCCAGCACCTCAACCTCGCGGCGCCGTTCCCGCCGATGCCGGTCTTCGACATCGTCTTCCTGCGCAACGTCCTCATCTACTTCGACGTGGACACCAAGCGCGACATCCTGCGCCGCGTCAGCAGCCGGATCTCCCCCGACGGCTACCTGCTGCTGGGGTCCTCGGAGACGACCCTCGACCTCGACGACGCCTGGACCCGCGAGGCCGCGGGCCGGGTCTGGATGCACCGCCCCCGTGGCGCGTCCCCCACCGATTCGGCCGGGAGCCTCGCCGCCACCACCGCCCGCGCGACCGCGGGCGTCGCCCGGAGCATCGCACCCGCCCTCAGCCAGACAGGAGCCTGACCGTGCACGCCCTGATCATCGACGACTCCAAGACGATGCGCAGCATCCTGCGCCGCATCGTGACCGAGCTCGGCTTCGAGACCACCGAGGCCGGCAACGGCCAGGAGGCGCTCGACGTGCTGGAGGCCGGCCTGGTGCCGGACATCTGCCTCATCGACTGGAACATGCCGCTCATGGACGGCTACACGTTCGTCACCCGGGTCCGGGCCGACGACCGGTGGCGCAACGTGACCCTGATGATGGTCACCACCGAGAGCGAGCACGGCCAGATCGTCCGGGCCCTGGCCGCCGGGGCCCACGAGTACGTCATCAAGCCGTTCACGCCCGACGCGATCATCGAGAAGATGGAGCTCCTCGGGCTCGTCGCCCAGGAGGTACCGGCATGACCGTCACCCTCGAGCCGTCCCTGGGGGACGTGCACGCCGTCGTCGAGGAGGTGTGGTCGAGCTTCCTCGGGGCCGAGGAGCCGATCCTGCCCCTGGCCACGCCGATGCCACCCGGAGGCTGGTCGGCCGCCATCACCGTCAGCGGCGGCTGGGACGCCCAGATCACGGTCAACCTCACCGACGGGGCTGCGCAGGCCGTCACCTCGACCATGCTGATGTGCCCGGTGGAGGACTGCGCCGACGAGGACCTCCGCGACGCCCTCGGCGAGCTGGTCAACATGGTCGGCGGCAACGTGAAGAGCCTGATGGCCGGGTCGGCCGTCCTCTCGCTGCCGCTGGTCGGCCACGGCGACATCTCACCGGGGTCGCACCTGGTCGAGGTCTGCCGTCTCGAGCTGACCTGGCGCGGCGAGCCCGTCGTCGTCACGGTCCACCAGCCCCCCACCGCCGACCCGTCCTGAGCACGGTCCACCGAAGGAGCACCCCGATGAAGATCCTCGTCGTCGACGACAGCCGCGTCATGCGCCAGATCGTCATCCGCACCCTGCGCCAGTCCGGTCACGGCGGCCACGACATCGTCGAGGCCGAGAACGGCCGGGAGGGCCTCGAGGCGGTGCAGCGCGAGGCCCCCGACCTCGTGCTGTCGGACTGGAACATGCCCGAGATGTCGGGCATCGACTTCCTCACGACGCTGCGCGGGTCGGGCGGGACGGTGCCGTTCGGCTTCGTCACCTCCGAGGGCTCGCCGGCGATGCGCGCCCAGGCGGAGGCCGCCGGTGCGGCGTTCCTCATCGCCAAGCCCTTCACCCCCGAGAGCTTCGACGAGGCCCTCGGCGCCGTGCTGGGCGCGCACCCGTGACGCCACCGGTGATGAAGGCACCCGACCGGACCAGCCCGGTCCACCTGCCGGAGCCCAAGGAGGTCCGCGACCTCCTCGGTGACCTGCTGGACCGCGACGTCACGCTCGAGCCGGGTCCCCCGTTCGCCGTGAACGGGCACTACCCGGCCAGCGTGGCGCAGTTCGTCGACGACTCGCTGGTGGTGCGCGCCGTGGTCGCCTTCGACCTGCCGCTCTCCGCCCACGCCGGCGCGGCGCTCGCCCTGGTCCCCGCCAGCGGGTCCGAGCAGGCGATCGAGGACGGCGCCCTGCCCGACATCCTCGGGGAGGGTCTCCAGGAGGTCTTCAACGTCTTCTCCTCGGTCTTCAACGTCGGGGAGTCCGCACACCTCAAGCTCTACTCCGCGCACACCTCGGGCCAGGACGTGCCCGCCGACGCGCGCATCCGCACCCAGGTCCTCGGCCGCAGGGCCGACTTCCACGTGGACGTCGCGGGCTACGGCTCCGGTCGGGTGGCCGTGGTCCTGACCTGACCCACCGGTCAGGTCGGGCACGCGCCCGCGACTCCACCACGCGACCCCCCGGTCCCCCGCGGACCGGGGGGTCCTGCGCGTCCGGAGGGGCCGCAGCAGCACCGGTGCAGACGTTTGCGGGAAACGTCTCAGGTGCTCGCGACGTACGCCGATCAACCTCCTCGAGCAGGGAGTGCTCACCCCTTTCCGCCGACGGACCGGCAGCCACCTCAGAGAAGTCTCGAGGAGTAGTCGTGTCCGTTCCGTCGTACGCGGTGTCCGACTCGGTGTCGGCCGTCCTGAGCTACGCGCTCGACGGCCTGTCGCTGCGTCAGAACACCATCGCCGACAACCTGGCCAACCTCGACACCCCCGGCTTCCGCGCGACGGCTGTCGACTTCGAGTCCGTGCTGCGCTCCGCGATCGGCAGCAACGCCCCCGCCGGCGACGCCGCGATGGCGCGACAGCTCGGTGGTGCCGCCCCGCTGATGGAGGACGCCAACACCCCGGTCGGGGAGAACGGCAACAACGTCGACCTGCGCAAGGAGTCGCTGGCCGCGATGCAGTCGCAGTTCATGTACCAGATGGTCGCGCGGGCCGTGACGGACCGCTTCGACCTCGTCAAGACCGTCGCCGGGGCGATGTGATGAGCGCCTTCGAGTCCCTGCGGATCGCGGGGTCCGGGCTGGGCATGCACCAGACCTGGCTGGACGCGCTCTCGCACAACATCGCCAACATCGGCACCGTCCGCTCCACCGCCGAGGACGCCTTCCAGGCCCAGCTGGTCGTCGCGGAGTCCCGCGAGGACGGCGGCGTGCGGGTCCGGGAGATCGCGCTGAGCTCGGCCGAGGGCCGGATGACCTACCAGCCCGACCACCCGCTGGCCGACGAGGCCGGCTACGTCCGCCTCCCCGACACCGAGATGTCGGACCAGATGGCCGAGCTGATCATGGCCCAGCGCGGCTTCCAGGCCTCGGCGCAGGTGACCAAGTTCGCCCAGGACACCTACCAGACCGCGATCGGGATCGGTCAGCGATGAGCATCGGCGGCATCGAGGGCATCCCGGGCGTCGGCGGCTTCACGCCCTTCGCCCCCCCGACGGTCCCCGCGACCCCGTCGGCCCCCGCAGTCGGCGACGCGCCCTCGGTCGGCGGCGTCGGCAGGGCGGGCGGCCCCGACTTCGGCGAGCTGGTGCTCGACGGGCTCGACCGACTCGACGGCGTGCAGCGCACCGCCGACCAGCTGTCGGTGCAGGCCGCCACCGGTGAGCTGCAGAACATCCACGACTACACGATCGCCGCGACCCAGGCCGCGGTCACCACCCAGGTCACCGTCGCCGTCCGCAACAAGGCGGTCGAGGCGTTCACCGAGATCATGCGGATGCAGGTCTGATGCGCGAGATGCTCCAGCGGTCGATGAACCGCCACACGACGACCTTCCGGCAGTTCACCCCCGGCCAGAAGGTCGTGGCCGTGATCGGCACCGCCGCGCTGCTGCTGGGCGGCTTCATGGTCTTCCGGTGGGCCAGCGCACCGGCGTACGCCCCGCTGTTCTCCAACCTCGCGCCCTCCGACGCCTCGTCGGTCATCGACGAGCTCGAGACCCAGGGCGTCAGCTACGAGCTCGCCGACGGCGGCGCCACGATCATGGTGCCCCGCGACGCCGTGCACTCCACCCGCATCGCGCTGTCCGGGGAGGGCCTGCCGACCAGCACCGACGGCGGCTACGGGATCCTCGACAACCAGGGGATCTCCACCTCGGAGTTCAAGGAGCAGACCGACTTCAAGCGGGCCATGGAGGGCGAGCTCGCCGCCACGGTCAAGGCGATCGACGGCGTGAACGGCGCCGTCGTGCACCTCGCGATCCCCCAGAAGGACGTCTTCACCGACGAGCAGCAGCCGCCGACGGCGTCGGTGCTCGTGCAGACCAACCCGGGCCGCACGCTCACCCCCGAGCAGGTCCAGGCCGTCGTGCACCTCGTCGCCTCCAGCATCGACGGGCTCGACCCCGACCAGGTGACCGTCGCCGACTCCACCGGCCGGGTCCTGTCCAGCCCGGGAGGGACGACGTCGGCGGCCGCCACGGAGCGCACCCAGCAGACCGAGGCCTACCAGGACAAGCTGCGCGCGCGGCTGCAGGCGATGCTCGACCGCGTCGTCGGACCGGGGAACTCCACCGTGTCGGCGACCGTCGAGCTCGACTGGGACAAGGCCGTCACCGAGAGCACCGACTACCGTGCCGACGAGGAGATCCCGGCGCTCACCGAGTCGCTGTCCAGCGAGACCTACTCCGGCGCGGGCGCCGCGGACGGCGTGGGCGGGGTCGTCGGCGTCGACGACCAGACCGACACCACGGCCGGCGCCGAGGGCGACAGCTCCTACAACAACTCCTCCAGCTCGCGGACCAACGGCGTCGACACCGTCGTCGAGACCCGGGAGACCACCCCCGGCGCGGTCAAGCAGATCAACGTCGGCGTGGTGCTGGACACCGCCACCACCCAGGGCGTCTCCGCCACCGACGTGCGGACGCTGGTCGCCGACGCGATCGGCATCAACGGCCGTCGCGGCGACACCATCCGCGTGGTCCAGATGCCCTTCGACCGCACCGGCGAGGAGGCCGCCGCCGCCGAGCTCGAGGCCGCCGCAGCCGCCGAGGCCGCCACCGCCCGCAACGACCTGATCGAGAAGGGCGCGCTGGGCGGCGCAGTCCTCCTGGTCCTGCTGCTGGCACTGGTCACCGGCCGACGCCGCAGCAAGAAGCGCGAGCAGGCCACGACGTACGTCGTCGAGCAGCTGCGCCAGGAGCGCCAGGCCCTCGAGGCGCCGGCCGCGATGGCGCTGGCCGAGGCCGAGCAGGTCGAGGAGCACAACGTGCGTGAGGAGCTCAGCGCCCTCATCGAGCGGCAGCCCGAGGACGTCGCGACCCTGCTGCGCGGCTGGCTGGTGGAGCGCTGATGAGCACCATGACCAAGAGCCCCATCCAGGCCATGGGCGCCCGCAAGGCGGCCGTGCTGCTGGTGCAGCTGGGCAAGTCGCAGGCCGCGAAGGTGCTGAGCATGCTCGACGAGCACGAGGTCGAGGCGATCACCGCCGAGATCGCGATGCTCGACTCGGTGAGCGTCTCGGAGTCCGAGGCCGTAGCCACGGAGTTCCGCGACCTGATGGTGGCGCGGGAGCACATGGCCCGTGGCGGTCTCGGCTTCGCCCAGGCATTGCTCGAGCAGTCGCTGGGTCCCGAGCGCGCCGCCGAGATCATCGAGCGCCTGCACGCCGCGGCGGTGCAGATGCCCTTCCAGTTCCTGCACCAGGCCGACCCCGCGCAGCTGCGCTCCTTCATCGTCGAGGAGCACCCGCAGGTGATCGCGCTGGTGCTGGCGCACATGACGCCGGACAAGGCCTCGTTGCTGCTCTCGGGTCTGCCGCCGGAGCAGCAGGCGCAGGTCGCGCACCGCATCGCGGTGATGGACCGGACCTCGCCCGACATCGTCAAGGCCGTCGAGAGCACGCTGGAGCGCAAGCTCTCCTCGATGCTGCAGCCCTCGGACATGTCGCGTGTGGGCGGCCTGGACCAGATGGTCAACATCATCAACTGCTCCGACCGCTCCACCGAGCGCCAGATCGTCGAGGGCCTCGAGGCGCTCGACCCGAGCCTGGCCGACGAGGTGAAGAGCCGGATGTTCATGTTCGAGGACATCACCGGCCTCGACGACCGCTCCATCCAGCAGGTGCTGCGCCAGGTCGAGGTCTCCTCGCTGGCGCTCGCGCTCAAGGGCGTCTCGACCGCGGTGCGGGAGAAGATCACCCGCAACCTGTCCAGCCGTGCCGCCGAGGGCCTCGTGGAGGAGATCGACCTCCTCGGCCCGGTGCGTCTCTCGCAGGTCGAGGAGGCCCAGCAGGCCATCATCCGCACGATCCGCCAGCTCGAGGAGCGCGGCGAGATCATGATCCGACGCGGAGGCGACGTTGAGTTCGTCGAGTGACGTCATGACCTCGGACACCGCAGCCGGGACCGCGCCGTCCCCGGACCGTCGGGTCCTGCGCGGTGAGCTCGCGCAGGCCGTGGGCCCGCTGAGCACCCCGCAGCTGCGCACCGGGGCGTGGACCCGCTTCGGCGGCGAGCGCACCCTCGGCGACCCGGTCACCGAGGACGTGCTGTCCGCGCTCGCCGAGACCACCCGGACCGCGGCGCGTGCCCAGGGGTACGCCACCGGCTGGGCCGAGGGCCGTCGCGAGGCCGCCGCCGAGGCGGCCGCGAACCGCGCGGAGCTGGAGGCCCTGACCCGCGAGGCCGAGGCCCGCCGACAGGCCGAGCACGAGCAGGCGCTGGCCGCGCTGCAGCGCGCCGCCGCGCTGTTCGCCCAGCAGGCCACCGCCACCGCCGCCGAGGTCGAGGACCACGCCCTGGGCCTGGCCTGCGAGCTGACCGAAGCGCTGGTCGGCCGCGAGCTGGCCGGCGCCGAGGATCCGGTCGCCGACGTCGTACGCCGGGTGCTGGCTGCGCTCCCCCAGGGCCTGCCGGTGACCGTGCGACTGGCGCCGCACGTCGCCAGCCACCCCGACGTGGCCGCGCTGTCCGCGCAGGGCATCACCGTCGTCGCCGACGCCGGGCTGGAGCCGCACGACGCGCTCCTCGAGACCACCGCCGAGGCGGTCGACCTGCGCATCTCGACCGCCCTGGCCCGGGTGCGGGAGGCGCTGTCGTGACCGCGATGTCGATCCCCGCCCCGACGCCCGCCGGGGCGAGCGCCGCCCTGACCGCGAACCGCTCCCGCGCGCTGGCCGCGATCCGTCCGCTCGGCCTGGGCCGGGTCTCGGAGATGGTCGGCCTCCACCTGAGGGTCACCGGCCTGCGCGCCGCCGTCGGCGACCTGCTCGAGGTGCAGTCCACACCACCGGTGCTCGTCGAGGTCGCCGCCTCCAGCACCGAGGGTCTGGTCTGCCTGCCGCTGGGCCGGCTCACCGGCATCCAGGTCGGCGCCTACGTCCGCCACACCGGCGGCCCGCTGCAGATCCGGGTCGGCGACGCCCTGCGCGGCCGGGTGCTCGACGGCCTCGGCCGCCCCATCGACGGCGGCCCGCACCTCGGCGCCATCCCCGGCATGAAGCTCGTCGACGTCGACGGCAGCGCGCCCGACGCGCTGGCCCGCCCGACCATCACCCGTCAGCTCGGCCTCGGTGTGCGGGCACTGGACTCGCTCGTGCCCTGCGGCCGCGGCCAGCGCATCGGCATCATGGCCGGCTCGGGCGTCGGCAAGTCGAGCCTGCTGTCGATGATCGCCCGCGGCACCGACGCCGAGGTCTCGGTCATCGCCCTGGTCGGCGAGCGCGGCCGTGAGGTCCGCGAGTTCATCGAGAACGACCTCGGGCCCGAGGGCCTGGCGCGGTCGGTCCTGGTGGTCGCGACCTCCGACGCCCCGCCGGTGGAGCGGCTGCGCTCGGCCTTCGTGGCCACCCGGATCGCGGAGTCCTTCCGCGACGCCGGACGCGACGTGGTGCTGATGATGGACTCGCTGACCCGCGTGGCGATGGCCCAGCGCGAGATCGGTCTGTCGGCGGGCGAGCCGCCGGCCACCCGCGGCTACCCGCCCAGCGTCTTCAACCTGATGCCCCGCCTGCTCGAGCGCGCCGGCACCTCGCCGCACGGCTCGATCACCGGCCTCTACACCGTCCTGGTCGAGGGCGACGACCTGCAGGACCCGATCGGCGACACCGCCCGCTCGATCCTCGACGGTCACGTCGTCCTCACCCGACGCCTCGCCACCGCCGGGCACTTCCCCAGCATCGACGTGCTCGAGTCGATCTCCCGCGTCACCAGCGCCGTGACCGCTCCCGAGCAGCGCGGCGACGCCGTCGCCCTGCGACGCATGCTGGCCGCGCACCGCGACGTCAAGGAGCTCGTCGAGATCGGCGCGTACGTCGCCGGCACCGACCCCGAGGCCGACGCCGCCATCGCCCGGATGCCGCAGATCGAGGCGTTCCTGCGTCAGTCGATGGACGAGCAGACCCCGACCGCCGACACCTGGGCGGCGCTGCACCAGCTGGTGGCCCGATGAGCCGCCGACCGCACCCCGCCGACCGCGGGCTCGGAGCCGTGGCCCGGGTGCGGGAGGTCCGCGAGCGCGACAGCCGTCTCGGGCTCGTGGCCGCGCTCGCCGACCTGCGCTCCAGGGAGGCGCGGGTCGGCGAGCTCGAGGCGGCGCTGCGCGAGCACGGCTCCTTCGTCTCCGGGGACATGTCGACCTTCGTGGCGCTGCGCGAGTCGCTCACGGCCCTGCGCGAGGAGCTGGTCGCGGACCGGGCTCGCCTCGACGTGGCGCGGAGCATGGCGGTCGAGGCCGACGGCCGGTGGCAGAGCGACCGGTCCCGGCTCGGCGCCGTCGAGGGCCTGCTGGACCGGCGTGCTGCCGAGCGGCGCGTCGAGCGTCGCCGCGCCGACGACAAGGACATGGACGAGGTCGCCTCCCAGGGCTGGCTGCGTCGCAGCACCGCGGACGGGGGTGCGGCATGAGCATCGCCGCCGTCGAGGCCCGCATCGCCCAGATCCAGGGCCAGCTGACCCAGCTGCAGCCCGCCGCGCCGATGAACGGCGCCGTCTTCGCCCAGATGATGTCGGGCGCCACCGCTGCCTACGGGTCCACCACGACCGGCGCCGCCACCGGCGGCACCGCCACCGCCGAGGGCGTCATCGCGACCGCGCGACAGTACGTCGGGATGCCCTACGTCTGGGGCGGCAGCTCGCCGGCCGACGGCGGCATGGACTGCTCCGGCCTCGTGCAGCACGTCTTCGCCCAGCACGGCATCGACCTGCCGCGCGTCTCCAACGACCAGGCCCGCAGCGGCAGCCCGGTCGCCTCGCTCGCCGAGGCCCGCCCCGGCGACCTGGTCGCCTGGGACCGCTCCTCGCGCAACGTCGGCGCCGACCACATCGCGATCTACCTCGGCGACGGGATGATCCTCGAGGCTCCGCGCACCGGCCTCGACATCCGCGTGATCAGCATCGCGGACTCCGGGCACGGCACCCCCGACTTCATCCGTCGGGTCCTGCCCGGCGAGGGCGTCTCCGCGACCGCCCCGGCCTCCCGGGTCGCCGCGACCGGCGCCTCCCAGGTGACCGGCGTCCCGTTCGCCGACCTCTTCAACACCATCGGCACCCGCTACGGCGTCGATCCGGTGCTG
This sequence comes from Nocardioides sp. REDSEA-S33_B3, assembly GCA_001627335.1. Lineage (GTDB taxonomy): Bacteria > Actinomycetota > Actinomycetes > Propionibacteriales > Nocardioidaceae > Nocardioides. Next base: position 119,462 of record LUPK01000054.1, on the reverse strand, counting down.
CTGGCCGCCATGGCCCGCACCGAGAGCAGCTTCCAGCCCTCCGCGGTCAGCCCCGCCGGCGCCCAGGGGCTGATGCAGCTGATGCCCGGCACCGCCAAGGGCCTCGGGGTGAGCGACCCCTTCGACCCGGCGCAGTCCGTCGACGGGGCCGCCCGCCTCATGCGCGACCTGCTCGACCGCTTCGGCCGGGTCGACCACGCGCTGGCCGGTTACAACGCGGGCCCGGGTGCGGTGCTCAGGTACGACGGCGTGCCGCCGTACGCCGAGACGCAGGGGTACGTCGCGAAGATCCTCGCCCTGGTGGAGGGAGCCTGATGACCATCGCGCCCCTGCCCCTCGGTGTGCTCGCCACCTCCGGCGCCGGCTCGTCCCGCGGCTCGTCCTCCGACTCCTCCGGCTCCTCCGCCTCCTCCGGTGGCGAGGCCGCGACGACCGACGCCTTCGCCGCCCTCGTCGCCGCCGTGCTGGCCGCCGGCGCCCCAGGTGCTGTGCCCGCGAGTGCCACCGCGACCACCACCACGGCGGATGCCGTGCTGAGCCCGAGCCCGAGCCCGAGCCCGGCCCCGGTTGCGGAGACGGCCGTCGACGCGACGGGCACCGCCGACGCGGCGACCGCCGACGCGACCACCGCCGATGCGGGGACCGCTGTCGCCGCGCAGACGGGTGTCCAGGCGACCGTGGGCGGGACCCGTTCCGTGGTCTCCGAGCCGGCGCGTCCTCCCGCACCCGCCACCGCGACGCGCCCCGACCAGCCCGCCGGGCCGACGCGTCCTGCCGCACCTGCCGGCCCCGCGTCTCCGCAGCCGACGCAGCTGCCGACGGACGTGACCACGGTGGCCGTCGACCGGACCCCGGGCGAGCGTCCCGGCCCGGCGCCGACCGCTGTCGGCGTACCCGCGAGCGACGCCCCGGTCGACCTGCCGGTCGACATGCCGGTCGTACTGCCGGTCGTCCTGCCGCCCGCGCTCGCCGCAGCACTCGCCGGCACCGCATCCGATGGCACCGCATCCGATGGCACCGCAGTCGACGGGACCGCGCAGCCGACCGTCACGACTGCGACCGCCGGCGGTGAGCAGGCAACCGGTGCGCCCACGCAGACGGTTGACCACGCACCGCCCGCCCCCGCCGCCTTCGCCAGCGGTGAGCAGGCAACCGCCCTGGCGACCGAGACGGTTGACCACGCACCGCTCCCGAGCGCCGCCCCGGACGGTGAGCAGGCAACCGTTCCCCCCACGCAAACGGTTGACCACGCACCGCCCGCCACCACCGCCACCACCGCCACCACCGGCGGTGAGCAGGGAACCGACTCGTCCGCGCAGACGGTTGACCACGCACCGCCCCCGCCCGCCGCCGACACGGACCAGCCCCGTACGGACCAGCCCCGCACCGACCAGCCCCGTGCCGACCAGCCCCGGGTGACGCCGTCGGCGGACCCGCAGGCCGCGACGTTCGTGCAGGCGCCGGCCACCACCGCAGCCACCGCGACCACCGACCGACCGGTCACCCAGGTGACCCAGAGCGCCGCCGCGCAGGTCGTGCCCGAGCTGACCCGGCTCGTGCAGGCCGGCCCCGGCACCCACCGGATGGTGCTCCGGCTCGACCCCGAGCACCTCGGTGACGTCCGGATCACCCTGACCGTGCACCCCGGCGGGGTCCGGGTGCGCATGGCCACCGGCTCCGAGGACGCCCGCGCCACCCTGCACGAGGGGCTGCCCGCCCTGCAGCGCGCGCTGGAGTCGATGAGCGGCCGACCGGCCGGCGAGACGCAGCTGAGCGTGCTGCACCACTCGCAGGCCGCCGGGCAGCAGGGCAGCCAGCAGGCCGGCCACCACGCCGGCAGCCAGGCAGGCGGCCAGGCAGGCGGCCAGCCCGACCCCCAGGCGTACGACGGCGACAACCCGCCGCCGAGCCAGACCGACGCCGGCGCGTCGGACCACCAGACCCCCGGCGAGCGGCCCCAGGCCGAGCACCGGGCCGCAGGACGACCCGCAGGGACGCAGGTCGACACCACTGCCAGGGACGGCAGCCAGGGCGCGGGGACCCCCCGCCCGGCCGACCCGCCCACGTCGGACGCCTCGCGGCGCCTCGACGTGAGCATGTGAGGAGGGACCGTGACCATCCCAGCCACCGAGGCTGTGACGGGCAGCGGCATGGCGGGGCTCTTGCCCGCCAGCACGACGGCGGCGACCGATGAGAGCAAGGAGATGTTCCTGCAGCTCATGGTCGCGCAGCTGAGGTACCAGGACCCGATGAACCCGGCGGACTCCAGCGAGTTCCTCGCGCAGAACGCCCAGTTCACCGCCCTGGAGAAGATGCAGGCGGTCGCCGACCAGACGGCGATGGTGCTCCAGGCCACGACGGCCTTCGGCGCCAGCTCACTGGTGGGCCGCGACGTCTCCTACACCCTCAGCGACGGCACCCAGGGCACCGGAGCGGTGCACGGGGTGAGCTTCGGCGCCGCAGGACCGGTGCTCGACGTCGGCGGTGTCGACGTCCCGCTCGCGTCCGTGCTCGCGGTCACCGACGGCTCACGAGCCGGCCAGTCGTCAGGCCCCTCAGAGGGCCAGTCCTCCAGCACCCCGTCCGACCCGACCACGTCGGCCGTCTGACACCCGCCCCAGCAGTCCACCGGTCTCCACCGACCTTCTGAGACAAGGAACTCGTCCCATGCTCCGTTCGCTCTTCGCCGGCATCTCCGGCCTCCGCGTCAACCAGACCATGCTCGACGTCACCGGCAACAACATCGCCAACGCCAACACCACCGGCTTCAAGTCCTCGACCACCGTCTTCCAGGACACCCTGAGCCAGATGATGACCGGCGGCACCGCCGCCAACGCCGAGCGCGGCGGCACCAACCCGGTCCAGATCGGGCTGGGCGTCCAGATCGCCACCACGTCGACCAACTTCAACCAGGGCTCGGCCCAGATGACCGGCCGCGGCACCGACCTGATGCTGCAGGGCGACGGGTTCTTCGTCGTCCAGCGCGGCAACGAGCAGATGTACACCCGCGCCGGTGCGTTCACCTTCGACGAGACCGGCACCCTGGTGACCAACAGCGGCGCGCGGGTGCAGGGCTACGGCCTGGACGCCACCGGCGCCCCGGACTACGCGGCCGGCCTCATCGACATCACCCTCGACACCGCCGTGCTGCCCACGCTGACCCCGCCGGTGGGTGCGGGCACCGCGCTGACGTCGTACACCTTCGGCTCCGACGGCATGCTGCGCGGCGTCTTCTCCGACGGCATCCAGCGCGACATGGCCCAGCTGGCCAGCGCCGACTTCGCCAACGTGATGGGCCTGGAGAAGATCGGCGAGACGGCCTACCGCGCGTCGGCCAACTCCGGCGCAGTGCAGCTGGGCGTGCCCGGCCAGGACGGTGCGGGCACGATCATCGCCGGAGCGCTGGAGATGTCCAACGTCGAGCTCGCCGCCGAGTTCACCAACCTGATCCTCGCCCAGCGTGGCTTCCAGGCCAGCTCGCGGGTCATCACCACCTCCGACCAGGTCCTCGAGGAACTGGTCAACATCAAGCGCTGACCCCCGCGGAGAGGCCGTCGGCCCGGACCCCTCAGGTCCCGGTGCCGGCGGCCGATCTGTTTCCTCGACGGCCACGGACGGCCGTCGGGCCAAGCACAAGGATGGTGCCACCCCATGATTTCCCTGACCCGTCTCTCGGGGTCCGTGTTCGCTCTCAACGCCGACCTCATCGAGCGCATCGACAGCACGCCGGACACGGTCATCACGTTGGTCGACGGCAAGAAGTACGTCGTCGCCGAGCCGCTGCGCGACGTGATGTCCTCGATCCTGCGCCACCGCGCCGAGGTCGTCGCGCTGTCCAGCCACATCCAGGTCGGTGACCTGCGGCTGCCGGCCGACACCCACGACCCGCACGGGCTGGTGCCCGAGCAGCAGGCGCTCGCCTCACTGCTCGACCTGCACCAGCCCCGACCGAGCCTGAGCGTGATCGACGGCGACCACCCGAGTGGTGTCGCGGCGACCGTGACGGAGGAGGTGAGCCCCCGATGAAGGACCTCGCCACCGCGGTCGGCATCTTCGGCGGCTTCGGCGTCGTCATCACCGCCAACATCCTCGAGGGCGGCAACCCGATGTCGATGTTGCTGCTCCCGCCGATGCTCCTGGTGTTCGGCACCTCGATCCTCATCACCATCGCCGGCGGCACGCTGCCTGACGCCAAGGCCGCGGTGAAGGCCCTGGGTCGCGCCTTCGGCGGCAGCGGTCAGATCTCGGGCGCCGACGCGGTGCCGCAGATCGTGTCGCTGGCCGACCGCGCCCGCCGCGAGGGCCTGCTGGCCCTGGAGGACATGGTCAAGGACATGGACGACCCGTTCCTGGCCAAGGGCGTCACGCTGGCCATCGACGGCACCGACCCCGAGGAGGTCCGCGACATCCTCGAGGCCGAGGTGAGCGCCAAGAAGCGGGCCGACAAGCAGTCGGCCAAGTTCTACGCCGACGCGGGCGCCTACGCGCCCACCATCGGCATCGTCGGAACGGTCATGGGCCTGGTCCACGTGCTGGAGAACCTCGCCGAGCCCGAGAAGCTGGGTCACCTCATCGCCGCCGCGTTCCTCGCGACCCTGTGGGGCGTCGCCAGCGCCAACATCATCTTCCTGCCGATCTCCGCTCGCCTGAAGCGGCTCTCCGAGCTCGAGTGCGCCCGGATGGAGCTGGTCGTCGAGGGCATCGCCGCCATCCAGGCCGGCGCCAACCCGCGGGTGATCCAGCAGAAGCTCACCTCGCTGCTCCCCGCGGAGGACCAGCTCTCCGAGGCGGCGTGACATGAGCAGCGGCCACGGGTCCCGTCGCAAGAAGCACGAGGAGCACGAGGAGCACGAGAACCACGAGCGGTGGCTGGTCAGCTACGCCGACATGGTCACGCTGCTCATGGTGCTCTTCGTCGTCATGTTCGCGATGAGCCAGGTCGACGAGAAGAAGTACGCCCAGCTCAAGGAGGGTCTCGCGGCCGGCTTCGGCAGCAGCGACTCCCTCCTCGTGGGCAGCTCTTCGCTGCACGACCAGCCCGGGTCGGCCCCCGTCGACTCGGTGTCCCCCCAGCTGGCCACCGCCAACCTCGACTCCGAGCAGCGGCAGGTCGTGGCCAACGCCGTCCAGCAGGCGGCGGCGCTGCAGAACCAGCGGTCCTGGGACGAGGCCGCCGCCGAGGCCGAGCGCCTGGAGAAGGTCCGCGCGACGCTGACCGAGGCCCTGGAGCGCGAGGGACTGGCCGGCGACGTCGCGACGTCGTACGACCACCGCGGCCTGGTGATCAGCCTGGTCTCGCGCCACGTCGTCTTCCAGGCCAACCTGGCCTCGCTGAGCCTGCGCGGGCAGCAGGTCGTCGACGCGGTCGCGCCCGTGCTGCGGTCACTGGAGGACCCGCTCCAGATCGACGGTCACACCAACCAGGTGCCGGTGAAGCCGAAGTACTACGCCACGGACTGGGACCTCTCGGCCGCCCGTGCCGTCACCGTCCTGCGCCGTCTCGAGGAGCAGCACGGGCTCCCGACCGCCCGGCTCTCGATGGCCGGCTACGGCTCGACCCGACCACTGGTCGACCCCAGCAAGCCCGGCGCGCAGGCGGTCAACAAGCGGGTCGACATCGTCGTGTTGACCGACCTCGCACCCCAGGACGCCGCCCTGCTGCCCGACGCTGCGGCCAAGCAGGAGGCCGACGCCGCGATAGCACAGGAGAAGGCGACCGGCAAGGCCCAGAAGAAGGCCCGGACGAAGGCGGAGAAGAAGGCCGCCCGCAAGGCCAAGAAGGCCGAGCAGGCAGAGACCGACGACACGCACGACAGCGACACCGACGAGACCGACTCCCCCGACACCGACGGGGCCCACGCGGCCGCCGGACGCATCGCACCCGATCCGAAGGAGCAGTCATGAGCACCACCGCGACCGCCCCCGCCGCGGCCGGCGCCGCCCCCGAAGCAGAGGCCAAGGGCGGCAAGAAGAAGCTGATCATCATCGTCGTCCTCGTGCTGCTGCTCGGCGGCGGAGGCGGCTACTGGTTCTTCCTCAAGCCCGCCGGCGCGGAGCCGGCTCCGGAGCCGGGCGAGGTGCTCGTCCTGGACCCGGTCCAGATCAACCTGGCGGAGGGCCACTACCTACGCATCGGCATCGCGTTGCAGTTGGTCGTTGACATCAAGCACGAACCCGACGGCAGCAAGGCGCTGGACGCCACGATCGAGCTGTTCTCCGGCCAGGACATGGTGGACCTCGGCAAGGCCAAGCATCGCCAACAGCTCAAGGAGGAGCTCCTGGTGTACCTGGAGGAGGAGTACCACGGCGACGTGATGGGGGTGTACTTCACCGAGTTCGTCACCCAGTAGCGCCGCAGGGCGCACTCCCGCCGAACGGCGGGACGTCACCCGGGACCGGGCAGGAAACCGGTCCCCGGGCATAGTCCGAACGGACTATTTCCACGCCTGAGCCCGCTGGCGGCGCACGTTGCGGCAGCCGGTTGTCTCAGGAGAGGCCATGGACGGCCGATCGGGGCAACGTGAGCCTCCCGTCGAGCCTGCCGGCCGCCCCCGGACCGACCTCCGGCGGCCGGTCGCGCCGTCGCGGCGGCGCGGACGTCGTGCCCTACGACTTCCGTCGCCCCATCCAGCTCTCGCGTGAGCACCAGCGGATCCTCCAGCTCGGCTTCGACGGCTTCACCCGCCAGGCCACCACCGTCTTCACCAGCGCGCTGCGCTCGGTGTGCGCGGTCTCGATGCGCACCATCGACCAGCGCTCCTACGCCGAGTACGTCGACAGCCTGGACCAGCTGACCTACCTCACCCTCTTCACCACCGAGCCGATGCCCGGTCGCGGTGTCCTGCACCTGCCGCTGGACGCGGTGATGTCGTGCGTGGACCACATGCTCGGCGGGCCCGGCTCCCGGACCCAGCCCAAGCGGCCGCTGACCGAGATCGAGTCGGGCGTCGTGCGCGGCCTCGTCGAGCGGCTGCTGCGCGAGATGCGCTACTCCCTGGCCGCCATCGTGGCGATGGACCCCGAGGTCACCGGCGTCGAGTACAGCCCCCAGTTCGCCCAGGTCGCCGGCCCCGCCGACGTCATGGTCGTCATGGAGATGGAGCTGCGCATCGACGACGTGCCGTTCGAGATGTCGGTCTGCCTGCCCTTCAGCGGCCTGCACCCGCACCTCGCCGCCGCGGCCGCACCGGCCCCCGTGTCGAACCGGGAGCGTGCCCAGCGCGCGGAGGCCGCCCAGGTCCTCCAGCGCAGCTTCACCGACGTGCCCGTCGACGTGAGCGTCCGGTTCCGCTCCAGCTTCGTCGACCCGGCGCTGCTGTCGAGCCTGAGCATCGGCGACGTGCTCCGGCTCGGTCACCCCGCCTCGGCCCCGCTCGACATCACCGTCGACGACGAGGCCTTCGCCCACGCCACCCCCGGCACCCAGGGCGAGCGGCTCGCCGCCCTGATCGTGGCCGCCCGTCCGACGTCGCCCGATGAGCTCGCCGAGCTCAGCGGCGGCGGCGCCCACCAGCCCGCTCCCCCCACCCCGGTGCACCAGGTGACCGACCTCGCCGCGGGGCTGCCCCCCGACGTTGCTCGCGACCTTCCCCCCGGCTTCCCGCCGGGTGCCCCCACCGGCCTCGACGACCCGACCCTCACCCTGCAGGAGCTCCGATGACCGCCGCCCCGATCGTCCCCGGCCCGCACGACGCGGTCGCCACGACGGCTGCCGCCGCGCTGGCCGCGATCCTGCCGTCGTCCGAGCAGCTGGAGCCCGGGACGCCGCAGCCGGGCACCGAGCACGTCACGTCGCTCTTCTCCGCCGCAGTGGTCGCCGACCTCGGCGGCGCCATCAGTGGCCGGGTGGGCGTGCTCGTCGCCGACGAGCTGACCTCGGCGCTGTCCTCCAGCCCCATGGGGGAGCTGGACCTGGCCGCCGCCGTGCAGCCCGCACTCGACGCCGCGGCCGCCGCGCTGGGCGGCACCGCCCAGGCCGGCCGCACCGTCGACCTCGACGACGTCGTCACCGACATGGGCGGCGACTTCACCGCCGTCCCGCTGATGGGCAGCACGATCTTCGCCGCCGTGCTGGTGCCCGACTCGACGCTGCAGGTGGCGGAGCGGGCGACCGCCCCTGCCTCGACGGCGACGCCAGCGGCACCGGCCGCCGGCGCGACCGACGCCCCGTCGACCCTCGGTGAGGCGATCGGCGAGGCGCTGGGTGGGTCCGTGGACGAGTCCATGGGTGGGTCGACGGGCGCGGGTGCTGGGCACGGCTCGATCGCCCAGCCGACCCTGCCGCCCGTGCCCGGCCCGCCGGTCGAGGGCAACGTCCGCTCGATCGCCACCGGCCGCCGCGGCATCGAGATGCTGCACGGGGTCGAGATGGAGGTCACCGTCGAGCTCGGTCGCACCCGGATGTCCGTGCGTGACCTGCTCGCCCTGACGCCCGGAGCCGTGCTCGCCCTGGACCGGGCCGCCGGCAGCCCGGCGGACCTGCTGGTCAACGGTCGGCTCATCGCCCGGGGCGAGGTGGTGGTCGTCGACGAGGACTTCGGCCTCCGGATCACCGAGATCATAGACCAGAGCGCCGCGGTCTGATCCGCGTACGAGGGGGGAGAGAACCATGGGAGAGCTGCTGCTGCGGATGGTGTTCAGCCTGGCGGTCGTCGTCGGGCTGCTGATCCTGATCAGCCGGGTCGCCGCGCGTCGGCTGCACGGCAGGGCCGGGTCGCCGATCGAGGTCCTGCACCGCCAGGCGCTGAGCAAGTCCGCGTCCGTCTCGGTCGTCTCGGTCGCCGGCCGGGTGCTGGTGCTCGGCAGCACCGACCAGCAGGTCAACGTGCTCACCGAGCTCGACCCCGACGCCTTCAGCGCGGAGGAGGACAGCGCTGCCGAGGCGGCCGCCGAGCACGACGAGCAGTCCGACGACCTGGCCGAGGACCTGACCGGCGACGAGCTCACCGCCCTTCTGGCCGGTGAGACCGGGTCGATCGACCCGGCGGCGTACGACTCGCTGCCCTCGCTGGAGGCGCTGCTCGCCGAGCCCGACCAGGTCACCCTCGAGGAGCTCTTCGGCCACCGTCCGCCGACGCACGCCGCTCCGGCCACGTCCCCCGCCGCGGCCGCGGCCGCCTACGCCGCGCCCGTCGTTCCAGCCCCGGCCCCCGCGCAGCCGACCGCCTCCGACGAGGAGGACCCGTTCCTCCCCGAGGACCCGTCGTACGCCGCTTTCGCCTCCCACCGAGGCGGCCCCGGCTGCCCCGGTCGCCCCGGCCCAGCCGACCGTCGCCGCAGCGCCGGCCGGCCCGTCCGCCGCTGACCTCGCCGCCCTGCGTGCGGCGCTGCTCTCCGCGCAGCTGCAGGCCGGCAGCAGCACCGCCGCCCGCACCACGGCGCCGACCTCGCGGCCGGTGCCCGAGGCGGGGCTCGCACCCGAGGGTGCGCTCAGCGGGTCGGTGCTCTCGCCCACGACCTGGCGTCAGGCCTACCGCGCCGTCACCCGCCGCGCCTCCTGACCACCGCGGCCCGGGGACCGGTGAACCCACCGGCCCCCGACCCGCCATGCCCTGACCGACCCTGACCGGCCCTGACCAGCCCCGACCTGCAGAGAGAGGTGAACCCGATGACCAGCAGCCGCACCGTCCGCCGTCACCCGGGCTCCCCCTCGACCCTCGTCCGCGCCCTGGTGGTCTCCCTGCTGGCGCCGCTGGCGCTGCTGCTGGTGACGGTCGGGACGACCGGCCAGGCCGCTGCCGCCCCCGGCCTCGCGACTGCCCAGGCCCAGGCCCAGGTCCAGGTCCAGGCCCAGGTCCAGGCAGCCCCGCAGCCCACCGCACCCGACGCCGAGCAGACCCAGGGCGGCAACGGTCGCAACCGCGGCAACCAGGGTGCCGACGAGACCGGCGCCGACAGCGTCGTCATCGACGTCGAGGGCCTCACCGACAAGCCGAGCTCGTCGGTGACGCTCCTGCTGACCCTGACCCTGCTCTCGCTGGCCCCGGCGATCCTGCTGACCTGCACCAGCTTCACCAAGATCCTGGTGGTGCTGGGCCTGACCCGGAACGCGCTGGGCCTGCAGCAGACCCCGCCCAACCAGGTGCTCGCCGGACTGGCGTTGTTCTTGAGCGTCTTCATCATGGCGCCGGTCCTGAGCCAGGTGAACGACGAGGGCCTGCAGCCCTACCTCGACGGTCAGAAGAACGCGGCGGCCGCCTACGAGTCGGGGGTGGAGCCGCTGCGGGAGTTCATGCTCGACCAGACCGGCGACGAGGAGCTGGCCCTGCTGACCAACGTCGCGCGTCGCGACCTCCCGGCCAACCGGGCCGAGGTGCCGATGTCGACGCTGGTGCCGGCGTTCATCATCAGCGAACTCAAGCAGGCCTTCATCATCGGCTTCATCATCTTCATCCCGTTCCTGGTCATCGACATCGTCGTGAGCGGGGCGCTGATGGCGCTGGGCATGATGATGATGCCGCCGGTGATGGTGTCGCTGCCCTTCAAGCTGCTGCTCTTCGTCCTCGTCGACGGATGGGCGCTGATCATCACGAGTCTGGTCCAGAGCTATGCCTAGCGGCCGTGAGGCCGCCAGCGCCCCCGACAGACCAGCCATCCGGGCCCGCCACGACGTGTCGGCCCCGGCTCCCCGGAGGACCCCATGAACGACACCACGGTCATCGAGATCGCCACCCTCACCATGGAGGTGGCGCTGAAGCTGTCCGCGCCGATCCTCCTCACGGCGCTCTCGGTCGGCTTCACGGTGTCGCTGTTCCAGTCGATGACGCAGATCCAGGAGTTCACCCTGGCGTTCGTGCCCAAGGTGGTCGCCGTCGGCGCCGCCCTGGTCGCCTCGGGCAACTGGATGCTGCAGACGCTCATCAACTTCACCCAGGACCTGTTCGCGATGATCCCCGGCCTGCTGGCCTGACGCGCGCACCCAGGAACCGACCCGTGTACGTCACCCTCGCCGGCGAGCCGCTGCTGGCCTACCTCCTGGCCTCGGTGCGCATCGTGGCCTGGCTGGTGGTCGTGCCGCCGTTCTCGACGCGGGCGGTGCCGACGATGGTCAAGGTCATTCTCAGCCTCGGCCTGGCGCTGGTCATCGCCCCGTCGCTGGCGCAGGCGGAGGTGCCGACCAGCCTGCCCGGCCTGGTCGTCACGGTGGTCACCCAGGCGGCCACCGGAGCCGCGCTGGGCTTCGTCACCTCGCTGATGTTCGCGGCGGTCGCGGCGGCCGGCAGCCTGGTCGACGTCTTCGGCGGCTTCGCGCTCGCGCAGGGCTTCGACCCGCTGGGCCAGCAGGGCAGCACCGTCTTCGGCACCTTCCACCAGTGGCTGTTCACGATGCTGCTCTTCGCCAGCGGCGGGCACCTGCTGGTCATCGGCGGCCTGCTGCGCACCTTCGACCTGGTGCCGGTCGGCGAGATGCCGCAGGTCACCGACGGCCCCGGGCTGCTCACCCGGATCTTCACCCTGTTCGTGGTCATCTCGGTGCAGGTGGCGCTGCCGATGATCGCGGTCCTCTTCGTCTCCGACCTCGGGCTTGCGCTGATGACCAAGGTCGCCCCCCAGCTCAACGCCCTGAACGTGATGTTCCCGGCCAAGATCGGGATGACCCTGGTCCTGGTGGGCCTGAGCTTCCCGGTGCTCATCACGGTCGTCGAGCGGGTCGTCGACCACGCGATGCGGGCGATGGCCGCCCTGATGGGCGGCTGAGGCAGGTGAGCACCCGTGGCCGGTGAGAAGACCGAGAAGGCGACCCCGAAGAAGCGCAAGGAGTCGCGCAAGGAGGGACAGGTCGCCCGCACCGCCGAGCTCGGCGGGTGGATCAGCCTGTTCCTGGTCACCCTGGCCCTGCCGCCGGCGCTGCGCTACCAGGCCGACTCGATCACCGGGCTGATGACCCGGTGCCTGCGGGCGCTGGAGGACCCCAGCGTCGAGGTGGCCTCGGCCCTGTTCCGCGACGCGGGCATGGCGGCGTTCCTGACCCTGGTCGTCCTCGGCGGCACGGTGCTGGTCCTCAGCACCGCGATCACGCTGGCCCAGGGCGGTCTCTACGTCGCCTCGAAGATGATGAAGCCCGACCTCGGCAAGCTCAGCCTGCTCAAGGGCGCCAAGCGGATGTTCGGTCCGCAGGCCTGGTGGGAGCTGGCCAAGATGCTGATCAAGACCCTGCTGGTGACCGGGCTGGTCTACCAGACCGTCTCCACGCTGATCCCGATGATCGGCGGGCTCGTCCCGCTGACCGCGGCGATCTCGGTCGGCAGCGACCACGCCTTCTCGATGCTGCGCAACGTCGCGCTGGCGGGCGTGGCGATGGGCGCCCTGGACTACCTCATGGCGCGGCGGCGCATCACCAAGGCCACGAACATGACCAAGCAGGAGGTCAAGGACGAGCACAAGCAGGCCGAGGGCGACCCGATGCTCAAGGGCCAGATCCGCTCGCGCCAGCTGGCCAACGCCCGCAACCGGATGATCGCCGACGTGATGGAGTCCGACGTCGTGCTGGTCAACCCCACGCACGTCGCGGTCGCCCTGCGCTACCAGCCCGAGCGCGGCGCCCCGGTCGTCGTGGCGCGCGGGGCCGGCGTGGTGGCGGCACGGATCCGCGAGGTGGCCACCGACGCCGGCGTACCCCTGGTCCAGGACGTCCCGCTCGCCCGCGCCCTCCACCGCTCCACCGAGGTCGGGATGGAGATCCCCACCGAGCTCTTCGCCGCGGTGGCGCACGTGCTCGCGTTCGTCATCAGCCGCCGTCAGCGTGGGTCGTACGCCGGCACCCACCGCTCCCCGCGCGGCGAGGCCGCCCTGCCGGACGTGCCGCACGCCGGGGCACGTCGCCGCCGGACCCCCACGGCCGGCGCGACGGCCGGGCCGAACCCCTCAGGTGCCGTGCCCGCCGGTCGATAGGACCCCCGACGCCAGGAGGGCGTCGCTGCAGCCAGGACGGCTGGTCGAGTGAGCTCCACGACCCCGGAAGGCCCGCATGTCCCTCCAGCGACTGACCCAGATCGGCGTCCCGGTCGGGATCGTCATGATCGTCGTGATGCTCGTCGTCCCGCTGCCGCCGGTCGTGCTCGACCTGCTGATCGCGGCCAACATCGCCGGCGCGCTGCTGGTGCTGCTCACCGCGATGTCGGTCGAGCGCCCCCTGGACTTCGCCGCGTTCCCGGCCGTGCTGCTGGTGATGACGCTCTTCCGGCTGGCGCTCAACGTGAGCGCGACCCGGCTGGTGCTCCTGGACGGCTACGCCGGGAAGGTGATCGAGACCTTCGGGCACTTCGTTGTCGGCGGCTCCCTGATCGTCGGCCTGATCATCTTCGTGATCCTGCTGATCATCCAGTTCGTCGTCATCACCAAGGGCGCCGAGCGCGTGGCCGAGGTCGGGGCCCGCTTCACCCTCGACGCCATGCCCGGCAAGCAGATGGCGATCGACGCCGACCTCAACTCCGGGCTCATCGACGAGGACGAGGCACGGCGCCGTCGCCAGGAGGTGCACGCCGAGGCCGACTTCTACGGCGCGATGGACGGTGCCTCGAAGTTCGTCAAGGGCGACGCGATCGCAGCCATCCTCATCACGGTCGTCAACCTCATCGGCGGCATGGCCATCGGCTTGGCCCAGCTCGGGATGTCCCCCGGCGACGCCGTGTCCACCTACTCGCTGCTGACGGTCGGCGACGGCCTGGTCAGCCAGATCCCGGCGCTGCTGCTGTCGGTCGCCACGGGCCTGGTCGTCACCCGCAGCGCCGCGGAGTCCGACATGGGCTCCGACATCGTCAAGCAGATCACCGGCAACAAGAACGCCCTCCAGATCGCCGGCTTCGGGGCGATGGCGCTGTGCCTGATCCCCGGCCTGCCGAAGATCCCCTTCCTGGTCGTCGGCGGCGTGATGCTCCTGCTCTCCGCCCGCGCCGGGCGCGAGGAGCCCGCCGCGGTCGAGGCCACCGACGAGGTCGCCGAGCTACCCGCCGCCGACCACCCCGAGCAGCTCGCCGAGGAGATCCAGGTGGACCCGCTGGGCCTGGAGCTGGCCGCGGACATGATCGACCTGGTCGACCAGGCCCACGGCGGCGACCTGCTGCAGCGGGTCAAGGCGCTGCGCCGCAAGATCGCCGGCGACCTCGGCGTCGTCGTCCCGCTGGTCCGCACGCGCGACAACCTCGAGCTGCCCAGCCGCACCTACGCCATCAAGCTCTTCGACATCGAGGTCGCCCGTGGCGAGGCGCCCCCGGGCACCATCCTGGCGATCGGCGACTTCCTCGGCTCCTTGCCCGGCGAGGCCACCAAGGAGCCGGTCTTCGGCCTCGAGGCCAAGTGGATCCCCGCCGAGCTGCGGGCCCAGGCCGAGCTGTCCGGCGCCACCGTCGTGGAGCGCTCCGCGGTCATCACCACCCACCTCTCCCAGGTCGTCACCACCTACGCCGCCCGGCTCCTGGGTCGCGAGGACGTCCGCCTGCTCACCGACGTCGTCAAGCGCACCCACCCCAACGTGGTCGACGAGCTCACGCCCACCCTGCTCTCGCTCGGCGAGGTCCAGCGGGTGCTCCAGCAGCTGCTCGAGGAGGGCATCGCGATCCGCGACCTGGTCCGGATCTACGAGGCGCTGTCGCTGAAGGCGGCCCAGACCAAGGACGTCGACGCCCTCGTCGACGCCGCGCGCACCGCCCTCGGCCCGGCCGTGGTGGCGCCGTACGTCGCCGGCGGGACCGTGCACGTGCTCAGCTTCGACCCGGTCTTCGAGCAGCGGCTCCTGGAGTCGCTGCGCCACGGCGAGCAGGGCGCCACGCTCGTGCTCGACCCGGTGACCGCCCAGACCATCATCGGCGGGCTGGCCCAACACCTGGTGCAGGCCGAGAACCACAACATCCGCCCCGTGCTGGTGTGCGCGCCGCAGCTGCGTGCCGCCGTGCGCCGGCTGGTCCGCCCGGCCATCGACCGGCTAGCCGTCCTGGCCTACCCCGAGCTGTCCGGCACCGCCCAGGTGCGGTCGGTCGGCGTCGTCGGCGGCGAGCGGAACTCCGTGCTGGTCGGCGAGCAGCCGGCCGCCGCCCCCACCTCTGCACCCGCACCCGCACCCGTGTCCAGCGTCGCGATGGGAGCCTGACCATGAATCTGCTGTCCCCGCTCGTCCTCGGCGCTGCCGGCGTCTGCGCCTCCCCCGCGCTGTACCAGGCGCTCACCGGGGGGATGCCGATGGAGGTGGCGATGAGTCGCTACCTGGTCGCCCTCGGGATCTGCTGGGTCGCGCTCTCGGTCGTCGCGGCGATGGTCGGCGAGCCACCGGCACCGGTACGCCAGGCCGCGGACCGGGGGGTGGACCGGGGCGAGGACCCGACCCTGGAGATGGAGCGACCCCCAGGCGTGCCCGCCGAGCAGTGAGACTGCCCTGACGAGCGGGTCCGGCGGACGGATCCGGACCACCTGGGGGTCGGGTGGCTGCCCTGGATTGCCGGCAGCGACGTCCTACGAGGGAGCGCTGCTAGCGAGCAGCCACCTCACGCGTCCGTAGAGAAATCATGTCTCGGACCACCTCCTTTCCCGTGTCCCTCCACGGTAGGTCGGCGTCCTCCCCCGCACAACGGACTTTTCTCCCGCCCCCACCCCTCCCCGCCGAACCGGCGTATCAACACGCCGGCTCGCCTCCTGGATCGTCCTGGCCGGCTTGCTGCCGCCCGGCGCGGCCGACTCGTTCTACGCCGACCTGCTCCCCCGTCTGCACGGCCTCGCGCCGGTCGCGGTCGCCGGCGAGGACCAGGCGGCGGTCGACGCGATCGCCGCCCTCGTCGCCCAGGACCTCGACGCCGCCTGAGCAGGCTCCGCCTCCGGAGGTTGCCGAACCTATCGTTTTTCGATAGTTTCCTCTCGACTGACGAGAGGAGCTGTCATGCACGCGCACACGGTCACCGCCACCCGCATCATCCTGGCCCTGGGCCTCGCCGGCTCGCTGTTCGTCCAGGCCGTGCTGGTCCCCCTGCTCTACCTGGACCTGGAGGGCGCGCCGGCACCCGTCCGTCTCCAGGTGGTCACGATCATCGCCCTGGGCATCGTCGCCATCCAGGTGGTGATGGTGTGCACGTGGCGACTGCTCACGCTGGTCGGTCGCGACGAGGTCTTCTCGCCGCTCTCCTTCCGCTACGTCGACGTGATCAGCGCAGCGGTGGCGACCGGCGCGCTGCTGCTGTTCTGGCTGGGCGCGGTCGCCGCGCCCGGCGACGAGGTCGCCCCGGGCATGGTGCTGCTCATCGGTGGTGCGGGCGGCCTGGCCCTCGGCGCCGCCCTCGTGGTGCGTGTCATGCGCGCCCTGCTGAGGCAGGCGGTCGAGATGCGAGCCGAGCTGGCGGAGGTCATCTGATGCCCATCGTCGTCGACATCGACGTGATGCTCGCCCGCCGCAAGATGTCGGTGGGGGCGCTGGCCGAGGCCGTCGGCATCAGCCCCGCGAACCTGGCCGTGCTCAAGAACGGCCGGGCGAAGGCCGTGCGGTTCTCCACGCTCGAGGCACTCTGCGAAGCCCTCGACTGCCAACCCGGGGACCTGCTGCGTCACGAGCCCTGAGGACCGACAGCAGCACGCCCCTTCCCACCCGCCGAACCGGCGTATCAACACGCCGGCTCGACCCACAGCGCACGCCGAACCGGCGTATCAACACGCCGAACCGGCGTGGAGGGGAGGGTCAGGCGTCGGCCGCGGCGGTGAACTGGGAGCGGTAGAGCGCGGCGTACGCGCCGTCGGCGGCGAGCAGCGAGGCGTGCGTGCCCTGCTCGACGATCGCGCCGTCCTCCATCACCAGGATCAGGTCGGCGTCGCGGATCGTGGAGAGCCGGTGCGCGATGACGAACGACGTCCGGTCGGTGCGCAGCGCCGCCATCGCGTGCTGCAGCAGCAGCTCGGTGCGGGTGTCGACGCTGGAGGTCGCCTCGTCGAGGATCAGCAGCGCCGGGTCGGTGAGGAACGCCCGGGCGATCGTCAGCAGCTGACGCTCCCCCGCCGATAGGTTCGCCCCGTCCTCGTCGACGATCGTCTCGTAGCCGTCGGGCAGCGAGTGGACGAACCGGTCGACGTACGTCGCACGCGCGGCCTCCAGCACCTGCTCGTCGGTCGCGTCGGGCCGGCCGTAGGCGATGTTGTCGCGGATGGTGCCCTCGAAGAGCCAGGTGTCCTGCAGCACCATGCCGACCTGCGCACGCAGCTCCTGCCGGCTCAGGGTCGCGGTGTCGACCCCGTCGAGCAGGATGCGGCCGGCATCCACGTCGTAGAAGCGCATCACCAGGTTGACCAGCGTGGTCTTGCCGGCGCCGGTCGGCCCGACGATCGCCACGGTCTGGCCGGGGCTGGCCACCAGCGAGAGGTCCTCGATGAGCGGCCGTGTCGGATCGTAGGAGAAGGACACGTGCTCGAAGGCCACCTCGCCCCGGGTCACCCCGGCACCGGCGCGGGAGGCGACGGGCACCTCGGCCATCGGCTCCTCGTCGGCGTCGAGCAGCTCGAAGACCCGCTCGGCGGAGGCGACACCCGACTGCAGCAGGTTGGCCATCGACGCGACGGTGGTCAGCGGCTGGGTGAACTGGCGGGTGTACTGCACGAAGGCCTGCACCTCACCGAGCGTCACCGCCCCCGAGGAGATCCGCAGGGCACCCACGACCGCGACCACGACGTAGTTGAGGTTGCCGATGAACATCATCGTCGGCATCACCAGGCCGCTGATGAACTGCGCCTTGAACGACACGTCGTAGAGCGCGTCGTTGTGCTCGGCGAAGGTGCGCTCGACCTCGTCGGTGCGGCCGTAGACCTTCACCAGCGCGTGACCGGAGAACGCCTCCTCGATGTGGGCGTTGAGCCGACCGGTCGTGCGCCACTGCGCGACGAACTGGCCCTGCGACCGCTTCATGATCGCGCGGGTCGCCATCAGCGAGACCGGGACGCTGAGCACCGCGACCAGGGCGAGCAGCGGGCTGATCCAGATCATCATCGCCAGCACCGCCAGCACGGTGAGCAGCGACTGGAGCAGCTGGCTCATCGTCTGCTGGAGGGTCTGGCTGATGTTGTCGATGTCGTTGGTGACCCGGCTCAGCAGCTCTCCGCGCGGGGAGCGGTCGAAGTAGCCCAGCGGCAACCGGTGGATCTTGTCCTCGACGTCCGAGCGCATCCGGCGCACGGTGCGCTGGACGACCCCGTTGAGGACGAAGCCCGCCAGCCACGAGAGCGCCGACGCGGCGGCGTACACCGCGAGGACCAGCAGCAGCCACTCGCCGACCGCGCCGAAGTCGACGCCCTGGCCGGGCACGACACCCTGGCCCTGGACGGCCTCGGGCAGCTGGTCGTCGGGCGTGCCGACCGGCGTGCGCGAGCCGACGAACCCGCGGAAGACCAGGTCGGTGGCGTGACCGAGCAGCCGGGGCCCGATCGACATCAGCAGCACCGAGACCACCACCAGGGCGACCACGAGCGTGGCCAGGGCGCGCTCGGGGCGCATCCGGCCGACCAACCGCCGGGCCGAGGGGCCGAAGCTCATCGCCTTCTGCCCCACCATGCCGCCACCCATCGGGCCGCGACCGGGGCCGCCGGCGGGTGCCTCGATCCGCTCCGTGGCCGCGAACCCCTGCTTGCCCGGTGTCGTGGGGGTGCTCATGCCGCCTCCTCCGCGGAGAGCTGCGACTCCACGATCTCCTGGTACGTCGGGCAGTCGGTCACCAGCTCGTCGTGGCTGCCCCGGCCGACGACCCGGCCGTCCTCGAGCACCACGATCACGTCGGCGTCACGGATCGTGGAGACCCGTTGCGCCACCACCACGACCGTCGACTCGGTCGTGACCGGTCGCAGGGCCGCGCGGAGCTTGGCGTCGGTGGCCAGGTCGAGCGCGGAGAAGGAGTCGTCGAAGAGGTAGATCGCGGGGCGCCGGACGACCGCGCGGGCGATCGCGAGCCGCTGGCGCTGGCCACCGGAGAAGTTGGTGCCGCCCTGGGCGACCGGGGAGTCCAGCCCCTCGGGGAGCGCGCTGACGAAGTCGCGCGCCTGCGCCACCTCCAGCGCCTGCCACATCTGCTCCTCGGTGGCGTCGGGCAGCCCGTGGGCGAGGTTGCTGCGGACGGTGCCGCTGAAGAGGTAGGCCTTCTGCGGCACCATCCCCAGCTCCGCCCACAGCACCTCGGGATCCAGGTCGCGCACGTCCACGCCGGCGACGCGGACGGTGCCCGCGGTGGCGTCGAAGAGCCGCGGCACCAGGTTGACCAGCGTGGACTTGCCGGCACCGGTCGAGCCGATGACGGCCACGACCTGCCCGGGACGCGCGGTGAGCGAGCAGTCGCTGAGCACCGGCGACTCCGCCCCCGGGTAGGAGAACGTGACCGCCTCCAGGTCGAGGTGGCCGCGACACGTCGGGTCCAGCGGGCGCGGGTCGGGACTGCGGCGTACGGACGTCTCGGTGGTGAGGACCTCGGAGATCCGCTCGGCGCAGACCGCCGAGCGCGGCACCTGCATGAGCATGAAGGTCGCCATCATCACCGACATCAGGATCTGCATGAGATAGGAGAGGAACGCGGTGAGCGCGCCCACCTCCATCTGGCCGGCGTCCACGCGCTGGCCGCCGAACCAGACCACCCCGACGCTGGAGACGTTCACCACCAGCATCGCCAGCGGGAACATCGTCGCCATCCAGCGCCCGGCGCGGACCGCCACGTCGGTGAGGTCGTCGTTGGCGACCGCGAACCGCTCGGTCTCGTGCCGCTCGCGGACGAAGGCGCGCACGACCCGGATGCCGGCGATCTGCTCGCGCAGCACCCGGTTGACCTCGTCGATGCGCGACTGCATCGCCCGGAAGCTCGGCAGCATCCGGGAGATCACGAAGCCGACCGAGAGGAACAGCGCCGGCACGACGACCGCCAGGATCCACCCGAGCCCGAGGTCCTCGCGCAGCGCCATCAGCACGCCGCCGACCATCATGATCGGGCTCGAGACCGCGATCAGGCAGGTCATCACCACGAGCATCTGGACCTGCTGGACGTCGTTGGTGGTGCGCGTGATCAGCGACGGTGCGCCGATCTGCTGCACCTCGCGGGTCGAGAAGGTGCCGACCCGCTGGAACAGGTCGCGCCGCAGGTCACGGCCGAACGCGGTGGCGGTGCGCGCGCCGAACCAGGCGGCCCCCACCGAGCAGACGATCTGCACGACCGAGACCGCGAGCATCACGCCCCCGAGCCGCCAGATCAGCGCGGTGTCCCCGGGGACGACGCCGTCGTCGATGATCGCCGCGTTGAGGCTCGGGAGGTAGAGCATCGCGAGCACGCCGACGAGCTGCAGGGCGACGACGGCCACCAGCCAGGGGCGGTACGGCGCGAGCCGCTGCCGCAGGAGCGGGACCAGCATCAGCGGCCCTCCTTCGAGAGTCCGTGGAGCACGGTCCCGACGACCTGCTCGGGAGTGAGCAGGTGGCCGTCGGAGATCTGCGGGTGCGAGCCGGCGAAGGTCAGCAGCCGCAACCGGTGGCAGAAGTCGTCGGCGTCGACGGTGAGGCGGTCGGCGTCGGAGCCGACCAGGGCGACCATCAGGCCGTGGATCTCGGCGCGCGCCGCCTGCGCCTGCTCACCGTCGTGGTCGGGCGGCCGGAGCATGCCGACCCGGCGCATCAGGTAGAACGTGGCGCGGTAGCGCTGCTGGAGCACCCCCACCAGGCGCACGAGCCGGTCCTCCAGGGGCAGGTCCACCTCGATCTCGCGGATGCGCTCGACCAGCGCCCCGGGCTCGAAGGCCCGGCTGATCGCTGCCTCGACCAGCTCGTCCTTGGTGTCGAAGACGCGGAAGATCGTGCCCTCGGCGATGCCGGCGGCCTCGGCGATCTGGCGGGTGGTGACGTCGCGGCCGTGCTCGCGCAGCAGCCGGAGGGTGACGTCGACCAGGGAGGTGCGGCGGTCCTCGGGGGACATCGGGCGGGCGCGGGGCGGCATGCCCGCAGCCTAGCCCAGGAGTGAGTGAGCACTCACTCGATTAGTCGGGGTCAGGGCTGGAGCCGGCGGGTCGTCCACCCTTGTGCGGTACGCCGGTACTCCAGCCGGTCGTGCAGCCGCGAGGGCCGGCCCTGCCAGAACTCCACCGCCTGCGGCCGCACCAGGTAGCCGCCCCAGTGCTCCGGCGGCGGGACGTCGCGGCCCTCGAACGCCCGCTCCGCCCCGGCGTACGCCGCCTCGAGCGCGGAGCGGTCGGCGACGGGCTCGGACTGGGCCGACGCGTGCGCGCCGAGCTGGCTGCCGCGCGGGCGCTGGGCGAAATAGGCCTCGACCTCCGTGCGCGGGAGCAGCTCGGCGGTCCCCTCGACCCGGACCTGCCGCTCCAGCGGGTGCCACGGGAACAGCAGCGCGCAGCGCGGCTCGGCCGCCAGCGCGCGCCCCTTGCGGGAGGCGTGGTTGGTGAAGAAGACGAAGCCACCGTCCTCGACGCCCTTGAGCAGCACGGTGCGCACCGACGGTGCGCCGTCGGGATCGGTGGTGGCGACGACCATCGCGTTCGGCTCGTCGAGGCCGGCGGCCACCGCCTCGGCGAACCAGCGGTCGAAGACCACCAGCGGGTCGGGGTCCAGGTCGCTCTCGTCGAGCCCCCTGGCGGCGTACTCGCGGCGCAGCGCGCGCAGGTCGGTCATGGACCCGAGCGTACGGACGCAGGGCCCACGCGTCGGTCTCGGCGGACGGCCGCTGCGCCGGGCCGGCGGGACGTCCGGCAGAATGCATGAGGTTTGACCCCGGCCGCGACCCGGCCGGACGAGACGGACGAGACGGACCACGTAGGACGACGAAGGAGTCGACATGCCTGAGGTGCACCACGGACTGGAGGGCGTCATCGCCTTCGAGACCCAGATCGCCGAGCCGGACAAGGAGGGCTCCGCGCTCCGCTACCGCGGCGTCGACATCGAGGACATCGTCGGCCGGGTGCCGTTCGAGCACGTGTGGGGCCTGCTGATCGACGGCGCCTACACCCCCGGCCTCCCGCCGGCCGAGGCCTACAACATCCCGGTCCACACCGGCGACGTCCGCGTGGACGTCCAGGCCGCGATCGCGATGCTCGCGCCGGCCTTCGGCTTCGGCCAGACCTACGACATCTCCGACGAGCAGGCGCGCGAGGACCTCGCCCGCGTCGCCGTCATGGTGCTGTCGTACGCCGCGCAGTCCGCGCGAGGCCTCGACAAGCCCGTCGTCCCCCAGAAGATCGTCGACGAGGGCAAGACGCTCGCCGAGAAGTTCCTGATCCGGTGGAAGGGCGAGGCCGACCCGAAGCACGTCAAGGCGATCGACGCCTACTGGTCCTCCGCGGCCGAGCACGGCATGAACGCCTCGACGTTCACCGCGCGCGTCATCACCTCCACCGGCGCCGACGTCGCCGCGGCGTTCTCCGGCGCCATCGGCGCGATGAGCGGCCCGCTGCACGGCGGCGCCCCCTCGCGCGTGCTGGGCATGATCAGCGACGTCGAGCAGTCCGGCGACGCCGACGCCTACGTCAAGGGCATCCTGGACCGCGGCGAGCGCCTGATGGGCTTCGGCCACCGGGTCTACCGCGCCGAGGACCCCCGCGCCCGCGTGCTGCGCCGCACCGCCAAGGAGCTCGACGCCCCGCGCTACGCCGTGGCCGAGGCGCTGGAGCAGGCGGCGCTCAAGGAGCTGCGCGAGCGTCGTCCCGACCGCGTGCTCGAGACCAACGTGGAGTTCTGGGCCGCCATCGTGCTCGACTTCGCCGAGGTCCCGGCCAACATGTTCACCTCGATGTTCACCTGCGCCCGCACCGGCGGCTGGTCGGCGCACATCCTGGAGCAGAAGACCACCGGTCGCCTGATCCGTCCCTCCGCGGTCTACGCCGGCCCGGCCCCGCGCCCGGCCAGCGACGTCGAGGGCTGGGACGACGCCTGGGCCTGAGCCCCGACCGGAGCCCGCTGGTCTCGAGACGGTTGCAGCGCAACCTCCTCGACCGGCGGGCTTCGTCGTTCCCGAGGGCGGGCTCCTCGACCGGCGGGCTCCGTCGTTCCTGGCGGGCCCCGTCGTTCACTTCTTTTTCTTGACGACCCGGCCCTCGTAGAAGCTGGTGTTGCCGAAGCCGCCCTGCCGCGACAGCGAGATGTGCACGTGGTCGCGGTGGCGCAGCGTCTTGGAGCACTTCTTCTTCCGCTTGCACGAGGAGGAGAGGTAGTCGGTCGGCTCGAAGCCGCGCCACGCGGCGTACATCTGGTCGTTCCAGATGATGTACATGATCCCCATCCGGCGGGCCTTCGCCGCCGGGCGCTCGCGGTGGTCCTCGGCGAGCACGTCCTTGAGGAACGCCTTGACCCGCTTGCGGCCGGCCTTGGTGGTGGCGTCGTTGGACCAGTCGACGGCCCGGCCCTCCTGGTGCTCGGAGATCGACGACGTGCAGGCGGCGCCGACGCGGCCGCGGCCACCGCCGTACTTCCGCACCAGCCAGCCGCTGAGGTACGCCGCCCCCGGCTTGGCCTTCGGGCTGCACCTCTCCTCGGGCTGGTAGTGCGCGAAGTCCTCGATCGCGGCGCCGGCCGGCGCCGTGCCGGTCACGGTGAAGGCGCCGGCCAGCAGCAGGACGGGCAGCAGCCCGGACACGAGCGACCTCAGGGCGCGA
The DNA here is from genome assembly GCA_001627335.1 of Nocardioides sp. REDSEA-S33_B3. Classification (GTDB taxonomy): domain Bacteria; phylum Actinomycetota; class Actinomycetes; order Propionibacteriales; family Nocardioidaceae; genus Nocardioides. The sequence goes on along the minus strand of LUPK01000054.1, from coordinate 95,876 downwards.
CGAACAGGCACGAGCATGGTGGATCCCTCCGAGACCGAGACTCCTCGGCCGCCTCCCCGCGACCGAGGGGACGAGGGTAGGCAGGTCGGCCGATCCCTGTCCCGGGTTCAAGAGACCGCGGTGGGCCGGGCCCGGTCGGGGGGCGCGGAGCGACCTCAGACGCCGACGAGCAGCTCGCGCGCCTGGGTGACCGGCTGGGTGCCGTTGAACAGCTCGAAGCGCCACCCGTGGCGGCGGGACTGGCTCAGGGTCCCCGACAGCTGGAACGGCACGCGCTCGACGATGCCCTCGGGATAGGTCAGGACCGCCTCGGTGCGGGCCACGAACCACAGCACGTCGCCGCGGTGGCGCGCCCAGACCTCGCCGACCTCCCAGCCCATGGTGAACGGCTCCTCGAAGACCTCGGCGAGGAAGAAGGCGAGCTCCTCGTGCCCGTGGGCGTGCTCCCCGAGGTCGTCGCCGTAGGCGGCGCCGTCAGGGGTGAAGCAGGCGACGGCGGCGTCCACGTCGCGCTCGGCGAAGGCGCGACCCAACCGGGCGAGCGTCTCGACGACGACCCGCTGGAGATCCGCGCTGACCTGCTGCTTCTTCACACCTCCTCAACGACGGGCGGGCCCGGGGGGTACGCCGTCGACCGGGGGGATCTGGAGCACCTTGCCGAAGCAGCGCGAGAGCGGGGAGTCGCGGTAGTGCCCGAAGCCGGGCACGGGCTCGTAGCCGCTGGAGGTGTAGAGCGCGATCGCCTCCGGCTGGGCGGCACCGGTCTCCAGGACCAGGGCGCGGACGCCGGCCTCGGCGGCGGTCCGCTCGAGGTGGGCCAGGACCAACCGCGCCAACCCGCGGCGCTGGGCGGCGGGCACCACGAACATCCGCTTCACCTCTGCCAACGGCGCGTCGGACGGCAGGCCGGGCACCACGGCGGCCGTCGTGCGGCGCCAGGCGCCGGTCGCCACCGGCGTACCGTCGAGGTGGCCGATGAAGAAGCTGCCGTGCGGCGGCTGGAACATCAGCGGGTCCAGCGGGGTCTCGTCGGGGCCGCCGTAGCGCCCGACGTAGAAGGCCTGCACCTGCTCGACGAGCAGCGCGACCTCGGGGTCGCCGTAGCCGACCTGGGAGATCGTCCAGCCCTCAGGCCAGCGAGGCCCCGCATCCGTCACAGAATCTCGCGTCCTCGTCGTTGCGCACGCCGCAGGAGCGGCAGTACGGACCGGTGACCGCCGCCCCACGGCTCCCCTCGGCGCCGTGCGGACCGTCGTCGACGGTGCGGCCGACGCCCATGATGCCCTCCCCGTCGGAGAGGTAGGCGGCCGACTGCTTCAGCGTCGGCATCGTCTCGCCGGCCGCGTAGCGCGCCTGCGCCCCGATCGTGCCGGCGTTGAGCGCGGCGAGGCCGAAGACGCACAGGAAGCCACCGGCCGCCATCATCAGGATCGGCCCGAAGTCGGCGTCCACGCTCGTCGACTGGGCGTCGGCGATGAAGCCGCGCACACCGAGGCCGCCGATGACGAGCCCGGCGAGGAGCAGGACGACCCCGATGACGCGCAAGGTGGTGCGGGTGCCGGCCGTGCGGGGCAGGTCATGGCCCTCGGGGCCCCGGGAAGTGGTCATGCCACCTCTTTACCCTGGCGGACACGTGGGAAACGACGTCGACACGCCTGGGATGATGGCGCCGTGACGTCGGACCTGCGCATCCCCGCCGACCTGCTCCCCCGTGACGGCCGCTTCGGCTCCGGCCCCTCGAAGGTGCGCGTCGAGCACCTCGACGCCCTCGCGGCCACGGGTACGACGCTGATGGGGACCTCCCACCGGCAGACCCCGGTCCGGTCGCTGGTCGGCCGCGTCAAGGAGCGGCTCGCGACGCTGTTCTCGCTGCCCGAGGGCTACGAGGTCGTGCTCGGCGTCGGCGGCTCCACGGCGTTCTGGGACGTCGCGACCCACGGCCTCGTCGAGCGCCGCTCCCAGCACCTGGTCTACGGCGAGTTCACCGGCAAGTTCGCCACTGCTGCGGCCGCGGCCCCGTGGCTGGCCGAGCCGTCGCTGGTGCGCGCCGAGCCGGGCTCCCTCGCCACCCCGGTGGCGACCGAGGGCGTGGACGCCTACGCCTGGGCGCACAACGAGACCTCCACGGGCGTGATGGCCCCGGTGCTGCGTCCGACCGGGATCGACGAGGACGCACTCGTGCTCGTCGACGCCACCTCGGGGGCCGGCGGGCTGCCGGTCGACCTGTCCGAGGTGGACGTCTACTACTTCGCCCCGCAGAAGGGCTTCTCCTCCGACGGTGGGCTGTGGGTGGCGCTGATGTCGCCCCGTGCGCTCGAGCGGGCCCGACGGATCGCGGCGACCGACCGGCACGTCCCGGCGTTCTTCGACCTGCCGACCGCGATCGACAACTCGCGCAAGGACCAGACCTACAACACGCCCTCGGTCGCGACGCTGTTCCTGATGGACGCGCAGCTGGAGTGGATGCTCTCGCTCGGTGGCCTCGACGCCACCGTGGCCCGCACCCGCGCCTCGGCCGCGCACCTCTACGACTGGGCCGAGCGGGCCTCCTGGGTGACGCCGTTCGTCGCCGACCCGGCGCACCGCAGCCACGTGGTCGGCACCCTCGACCTGCACCCGCCGCTGGACTTCGAGGACGTGCTGCGCGTGCTGCGCGCCAATGGCATACTCGACACCGACCCCTACCGCAAGCTCGGTCGCAACCAGCTGCGTGTGGCGATGTTCCCCGCGATCGACCCCGACGACGTCCTGGCCCTGACCCGGTGCCTGGACTGGGTGCTCGAGCGGCTCAGCTGAGCAGCTTCAGCGTCGCCCGCTCCAGCGCCGCCTGCCGCTGGTCGGGGGTGTCGTAGGTCCGCCGGGTCGTGCGCTCGATGGTGCGCCCCTCCTCGTAGGCCTCGATCACCCGCGGGTCGACGTAGGAGGACCGCGCCAGGGTCGGGGTGTTGCCCAGGAAGCCCGACACCTCCTTCATCGCCCCCGCGACCGCCCGCTTGCGCGAGGCGGCGCTCTCCCCGTGCTCGGGGGTCTCGGCCAGGGCCGCCGCGGCGAGCACGGTGGCGTGCCAGGTGCGGAAGTCCTTGGCCGTCGCCTCCACCCCGGTGGTGTCGCGCACGTAGTCGTTGACCAGCTCCGGCAGCACCGACCGCCACGAGCGGGAGAGCTTGTAGGACAGCAGTCGCGGGTCCTCGGCGCGCCGCCGGCGCATGACCTCGACCGCCTCGATCACGACCAGGTCGTCGATCTCGACCCGGTGCTCGACCCCCGACTTCCCGACGAAGGCGAAGACCAACCGGTCCTGGCGCCGCCGCACGTGCCGCCGCTCGAGCGTGGTCAGGCCGAAGGAGCCGTTCTCGTCGGCGTACACGTCGTTGCCGATGCGGAAGTAGCCGAGGTCGAGCAGCCGCACCGCCGCCGCGCAGGCGCGCTCCAGCGGCATCCCCTCGCGCCCGAGGTCGCCCACGACCCGCTCGCGGGCCTTGACCAGGGCCTTGCCGAAGAGCAGCACCCGCTCGAACTTCTCCTGGTCCCGCTTCTCGCGCCAGGCCGGGTGGTAGAGGTACTGCCGCCGCCCGGCGTCGTCGGTGCCGACGGCCTGCAGGTGCCCGTTCTCGTACGGCGTCACCCACACGTCGCGCCAGGCAGGCGGGATCACCAGCGACCGGACCCGGTCGGCGTCCTCGTCCGGCAGCCGCTCGCCCGCGGCGTCGAGGTAGACGAACCCGCGCCCGGCCCGGCGCCGGGTCCACCCGGGCTGGTCGGGAGAGGTCCTGCGCAGCCGCACCATGGCCTGAACCGTAGGTCGGGCTCAGCGCCGGCGGACCACCCAGCCGACCACACCCAGGAGGGCGATGAGCCCCACGAAGACAGCCATCACGACCCCCAGGGAGGCGAGACCACCCGCGAGCGAGGCGTCCTCTGCCGCGGGCGCTTCGGTCGCCTCCGCCTCCTCCTCCGGCGTGGCCGAGGGTCCGGCCGGCTCCGGGGCCGGGGCCACCGCCCGCCGCACGTCGCGCGGCAGCCGCACCTCCAGCACGTCGGTGAACTGCCCCTCGGTGGAGACCAGCACCCGCCCGTCGGGGGTCACCGCGATGCCCTCGCCCTGGTCCTGGTCGGGCAACGAGAGGCCCCCGACGGCGCGCATCGAGGGCCAGGCGTAGACGACCGCCCGCGCGTAGCCGCGCACCACGAGGTGCTTCCCGTCGGGCCAGAACGCGCCGTCGGTGGCGATCGGGATCGCGTCGGCGACGGGGCGCAGCTTGTTCGGGCGGTCCGGGTCCAGGCGCCGGGGCGCCGCGTAGAGGACGCCGCCGAAGATCTGCTTGGAGACGACGTAGAGCCGGCCGGTGAGCGGGTGGGACAGCAGCGTCTCCGCGTCGCGCGGCCCGTCGGCGTACACGAGCTCGAAGGTGGGGTAGGTGCCGCTGCGCTCGCCCCGCCCGACCGGGACGCGGGTGACCGAGATCGAGCTGCGCGCGGCGCCGTTGTCGCCGATGTCGCCGACCCAGACCTCGCCCGGGCCGGCGGGTGCCAGCGCCTCCATGTCGACCGGCGACTCGGCGAACCGCGTCACGCCGACGGTGTCCCCCGCCTCGGCGCCGCCGAGGGCGACGGTGAAGACACGGCCGGAGTCGCCGGAGTCGTTGATGGTCGACAGCAGCCCGCCCCGGACGACGAGGCCCGAGGACTCCACGACCTCGGGGTCGGTGAAGGACATCACGACCTCGCCGCGGTCGGCGGTCAGCGCCGCGGTCACTCCCCCGGCCAGGAACGGCAGGGCGACCAGCACCGCCAGCAGCCGGCTCACGCCCCGCTCGATCCCTGGCCCGATCCCTGGCCCGATCCCTGGCCCGATCCCTGGCCCGATCCCTGGCCCGATCCCTCGAGCAGCTCGGCCAGCCGCGGCCGCAGCTGCCAGGTGGCCACGAGGTCGTCGTACTCCGAGACCACCGAGCCACCACGGACCGGCGACCCGGTGCGGACCGCGCGCAGCATCGTGTTGCGCGGCGTGTGCTCGGACCCGACGAACTCCACGACGTCCACGCGGTAGCCCTGCTGCCGCATCAGCGAGGCCCGCAGGGCGTCGGTGAGGGTATCGGCGAAGCGCTCGCGCAGGATGCCGTGCCGGGTGAGCGCGGAGTACGGCGACGGGGTGGGCGCCTTGCGCAGCTGGGCCGCCACGTCGTGGTGGCAGCAGGGCGCGGCGAGCACGACGGGTGCCTGCCAGCCCACGGCCCGGGCGAGCGCGTCGTCGGTGGCGGTGTCGCAGGCGTGCAGCGCCAGCACCACGTCGGGGGCCGGGTCGACCACGACGTCGCCGATGGTGCCGACCGCGAACGACATCTGCGCGTCGACGCCGAGCGAGGCGGCGACCTCGCCGTTGTGGTCGGCCGACTGCTGCTTCACGTCGGCCCCCACGAGGTGCACCGGGAGCCCGCGCACGTGGGTGAGGAAGCGGTGGGCGGCGAAGGTGAGGTAGGCGTTGCCGCAGCCGAGGTCGACCACGCGCAGCGGCTCCTCCGGCGTCGGCCGGCGCAGCGCACCCCGCGAGCGGGCGTCGGAGAGCGCCGCGTCCAGCTGGCGCAGGAACTCCTCGACCTGGCGCAGCTTGGCCTGCCGGCTGGGCTTGACCCGGCCCTGCGCGTCGGTGAGCCCGAGCGCGCGGAACACCGGGTCGGACTCCTCGAGCAGGCGTTCCTTGTCGCGGTCGTGCCCCCGCTCGGCCTGCACGGCCTCCTTGCGGGCCGCCGAGTGCAGCAGCCCCTCGCCCTTCTTGGTCACCCGCAGCTGGTGGGTGTGCGTGGTGGTCTCGACGTGCCAGTTGCCGAACGGCTCGTCGAAGAGCAGCGCGTCCAGCGCCTCGGCCGCCGGGCCCGCGGCCGGCTCGTCGCCGAAGAGGTGGTTGCTGGTGTGCGCCTGCGTCGCGTCGTACGCCGTCAGCTGCAGGTGCCGGCCGGCCTTGAGGTCCACGGGGCGGAGCTCGACGCGGCGCCAGCGCGGCTCGCCCTCGCGGCGGCGGCCCGAGGCCACCGCACGGACCAGCGTGTCGGGGGCGAGGAGCTCGGCCCGCAGGCGGGCGAGGGTGCGCAGCAGCGGCTCGGCCATGGTCAGCTCAGACGATGGCGGCGACGACGACGATCAGCAGCAGGATCCCCAGCGCGGCGGGGATGATCAGGCGCCGGTGCTTGGGGTTCACGACTCGAGCCTAGAGGCGAGGAGTTCAGCGAGGTGCATCGCCGGGACGTCCGCGAGGTCGTCGAGCTGGACCTTGCAGGACATGCCGTCGGCGAGCACGACCGCGTCGGGGTGCGAGCGCACCGTCGGCAGCAGGTGCGTCTCCGCGACCGCGACCGAGACCTCGTAGTGCCCCTTCTCCATCCCGAAGTTGCCGGCGAGGCCGCAGCAGCCGGGCACGCGGGTGACCGTGGCGCCGAGGCGCTCGAGCAGCCGCTGGTCGGCGTCCCAGCCCATCACCGCGTGCTGGTGGCAGTGCGGCTGGGCGACGACCTCGACCCCGGTGAGGTCCGGGAGCCCCAGACCGCCGGGGCGCTCGGCGTCCAGGCGCGCGACGAGCTCGGCGAAGGTCAGCACTCCCTCCGCGACCTCGCCGGCGCGCGGGTCGTCGCTGAGCTCGACCAGGTCGCTGCGCAGCGTGGCGGTGCACGAGGGCTCCAGGCCCAGCACCGGCACGCCGGAGGCGACGTAGGGCGCGAGCGTCGCGGCCGTGCGGGCGGCGATCCGCTTGGCCTCGGTCAGCTGGCCGGTGGTGATCCAGGTGAGCCCGCAGCAGGCGTCGTCCTCGATGACCCGCACGGTCAGCCCGGCTGCCTCCAGCACCCGGATCGCGGCGTGGCCGGAGCCGGGCAGGAAGTGGTCGGTGAAGGAGTCGGCCCACACCCACACGTCGGGGGTCTCGGGCAGCCGGGCCGTGGTCGCGGAGCGGCGCAGGGTGCGGGTCGCGAAGGTCGGGAGCGAGCGGCGCTGGTCGACGCCGGCGGTCGCCCGGGCGAGCTTCGCGAACGCCGGCACCTTGAGCGAGGCATTGACCACCGGCGCCACCGGGGCGGCCAGCGCGGCCCACTTCGGCAACCGGCCGAGCAGCCGGTGGGAGCGCGGGCGGCGCTCGGTCGAGCCCTCTGCGTCGTACCGCTGGTGGAGGGCCTCGGACTTGTAGGTCGCCATGTCGACACCGGTCGGGCAGTCCGACGCGCAGCCCTTGCAGGCCAGGCAGAGGTCGAGCGCGCCGGCGACGGCCGGGTCGCCCAGCCCGCCGACCAGCGTGCCGTCGAGCGCCTCCTGCAGCACCCGCGAGCGACCGCGGGTGGAGTCCTTCTCGTCGCGGGTCGCCTGCCACGACGGGCACATCACGCCCGAGCCCTGGCCGGCGACCTGGGGCGCCACGCACTTGCCGACGCCGGTGCAGCGGTGGACGGCGTCGCCCAGGGACCCGCCGTCGTGGAGCAGCCGCAGCGCGGTGCGCGGCTCGCGGCGCGGGCGCGCGGGGCGCAGGTGGGCGTCGACCGGGTCCGGGTCGACGAGCACACCTGGGTTGAGCACGTCGTCGGGGTCGCAGACGGCCTTGACCGCGCCGAAGAGCCGCAACGACTGTTCGTCGTACATCACCGACAGCAGCTCGGAGCGGGCACGACCGTCGCCGTGCTCGCCCGAGAGCGAGCCGCCGTGCTCGCGCAGCTTCTCAGCACAGGCCAGGAGGAACTCGCGGAACCGGCGCCGCCCGGCGTCGGGGTCGCTCTGCCGGTCGGTGAAGTCGAAGTCGATGCGCACGTGCACGCAGCCGTCGCCGAAGTGGCCGTAGGGCACACCCTGCAGGTCGTGGGCGCCGAGCAGCTCGTCGAAGTCGCGCAGCCAGGCCCCGAGGCGCTCGGGCGGCACCGCGGCGTCCTCCCACCCGGAGTACGCCGGTCGCCCGAGGCTGCGCGCGGCCAGCCCGGCCCCGTCCTCCCGGATGCGCCAGAGCGCCGCGGCCTCCCGGGCGTCGGTGACCACCCGGTGCTCCAGCGCCGAGCCGGCCGCGACCAGCGCCTGCTCGAGACCGGCGTCGGTGTACTCCACGAAGAGCCAGCCGCCGCCGCGGGGCAGGTCGGGCACCGACCCGCCACCGGCCCGGACGAGGTCGACGATGCGGGCGTCGAGACCCTCGCAGGCCACCAGCGGACCCACCGCCAGCAGGGCCGGGACGGCCTCGGCCGCCTCCACCATCGTCGGGTAGCCGAGCACCAGCAGGTGCCGGGTGACCCGGTCGTCGACGAGTCGCACGGTCGCGCCGAGGACGACGCCCAGCGTGCCCTCGGAGCCGACCAGGAACTTCTCGACCGAGCGACCGTTCTCGGGGAGCAGGTGCTCCAGGGAGTAGCCGCTGACCTGGCGGGTGAAGCGGCCGAAGTGCGTCCGCACGTGCCCGAGGTCGGCGTCCACGACCCCGGTCAGGCCGTCGACGACCGGCGACGACCCGCCGCTCCACACCTCGCCGGTGCCGAAGGCCACGTCGAGACCGAGCACGTTGTCCGCGGTGCGGCCGTAGCCCAGGGCGCGGGAGCCGCAGGCGTTGTTGCCGATCATCCCGCCGATGGTGCAGCGGGGGTGCGTGGACGGGTCGGGGCCGAAGCGCAGCCCGTGCGGTGCCGCGGCGCGCTGCAGGTCGGCGTGCACGGTTCCGGGCTCGACCACGGCGGTGCGCGCCTCGGGATCGATCGCCAGCACCCGGTTGAGGTGCTTGGTCGTGTCCACGACGATGCCCGGCCCGACGGCGTTGCCGGCGATGGAGGTGCCCGCACCGCGCATGGTCAGCGCCGTACCGGTCGCGCGCGCCACGGCCAGGGCGGCCAGCAGCTCGTCGCGGTCGCGCGGCCGCACGACCACCTGCGGGGGGACGCGGTAGAGCGAGGCGTCGGTGGAGTACAGAGCCCGGGCCAGCGTGGAGTCGTCCACGTCGCCGACGCCGGCCGCCCGCAGGGCTGCGGTCAGGTCCTGCGCGGCGGCCCGGTCCTGCGTGGCGGTCACGACGCCGTCCCGGGGCGGTAGCGACGGGTCGCGATCCAGAGCACGGCGGCCAGCAGCAGGGCGACGTACCCGATGGTCGCGGCCACGGCGACCGGGTCCAGCGAGGGCTCCGGGTCGTCGGCGGCACGCACCGTCACCGCCTGCACGACCACGAGGAGCACCATCGTGAGCGCGCCGATCCCGAGCAGGTCGGTCTCCAGCCGCGCGCGCAGCCGGGCCTCCCGGGCAGGGGTCGCGGTCCACCAGTCCTTGTGCGGCACGTTGACCATTGTCAGGGGCGCCCGCCGCATCCACCGCGCCAGTCCCACCATGAGCACCGCGATCCCCAGCCCCAGCACGGAGAACGTGACCAACGCCTCCTGCCGCCCGACGATCCGGTCGGCCTCGCCCCCGGGCCCGAAGTGGATCGGCACCCGGTCCGGGAGGGTCACCGCCGCGATCAGCAGCACCCCGGCGTACGCCGCGCAGGCCAGCGCCATGACGACGCGCACGAGCTCGCGCAGGCGCTCGTCGCGACCACCCGTCCCGCCACTCGTCGCACTGCTCATCCCACTGCTCACCAGTGGTGCATGGAGTCGCGGAACACGGTCGCCAGGTCCTCCGCACGCACCTCGCGCGGCGCGGTGGCCAGCAGCCGCTGCTGCTTCAGCGCCCCCTCGACGAGGTCGTCGACGTCGGAGTCGAGGTAACCGACCTCCGCGAGCCCGCTGGGGATGCCGATGTCGCGCATCAGCCGCGTCAGCACCCCCGGCAGCACGTCGGGACCGTCGCCGGTCACGTCCGGCTCGAGCAGGCGAGCGGCCTCGAGGTGTCGCTGCGGGGACGCCTCGAAGGTGAACCGGAACGCCTCCGGCGCGGTCAGGGTCACCGCCATGCCGTGCGGCACGATCGGCTCGCCGTCGGGGTAGCCCTCGGGACGGTAGTCGCGCACCCGTCCCGCGATGGGGTAGGCGTTGGCGTGCGGCACGTGCACGCCGGCGTTGCCGAAGCCGAGCCCCGCGAAGGTCGCGGCCAGCGCCATCTGCTCGCGGGCCTCGACGTCACCGCCGTCGGCCACCGCCCGCCGGAAGGAGCCGGCCAGCAGCGACATCGCTCGCTGCGCCCACAGGTCGGCGATCGGGTTGGCCCCGCAGTAGGGCACCCGCTGCTCGGGCGTCTTGGCGTCGAAGTCCGCGAACCACCGGGCGGTCCAGCTCTCCAGCGCGTGGCAGAGGATGTCCATCCCAGCCGCCGCGGTCACCATCGCCGGCTGCCCCATCGTCAGCTGCGGGTCCACCACCGCCATGGTCGGCCGCAGCGCGGGGTGACTGATCCCCGTCTTCACGTGCAGCGACAGCACGTCGAGGACGCAGATCGTGGTCGACTCCGAGCCCGTGCCGGTCGTGGTGGGCACCGCCACCAGCGGCAGCAGCGGCTGGCTCGGCGCCTGTGCCCGCCCGACGGGCGCGTTGAGGTAGTCCATGAGCTCGCCGGGGTTGGTGGTCAGCAGGTTGACCGCCTTGGCGGTGTCGATCGAGGAGCCCCCGCCGACGGCGAGCACCGCGTCGAAGGGCCCGGCGTCGCGGGCGAACGCGATCGCGTGCTCCATCGAGGCGTCCGTGGGCTCGACCCGCACACCGTCGTACGTCGTCACCTCGAGGCCCCGCGCGCGCACCTGCTCGGCGATCCGCTCGGGGTTCCCGGTCGCGGCCACGCCGGGGTCGGTCACCAGCAGGATCCGGCGCGCGCCCAGCGCGGCGAGGTCGTGACCGAGCTCGGCGGAGGCCCCGGACCCGAACTTCAGGGCGGGGGCGGCGTAGGTGAAGACGGTCTCGCTCATGTGCCCACCGTAGGACCCCGGACCGCCGTAGCATCCCTCCAGCACGACCCGGAGCAGCGCGAGCCGGGGGTCCAGGAGGGGGGGCGACCATGGCGCATCGACGCGGCGCGGCCGGAGTCGTGCTCCTCGTCCTGGGCGGGGTGCTGGCCTCGATCGCCCTCGGCTGGGTCCTCTCGCGCCCCGAGGACCCCGACGTCTCCGCCGCGGCTGAGCCGGTCGTGCGCGACGGTGCCCTCGTCGACGCCCGCACCGGCGACCCATGGGTCCCGCAGGGCCTGAGCTGGTCCGGCTTCGAGTCCGCCTGCGCCCAGGGGTGGGGCTACTCCGGCCTGGACCCGCTCGGCGAGGACGCCGAGGCCGAGCAGGCGGCCCTCATCGCGTCCTGGGGCGCCGACACCGTGCGCCTGCCGCTGAACCAGGACTGCTGGCTCGGCACCCGCGGCGCCCCCGTGAGCGACGACTTCGTCGAGCGCACCCCGCAGGGCTACCGGCGGGCCGTGGGGCGGTTCGTCGAGGCGCTCCACGAGGAGGGCCTCGTGGTCGTGCTGGACCTGCACAGCCGCAAGCGCATCGGCAGCGCGGCCTTCGGCAGCATGGCGATGCCCGACTCGGAGTCGCTGGCGTTCTGGCGCTCGGTCGCCGCCCAGTACGCCGACAGCCCCTCGGTCCTCTTCGACGCCTTCCACGCCCCGCACTCGCGCGTGGACGCCCGGGGCCGGCCGGTCCTCGAGCTGGGCTGGCGGTGCTGGAGCCGCGGCGGCTGCGACGTGCCGGTCGACGACGACCGGACCCCGACGCGGGCGGGCCGGGCCACCTACGAGGCGCTGGGCATGGACGACCTGGTCGACTCCATCCGACGCACCGGCGCCGAGCAGCCGATCCTGCTGAGCGGACTGGACCGGGCCAACGACCTGGGGGCCTGGCTGGAGTGGGCGCCGGAGGACGACCAGCTGGTGGCGGCGTTCCACGCCTACGACACCGCCGACTGCGGGCCCACGTGCTGGGAGGAGGTCATCGCCCCGCTCTCCGACCTCGTCCCCGTGCTGACCACCGAGCTCGGCGCCGAGGACCCGACCGACGGGTGGGTCGCGGACTACCTCGCGTTCGCCGAGCAGCAGGACATCGGGTCGCTGCTGTGGGTGTGGGCCGAGCGGCCAGGGGACCCGATGGCGCTGGTGAGCGACCTCGAGGGCACTCCCACGGCCTGGGGCGAGCTGGCCCGCCGGTGGTGGACCGACGAGCTCCCCGGCGCCGGATAGCGGACGTCCCGGGGTCCGGCGGGCGTCTGAGCGACCGTCTGAGCGACCCCTCGTGGAGACCGCGTGGCACGACGGTTGTTACCGACGGTGACGGGCCCCCTCGATCCTGTTACCGAACCTTGTAAGTGCTGTTCCCCCGTGTGGGAGGGCCCGCTCATACCGTCAAAGCATCGCTGGCGCGGACCGTGTGCCGGCTTCGGAGGAGGGGCGGGCGCATGACGGTGCAGGCAGGAGCCTGGCAGGGCGGCACACGCGGCAGCGGCAAGGGTGTCGGCGCCGCGGTCCTGGGCGCCGTGCTGACCCTCCTGATCTTCGTCGCGGTCTTCGTGAGCTTCCTCATCGCGCCGCTGGCGCTCCTGCTCGTCGCGTTCCTGGCCTGGACGGTCATGAAGCCGCGGCAGGAGTCCGGCCAGGCGCCGGCCGCCGGCGCCGCGCCCACCGAGGACGACACCTCCTACGGCTTCGGGGCGGGGGCCCGATGAGCACCGACACCCGCGCCGGCACCACGAGTGCCGCCGCCCGACTGGGCGACGGTATCGACGTCGAGCTGCGCCACCTGCTGCCCGAGGGCCTGTGCCGCACGTTCCGGGTGATGCCGTACGCCGTCGCCAACGGCACCGTGCTCGTGGCCGCCGCCGACGCCGACGACGAGATCGCGCTGGAGGTCGTCCGGGAGCGGATCGAGCAGCCGGTGCTGCTCGTGCGCCACACGGCTGTGGAGATCATCGCTGCGATCGACGAGACCTTCCCGCCCGACGACGACCGGGTCGAGAGCCCCGAGGCCCGCCGAGCCCGCACCCAGATGGCCCAGATGCTCACCCGCAGCGGCCTGGTCACCAAGGAGCAGCTGCAGCGCGCGACGCTGGAGTACTCCCGCACCGGCGACCCGCTCGGCGACATCCTGGTCTCCCACGGCGCCATCACCGAGGACGTCCTCGTGGCTGCGCTCTCGGAGATCCACCAGATGCAGCGCGTCGGCCTGCGTGACTTCGCACCCGACCCCCAGGTCACCCGCCGTCTCCCCGAGCCGCTCTCGCAGTCGCTGCAGGTCGTGCCGGTCGCCGAGGCCGACGACACGGTGCTGCTCGCCGTGGCCCGCCCGCTCGAGGCCGAGGACCTGCGCGCTGTCGAGGAGGCCCTCGACCAGCCGGTCCGCCAGCTGCTGGCCAACCGCACCGACCTCGACCAGCTCATCCAGCAGGTCCACTCCGAGCACTACGCACAGGTCTCGACCGAGCTCCTCATGGAGTCCGCGCCGGAGTCCTCGGCCCACGTGGTCATCGCGCCGACCCAGAAGGCCGTCCTGGTGATGGTCCTGGTGCTGATCGCGATCTGCGGGATCCTCTGGCCGATGGGCACGCTCATCGGCCTGGTCGGTGCCGCGAGCTTCGCCTACCTCTTCGTCTCGGTCTACAAGTTCCGGCTGACGCTGCGGGCGCTCGGCACGCACCTCGAGACCGACGTGACCGACGCCGAGATCGCGCTGCTGGACGAGCGGCACCTGCCCGTCTACACGATCCTGGTGCCCCTCTACAAGGAGGCCGGCATCGTCTCCCGCCTGGTGCGGGACATCAATGCGCTGGACTACCCCCGCACCCGCCTCGACGTGAAGCTGCTGTGCGAGGAGGACGACGAGGAGACCATCACGAAGATCCGGTCGATGGACCTCCCGCCGCACTTCCACCTGGTGGTCGTGCCGGACAGCCAGCCCAAGACCAAGCCGAAGGCCTGCAACTACGGCCTGCAGCTCTCCCACGGCGACTACTGCGTGATCTTCGACGCCGAGGACCGCCCCGACCCCGACCAGCTCAAGAAGGCGGTCATCGCCTTCTCCCGCGTCCCGGGCAACGTGGTCTGCATCCAGGCCAAGCTCAACCACTTCAACCAGGACCAGAACATGCTCACGGCCTGGTTCGCCAACGAGTACTCCATGCACTTCGAGCTGGTGCTGCCCGCCATGGGCGCCTCGGAGTCGCCGATCCCGCTGGGCGGCACCTCCAACCACTTCGTCACCTCGGTGCTGCGCGACCTCGGCGCCTGGGACCCCTTCAACGTCACCGAGGACGCCGACCTCGGCATCCGGCTGCACCGCGAGGGCTACCGCACCGCGATGATCGACTCCACCACGCTGGAGGAGGCCAACTCCCAGGTCGGCAACTGGATCCGTCAGCGCTCGCGCTGGAACAAGGGCTACTTCCAGACCTGGCTGGTGCACATGCGCCACCCGTTCCAGCTGATGCGCGCCACGGGCCTGAGCGGGTTCCTGTCGTTCAACCTGACCATGGGCAGCGCGTTCGTCCTGCTGATGAACCCCATCTTCTGGGGCCTCACCACGCTCTACGTCTTCACCCAGGCCGGCTTCATCCAGCAGCTGTTCCCGGGCATGGTCTTCTACGCCGCCAGCGCGATGCTCTTCATCGGCAACTTCGTCTTCGTCTACCTCAACGTCGCGGGCAGCCTGCAGCGCGGCGAGTTCAGCATCACCCGCACCGCACTGCTCTCCCCCCTCTACTGGGGCCTGATGAGCTGGGCGGCCTGGAAGGGCTTCATCCAGCTGTTCACCAACCCCTTCTACTGGGAGAAGACCGAGCACGGTCTGGACGAGGTATCGGCATGAGCGCCACCGACACCACTCCCCCGCCGCCCACCCCGGCCGGCGAGCACCACATCGTGGTGCAGCCCGAGCAGCCGACCCGCCGCGTCGTCACCAACGCCGAGCGGCTCTCCGGCGTCATCCAGTCCGTCGGTCGACGTCACACCGACATCCCGCGCCGCCGCTGGGAGAGCCTGGGCGTCTTCGCCTTCTTCCTCCTCGCCTGGAGCCTGTTCGGCCACTGGCTGGTCGTGGACAAGCACGTGGTCGGCTTCGAGACCCTCGACCGCCTCAACCGGGCGCTCATGGTGTGGCACAACGACCCGCCGAAGCTCTCGGCGCTCGGCTTCGACTACCCGCCGCTGGCCACCCTGCTGGTCACCCCGCTGACGATCTTCAGCGACCTGGCCCGCAACCTGGCGATCATCCCGATCACCTCGGCGGTCTTCGCGGCCGGCACGATGGTCGTCCTCAACACGATGATGCGGCGCGCGGCCGTGCTCGCGCCGCTGCGCTACACCGTCCTGGTCGCACTGGGCGCCAACCCGCTCGTCGCGCTGTACGCCGCCGGCGGCGCGCGCCACTTCCTGTGGCTCTCGCTCGTGGTCGTCGCGCTCGGCGCCCTGTTCGCCTGGTACGTCACCGCCGACATCCGGTTCGTGATGATCGCCGGGCTCGCCTTCTCCGTGGCCACCCTGGCCGGCTACTCCAGCCTGCTGTGGTTCGTGCTGAGCGCCGTGATGATCGGCGCGGTCCTGGCCCGCATGGGTGCGGACGGCACCGAGATCGAGGGCACCACCGTCGGCTTCGCCTCGCCGACCGTCTACGTCATCGCGCTGTGGACGGCCTTCAACCTGCTGCTGCTGGGCAACCCGTTCGCCTGGATCACCGAGAGCAGCGACGCCCTCGGCAACGTCAGCGCCGAGGAGTTCTCGATCGTGGGGCTGCTGCGCTGGACCGGTGAGCTGGTCCTGTACGGCGCGCCGATCGCCATCGTGGTCCTCCCGGCACTGTTCTTCGCCGGCATGGCCCGTCGCAACACCTTCGCGCTGTGGCTCGGCGTCATCCTCACCTTCACCGTCCTGGCCCCGGCCGGCGCGGTCGTCCTCAACGTGACCGACAGCCCGATGGTGCTGCGCAACGCGCTGCCGATCCTGGTCATCGCGGTCATCGGCGCCATCTGGCTGGCCCGCTCCGCCGGCTCGAGCGCGACCCTGGTCAGCGCGCTGCTGGTCGTCGGGCTGCTGCTGAGCATCCCGTGGACCTTCCAGGGCATGAAGGACTACAAGTACCAGAACCTCGAGTCCACCTTCGCCGCGGCGATCTCGACCGGCCAGAGCCAGGAGGGTGCCCGCACCCGGTCCGGCCAGGTCGTCGGCGTCGTGGACGAGCAGGCGATGGCGTCGTTCATCCGCGCGAACGTCACCCGCCGCGGCTCGATCCTCACCGACAACGCCCAGACCTACGCGGTCATGCTCTTCACCGGCCGGCCGGACCTGTTCTTCGACCGGGTCGACCAGTCCGACGGCCCCTGGCTGGAGGCCGCGGCCGACCCGGCCGAGCACGTCGACTACATGTTGCTGTCGACCGACACCGGCGCGGACCTGCTGAGCAGGCTCTACCCGGAGGCTGCGGCCGGCCGGCACCCGTCGCTGACCACGGTCTACACCACCGCGCGCTACACGCTGGTCGGCGTGCCGTCGGGCTTCGACCCCGGGGGTGCCGTGCCGAAGACCGCCAGCGAGATCGCCGAACAGTCCGGCGCCGAGGGGGACGGCTCGGAGGAGCCGGTCACCGACGAGCAGGAGCCGACGCTGCTCCCCGGGCTGGAGGTGACGTCGTGATCGACCAGCGCACCCCCGGCATCGAGCCGCCGCCGTCCCTCGACGACATCCTGTCCCACTCCGACCGGATCGGCCGCGTGGACTTCAACCACCGCCTGGTCCCCGAGCCCGCGCCCGAGCCGGAGCCCGAGCGCATCGAGCCCGCCGACGAGGACACCGCCGCAACCGCGGTCCCCGTCGAGGAGCCGGCCAGCTTCGAGGCGACGGCGGTCGAGGAGGCTCCTGCCGACGAGGCAGGGACCGCGGCCGACCTGGCCGACGCCGTGGACGTGACGGACGCCGTGGACGTGACGGACGCGGCGGAGGAGCCGACCGCGCTGCCCACGATCCCGCCGGTCGTCAGCGACCTGGCCGACGAGGTCGAGCCGGCCCCGGAGCCGGACCCGCAGCCCGTCGCCGCCGCGGACCACGACGACCCGGACGGCGACCTGCAGGAGGACGAGGAGGTGGCTGACGTGCTGGAGCTGTCCGAGCCGACGTCGGCGCTGCTGGCCCTGGTGCCCGCCGAGGACGCCGCGGTGGTCGCCGAGGACGTCGACGACGTCGTCGCCGGCGTGATCGGTCGCATCCGGGAGGTGCGCTCGGCGACGATCGCCCACCTCGAGGCGATCGAGGTCGAGTCGGCGCTGCGCTGCGAGATGCTCACCGCCCAGGCCGAGCTCGACGCCGAGCTCATCCGCCTGCACGCCCGGCGTGAGGCCCACGCGATCATCGCCGCGGCCCGGCACCGCTCGGGGCTGCCGCCGCGCACCTCCAGCGACGAGCAGCGCCTGCGCGAGCTGCACGACGCCGCGACCCGCCTGTCCGAGGAGCTCGAGGCCCTGGGCATCCACCGCGGTTCTCCCGACCACCCGTTCTCCCGATGACTCGGCGGCCGATGACCATGCGACCCACCAGCACCCAGACCACCCGCCGCAACGGCGCGGTCCGCCGCGGGCTGTCCGCCCTCGCGGTCGCGGCCCTCACCGTCTCCCTCGCGGCCTGCGGCTCGGACTCCGACGACGAGTCGGGGCGCACCCCCGAGGCCGAGGTCACCGTCACCGCCGGTGCCGCGGAAGCCACCACTGACGGGCTGCCCACCGCCGAGGCCCGCCTCTTCGCGGCCACCTCGCCGTGGAACACCCGGGTCGACGGCGAGCCGGTCGACGACGCGTCGTCGCGGATGATCAACCGCGCACAGTTCCGCGTCGGCGTCGTCGAGGACGCCACCACCGTCCGCACGGTCCCCCGTCGGATCACCGACCCGCTCTACATCAACACGGTGTCGTGGACGGTGCCCGTGGTGGCCGGCGGCGAGCCGACCGCGGTCGTGTGCCGCCAGTCCCAGTGCGGGGACGGCGACGACACGGTGACCCTGACGATCCCCGCGGACGTCGACCCCGACCCCCGCTACGACGGCTGGTTCACCATCGTCGACGCGGGTGACAACGTCGCCTACGACCTGTGGCGCGCCCGTCGCGAGGACGACGACTCGATCTCCTACCACTACATGAAGAAGTGGGCGCTGGACGGCCCGGGCTACCAGGAGCCCGGCAGCGTCGGGGCCCGTGGTTCCGGCCTCCCGCTCTTCGCCGGCCTCATCCGTCCCGGCGAGCTCGAGGCCGGTCTGATCGAGCACGCGCTCGCCATCAGCGTCCCCGGTCCGGCGCAGAACAGCTATGTGCAGCCGGCGTCCTCCACCGACGGCAACGGCGAGACCAACTCGCTCCCCGAGGGCGCCCGCATCCGCCTGAAGGCCGACGTGGTGCCCGAGCGTCCCCGCGACCCGCGCACCGGCAAGCCGATCCGGCTCACGGCGCAGCAGCAGCGCATGGCCGACGCGATCGTGCTGACCCTGCGCACCTACGGCGCGATCGTCGTCGACCGCGCCGAGGTGCCGACGCTGTACGCCCAGCGCGACGTCACCGCCGACCTGATCCAGGGCAACGAGCTCCAGGGCCTGACCCTCGACGACTTCGAGGTCGTCCAGCTGGGCCAGCGCTATCCCTACCCGCCCGTCGAGGGGACGGATCGATGACCAGCCTGATGAGCGGCCCGGCGAGCACCCGCACGCGTCGCACCCACCGGACCAGGACCGCGCTCACCGCCGGCCTCGCGGCCTTCGCTCTCCTCGGGCTCAGCGCCTGCTCCGAGGAGCCCGCCCAGAACGCGACCGACATCGTGGCCGACGCGCAGGCCCAGGACTACCGCGACGACCAGGCCGAGAGCCAGCGGGTCCGCGAGGCCTACCGCCAGCTCCCGCAGCCGACCAGCGGCACCGTCCGCATCAGTGGCAACCGGGGCTCGCTCACGCCGGACGAGGTCTTCGCCTTCAACCAGAGCGGCACCAGCACCGACGTGTCGATGACCTACGACGGCGAGGACGCCGCGTTCGCGGCGCTGTGCTCGGGCGAGGTCGACATCGTCGACTCCTCGCGCGGGGTCACCCGTGCCGAGCTCGAGGCCTGCCGACGCGTCGGCCTGGACCTCGTGCAGTTCCAGGTCGCCTCGGACGCCGTCGTGGTGGCCACCAAGAACGAGTCCGACGTCGGCGGCGACTGCCTGTCCACCGACCAGGTCCGCGAGATCTACCGCGCCGGCTCCCCGGTCACCCGGTGGTCCCAGCTCGGCGACGGCTTCGACGACGTGCCCCTCAAGGTCGGCGGTCCCAACCGGGAGAACAACGCCTTCTCCTTCTTCGGGCAGTACGTCCTCGGTGCGCCCCAGCCGGCGATGACCAACCTGCGCTCGGACTACCGCGCCTTCGACACCGACCAGGGCTCGCGACTGTTCGTCGTGGGCCGCGAGAAGGACTACGACCTGGTCGGCAAGCTGCGTGAGCGCAGCCGCAAGCGCGAGCTCATCAAGCAGCAGCTCTCCGACTGGTACCCGGTCGTCAACGACGCCAAGGACGAGGTGCAGGTCGCTCGCGAGGAGGTCGCCAAGGGTCAGCGCGACCAGCGCCCGCTGGCCACCCAGCAGGCCGACCAGGCCCGTCTGCAGCGTGCGATCGAGGCGCTGGAGGCCGCCCAGAGTCGGATGCGGGTCCTGGAGGCCCGCAAGCGGGAGATCACCGCGGTGTGGGAGCGCTCGGTCAACGCCCGCAAGCGCGTCCAGGCCTCGCGCGGCAACGTCGCCTACTTCCGGTTCAGCTACTACGAGCTGTTCGAGGAGCAGCTGCGTCCCTTCGAGATCACCACGCCCGAGGGCGAGCGCAACTGCATCTTCCCGAGCCAGCAGACCATCACCAGTGGCGAGTACCCGCTGGCCCGCCGGATGTTGCTGACCACCACCCAGCGCTCCCTGGAGCGCAACGAGGTCGCCGAGTTCCTGCTGTACTACCTGAAGAACGCCGAGGACGACGCCACCCGGGCCCGTCTGGTCTCGGTGCCCGCGGCCGACATCGAGGTCCAGAAGGCGTGGGTCACCGGGGACAGCGAGCCGGTGTTCGTCGAGCTCGACCCCGAGCCGGTCGTGACCACCGACGAGCAGCCCTCCACCAGCCTCCAGCCCGCCCGATGATCCGACGCACCACCCTCGGAGCACCGATGCCCCGTCCCGCCGTCCTCCCCGTCGCTGCCGTCGCCCTCGCGGTGGTGGTGGCGATGCTGGCCACGGTCGCGACCGCACCCGACGCCGAGGCCAGGCGTGCCCCCGACGACGTGATCACCAAGACGATCTCGCTGTCGTGGCAGGGCAAGACCAACAAGAGCAACTACACCTCCTCGGGGCGCATCCCCGGGATCGGGCAGCTCAAGCTGGTCTGCAAGCCCAAGAACACGATGCTCAAGATCAAGCCCGACGACCGGAACCGCGAGACCACGATGTGGCTGGCGAAGTACGAGAAGAAGAACGACAACGACGTCGTGGCGGTCAAGAACGTCCGGGTCTACCGCTACGACACCGCCGACGACGACGGCACCGGGGGGACCGGCAAGGCGGCCCACGAGGGCCTCAACCAGCTCACCCCGATCGAGACGTTCGCCAGCGGGTACGCCGAGGGCGTCATCAGCACGCGCACCGGCCGCCACCTGCCCGGCGGCGCGCAGGACGCGGTGCCGGCGACGTCGATCAAGTTCAGCTGGTGGTGGGAGAACTTCCGCGAGCCGCGGCGCTTCCGGTCCTGCTCGATGAAGGCCGAGCTGGCCACCGACCCGACCCAGTCGACGATGTTGACCTGGCACGGCGACCAGGACTCCGAGGGACGCACGGTCGTGACCTCCGACCTGTCGCCGCTCGGGACGCTGGAGCTGACCTGCCAGACCGGTCGGCGCAGCATCCAGTGGCTCCGACTGATCACCGACGACCCCCACGCCTCGATGCGCGCCCGCACCATCACCGCCGAGGGCCTCATCGACGACCACGTCGAGGAGGACTACATGGAGGCCGCCGGTGGCTACGTCGGCCCGCTCGACATGCCCGAGAACGGCATGATGGAGCTCAACCTGACCGCCCACGGCCAGACCGTGAACATGTTCCTGTCGTCGTACTTCATCACCAACGACGACGAGAACCCCCACCTCAACCTCTGCGAGGTCGCAGCCGCACCCTTCTAGGCCGAGACGTCACTCGCGCACGGTCGAGACGTCACTCGCGCACGGCCCCCACGTGGGGCGTACGGCGGTGCGCGGGACGAGGTCGAGGGGCTCGGCCTCGACCGGGGTCGGTGCGGTGCCGCCGAGGTGGGCGGGGTGCCAACGGGCCCGCTCCCCCGGCCGCGGGGCGTGGTGCGGCATCGTCTGCAGACCTTCGAGCAGGTGGGTCATCCGCTGGCCGAGGGCGTGGGTGACCTGCACGAGGTCGGCGTCCGGGGCCACCGTGAACGGCTCCCCGAACGCCACGTCCACCCGGACACCACGGTGCAGCGACAGCCCGGCCCGCTCGTCGAGGTGACGGCGCAGGGGCCAGAGCCGCTGGTGCCCCCAGACCGCGACGGGGACGACGGGGACCCCGCTCTCCCGGGCCAGCGCCGCGACCCCGGGCATCAGGGCCCGGATCGTGTAGCTGTGCGAGACGCCCGCCTCGGGGAAGACGCACACCGGCTCACCCTCGGCCAGCAGGCGGCGCGCGGCGAGGTAGGCGGCAGCCGGGGCCTCGCGGTCCACGGGCACGTGGCGCATCGACCGCATCGCCGTCCCGACGACGGGCACCTCCCACATGTCGTGGCGGCACAGGAACCGGATCCTGCGCCCTCGCGACAGCCCCGCCTCACCGACGAAGACGAAGTCGGGGAAGGAGGCGTGGTTGCTGGCCAGCAGCACCGGCCCCGAGCGCGGCAGGTGGTGCTCGTCGTGCCAGTCCCGGCGCACCTCCAGCCCGCGCAGCACCACCCGACCGAGCAGGGTCGTCGTGGCGTACCAGCCCTCCCGGCTCACCGACGCCCTCGACGCGGCACTCAGCTGAACGGCGGTCGGGAGTCGACCGCCAGGGAGCGGCGGCCGGCCCAGCGCCACACGCGCGCGGCGCGGTCGCGGTCCTCCTCGGTCACCAGGTTGCCCATCCAACGCAGCGCGAGCGTCATCAGCAGGTCCGAGCGCATCCCGGCCGGGCCGAAGCGGGGCAGCACCCACGGCACGGTGACCAGCCCGGCCAGTCGCCGGGCGATGGAGAACGCCTCGCCGTAGTGCTCGCGCAGGATCGCCGGCCAGGCGGTGCTCATGCCTGCGGCGTCCGGCCCGAGCCCGGCGATCAGGTCGGCCACCATCCGCCCGGTCTCCAGGCCGTAGTCGATGCCCTCGCCGTTGAGCGGGTTGACGCAGCCGGCCGCGTCGCCGATGAGCGCCCAGTTGGCGCCGGCGACGTTGGAGACGGCTCCGCCCATCGGCAGCAGCGCCGAGGTGGGCATCCGCAGGTCGCCGGAGAGACCGAACTCGTCGCGACGCTGGTCGGCGTAGAACTGCATGAGCGGCTTGATGGCGATGTCGGCGGGCCGCTTGGCGGTGGCGAGGGTGCCGACGCCGAGGTTCACCTCACCCGTGCCCAGCGGGAAGATCCAGCCGTAGCCCGAGAGCACCGCGCCCTTCTCGTCCCGCAGCTCCAGGTGCGAGCTGATCCACGGGTCGTCGGTCATCGTCGAGGCGACGTAGGAGCGGCCGGCGACGCCGTAGACGGTGTCGCGGTGCCACTCGCGCCCCAGCACCTTGCCCAGTGGGGAGCGCACGCCGTCGGCGACGACGAGCCGTCGGCACGCGATCTCGAAGCGCTGCGCGCCTGTACGTCCTCCCTCGCCGCGTCGCTCGAAGACGACCGCCGCGACGCGAGCACCGTCCCAGCGCACGTCGACGGCGCGGGCGTCCTCGACGCCGATCGCGCCGGCCTTGAGCGCGGTCGTGCGCAGGTGGTCGTCGAGCTCGGTGCGGGCCACCGCACTCCCCCACGACGGCAGCGAGCCGCCGGGCCAGGGCAGGTGCAGCACCTGCCCGAAGCCGTGCGCGCGCAGACCCTGGTTGACGGTGTGCGCCCGCAGCCAGTCCTCGAGCCCGAGCCGGGACAGCTCGTGGACCGCGCGCGGGGTCAGGCCGTCCCCGCAGGTCTTGTCCCGCGGGTACGTCGCCGCGTCGGCCAGCACGACGTCCAGCCCCGCCCGCGCCAGCCAGGCGGCCGCCGCGGATCCGGCGGGTCCGGCGCCCACGACCAGGACGTCGGTCTCGGTGGGAAGAGTCGCGCTGCTCACGAGGTGATCCTCTCAGGCGGGTGGGAACCGTCGTGTGGTGGTCGGTCATCCGCTGGTCGAGGAGAGCTGGTGAGTCTGTGGTCCGACTAGATCTCGACACACCAAGACCCCGCCGGCGCAAGCGCCGGCGGGGTCTTGGCTCGCTCGATCTGGTTCCCGGTTACCAGAGCTAGCGCTCCGCGCTAGCTCTGGTAGGAACCAAAGTCGAAGTCGTCGAGGGCGACGGCCTGGCCACCGCTCCCGCCGAACTCGTAGTCGTAGGAGTCGTAACCGGTGACGGAGTACGCCGCGGCGCGGGCCTCCTCGGTCGGCTCCACCCGGATGTTGCGGTACCGCTCGAGGCCGGTACCCGCCGGGATCAGCTTTCCGATGATCACGTTCTCCTTCAGACCGCGCAGCGAGTCGCTGCGGCCGTTGATGGCCGCGTCGGTGAGCACGCGGGTGGTCTCCTGGAAGGAGGCCGCCGAGAGCCACGACTCGGTCGCCAGCGAGGCCTTGGTGATGCCCATCAGCTCGGGACGGCCCGCCGCGGGCTTGCCGCCCTCGGAGACGACCCGACGGTTCTCCTCCTCGAACCGCACGCGGTCGACGAGGTCGGAGGGCAGCAGGTTGGTGTCGCCCGACTCCAGCACCGTGATCCGGCGCAGCATCTGCCGCACGATGATCTCGATGTGCTTGTTGTGGATCGACACACCCTGCGAGCGGTAGACCGCCTGGATCTCCTTGACCAGGTGCTCCTGGGCCCGGCGGACACCGAGGATGCGGAGCACCTCCTTCGGGTCGGGGGTACCGCTGGTGAGCTGGTCGCCCACGTTGATGTGGTCCCCGTCGGCGACCGAGAGGCGGGTACGCCGGCTGACGGCGTACTCGATGACCTCGGACCCGTCGTCGGGGGTGACCAGGACCTTGCGGGCCTTGTCGGTCTCCTCGATCTCGACGCGACCGGCGACCTCCGAGATGGGCGAGAGGCCCTTGGGGGTGCGGGCCTCGAAGACCTCGACCACGCGGGGCAGACCCTGGGTGATGTCGTCGGCGGAGGCCACACCACCGGTGTGGAAGGTACGCATGGTCAGCTGCGTGCCGGGCTCACCGATGGACTGGGCGGCGATGATGCCGACGGCCTCACCGATGTCGACCAGCTTGCCGGTGGCCAGCGAGCGGCCGTAGCACTTGGCACAGGTGCCGGTGCGGGCCTCGCAGGTCAGGACCGAGCGGATCTTGACCGAGTCGACGCCGGCGGCGATCAGCTCGCCGATCTTGACGTCGCCGAGGTCCTCGCCGGCGGCGGCCAGGACCTCGCCGGTCTCCGGGTGGACGACCTCGGTGGCGGCGGTGGTGGCGTAGACCGACGTCTCGACGTCGTCCGTGGCGACCAGGGTGCCGTCCTCGGTGCGGGTGCCGATCGTGCGGGGCAGGCCGCGCTCGGTGCCGCAGTCCTCCTCGCGGATGATGACGTCCTGCGAGACGTCGACCAGACGACGGGTGAGGTAGCCCGAGTCGGCGGTACGCAGGGCGGTGTCGGCCAGACCCTTGCGAGCACCGTGGGTGGAGATGAAGTACTCCAGGACCGAGAGGCCCTCACGGAAGTTCGCCTTGATCGGGCGCGGGATGATCTCGCCCTTCGGGTTGGCCACCAGACCACGCATGGCGCCGACCTGACGGATCTGGTTCATGTTTCCGGAGGCACCCGAGTGCACCATCATGTAGATGGGGTTGGTCGGGTCGAAGGCCTTCTCCATCGCGTCACCGACGCGGCGGCTGGCCTCGGTCCAGATCTCCACGAGCTCCTGACGGCGCTCGTCGTCGGTCATCAGGCCGCGCTCGAAGTCCTTCTGGACCTTCGCGGCCTGCTTCTCGTAGGACTCCAGGATCTGGAGCTTGTCGGCCGGCGTGGTGACGTCGTCGATGGAGACGGTGACACCGGAGAAGGTGGCCCACCGGAAGCCGGCGTCCTTGAGGGCGTCCAGCGACGCGGCAACGACGACCTTGGTGTAGCGCTCGGCCAGGTCGTTGACGATCTGACCCAGGCGCTTCTTGCCGACCTCGCCGTTCTCGAACGGGTAGTCCGCCGGGAGGGTGTCGTTGAACAGGATCCGGCCCAGGGTGGTGTCGAGGGTGATCGCCCGCGACTCCTCCCAGTCCGCGCCGAGCTCGAGGTCCAGCGGCGGCACGATGTCGTCGAGGCGGACCTTGATCCGGCTCTGGAGGGTGATCTCCTGGCGGTCGAAGGCCATGATGGCCTCGGCCGGCGAGGAGAACACGCGGCCCTCGCCGGGCTCGCCGGCGCGGTCGCTGGTCAGCCAGAACAGGCCGATGATCATGTCCTGCGAGGGCATGGTCACCGGGCGGCCGTCGGACGGCTTGAGGATGTTGTTGGTCGACAGCATCAGCACGCGGGCCTCGGCCTGGGCCTCGGCGGACAGCGGCAGGTGCACGGCCATCTGGTCACCGTCGAAGTCGGCGTTGAACGCGCCGCAGACGAGCGGGTGGATCTGGATGGCCTTGCCCTCGATCAGCTGCGGCTCGAAGGCCTGGATGCCGAGGCGGTGCAGGGTGGGCGCACGGTTGAGCAGCACGGGGTGCTCGGTGATGACCTCCTCCAGGACGTCCCACACGACCGGGCGGGCCCGCTCAACCATCCGCTTGGCGGACTTGATGTTCTGCGCGTGCGACAGGTCGACGAGGCGCTTCATCACGAACGGCTTGAACAGCTCCAGCGCCATCTGCTTGGGCAGACCGCACTGGTGCAGCTTCAGCTGCGGACCCGACACGATGACCGAGCGGCCCGAGTAGTCCACGCGCTTGCCGAGCAGGTTCTGGCGGAAGCGACCCTGCTTGCCCTTGAGCATGTCCGAGAGCGACTTCAGCGGCCGGTTGCCCGGGCCGGTGACGGGGCGACCACGGCGACCGTTGTCGAACAGCGAGTCGACGGCCTCCTGGAGCATCCGCTTCTCGTTGTTGACGATGATCTCGGGCGCACCGAGGTCGAGCAGCCGCTTGAGGCGGTTGTTGCGGTTGATGACGCGGCGGTACAGGTCGTTGAGGTCGGAGGTCGCGAAGCGGCCACCGTCGAGCTGCACCATCGGACGCAGGTCCGGCGGGATGACCGGGACGGCGTCGAGCACCATGCCCTGCGGCTTGTTGCCGGTCTTGCGGAAGGCGTCGACGACCTTGAGGCGCTTCAGCGCCCGGACCTTCTTCTGGCCCTTGCCGGTGGCGATGGTCTCGCGCAGGTTCTCGACCTCGGCGGCGATGTCGAAGCTCTCGAGGCGCTTCTGGATCGCCGTGGCGCCCATGTGGCCCTCGAAGTACTTGCCGAACCAGTTCTTCATCTCCCGGTACAGCATCTCGTCGCCCATGAGGTCCTGGACCTTGAGGTTCTTGAAGGTGTCCCAGACCTCGTCGAGGCGGTCGATCTCGCGCTGCGCACGGTCGCGCAGCTGCTTCATCTCGCGCTCGGCGCCGTCCTTGACCTTGCGACGCTGGTCGGCCTTGGCACCCTCGGCCTCCAGGGCCGCGAGGTCCTCCTCCAGCTTCTGCTGGCGGTCGGCCAGGGACTGGTCGCGACGCTTCTCCAGGCGCTCGCGCTCCAGGCCGACCTTGCCCTCGAGGGAGGAGAGGTCGTTGTGGCGGGCGTCCTCGTCGACGTGGGTGATCATGTACGCCGCGAAGTAGATGACCTTCTCGAGGTCCTTCGGGGCGAGGTCGAGCAGGTAGCCCAGGCGGCTGGGCACGCCCTTGAAGTACCAGATGTGGGTCACGGGAGCGGCGAGCTCGATGTGGCCCATGCGCTCGCGGCGGACCTTCGAGCGGGTCACCTCGACGCCGCAGCGCTCGCAGATGATGCCCTTGAAGCGCACGCGCTTGTACTTGCCGCAGTAGCACTCCCAGTCCCGGGTGGGACCGAAGATCTTCTCGCAGAAGAGGCCGTCACGCTCGGGCTTGAGCGTGCGGTAGTTGATGGTCTCCGGCTTCTTGACCTCGCCGTGGCTCCAGCCGCGGATCTCGTCCGCGGTGGCCAGGCCGATCTGAAGCTGGTCGAAGAAGTTCACGTCGAGCACGGTGGCTGCAACCCTTCGGTAGTTCTAGAAAAAGTGAAGTAAGGGGGCGGAGGGGCGCCGCCGGCGGTCGAGGAGGTTGCTCTGCAACCGTCTCGAGACCCCCGACGGCGCCGGGCTCACACCTCTTCGACCGAGCTGGGCTCGCGGCGGGACAGGTCGATGCCGAGCTCCTCGGCGGCGCGGAAGACGTCCTCCTCCGCGTCACGCAGCTCGATGCTGCTGCCGTCCTGGGAGAGGACCTCCACGTTCAGGCACAGCGACTGCATCTCCTTGACGAGCACCTTGAACGACTCGGGGATGCCCGAGTCGGGGATGTTCTCGCCCTTCACGATGGCCTCGTAGACCTTGACGCGTCCGGGGACGTCGTCGGACTTGATCGTCAGCAGCTCCTGCAGGGCGTAGGCGGCGCCGTAGGCCTCCATCGCCCAGACCTCCATCTCACCGAACCGCTGGCCACCGAACTGGGCCTTACCGCCCAGCGGCTGCTGCGTGATCATCGAGTAGGGGCCGGTGCTGCGGGCGTGGATCTTGTCGTCCACGAGGTGGTGCAGCTTGAGGATGTACATGTAGCCGACCGAGACCGGGTCCGGGAACGGCTCGCCGGAGCGCCCGTCGAACAGGCTGGCCTTGCCGGTCTCGTCGATCATCCGCACGCCGTCGCGGTTGGGGATCGTCGAGCCGAGCAGACCGGTGATCTCGTCCTCGCGCGCACCGTCGAAGACCGGGGTCGCGACCCGGCTGTTCGGCTCGGCCTTGTCGGCGTGGATCTTGATCAGGCGCTGCTTCCAGTCGGCGCTGTCGGCGTCACCGGAGAGGTTGAGGTCCCACCCCTGCTTGGCCAGCCAGCCCAGGTGCAGCTCGAGGATCTGGCCGATGTTCATCCGTCGCGGGACACCCAGCGGGTTCAGGATCACGTCGACCGGGGTGCCGTCCTCCATGAACGGCATGTCCTCGATCGGCAGGATCTTGGCGATGACGCCCTTGTTGCCGTGGCGGCCGGCCAGCTTGTCGCCGACCGAGATCTTCCGCTTCTGGGCGACGTAGACGCGCACCAGCTGGTTGACGCCCGGGGGCAGCTCGTCGCCGTCCTCGCGGTCGAAGACCCGGACGCCGATGACGGTGCCGGACTCGCCGTGCGGGACCTTCATCGAGGTGTCGCGGACCTCGCGCGCCTTCTCACCGAAGATCGCGCGCAGCAGGCGCTCCTCCGGGGTCAGCTCGGTCTCGCCCTTGGGCGTGACCTTGCCGACGAGGATGTCACCGGTGGTGACCTCGGCGCCGATGCGGATGATGCCGCGCTCGTCGAGGTCGGCCAGGCCCTCCTCGGAGACGTTCGGGATGTCCCGGGTGATCTCCTCGGGGCCGAGCTTGGTGTCGCGGGCGTCGACCTCGTGCTCCTCGATGTGGATCGAGGTGAGGACGTCCTCCTGCACCAGGCGCTGGCTGAGGATGATCGCGTCCTCGTAGTTGTGACCCTGCCAGGGCATGAACGCCACGAGGAGGTTCGTGCCCAGCGCCATCTCGGCGTCGTCGGTGCACGGACCGTCGGCGATCGGCGTACCGACCTCGACCCGGTCACCCTCGCTGACCAGCGGACGCTGGTTGATGCAGGTGCCCTGGTTGGAGCGCTTGAACTTCGAGAGGCGGTAGGAGGAGTAGGTGCCGTCGTCGTTCATCGTCTCGACGAGGTCGGCGGACACCTCCTTCACCACGCCGGCGGCGTCGGCGACGACCACGTCACCGGCGTCGACGGCCGCGCGGTACTCGATGCCGGTGCCGACCAGGGGGCTGTCGCTCTTGATGAGCGGGACCGCCTGGCGCTGCATGTTGGCACCCATGAGCGCGCGGTTGGCGTCGTCGTGCTCGAGGAAGGGGATCAGCGCCGTCGCGACCGACACCATCTGGCGCGGCGAGACGTCCATGTAGTCGACCTCGCCGGCGAGGAGCTCGGAGACCTCGCCGTCGCGCTGGCGCACCAGCACCCGCTCGTTGACGAACTTGCCCTGCTCGTCGAGCGCGGCGTTGGCCTGCGCGATGACGTAGCGGTCCTCGTCGTCGGCGGTGAGGTAGTCGACCTTGTCGGTGACCTGGCCGTTCTCGACCTTGCGGTAGGGCGTCTCCACGAAGCCGAACGGGTTGATCCGGCCGTAGGAGGCCAGCGAGCCGATCAGACCGATGTTGGGACCCTCAGGGGTCTCGATCGGGCACATGCGGCCGTAGTGCGACGGGTGGACGTCACGGACCTCCATGCCGGCGCGGTCGCGGGAGAGACCACCCGGGCCGAGCGCGGAGAGGCGCCGCTTGTGCGTCAGACCGGCGATCGGGTTGGTCTGGTCCATGAACTGGCTGAGCTGGGAGGTCCCGAAGAACTCCTTCAGCGCCGCCACCACGGGGCGGATGTTGATCAGCGACTGCGGCGTGATCGCCTCGACGTCCTGGGTCGTCATCCGCTCGCGGACCACACGCTCCATGCGGGCCAGACCGGTGCGCAGCTGGTTCTGGATCAGCTCGCCCACGGTCCGCATGCGGCGGTTGCCGAAGTGGTCGATGTCGTCGGCGGCGATGTCGAGGGTGCCCTGGGGCGCCTCGACCTGGGTGCGGCCGTCGTGCAGCGCGACGATGTACTTGATCGCGGCGACGACGTCGTCCACGGTCAGCGTCTGCTGGTCGAACGCCTCGGTCAGGCCGAGCTTCTTGTTGATCTTGTAGCGGCCGACCTTGGCCAGGTCGTAGCGCTTGGGGTTGAAGTAGTAGTTGTTCAGCAGCGTCTGCGCCGCCTCGCGCGTCGGCGGCTCGCCCGGACGCAGCTTGCGGTAGATGTCGAGCAGCGCGTCGTCCTGGCCCTGGGTGTGGTCCTTCTCCAGGGTCAGCATCATCGACTCGTACTCGCCGAACTCCTCGCGGATCTGCTCGTTGGTCCAGCCGAGGGCCTTGAGCAGCACCGTGACGTTCTGCTTGCGCTTGCGGTCCAGGCGCACGCCGACCATGTCGCGCTTGTCGATCTCGAACTCCAGCCACGCGCCACGGCTCGGGATGAGCTTGGCGGTGTAGATGTCCTTGTCCGAGGTCTTGTCGGCCGAGCGCTCGAAGTAGACGCCCGGGCTGCGGACCAGCTGGGAGACGACGACGCGCTCGGTGCCGTTGATGACGAAGGTGCCCTTGGGGGTCATGAGCGGGAAGTCGCCCATGAAGACCGTCTGGCCCTTGATCTCACCGGTGTCGTTGTTGGTGAACTCCGCGGAGACGTAGAGCGGAGCGGAGTAGGTGAAGTCCTTCTCCTTGCACTCGTCGACGGTGTACTTGGGGTCGTAGAAGACCGGGTTCTCGAACGAGAGCGACATGGTCTCGGAGAAGTCCTCGATCGGGGAGATCTCCTCGAAGATCTCCTGGAGACCGGACTTCTCGGAGACGTCCTCACCCTCGGAACGACGACGCTCGACGACGGCGTTCCACTTGTCGTTGCCGACGAGCCAGTCGAAGCTGTCGGTCTGGAGGGAGAGGAGCTGGGGAACCTCGAGAGGTTCGGCGATCTTCGCGAACGAGATGCGGCGGTGGCCGGAGGTGTTGAGCGGAGTGGAGGCAGGCGCAGCCAAGAGGGATCCTTCGACGGGTCAGCTCATCGATGGCG
This sequence comes from Nocardioides sp. REDSEA-S33_B3, assembly GCA_001627335.1. GTDB lineage: Bacteria > Actinomycetota > Actinomycetes > Propionibacteriales > Nocardioidaceae > Nocardioides. Next base: position 64,999 of record LUPK01000054.1, on the reverse strand, counting down.
CGAGCCCCCCACAAGTCAGCCACCGGACAGGCTGAAGAGCATTTGAGGGCAGGCGCAAAGCGCCACCTTACACACTCGTCGGGCGCGCCACAAGAACGGCGTCCACTCGGATCGAACGTCTCGATGAGTGTGGGGCGTCGCGGGCCCGAGGTCAAGCACCTCGCAGGCGCGGCTGTGGACCGCGCCCCGCTCTCACTCCTGGATCGGCGTGGTCTGCAGGCCGTCCACGAGCCACTGGCCGTCGACCCTCGCCATGGTCACCGTGACCTGGTCCTTGTAGACGATCGGCTCGCTGACCTGCTTGTTCGTGGTCGGCCGGTCGACGAAGAGGAGCACGTCGACCCGGTCCCTGCCGGTGCGCACGACGGCGGAGTCGACCACCTGGGCACCGACGACCGTCTGGGTGCCGGGGGCGTTGTCCTCGATGAGGCTGAACAACGGGTCGTACTTGTCGTCCTGGTAGGCCGCGGTCATGTACGACCGGGCGGCCGCGGCGTCCTCGTCGAGGCGGCGGTAGTCGTAGGAGAGCACCGGCACGATCGCACGCACGGCCGCGGCGCGGGCCTGCTCGGCCGACTCCTCGACCAGCACCCCGCCCTTGTCGCTGACCGGCTCCGGGGCGCGGACCGCGGCCACGACGGCCACCGTCAGTGCCAGCCCGGCGAGCACCGCGAGGACCACGAGCGCCCAGGCCGGCACCACCGGGAGTCGCCGGCCGAGGGCGCGACCGCTGTCCTCGACGTCCGCGGAGGTGCCCTCGACCGGCGCCGGGGTCGTCGCGACCACCGGGTCGACGGCGGCGACAGGGGCGACCGGGTCGACCCGGTCCCCCGCCGGGGCAGAGCCGGCCGGGGCGACCGGGCCGTCCAGCCCGGCGTCGTACGCCGACCGCGAGGCGGGGTCCAGCAGCACCTCGGCCGCCTGGTTGTAGGAGCGGAAGCGTCGGTCGGAGGGGTCGAGGTCGGCGATGGCGGCACGCCAGGCCGACCGGATCTCCTCGGACGAGGCGTCCTGGTCGACCCCGAGGAGGTCGTACCAGCTCGGTCCGGCGCTCACTGCTCGTCCTCCGTGGGCTCGGGGCTCGCGCTTTCCGGACCGGCCCCTTCGGAACCGGAGCCGTCGGGCTCGGTGCCCGGCTCGGGAGCCTCGCTCGGGTCCAGCGTCACGCCGCTGCCGGTGACGGGGGTGAAGTCGTCGACCAGCCACTCTCCGGAGACCTTGACCAGCGAGACCCGGACCCGGAACGGCGCAGGATCGGTCTCGATGCGCTCGTCGGCGCGCTTGCCGCTGCCGGGGTAGGAGTTCACGAAGGCCCCGGCGACCAGCGCGGTCGCGGAGTCGGCGTCCATGCCCGAGACCCCGGCGCCGTAGACCTCGCACGCCCGGCCGAGCTCGGCCTGGGCGACGGTCAGCTCGGCGGTCCCGACCTGCTGCTCGAAGTCCGCGCGGAAGGCGGGCGTGATCAGCTCGCCCACCCGCTCGCGATAGTCGGGCATGGTGCCGTCGTCGGAGAGGTCCTCGGGCCCGTAGGTGTTGACCCGCAGCATGAACTGGGTCGCCACCGAGAGCACCGCCTCGCGCTCGGCGGCCACGGCGTTCTCACCGGAGAGCAGCGCGCCCACCCGGCCGGGCAGACCGCCGCTGGCCGCCGACGTGCGGGAGGCCAGCAGGAGCCCGGTGGTGACCAGGGAGCCGATCAGCACCAGCACGAGCACGACCGCCAGCACCAGCCGGAAGCCCGGCGAGGTGGAGCTGCGGTCGTGGGACCCGTGCTGCTGATCGGCGTCCTCGCCGCTCACCGGCTCGACGTCAGGGGCTGGAGGAACAGCCACTTCCAGGACTCCTTCCCCAGGGTGCGCGGCGCCACGCTACCCGGGGAGGTCAAGGAACCAGGCACGCGGTCGCCCCAGGTGAGGGTCTCCGACTCGGGGTCGTAGGAGGCCACGACCTCGGAGTCGTAGTCGGCCGGAGCACGGAAGCGGTCGTAGATGTTCTGCGCACCGCGGGCGTTGCTCACCGCGGGAGGCTCGTCGCAGCGGGCCTCCTCGTTCATCGGCCGGTTCTCGCCGTTCTGCGGCGGACGGGTGTCGGTGCTCTGGTAGCCGTCGTGGCAGATCGGGTTCGTGGTGATGATCAGGCCGAAGTGGGCGTCGTAGAGACCGGTGTCCGGCGACTTGGAGACGACGGTGAAGCCGCCCTCGACGACGTAGGGGTAGATCACCAGGATCTGCTCGAGACCGTCGAGGCGACGGGTCACGATCTCCCCGGTGGTGATCAGGTTGTTGATCAGGCTGCCGAGCTCGACCTCGTTGTCGTCGATGAAGCGACGCAGCGCGACCGCAGCGCCCGAGCCGTTGTCGAGGAGCGTGTTGATCTCCGGGTCGGCGTCGGCCAGCGCCCCGGTGAACAGGGAGAGGTTGCGGGCGAACGAGCGGATCGCGCTCTCGGAGGCGATCTGGCCGTTCAGGACGGTGTTGCCGTCCCGGATCAGCGCCGTGGTGGTGTCGAAGTTGTCGTTGGCGGCGTTGATGAAGTCGTTGCCGGTGTCGATGATCTGCTGCAGCTCCTCGCCGGTGCCGGCGAACGCAGCACCGAGCTCGGTGACCGTGGTCTTCAGGGCCTTGCGGTCCACGGAGCCGACGGTGGTGGCCAGGTTGGAGAGCAGCTGCTCGACCTGGATGGGGGTCCGGGTGTCGGCCATCGCGATCTCGGAGCCGTCGGCGAGATAGGGCTCGTCGTTGGACTTGGGCTGGAGCTCGACGTACTGCTCACCGACGGCGGACTTGTTGCCGACCAGCGCCAGCGTCGCCGCGGGGATCGAGTCGTGCTGGTTGTCGATCGCCAGCTCGACGTCGACGCCCTCCTCGGTGAGGACCAGCCGGTCGACCTTCCCGATCTGCACGCCGCGGTAGGTCACCTCGGCGCCGGCGAAGATGCCGCCGGAGGAGCCGAAGTGCGCGGTGACGGTGTAGGCGCTGTCGTAGAACAGCCGGTCGAGCTTGGCGTAGCGGGCTCCGACGAAGCTGCAGCCGACCAGCGTGATGACCACGAAGACGAGCAGCTGGATCTTGGTACGGCGCGTGATCACGAGACCACCATCCCCGGGATCATCAGGCCGACCAGGTCGGCGTCGTAGAGCGCGGCGAGCTCGGAGACCTGGGGCCCCGTGGGCTCCGCTCCCCCGCCGGGAGCGGTGCGCGGCAGGCCCTGGCCACCGCTGGTGCCACCGAACAGGTCACCGAGGATCGGCAGCTCGATGCCGCCCAGGCCCGGGAGGTCCGGGAGCCCGGGCAGGTTGCTGAGCAGCGAGCAGACCACGACCTCCTCGTTCTTGGGCTTGGCGCACTCCTCGCGCAGCTGCAGGAGCAGCTCGACGCTGCCGAGCACCTTCTGGCACGAGTTGGAGGTGAGGTCGGCACTGGCCAGGCAGTTGAGGACCGCTCCGACGACCGCGGTGGGCTCCAGCTCGGTCGGCAGCAGGGTCGGCAGGCTGGTGGGCACACCGGTGATGCCGAGGGAGAGGTCGACCTCGAGCTCGACGGAGAGGTTGGTGTAGTCGCCCATGTGCAGGTTGCGGGCGACCTGCGGGTCGCGGCCGACCACCTCGTCGACGAAGGGGTAGGTCAGGGCGACGTTGACGGACTTCACGAAGGCGTCACCGGAGTTCGCGAGCTCGGTCAGCACGGGCTGGAGCTGGCGGATGGTCTCGATGGTCGTGTCCTTGGACTGCTCGATGACCCGGACGCCCACGTCGCCGAGCTCGTTGAGCGACTGCAGCATCGTGACGAGGTCCTCGCGCTGACGGTCCAGCGAGCGCAGGGCGCTCGGCAGCTCGTCGAGGGCGTCGTCGATGGTGCCCTGCTGCTGGCGCACCGAGATGGCCAGCTGGTTGAGCCGCTCGATGGCGTCGACGATGTCGGCCTTGTTGTCATCGAGGGTCTCGGTGAACACGTCGAGCTGGCGCAGCACCGACCGCGCGGAGTCCTCGCGGCCCTCGAGGGCGTTGTTGAGCTCGGAGGCGATCGTCTTCAGCTGCGCGACACCGCCGCCGTTGAGGACCAGCGACAGCGCGCCGAGCACCTCCTCGACCTCGGGGTTGCGGCCGGTCTGCTCGAGCTGGATGAGGTCGCCGTCGCCGAGCCGTTCGGCGTTGCCACCGTCGGCGGGGGCGTCGAGCTCGACGAACTTCTCGCCGAGCAGCGAGGTCTGCCGCAGGCGGGCCACCGCGTCGTCGGGGAGGTCCACGTCGTTCTGCAGCTCCATGGTGACCAGGGCGGTGTAGCCGTCGAGGTCGACGTCGGTGACCGTGCCGACGGTGATGTCGTTGATCTTCACCGTCGACTTGGGCACCAGGTCGAGCACGTCGGCGAACATCGCGGTCACCGTGATCGGGTCGTCCCCGGTGTCGGGGCCACCGGGCAGCGGCAGCGAGTAGACGTCGAACTCGCAGGCCGAGAGGGTCAGCGAGGCCGCGAGCAGGCCGAGGGCCAGGCGCGTGCGGCGCAGCGTCGTACGGCGCATCAGCGGGTCACCTCCACGAGGCCGCCCAGCGTGGGGTCGGCCACCTGGGGCGCCACGGTCCGAGCGCCGGTGCCGGTGGATGTGCGGGGCGCGGTGGCCTGGATCAGGTCGCACAGCGCTCCGGTCGGGTCGACGGAGTTGACGACGGTGCACAGCAGCAGGCCCGGGTCGTTGACCAGCTGGTTCTCGATGTTGCCGATGTTGGTGTTGGCGTCGAGCGTGCCGGCCTGGGGGTTGTAGGTGAGCGCGAGGTTGTTGAGCGCCAGCGGCGCGACCGCGAGCACCTCCTCGAGGTTCACGCGCTGCTTGACCAGCACCTTGGCCACCCGGTTGAGCTTGGTGATGTCACGGCCCAGGACGTCCTGGTTGGTCTCGACGAAGTCCTTGACCTGGCCCAGGGCGGTGCCGAGGTTGTCCAGCGAAGCGACCAGCTCCTGGCGCTCGCCGGCGAGCAGCTCGCTGACGTCGGAGAGCGAGGTGTTGAACTGCCGCACCGTGGTGTCGTTCTCGGCCAGCGTGCTGACGAAGGCCTGCACCTCGGTCAGGGAGGAGAAGAGCTCCTCCTTGTTGTCGTCGAGGGTGGCGCTGAGGTCCCCGAAGTCGGAGATCGTCTGGTTGAACCGGGCTCCCTGGCCACCGAAGTTGTCGGCGGTGACCTCGAGCAGGTCGGTCAGTGCACCGTTCTCGTTGGCGCCGTTGGGACCCAGCGCGACGTTGAGGTGGTCGAGGCTCTCGTAGATGTCGTCGAGCTCCAGCGGGGTGGCGGTGCGGTCGACGCCGATCACCTCGCCGCTGGCCAGCACCTCTCCCCCGGTGTAGGCCGGGGTGAGCTGGATGAAGCGGTCGCCCACGATCGACGGCGCGATGATGACGGCCTTCGCGTCCGCAGGGATCTGCACCTCCGGGTCGTAGCTCATGGTCACCACGACCTCGGTGCCCGAGGGGGTGACCGTGTCGACGGTGCCCACCGGGACGCCGAGGACGCGCACGTCGGAGCCCTCGTAGACCGAGACGGTCCGCGGGAAGCTGGCGGTGAGCGTCTTGCGCTCCTCCTCGCCGAAGAGCGTGAACGCGGCGACGACGACGAGGGCGAGCAGGACCACCGGGACCACGAGGCGGCCCAGGACGCTGGACACGGCGCTCATCCGATCCCACCTCCGTTGGTCAGGTCGGGCAGCGGGGCCAGCGGGAAGTTCTGGATGTAGGTGTCGAACCAGGGTCCGCTGCCCAGGGTGTTGGCGAAGACCCGGTAGAAGGGCGCCATCAGCCGGATGCTGTCGTCGATGTTGTCCTCGTTCTTGTTGAGCACGTCGAGGACCTCCTCGAGGCTCTCCAGCGCCGGCTTGAGGTCAGCGCGGGTGTCGCGCACCAGGGCGGTCAGCTCCTGGGAGAGCTGCGTGGTCGACACCAGGAGCCGGTGCACGGCGTCGCGGCGCGCGACCAGGGCCCGGAAGAGGACGTCGGAGTCCTCCATCAGCTCGATGATGTCCTGGTCACGGTCGTCGAGGACGGTCGAGACGCGACGCAGGTTCTTCAGCAGCGAGTTGATCTCGTCGTTCTTGGCCGCGACGTTGGACGACAGCGCCGAGACACCCTCCAGCGCCCCCTGGAACTCCTCCGGGGTGTTGCGCGAGAGGTCGGCCAGCGTGGTCAGGGACTGCGCCAGCTGGTCGGTGTTGATGTCGCCGGCGGTGTCGGCCAGGCCCTCGAATGCCTGGACGACGTCGTAGGGGGAGCTGGTCCGCTCCACCGGGATCGTGGTGCCCTCGGCCATCTGGCCGGAGCCGGCGGGCTCGATGGCGAGGAACATGTCGCCGAGCAGCGTCTTGACCTTCAGGTCGGCGCGCGAGGTCGGGCCGAACTGGGAGTCGGTCTTGATGCGGAACCCGACGTGGACCTTGTCACCGTCGAGCTCGATGCTCTCGACGGCGCCCACGCGGACACCGGCGATGCGGACCTCGTCGCCGACCTTGATGCCGCCGGCCTCGGAGAAGTTGGCGTAGTAGGTGTCGCCGCCGCCGATCAGCGGGAGGTCCTGGGCCCGGAAGGCCGCGACCAGCGCGATCGCGAGGACCGCGATGCTGATGGCACCCACGACGACGGGGTTGCGCTCACGGAAGGGCTTCATCCGAGGTCACACCTCGCTCCACCCACGTTGTAGTCGACCGGGATCGAGCTGCCGCCGGGCAGGCGGACGCGGCCCTGGAAGTGGCAGAGGTAGAAGTTGAAGTAGGAGCCGTAGATCGCGGTGCGGCCCACCTTCTCCAGCTTGATCGGAAGCACCTGCAGCGCACGGTCGAGCTCACCCTTGTTGCGGTTGACGTTGTCGGCGAAGCGGCGCAGCTGCAAGATGTCGTTGGTGAACGGCTTGCGGATGCCGGTGACCAGCGACGCGGTCTCCTCCGAGAGCGCCGAGATCTGCTCGAGGGAGTCCAGGATGGGCTTGCGGTCCTGCTTGAGGCCCTTGACCAGCTGCTTGAAGCTGATGATCAGGTCGCTGAGCTCGCTGTCGCGGTCGGCGATCCGGTCCAGCACGTCGTCGAGGTTCACGATCAGGTCGGTGATGACCTCGTCGCGGTCGGCGAGCGTCTTGGTCACCGAGGCCGTGTGCCCCAGCAGGCTCTCCAGCGTCCCGCCCTCGCCCTGGAAGACCTGGACGATCTCGAAGGACAACTGGTTGATGTCGTCGGGCGAGAGTGCCTGGAACAGCGGCTTGAAGCCGTTGAAGAGCACCGTCAGGTCCAGGGCCGGGCTGGTGTTGCGGACGTCGATGACGGCGTCCTCCTCCAGCGGCGTGGTGTCGCCCACCTGCTGGCTCAGCGAGATGTAGCGCTGGCCGACGAGGTTGCGGTAGCGGATGGCGGCGTGGGTCGCGAGGTTGACCGAGACGTCGGAGTCGACGTCGAAGGAGACCAGCGCCCGGGTGCGGTCGATGATCTCGATGTCGGTCACGCTGCCGACCTTCACGCCGGCCACCCGGACGTCGTCGCCCTTGACCACGCCGGTCGCGTCGACGAACTCGGCCTTGTAGGGCTTGGAGGCCCCGAAGGTCAGGTTGCCGACCATGACGACCAACAGGCCGGTGGCCAGGGTCGTGACCACGATGAAGACCAGGAGCTTGACGAGGTCGGCCGAGGTCTTGGCGTCGAGGAGCTTCATCGCATGCTCACCTCCGCCCCACGGGCCATCGGGCCGATCAGGAGCGGGCCGAGGTCAGAGACGTCCGCGGAGCTGACGCCCAGGCCCGGCGCGAGCAGCTCCTTGAGGAAGGAGGACTCGTTCGCGGTGCCGGTCCAGCCCTCGCTGCTGCGGAACCACGGACCGGGGGCCACGCGCGAGGTGCCCTTGCCGGTCGGCTCGTCCACGCCGTCGTCGAAGTTCGGTTGCGCACGCACGGGGTTGTCCTGGTTCCAGGGCGGGTTGGGCAGGTTCAGGCAGGTGGGGCCGCGGTCCTCGCCGTAGCGGGGCTTGTCGTTGACGTTGTAGCCGCGCGGCTGGTTGGGCAGCGTCTCCAGCACGATGTGGAGGGTGAAGTTGCGGAAGGCCTCGGCCTGCAGCTTGCCGGCGTTGACGATGCCCTTGGTCAGGCAGGAGAACTCCGGGGCGTACTTGGCCAGCATGGTCACCTGCGGCTTGCTGACCTCGCCGAGGCGGATCAGGTTGTCGCCGTTGGTGCGCAGGAAGTCCTCGGCGCTCCCGGAGAACGCCGACACGTCGTTGAACAGGGCGTTGAGGGTGTCCTCGCGGTCCTCGAGCGTGCCCAGCGTGGTGATCTGGTCGCGCAGGATCTGCCCCACCTCGGGCAGCACGTCGGCGTAGATGTCGGAGACCTCGGCGGTGAGGCGGAGGTCCTCGACCAGCGCGGGCAGCTGCGGGTTGAACCGCTTGAGGTAGCGGTCGACCGTCTCGAGGTTGTCGCCGAGCTGGTCGCCGCGGCCCTCGAGCGCCGTCGCCAGCGCGTTGAGCGTCATGTTGAGCTCGGCCGGCTGCACGGTCCGCAGCAGCGGGTAGAGGTCGTTGAGGACGGCCTCGACCTCGGTGGCGGTCTTGGTCTGGTCGATGACGTCGCCGGCCTGCATCGACTCCGAGGCCGGGGCCTCGGGGATCACCAGGGAGACGTACTTCTCGCCGAACAGGGTCTTGGGCACGATCTGGCCGGTGACGTTGGCCGGGACCTGGTCGATCTCCTCGGGGTAGATGCCCAGGGTCACCTCGGCGCCGTCGGCGACCGGCTCGTAGTCGAGCACCTCGCCGATGATCACGCCGCGGATCTTCACGTCGCCGCGGGTCGGCAGCTGCAGGCCGAGGGTCGAGGACTGCAGCGTCACCTCGTCGTACTCGGCGAACTTCTTGGTGAACACGGCATAGGTCAGCCACACGCCGCTGAGGAGCAGCGCGAGGAAGACGATCCCGAGGAGCTTGAACTGCTTCAACATCGGCCTAGCCCGCCAGTCTCACGGTCGTGGTGGTGCCCCAGATCGCCATCGACAAGAACAGGTCGATGACGTTCACGGCCACGATGGACGTCCGCACCGCGCGGCCCACGGCCACGCCCACGCCGGCCGGGCCGCCGGAGGCGGTGTAGCCGTAGTAGCAGTGGATCAGGATGACGGTGACGGCGAAGACCAGCACCTTGCCGAAGGACCACAGCACGTCGCCGGGCGGCAGGAACTGGTTGAAGTAGTGGTCGTAGGTGCCCGCGGACTGGCCGTAGAACTGGATGACCGTCAGGCGGGTCGCGAAGTAGGAGGACAGCAGCCCCACGACGTAGAGCGGGATGATCGCGATGAGGCCGCCCACGATGCGCGTGGAGACGAGGTACTGCATCGACGGGATCGCCATGACCTCGACGGCGTCGATCTCCTCGGAGATCCGCATCGCGCCGAGCTGGGCGGTGAAGCCGCAGCCCACGGTCGCGGCGAGCGCGATGCCGGCCACCAGCGGCGCGATCTCGCGGGTGTTGAAGTACGCCGAGACGAAGCCGGCGAAGGGCGCGGTGCCGATCTGGTCGAGGGCGGCGTAGCCGGACAACCCGACCTGGGCACCGGTGAAGAACGTCATGGAGACGATGACGCCGACGGTGCCGCCGATCACGGCCAGGGATCCGGAGCCGAGGGTGACCTCGGCGAGGATCCGCATGACCTCCTTCTGGTAGCGCACGGCCGCGGCCGGCGCGGCCACCAGGGCACGGATGTAGAAGGCCAGCTGCTGGCCCAGGTCGTCGAGGGACGAGAGGGGCTTGGTGTAGACCGCTTTGAGGTTCGCCATGGGATCAGCCCGTCTTCGGGGGCACGACCTGGAGGTAGATCGCGCTGATGACGAAGTTGACGATGAAGAGCAGGACGAACGTGATGACGACGGACTCGTTCACCGCGTCACCCACGCCCTTGGGACCACCTGCGGCGTTCATGCCCTTGTAGGCGGCGACCACGGCGGCGATGAGACCGAAGATGGTCGCCTTGACCAGGCCGACCCACAGGTCGGGCAGCTGGGCCAGAGCGGTGAAGCTGGCGATGTAGGCGCCTGGTGTGCCGTCCTGGAGGACGACGTTGAAGACGTAGCCGCCGGCGACGCCGACGACGGAGACCAGGCCGTTGAGGAAGACGGCGACGAGCATGGCGGCGAGCACGCGGGGCACGACGAGGCGCTGGATCGGGTCGATGCCCAGCACCATCATGGCGTCGAGCTCCTCGCGGATCTTGCGGGCGCCGAGGTCGGCGGCGATCGCCGAGCCACCGGCGCCGGCGATCAGCAGTGCCGTCGCGATCGGTGCGGCCTGCTGGACCACCGCCAGCACCGAGGCCGAGCCCGTGAAGGACTGGGCACCGAACTGCTTGATCAGGCCACCGACCTGCAGCGCGATCACCGCGCCGAAGGGGATCGCCACGAGGGCGGTCGGGATGATGGTCACCGACGCGATGAACCAGGCCTGCTGGATGAACTCGCGCAGCTGGAAGGGTCGTCGGAACAGGGCCCGTCCCACGTCGAGGCCGAAGGCGAAGAGCTTGCCTGCGGCCCCGACCGGGGCGAGCGCCCTGGTCGCGGTCATGGACGCCACGTGTGTCTCGTACCCCTCAGGCGCCCGTGGTCATGGTCATGTTCTCCTCGAACGAGCCCGGCGGGGGCGTCACGCCGTTCTCCCGGCACCAGGCACCCGGCTCACGCTGGGACCGGCGCGGGATGCCGTTGGAGGGCTCGAGCTGCATCGGGATCGGCGGCAGCGGGGGCAGCTCCTGGTCCGCCTCGGCGGCCAGCTCGTCGGCGTCCTTCTCCTCCGACATGCCGATGGGGCCGACCCGCTGGGCGTTGAGGAACTGCCGCACCACGGGCTCCTCGGAGGACAGGAGCATCTCGCGCGGACCGAACATCGCCAGGTGCTTGTGGTAGAGCAGGCCGATGTTGTCGGGCACCGTGCGCGCGGTGTTGATGTCGTGGGTGACGATGAGGAACGTCGCATCGATCTGGGCGTTCAGGTCGACGATGAGCTGGTTGAGGAACGCCGTGCGCACCGGGTCCAGACCGGAGTCCGGCTCGTCGAAGAGGACGATCTCGGGGTCGAGCACCAGCGCGCGGGCCAGGCCGGCGCGCTTGCGCATGCCGCCGGAGATCTCACCGGGCAGCTTGTCCTCGGCGCCGAGCAGACCGACGAGGTCCATCTTCTCCATCACGATGGAGCGGATCTCGGACTCGGACTTCTTGGTGTGCTCGCGCAGCGGGAAGGCGACGTTGTCGTAGAGGTTCATCGAGCCGAACATCGCGCCGTCCTGGAACAGCACGCCGAACAGCTTGCGGATCTCGTAGAGCTCCTTCTCCGAGCAGGATGCGATGTCGGTGCCCTCGATGATGATCGAGCCCTGGTCGGGCTTGAGCAGCCCGATCAGCGTCTTCAGGAACACCGACTTGCCGGTGCCGGAGGGACCCAGCATCACGCAGATCTCGCCGGCGGGGACGGTCAGCGTCACGTCCCCCCAGATCAGCTGCTTCCCGAAGGACTTGGTCAGGTTCTCGACCTTGATCTCCACGCCCATGTACGTGCTCCCCTTCGTTCTGCGGCTGCAGGCAGCACCTGCCCCACCGGGGGAGGTGACCACACTCACGAGTAACAACGCCGTTACCGCCGCGAGGTTACGTCACTTTGTCACCCACGTCACTCCGACGCCGACGATCGAGACAGGACCGGGACGCGGAACCACCCATCCCCTGCCGGGCACGGTCCGATTCCTCAGCGAGCACGGCGAAGCCGCCCTTCACCTGCGCAAATGCCGGACGGCCCCGTCCCCACGAGGGGAACGGGGCCGTTGGCGCGACCGGGGGCGGCACAGGCCGCCGTCCGGTCAGGGGGTCACTTGACGGTGACGGTGGCGCCGGCGCCCTCCAGGGCCTCCTTGGCCTTGTCAGCAGCGTCCTTGGCGACCTTCTCCAGGACCGGCTTCGGGGCGGCCTCGACCAGCTCCTTGGCCTCCTTCAGACCGAGCGAGGTCAGGGCGCGCACCTCCTTGATGACGTTGATCTTCTTGTCACCAGCGGCCTCGAGGATGACGTCGAACTCGTCCTGCTCGGCGGCGGCGGCCTCGCCACCACCGGCACCGCCGGCGGCGGGAGCGGCGGCCACGGCGACCGGGGCGGCGGCGGTGACGCCGAAGGTGTCCTCGAACTGCTTCACGAACTCGGAGAGCTCGATGAGGGTCATCTCCTTGAACGCGTCGAGGAGCTCGTCAGTGCTCAGCTTCGCCATGATGGCGTTCCTTCCGTTGGTGGCCGCGACGTCTCGGTCGTCGGCCGGGTTTCAGGTGGTGGTGTGCCGGGGTCGGAGCCTGGTGGCTCAGGCCTCGGCGGTGTCGCCCTCGTCAGAGGCCTCGGCGGCGGCCGGGGCCTCGTCGGCGGGGGCCTCGGCCGCGGTGTCCTCCGCGGCGGGGGCCTCCTCGGCGGCGACGGGCGTGCCCGCACCACCTGCGAGGATCGAGGGGTCCTGCTCGGCCTTGGCCTGCAGCGCACCCGCGAGGCGGGCGGCCTGGGCGATCGGCGCGTTGAGCAGGTAGACGGCCTGGCTGAGCGACGCGAGCATCGCGCCGGCCAGCTTGCCCAACAGCACCTCACGGGACTCGAGGTCCGCCAGCTTGGCGATCTCGGCCGCGTCGAGGGGCTGGCCGTCGAGGACGCCACCCTTGATCACGAGGGTGGGGTTGGCCTTGGCAAAGTCACGCAGGCCCTTGGCGGCCTCGACCACGTCGCCGTTGATGAAGGCGATAGCGGTGGGGCCGGTCAGCAGCTCGTCGAAGCCGGAGATCCCGACCTCGTCGGCGGCCAGCTTGGCCAGCGTGTTCTTGACCACGGCGTACGAAGCGTTCTCGCCGAGGGAGCGACGGAGGTCCTGCAGCTCCTTCACGGTGAGACCGCGGTACTCGGTCAGCACGGCACCTGCGGAGGCGTTGAACGACTCAACGATCTCCGCGACGGCCGCCTGCTTGTCTGCCCGCGCCATGGGTCTCCTCACTTCTGCTGGAGAGACCGCGGGCACCCGTGGAATGACGAACGCCCCGAGCGCAGGCGCTCAGGGCGTGGACCGGCGGAACCGGCTTGCTCTGCTCACCTGCGCAGGTCGCCCGCTCTCGCGGGGCCTTCGGACCGACTGCCTGGGCAGCCGGACGACCGGCGGTCTCTGGTTACGAGAAGTAACGATAGGTGTTACCCACAAACGCGCCAAATCGGGCAGGGTCGAGGACGTGACGAGCACCGGCTGGGCCGAGGCCCAGAGCATCGACGACGTCCTGGACCGGATGGAGACCATCTCATCAGCGCTGCCCGCCGAGGACGGCGTGGCCACGTTCAACCGGATGTACCACCAGGTCACCCGCCTCGTGGACGTGGCCATCGACCAGGGCCGCTTCGGCGCCGGGCCCTTCCTCGGGCGGCTCGACGTCCACTTCGCCAACCTGTTCTTCGAGGCCTACGCCGCGGACCTCGACGGCCGCGAGGTCAACGACGCGTGGGCGCCGCTGTTCGACAACCGCCGCAAGCCGCGCACCCACCCGATCCAATTCGCGCTGGCCGGCATGAACGCCCACATCTGCCACGACCTGCCCTCCGCGGTCGTGCTGACCTGCCGCGAGCTCGGCGTCGACCCGGTCGACGACAGCCCCGAGCACGTCGACTTCTCCACCACCAACCACGTGCTGGAGGAGGCGGCCGACGAGATCAAGGGCTGGTTCTCCAACGGTGTCGTGGCGCGCCTCGACGAGATCGGGGGCCGCCTCGACGACGGGTTCGCGATGTTCGGCATCCACGTCGCCCGAGCCGGCGCCTGGCAGGTCGCGCAGATGCTCTGGGACCTCGCCGACAACCCGCGGCTGGACGCGATGTTCCGCGGCAACCTCGGCCGCGGGGTCGGCCTGGCCAGCCGGGGCATCCTCATCTGAGCCCGCCCTGGTGCCGGTCTGGCGGACACCCCCACCGGAACCGTCGGCGGGGCTGGCAGGATCGGGGCCATGACCGAGCGCGCGCCCCTGTCCTCCCTCTCCCCCGACGAGCTGGCTGCCTTCCTCGCCGAGAAGCAGGCGGCGTACGCCGAGCTCAAGGACCGCGGGCTCTCGCTCGACCTCACGCGCGGCAAGCCGGCGAGCGACCAGCTCGACCTCTCCGAGGCCCTGCTCACGCTCCCGACCGGGCACACCGACCGCAGCGGCGCCGACGTCCGCAACTACGGCGGGCTCGAGGGCCTGGCCGAGCTGCGCGAGATGTTCGCCGAGCTGCTCGGCGTCGAGACCGCGCAGGTCATCTGCGGCGGCAACTCCAGCCTCACGATGATGCACCAGACCCTGACCGACCTGCTGCTGTGGGGCGGCCCCGGCTCGGAGCGTCCGTGGAAGGACGAGCCGGTCGTGAAGTTCGTCTGCCCGGTCCCCGGCTACGACCGGCACTTCTCGATGCTCGCCGACTTCGGCATCGAGATGGTGACCGTCCCGATGAACGAGGACGGCCCCGACGTCGAGGCGGTGCGCGCGCTCGTCGCCGACGACCCTGCCGTCAAGGGCCTGTGGATCGTCCCGACGTACGCCAACCCCACCGGCGCCACCTGCTCGGTCGAGGTCGCGACCGCCCTGATGTCGATGCCGACCGCGGCCCCCGACTTCCGCGTCTTCTGGGACAACGCCTACGCGCTGCACCACCTCACCGACACCGAGGTCAAGAGCGCCGACGCCCTCTCGATCGCCGCGGCCAACGGCCACCCCGACCGGCCGATCATGTTCGCCTCGACCTCCAAGATCACCTTCGCCGGCGCCGGCGTCGCGGTGATGGCGATGTCGGAGGCCAACAAGGCGTGGTACCTGTTGCACCTCGGCATGGCCTCCATCGGCCCCGACAAGGTCAACCACCTGCGCCACGTGCAGTTCTTCGGCGACGCCGACGGCGTGCGCGCCCACATGCGCAAGCACCGGGACCTGATCGCGCCGAAGTTCGCCGCGGTCCAGGCCGCCCTGACCGCCGAGCTGGCCGGGCTCGAGGTCGCCGAGTGGACCGAGCCCACCGGCGGCTACTTCGTGAACCTCGACGTCATGGACGGCACCGCCACCCGGGTCGTGCAGCTGGCCAAGGAGGCCGGCATCGCCCTCACCCCCGCCGGCGCGTCCTTCCCGCACGGCCAGGACCCCCGCGACCGCAACATCCGCCTCGCTCCGACCTTCCCGCCCCTGGACCAGGTCGAGACCGCCATGGCCGGCGTCGCCACCTGCGTGGCCCTCGCCGCCGCGGAGGCGCTCAGCAGCCCCGCCCCCCCGCCGGAGGGATCCCCCCCTTCCGCTCCTTCGTCGCTCCAGGGGGGCCAATCCCGCCACCCTCCGGCGGGGGTGCGTCCGTCCGTCCACCACTCCGCCCTCGTGCCCGCCCGCAGGTCCGACCCGCCCGCTCGAGCTCTCCACGGTGCCGGGGTGCCGCGCCGCGTCACCGGCGTCGGCGGGGGGCCCGCCGCACCTCCGGAGGAGGGTGGATGGGCCTGGCCCCCCTCTCGTGAGGGACGAGCGAGAGGGGTGGTTCCGACGAAGGGGGTGTGGCGGGCCGGCCGCCGATGCCCCGCCCCGCGGGGCGACACCCCGACACCCCCGCCCCCGGCCGACCACCGACCAGCCACGGGGGAACGACACGAAGGCCCGGCCCCCTCGCGGGGACCGGGCCTTCGGCGTACAGCGGTGTCGACCGCGTGGACTCAGGCGCTGGCCTCGTCCTCGGCGGTGACGTTCTTGGTGCGGTTCGGGTCGACCTGGACGCCGGGGCCCATGGTGGTCGAGACCGTGATCTTCTTGATGTAGCGACCCTTGGAGCTGGCCGGCTTGAGACGCAGCACCTCCTCGAGGGCGGCGGCGTAGTTCTCGGCCAGGGCGGCCTCGGAGAACGACGCCTTGCCGATGATGAAGTGCAGGTTGGCGTGGCGGTCGACGCGGAACTCGATCTTGCCGCCCTTGATGTCCGTCACGGCCTTGGCCGGGTCGGGCGTCACGGTGCCGGTCTTCGGGTTCGGCATGAGGCCACGGGGACCGAGCACGCGGCCGAGGCGGCCGACCTTGCCCATGAGGTCCGGGGTGGCGACCACGGCGTCGAAGTCGAGGTAGCCGCCGGCCACCTTCTCGATCAGCTCGTCGCCACCGACCTCGTCGGCACCGGCGTCGAGGGCGGCCTGGGCCTTGTCACCGACGGCGAAGACGAGGACCTTGGCGGTCTTGCCGGTGCCGTGGGGCAGGTTGACGGTGCCGCGCACCATCTGGTCGGCCTTGCGGGGGTCGACGCCGAGACGCATGACGACGTCGACGGTCTCGTCGAACTTCTTCTTCGAGGTGGTCTTGGCGATCTTGATCGCGGCGAGCGGGGCGAAGACCTCGTCCTTGTCGAACGAGGCGGCCGCTGCGCGGTAGGTCTTGCTGCGCTGCATGTCTGGGTTCTCTCTTCTCGGTCCAGGTGTGGTCGCTCGGGCCAGCGCGGCCCTGCCACAGGGGTGCGACGTCGGGGCGGGGCCCCGGGACGTCAGTCGGTCGTGATGCCCATCGAGCGGGCGGTGCCCTCGACGATCTTCATCGCGGCGTCGATGTCGTTCGCGTTGAGGTCGGGGAGCTTCGTCTGGGCGATCTCGCGCACCTGGTCCTTGGTCAGCTTGCCGACCTTGTCCTTGTGGGGGACCGAGGAGCCCTTCTTCAGGCCGGCGGCCTTCTTGATGAGCTCGGCGGCCGGCGGCGTCTTCGTGATGAAGTCGAAGGACCGGTCCTCGTAGATCGTGATCTCGACCGGGATGACGTTGCCGCGCATGGACTCGGTCTGGGCGTTGTACGCCTTGCAGAAGTCCATGATGTTCACGCCGTGGGGACCGAGAGCGGTACCGACCGGCGGGGCCGGCGACGCGGAGCCGGCCTGGAGCTGCACCTTGACCAGGGCAGCGATCTTCTTCTTCGGAGGCATGCTGCTTCTCTTTCTTCTCGTGGTCATGTCGAGGCCGCCGTGTGCGGCCTCTGCCACCTGCGCCTGGTTCAGGCGCAGCGATCATTGTGGGACGGAGCCGGGGCTCCGCCCAAATCTGCGGGGCCGGGCGGCGGGGCCGCCCGACCGGTGCGTCAGACGCGCTGGATCTGGCTGAAGGACAGCTCGACCGGGGTCTCCCGGCCGAAGATCTCCACGAGCGCCTTGACGCGCTGGCTCTCGGCGTTGATCTCGGTGATCGTCGCGTGCAGCGTGGCGAACGGGCCGTCGACGACCATGACCGAGTCCGAGACCGCGAAGTCCGCGACCTCGACCGGCTTCTTGGCCGTGGTCGGCGAGCCGACGGGGGCGGTGCCGGCGGCGACGGCCTCGGCCTCGGCGCGGGCCACGACGGCGGGGGCCAGCATGTCCTCGACCTCGCTCATGGTGAGCGGGACGGGCTGGTGGGAGTTGCCCACGAAGCCGGTCACCGAGGGCGTGTGGCGCACGGCCGACCAGGACTCGTCGGTGAGGTCCATGCGGACCAGGACGTAGCCGGGGAGCACGGTGCGCTTGACCATCTTGCGCTGGCCGTTCTTGATCTCCGCGACCTCCTCGGTGGGGACCACGATCTCGTGGATGTAGTCCTCCATGTTCAAGGAGATGGCGCGGTTCTCGAGGTTCTGCTTCACCCGGTTCTCCATGCCGGAGTAGGTGTGCACGACGAACCAGTCACCGGGCTTGGCCCACAGCTCGCGGCGGAACTTCTCGAGCGGGTCGTCCTCGTCGGGCTCCTCGGAGTCGACCTCGGCGTCCTCGACCTCGGCGGTGTCGTCGGCCTCGACGGTCTCCTCGGCGTCGACGGCGTCGTCAGCGACCTCGACGGTCTCCTCGGCGCTCTCGTCGGCGGCGTCGACGACGGCCTCGTCGAGGGTGCCGTCGGTCTCCGCCGGCTCGAACTGCTCAGTCACGTCCTGCTCCATCACGTCGTACGTCGCCCGGCTCGGAGCCGGGCCGGGTGCGGGCGGCCGCCCGCGGGGAGGTGGGCCCCGAGATCGGTCTCGTCGGGCTCACCGTGGCCTCACTGGTCGGCGTTGCCGCCGAACACCTCGAAGGCCAGGCGGCCCAGGCCGAGGTCGAGGGCCGAGATGATCGCCATCATCACGATCACGAACACCATGACCACGAAGAAGTAGGTGACCAGCTGGTCCTGGGTGGGCCAGACGACCTTGCGCAGCTCGGCGACGACCTGACGGTAGAAGGTCACCGGGCTGGTGCGCACGGGCTTGTCGTCGCGGACCGCGTTGTCCGTCACGCCGCCACCTCTCTCGCATCGTTGCTGGTGCTGCTCGCAGCCGACCGTGCGGTCGGTGCGTCCTGCAGGGCACGAGGGACTTGAACCCCCAACCTTCGGTTTTGGAGACCGATGCTCTGCCAGTTGAGCTAGTGCCCTCCGATGGTCACCCCGGGGCATGCCGAAGCATGGGGGAAGACCACCAAGCGGGGAGTCTACGGGTGCCGTCCACGCCGCGTCCAAACGCCCACCGTCCGACCGGCGCGCCGGTGCTGTGCCTAGGGTGGCGCCGTGCGCGACCTCCACACCCTTCCCAAGGCGCACCTGCACCTGCACTTCACCGGCTCGATGCGCCACGCCACCCTGCTCGAGCTCGCCGAGCGCGACGGCATCTCGCTGCCCGACTCGCTGGTCACCGAGTGGCCGCCGCACCTCTCGGCCGCCGACGAGAAGGGGTGGTTCCGCTTCCAGCGGCTCTACGACGTCGCGCGCTCGGTGCTGCGGACCGAGGACGACGTACGCCGTCTGGTGCGCGAGGCCGCCGAGGACGACGTCCGCGACGGGGGTGGGTGGCTGGAGATCCAGGTCGACCCCAGCGGGTACGCCGCGCGCTTCGGCGGCATCACCGCGTTCACCGACCTGGTCCTCGACGCCGTGGCCGAGGCCTCCCGGGAGACCGGCCTGGGCATGGCCGTGGTCATCGCGGCCAATCGGACCCGTCACCCGATGGACGCGCGGACGCTGGCCCGCCTCGCAGCGCAGTACGCCGGCCGCGGCGTCGTGGGGTTCGGGCTGTCCAACGACGAGCGCCGCGGCAGCACCGAGGACTTCGGGCCGGCGTTCGCGATCGCCGAGCGGGCCGGGCTGATGCTGGTCCCGCACGGTGGCGAGCTGCGCGGGCCCGACCACGTCCGCACCTGCCTGGACCACCTGCACGCCGACCGGCTCGGCCACGGGGTGCGCTCCGCGGAGGACCCCGCGCTCCTGGAGCGGGTCGCCTCCTCGGGCGTGGCCCTGGAGGTGTGCCCGGTGTCCAACGTGGCACTGGGCGTCTACTCCGACCTCACCTCGGTGCCGCTGCCCGAGCTGCTCTCGGCCGGCGCGACGATCGCGCTGGGCGCGGACGACCCGCTGCTGTTCGGCTCCCGCTTGGCGGCTCAGTACGCCACGATGCGCGCGGCCCACGACCTCGACGACGCGACGCTCGCCGAGCTGGCCCGGATGTCGGTGCGCGCCTCGCAGGCGCCCTCCGACGTGCGGTCGCGGCTGCTGGCCGGCGTGGACGCGTGGCTCGCCGGGCCGGACGAGCCGCGCTCCTGAACGCCTCTGCGAGGATGGGCACGTGAGCGATCGCGAGCCTGAGGACGACAACACCCCCTGGACCCACGAGCCCTACGGCAGCGGGGCCAACGAGCCGCCTGCGCCGCCGTCGTACCCGACCAACCCCTACGCCGACCCGCAGCAGGCCGCACAGGAGGGCCAGACCGGTCAGCAGGGCCAGCAGGGACAGCCGCAGTGGGGGCAGCCCGGCTACGGCGCCCAGGGCTACCCGCAGCCCTACGGGCAGCCGGGTTACCCGCAGCAGGGGTACGGGCAGGGCTACGGGCAGGGCTACGGCCAGCCCTACGCGCAGGGCTACCCGGGCTACCAGCAGTTCCCCAGCGTGCCGTTCCACCCGCAGGCCAACGCCTCGCTGGTGTGGGGCATCGTCGCGTTGGGTGGCGGCTTCGTGTGCGGCCTGCCGATGTTGCTGGGGCCCTACGCGTGGTACCTCGGGTCGCGGGTGCGTCGCGAGATCGACGAGTCCGGCGGTCAGCAGGGCGGCCGCAGCGAGGCCAGCGCCGGCATGATCCTGGGCGTCATCGCCACCGTGCTGCTGGTGCTCGGCACCCTGGCGGTCGTCGCCATCATCGCGATCGCGGCGGGGACCTCCGGCTACTGACGCTCGCCCTCAGAGGGCGCAGCCGACGAGCACCGGCTCGTTGACCAGGCGTACGCCGAAGCGCTGGTCGACCCGCTCCTGCACGGCCCGCGCGAGACCGAGCAGGTCGGCGGTCGTGGCGTCGCCGCGGTTGGTCAGGGCGAGGGTGTGCTTGGTCGACAGCGTCGCCCGCCCGCCGGTGACCTCGGCTCCCCAGCCCTTGGGGAGCCCGGCGTGCTCGATCAGCCAGGCCGCGCTGGTCTTCACGGTCCCGTCGGGCTGCGGCCACGCCGGCGCCCCCTCGGGCACGTCGGCGGGGTCGAGCACGGGGTTGGTGAAGAACGAGCCCGCGCTCCACGTGTCGTGGTCGGCGTCGTCGAGGACCATCCCCTTGCCACCGCGCAGCGCGAGGACCGCGGCGCGCACCTGCGCCAGCGGCGCCCGCTGACCGGTCTCGACCCCCAGGGCACGGGCGAGCTCGGCGTACGCGACCGGGGCGCCGAGGGTGCCCAGCCGCAGCTGGAAGGTCACCGAGAGCACGACGTGGCGGCCGGGGTCGGCCTTGAAGCGCGAGTGGCGGTAGCCGAAGTCGCAGTCGGCGTGGGCGAAGGTGCGGAAGGTCCGCTCGCGGCGGTCCCAGGTGCGCACCTGCGCGATGGTCTGGGAGACGTCCTGGCCGTAGGCGCCGACGTTCTGGATCGGGGTCGCGCCGACCGACCCGGGGATGCCGGACAGCGCCTCGACGCCGACCCAGCCGCGCTCGACGGCGGTGACGACGAAGCCGTCCCACGACTCCCCCGCCGCGACGGTGACCATGGCGCCGCCGCAGGTCGGGTCGTCGCCCTCGACGTCGCTGGCGACGCCACGGGTCGCGACCTCGACGACGGTGCCGGCGAAGCCCTCGTCGGCGACGACGAGGTTGCTGCCACCACCGAGCACGAGGACCGGCTCGCCGGCCTCGTCCGCAGCGCTGACGACCTCGACGAGCTCGGCCTCGGTGGTCGCGGTGACCCACCGCCGGGCCGGGCCGCCCAGCCGCAGGGTGGTGCGCTCGCGGAGCGTGGGGGCTCCAGTCACGGGCTCAGCCACGGGCTCAGTCACGGGCGGGCCTCAGCACGGCCCTGGGCACGCCGAGCACCTTGGCGCCGTCGCAGGTGACGGTCAGAGCGACGGTGGTGGTGCCGTCGTCGCCGGGCTTCTCCTGGCCCTCGACGAGGACCTCGACGCCGCCCTCGGCGGGGACGACCACGGGGGCGGTGAACTTGCAGCCCAGCGAGACGACCTCGTGCTCGGGGAACCAGTCGGCGACGGCGCGGGCGGCCAGCGCCATGGTGTACATCCCGTGCGCGATGACGCCGGGCAGCCCGACGGCGGTGGCGACGGCCTCGTCCTGGTGGATCGGGTTGTGGTCACCGCTGGCGGCGGCGTACGCGACGAGGTCGGCGCGGGTGACGGTGAAGGTGCGGCTCGGCAGGCTCATGCGTCGCTCCCCGCGGCAGCGCCGCGGTGCACCAGAGTCGCGCCGGTCGTGCAGACCAGGGCGCCGTCGGCGTCGGTCACCTCGCTGGTGGTGCTGATGATGTCGTTGCCGCCGATCTGGCGCAGCCCGGAGACGGTGAGCGTCGCGGTGAGGACGTCGCCCTCCACCACGGGGCGCTCGTAGGTGAAGCGCTGCTCGCCGTGGACGATGCGGTGCAGCTCGACCTGCTCGGCCTCGAGGAAGGCGTTCATGGCCTCGAAGGCCATCACGATCGGGTACGTCGCCGGCGCGGGCCCGCCGCTCCACTCCCCGCCGGTGGCGGCGGCGAAGGCGCGCAGTCCCTCGGCGGTGACGGGATACGGTCGCGTGCGTGGGAAGGACCGACCGACGATCGAGGGGTCGACTGGCATGGGTCCAACCTACGGCCCGATGCACGGTGGCGGCGGTCCCGGCCCTGGTGCTCTTCCTGGCGCTCACCGCCCTCTCGGCCTGTACGACGACGTCGACCGACCCCGAGTCCGACCGTGACTCCGACCGGGCACGCGCCGGCTCACCGACCGATCTGTCCGGCTGCCGACCGGTGGACTCCGACCGGGTCCGGGGCCGCGCTCCGGCGTACCTGCCCGGCGACGAGCCCCTGACGGCCCTCCCGGTCTCCGACGCGGTGTGCGCGGCCGTCTGGGCGCCCCGCGGGACCGGCGCGTTCGTGCCGCAGGGCGTGGCCGTGCGGGGACGCACCGCCTGGCTCACCGGCTACGACGAGGGCCAGCCGGGGGCACTGTGGTGCCGGGTGCTGCGGATGGACCTGCGGACGGGCCGGCTGCTCGCCGACAGGCCGCGGGTGCAGGGCAGTGTGGGCGGCGCGCCGACGGTGGGATGCCGCCACGGTGGTGGCGCGGCCCTGGACCAGCACGGGCTGTGGCTGGCCGAGAGCTCACGGTTGTGGCTGCTGGACCCGGGCTCCCTGGAGGTCCTGCGGGTGTGGCGGCTGGAGGACCCGGTGCAGGGCTCGTTCACGGTGCTGGCGCCCGACGGGCGGATCGGACTGGGCCGCTTCCGGCCCTCGCGGGTGCACCCGGGTCGGGCGGCACTGGACTGGTTCCGCCTCTCCGACGTGCTGGCACCGGGGGTCACCACCCTGGACCTCGGGGACGCGGTGTCCTCGCGAAAGGTGCCCTCGCACGCCCAGGGCGCGGTGTGGGCCCGGATGGGTGGGCGCACCGGAGTGTGGTTCGCCCGGTCGCACACGCGCTGCGGCGTGCTCGAGGGGCCGGGGGGTGTGCAGCGGTCGTTCCTGCCTGGGGCGGAGGGCATGGCCGCCACGAGCGACGGGCTGTGGGTGGTCAGCGAGTCGAGCGCCCGGGCGTTCTGGTCCCAGGGCGGTCGCCCGCTCGTCCCCACGCTCTCGCGGGTGGACACCTCGCGGGTCAGGGACTGGCCCCGACCGGCGTGCGACCCGGCCGGCTGACCTCCTGAGCGACCGGCCGGGTGACCTCCCGGCTCACCGACCGTCGCCGACCCCGGGAACGCCGACGGCCCGCCAGGAGGACCTGGCGGGCCGGTTCGCGGGATGCGCTGAGGTCAGCGGGTCTCGCGGTGGTCGGTGTGGGTGCGGCAACGCGGGCAGAACTTCTTCATCTCCATGCGGTCGGGGTTGTTCCGACGGTTCTTCTTGGTGATGTAGTTCCGCTCCTTGCAGTCCACGCAGGCGAGCGTGATCTTGGGGCGAACGTCAGAGCTCTTGCTGGCCACGGTGGTTCCTTGCTGGATCGGAGATGGTGCGTGCGGGATGTGGTAGCGGGGGCGGGACTCGAACCCGCGACACCACGATTATGAGCCGTGTGCTCTAACCACCTGAGCTACCCCGCCACATGGATGAGGGTCGGCCCCGGTCTTCGACCGGCGCCGACCCGACCCAGAGCCCCTTTACGGAATCGAA
Organism: Nocardioides sp. REDSEA-S33_B3; assembly: GCA_001627335.1. Taxonomy (GTDB): domain Bacteria; phylum Actinomycetota; class Actinomycetes; order Propionibacteriales; family Nocardioidaceae; genus Nocardioides. The sequence goes on along the minus strand of LUPK01000054.1, from coordinate 41,406 downwards.
CCGTAGACCTTCTCCTTACCATGGAGACGCTCTGCCGACTGAGCTAAAGGGGCAACGACGCAGAACCATACAGAGTCTTCCCCGTGGGAGAAAATCGGGGCGTGACCTCCTGCTTCTACACCCCCACCGGCACCCCCGACGACGCTCCCGACAGCACCTGCGGAGACACCTTGGGGCAGTTCTCCGAGGGCTTTCTCGCCACCTCCTCGACCGCTGGTCCGTGGGCCCCCGGAGCCCAGCACGGCGGCCCTCCGGCGGGCCTGCTCCTCCGCGCGATCGAACGGCTTCCCGAGGCCGCCGACCGGGTCGTCGGGCGGTTCACCATGGAGCTGCTCGGGCCGGTCCCCGTCGGGCCGTTGGTCTCCTCCGCGCGCCTCGAGCGCCCCGGACGCTCGGTCGCCATGGCCTCGTCCGTGCTGGACGACCCGGTGGCCGGGCGCGACGTCGCCAGCGCGCGGGCCTGGCTCTTCCCGCGGGGCACCGGCCCCGGTGAGGTCGGGCCGGCCCCGGGTCACGGGCCTGCCTCCGGCGTACGACGGGACACGCCGGGCTCGTGGCTGGGCGGCTACACCGACGCCGTCGAGTGGCGCTGGGTCTCGGGGTCGGGCACCGAGGCCGGCCCGGGCGTGGTGTGGATGCGCGCGCCGGACCTGGTGGAGGGCGAGGAGACCTCGCCGCTGGCCCGGCTGATGACCTGCATCGACTCCGCGTCGGGGGCGAGCGCGGCCCTCGACGTGCGGGAGTGGGGCTTCCTCAACACCGAGCTGTCCGTCCACGTGCTGCGTGAGCCCGTCGGGGAGTGGGTCTGCCTGGACGCCGAGACGCACCTGGGCCCCGGCTCGGTCGGGATCGCGACGTCCACGGCGTACGACGAGCTCGGCCCCGTCGCCCGCAGCAGCCAGGCGCTCCTCGTGGTCCCCCGCTGACCGAGCGTTGGCGGGCCGTGGCCGGCCGTGGCGGGCCGTGGCTCGGGCCGAACCGGCGTATTGATACGCCGGCTCGGCGGGAACAGCAGATCGAACCGGCGTATTGATACGCCGGTTCGGCGGGAACGGCAGATCGAACCGGCGTATTGATACGCCGGCTCGGCGTCAGGTGAGGGTCGGGAAGGGGCGGGCCTGCTCGAGCTCGTAGGACAGCTCCAGGAGGAGCGCCTCGCGACCGGGGGCGGCGGCGAGCATCATGCCGAGCGGCAGCCCCTCGGCGGTGGTGGCCAGCGGCAGGGAGACGGCGGGGGCGCCGGTGGCGTTCTGCCAGGGGGTGAAGACCACCCAGTCCAGCAGCCGCTCCATCACCTGGTCGAAGCCGGGCTCGGGCGAGAGGTGGCCGATCGGGGGCGCGGCGGAGGCCAGGGTGGGCGTGAGCGCGACGTCCCAGCGCTCGTGGAAGCGCTCGGCCTGTCCGGCGGTGCGGCGCAGCCGGGCGATCGCGCCGGGGATGCGGTGGGCCGACCGGGCGGCGTGCCTGGCCAGGCCCATGGTCAGCGGGTCGAGGCGGGACCGGTCGAAGGTGCGGCCGTGGTTGCGGCGTCCGCCCGCGACCAGGGCCCCGGCGAGTGTCGCCCAGTAGAGCAGGAAGTCCTCGGGGAACGAGTCCGGCACGGGCGCCGGGACCTCCTCGACGTGGTGGCCGAGCTCCTCGAGCAGCGTCGCGGTGCGCCACGTCGCCGCGATCGTCTCGGCGTCGGCGCTGCGCCCGGCTCCCCCGGTGTGCACGGCCACCCGGAGCCGCTGCTTCCCCGGCCGGGTGATGTCGCCGATCGGCGGGAGCTTCAAGGGCCGGTAGACCTTCTCCGCCTCGCGGAACAGCGCCGCGGTGTCGCGCACCGAGCGGGTGACGACCCCGTCGCTGACGATGCGCACCGGCTGGCCGCGCAGCATCGCGTCCTGCGCGAGCCGCCCGCGGGTCGGCTTGAGCCCGACGAGCCCGTTGACCGCCGCGGGGATGCGGATCGAGCCGCCGCCGTCGTTGGCGTGGGCGATCGGCACCGCACCGGCGGCCACCAGGGCGGCCGAGCCCGCCGAGGAGGCGCCGGCGGTGCGCGTGGGGTCCCACGGGTTGCGCACGGGACCGAGGCGGGGGTGCTCGCAGGCGGCGTTGAAGCCGTACTCCGAGAGCCGGGTCTTGCCCAGCGCCACCAGGCCGGTGGCGAGGTACATCCGGGCGAAGTCGCCGTCGCGGACGGCCGGCGTGCCGACGTACGCGTCGGTGCCCTGCAGGGTGGGCATGCCGGCGACGTCGACGTTGTCCTTCACGAACGTGGGTACGCCGGCGAAGAACCCGCCCCGCAGCGCGCCCGCCTCGGCGCGCGCACGGTCCCACGACCGCCAGGCGACCGCCCCCAGCTCGGGGTCGACGGCCTCGGTGCGCGCGATCGCCGCGTCCACCACCTCGGGTGCCGACACCTCCCCGGCATGGAGGGCCCGGACCACCCCCACGGCGTCGAGGTCGCGGAGGGCGTCGTCGGTGAAGGCGTGCACGCGCGGCATGACCGGGACGCTATCGGCCGCGGGCGGTCACAGGAGCAGCGCGACGACCAGCGGGATCAGCAGGCTGGTCAGCAGGGCGGTGAGCCCCATCGAGAGCCCCGAGAAGGCGCCCTCGACCGGGTCCTCGGCCAGCGCCCGGGCCGTGCCGATGCCGTGCGAGACACCGCCGAGCGCGACCCCCCGCGACCGCGGCTCCCGCACCCGCAACCGGTCGAGCACCCACGGGCCCGCGACCGCGCCGAGGATGCCGGCGGTGATGGTGAGGACGGCGCTGAGCGCGGGGATGCCGCCGATCTCGGCGGAGAGCGCCAGGGAGACCGGGGTCGTGGTGGCCTTCGGGGCCATGGTGCGGGCCAGCTCCTCGGAGCCCCCCAGCAGTTGCACCAGCAGGATCGCGGAGCCGACCGAGACCAGCACGCCGAGCACCAGCGCGACCATCATCGGCAGCGCGAAGCCGCGCAGGCGGTGCAGCTGGCGGTGCAGCGGGACGGCCAGGGCCACCGTCGCCGGACCGAGCAGGAAGGTCAGCACGGCCGTGCCCTCGGCGTAGGTCGCGATGTCGACGTCGAGCACCAGCAGCGCCGCACCGAGCAGCACGACGGCGACCAGCACCGGCTGCGCGACCGAGAGCCGGGTGCGGTCGAGGAGCCAGACCCCGAGCCGGTAGGCCAGCAAGGTCGCCACCAGCCAGGTCAGGGGCTGCTCGACGAACCACCTCACGCGGCACTCCCACGTGCGCCTCGGCGATCGGTCCACCGGGTCAGGGCCTGCGCGCTGAGCCCCACCGCGGCCAGGCCGAGCACCCAGGAGGCGACCAGGGCCACGACGATCGGCAGCCAGTCGGCGGCGATCACCGAGCCGTAGGCCACGACGCCCACCCCGGGCACGATGAACAGCAGCTGCAGGTGCGGCAGCATCGCGTCGGCCGCCGCGTGCGCGGAGGTGTCGTCGCTGCGCCGGACCAGCAGCACGGCCAGCAGCACGACCATCCCGAGGACGGCGCCGGGGACGGGCGCTCCGGTCACGTGCGCGAGGGTCTCCCCCACCAGCTGGCAGCCCAGCAACCAGGTCAGACCGTGGACGACGCGCACCCGGGGAGTCTCGCAGCCCGGCTCAGTCGCGGCGGTGGCAACCCACGAGGTGCGGGTCGAAGACGCCGGTCGCCTCCATCAGCGCGAACATCGTGGTGGGCCCGACGAAGGTGAACCCCCGCTTCTTCAGCGCCCTGGACAGCGCCAGCGACTCCGGGGAGGTCGTCTGCTGCTGCTCGGTGTCGTGGGGAGCGGGCGGCTCGGCCGGGGCGTGCGCGCGGACCAGGCGCTCGAGGCAGTCGGGCCCGTCGGTCTCCCGCATCGCCACCAGCGCACCGGCGTTGGCGATCGCCGCGAGCACCTTGGCCCGGTTGCGCACGATGCCCGCGTCGGCCATCAGCCGCTCGACGTCGGCGTCGTCGTAGGCGGCGACCCGGTCGGGGTCGAAGCCGTCGAAGGCGGCCCGGAACGCCGGGCGCTTGCGCAGGATCGTCGCCCAGGACAGTCCGGACTGGAACGCCTCGAGGCTCAGCCGCTCGAACCACGCGGCGTCACCCGCGATCGGCCGGCCCCACTCGTGGTCGTGGTAGTCGCGCATGTCGCTCGGCGCCGCCCCTGCCCACGGGCAGCGCGCCACGCCGTCGTCGCCGACGACGGGTCCGGTCACCGGCGCTCCTTGAGCCGGGCGTTGGGGAGCACCGGCGCGGGGATGGGGGCCAGGTGGTCGCCGACCACGGTCCCGAAGCGGCCCTCCGCGACCTCCTGGGAGTCGCCCACGACCTCGCCGTCACGGGTGATCTGGGCCTGCCACTCCGCGCGGTACGCCGCGACCTCGTCGTGGCTGGAGCCGATGAAGTTCCAGAACATCACGATCGCCTCGCCCAGCGGCTCGCCCCCGAGCACCAGCGCCCGGACCGGGTCGTCCCCGGCGACGAGCCTCAGCGTCGTACGACCCAGGGGGACGTGGAGCAGGTCGGAGGGGCCCGCGGTGGCCCCGTCGACCCGCAGCGAGCCCGCGTCGAGGAGCAGCCCGTGCTCGTGGGTCGGGTCGACGTCGAGGTCCAGCGAGGTGCCGGGCTCCAGCAGCAGCTCGGCACCCACCAACGGGGAGAACGTCGGGACCGGCGACGTGCTGCCCAGCAGCGACCCGAGGAAGACCCGCGCCGTCCACCCCGGTCCCTCGACCGGGTCGGGGGCGAAGTGACGGAAGCCCGGGTCGGTGCCGCGCTCGGCCTGCGGCAGCGCCACCCACAGCTGGGCGCCGTGCAGGATCTCGGTGTCGGGAGTGGAGACCTCGGAGTGGGAGATGCCGCGGCCGGCGGTCATCAGGTTCAGCTCGCCGGGTCGCACCATCGCGTGGTTGCCGGCGGAGTCGCGGTGCTCGATCTCACCGGTGAACAGCCACGAGACCGTCTGCAGCCCCGTGTGGGGGTGCGGGGCGACGGTCATGCCGCCGGTCTCGGCGACGGCGTCGGGCCCGTAGTGGTCAACGAAGCACCACGCCCCGATCATGGTGCGCTCGCGCTGGGGGAGGGTACGCCGCACGGTCATCGCCCGCGGGCCGCCCAACGGCACCTCGCGCGCCGTCAGCACCCCGGCCACCGGGTCGGTGCTGCCCCGGCACTCGACCTCGTCGGAGGGCCGGTCGAGCCGCGTCACGAGAGCTGGTCCGGCTCGACGGTGCGCTTGTCCTCGTCGCCGCGACCCGACGGCACGACGTGGCCGGCGTCGCTGGCCCAGCGTCGCGAGGCGTCGTGCGTGGCCGGCTCCAGCCGCACGACCACGGACTTCGAGGTCGGGGTGTTGCTGCCCAGCGCGGTCGAGGCCAGCGGGATGAGCGGGTTGGTCTCCGGGTAGTAGGCGGCGGCGCACCCGCGGGGCTGGTCGTAGGAGACGATCCGGAACGCCGGGGCGCAGCGCTCGACGAGGCCCGCGTCGCCTGCCTCGGCCGCCTCGGAGGCGTCGGGGTCCCGCCACTCGCTGACCAGGTCGACCAGGTCGCCGTCGGTGAAGCCGAGCGCGGTGATGTCCTCGGGGTGGACGAAGACGACGCGGCGGCCGTTGCGCACCCCGCGGTAGCGGTCGTCAAGCCCGTAGATCGTGGTGTTGAACTGGTCGTGGCTGCGCATGGTCTGCAGCAGCAGCCGCCCCTCGGGGACGTGCAGCACGTCGAGGGGGCTCACCGCGAAGACCGCGCGCTCCTGCGGGGTGGGGAAGGTGCGGCTGTCGCGGGGCGGGTGCGGGAGCACGAAGCCACCCGGCTGGTCGACCTTCTCGGCGTACGCCGCCGCGCCGGGCACCACCCGGGCGATCCGGTGCCGGATCTCGGTGTAGTCCGAGCGCAGCTCCTCCCACGGGACGGCATGGTCACGGCCGAGCGTGGCCAGCGCGATCCCGCAGATGATGTCGACCTCCGAGCGCAGGTGCTCCGAGGCGGGCTCGAGCGGCCCGTGGGACGCGTGCACCGCTGACATCGAGTCCTCGACGGTGACCCGCTGCTTCCGGCCGCCGGTCAGGTCGCGCTCGCTGCGACCCAGCGCCGGGAGGATCAGCGCGGTGCGGCCGTGCACCACGTGAGAGCGGTTGAGCTTGGTCGAGACGTGCACGGTGAGCGCGGCCCGGCGGAACGCCTCCTCGGTGACGGAGGTGTCGGAGATCGCGGCCACGAAGTTGCCGCCCATCCCGATGAAGACCGAGGCGTCGCCCTCGTGCAGCGCGGTGACCGAGGCGACGGAGTCGAAGCCGTGGCGGCGCGGCACGGGGATGCCGAACTCGTCCTCGACGGCCTGCAGGAAGTGCTCCGGGGAGCGCTCCCAGATGCCCATGGTGCGGTCGCCCTGGACGTTGGAGTGGCCGCGAACCGGGCACAGCCCCGCGCCCGGCTTGCCGATGTTGCCCTGCAGGAAGGCGACGTTGGCGATCTCCTTGACCGTCGCCACCGCGTTGCGGTGCTGGGTGATGCCCATCGCCCAGCACAGCACCGTCGCCGAGGAGTCGCGGAACATGCCGGCCGCCTCCTCGATCTGCGCGCGCGACAGCCCGGTCGCGGCGAGGACGGCGTCCCAGTCGAGGTCGCGCAGGTGCGCGGCGTACTCCTCGAAGCCGTGGGTGTGCTGCTCGATGAAGTCGTGGTCGAGGGCGTCCCACGCCAGCAGCAGCGCCCCGATCGCCTGGAACAGCGCCAGGTCGCCGTTGACCCGGACCGGCAGGTGCAGGTCGGCGAGGTCGGTGCCGCGCCCGACGACGCCGCGCGGGTTCTGGGGGTTCTTGAACCGGACCAGCCCGGCCTCGCGCAGCGGGTTGATGGCCAGGATGCGGGCGCCGCCGCGCTTGGCCCTCTCCAGCGCCGAGAGCATCCGCGGGTGGTTGGTGCCGGGGTTCTGGCCGGCCACCACGATCAGCTCGGCGGTCTCGACGTCGTGCAGGCTGACCGAGCCCTTGCCGATGCCGATGGACTCGGCCAGGCCGACCGACGTCGACTCGTGGCACATGTTGGAGCAGTCGGGGAGGTTGTTGGTGCCGAACGAGCGGGCCAGCAGCTGGTAGGCGAACGCCGCCTCGTTGGAGGTCTTGCCGGAGGTGTAGAAGATCGCCTCGTCGGGGCTGGCGAGGTCGCGCAGGTGCGAGCCGATCGTCTCGAAGGCCTCCTCCCAGCCGATCGGCTCGTAGTGCGTGCCGCCGGGACGCAGCACCATCGGCTCGGTCAGCCGTCCCTGCTGGCCCAGCCAGAAGTCGGTGCGCTCGGCCAGCTCCGCGACCGGGTGCTCGGCGAAGAAGCGCCGGTCGAGCCGACGCAGCGTGGCCTCCTCGGTGACGGCCTTGGCGCCGTTCTCGCAGAACTCCGCGGTGTGCCGGTGGCCCGCGTCCGGGTCCGGCCAGGCACAGCCCTGGCAGTCGAAGCCGTCGACCTGGTTGAGCTTGAGCAGCGTGCGGGCGGTGCGGACCGGACCCATCTGCTCCACCGCACGCTTCATGGCGACCGCCACCGCGGTCGGGCCCGCGGCGTGGTCCTCGGGCTCGCCGACGTGCAGCTCGCGCTCGTCGAGGTCGTCGCGGGGCGCGGAGCGGTTCCATCGGAGCGGCATGCCCCCATCATGCGCGGCCGGCGGTCGCGCAGGTCCACCCCGTGCGGCGCGCGTCGCGGGCGCGGGTGCCGCGAACACGCGTGCGCGCCGAGGTTCCGGACCGCTAGCGTGGCCGACCACAGACGTCGAGGAGGAACACATGTCGAGCACACCCCCGCCCTACCCGCCCGGTGAGCCCGGTGGCTCCGGCCCCGACTACGGCCAGACCCCGCCTCCCCCGCCGCCCGGCGGTGGGTACGGGGACGGCGGTGGGTACGGCGGTGGCTACGGCACGCCGCCCCCGCCGGGTCCTCCGGCCGGTGGGGGCTACGGCGGCGGGTACGGCGGGGCGCCGGCCCCCGAGTGGCGGGTCGGTGACGCCGTCTCCTTCGGCTGGCGCACCTTCAAGGCCAACCTCGGGCCGATCCTGCTGGCGATGCTGGTCCTCTTCATCGTCAACGGAGCCTTCCAGGGCCTCAGCTCGGTCTTCGGCGACAACGTCGTCCTGACGCTGGTGTTCGGCGTGCTGGGCTGGGTCGTGAGCACCGTGCTCAGCGCCGGCGTCATCCGCGGCGCCCTGGACCTCACCGAGGGCCGCGGCATCCGCTCGGACTTCATCATGGCCCTCTTCCAGCCGCCGAAGCTGCCGCAGGTGCTGCTGCTCGGCCTGATCAACGGTCTCCTCATCACCGTGGGCCTGATCCTGTGCGTGCTGCCGGGACTCGTCGCGATCGTGCTCACCGCGTTCAGCGTCTACTTCCTGGTCGACCGTCCCGAGCTCGACGCCGTCGGGGCGCTGAAGGCCAGCGTCTCGCTGGTCAAGGACAACCTCGGCACCGTGCTGCTGTGGATGCTGACCTGCTTCGGCCTGGCCGTCGCCGGCGCCCTCGCGTGCCTGCTCGGCCTGCTGGTGGCCTTCCCGGTGATCTACCTGGGCACCGCCTTCACCTACAAGCGGCTCACCGGTCAGCCGGTCGTCGGCTGAGGACTCCCTCCACCATGACGGCTGCCGGGTTCACGGCTGCCGGGCTCACAGCAGCCCGGCTCACAGCAGCCCGGCTCACAGCAGCCGCAGCGTGAACCGCGCCGGGCTCCCGACCTCGAGGAGCTCGGCGCGGCGCACCGCCGCCTTGAGCGGCAGCACGAACCCGTCGGCCGAGGGGAACACCGCCGTCGACCAGGTGCTCGAGCCGCAGCTGACCTCCACCCGCACCGAGCCGAAGCCCCGTCGCGGGCCGCCGAGCAGCCGGACCTCCTCGTCGACGTCCTCGGGCAGCGTGACGAAGACCCACGACCCGGTCTCGTAGGGCCAGGGCTCGGCCTCGAACTCCCACGTGCCGACCCCGTCGCGCTCCCCGCCCGCCGCTGCGCTCTCCACCCGGGTCATCGTGACCTGCGCCACCGACAGCCGGCCCCCTCCAGGCGTACGAACGGGGGTATCTGTCCAGACCAGCGGTCCGCGGGGCGAGAACCTGCCCGGGCCCCGCGCCCCTACGGGTGACCATGGACGGACCCCCCCAGCCCCTCCCAGCACCCCAGGAGGTCTGATGACCCCGCACGCCGCCGCCACGGTGCGCCGGACGGCCCTGGCCGTCTCGACCGCGCTGATCACCGCCCTGCCCGTCCTCGCGGCGAGCGGCACCTCCGCCGGTGCCGCCGCGCCGACCGGCCCGGCCGCCACGGCCCCGGTCGCGACCGTCGACGTACCCGCCGCCCGCGCCGGCAAGAAGAAGAACAAGAAGAAGGGCACGCAGAAGTACCACCACCGCGCCAAGGTCGGCGCCCAGGTGCTGCGCGCGATCGTGCTCGACCAGGCCCCCGGCGTCGAGGGCGACAAGGTCATCGACCTGCGCGTCGGTCGCGCCGCGGCGAACATCAACACCCGCAAGGCCTCGAAGGCCGTCTCCACCTCCAAGACGCTCGGCGGCCGCGGCCTCGCCGACACCGATCTCTCCGGCCTCCTCACCGGGATGGTCGCGAAGGCGGGCCCGGAGAAGGGCAAGGAGGAGGTGCCGTCGCAGACGCTCGTGCCGGTGCCGGCCGCGCCGCTGCTGACCCTGGGGGTGTCCACCGGCGAGACGAAGGCGCGCTGGAACGGCCCCAGGACGTGCGTGCCCGGTGGCAAGACCGTCACGTCCTCGAGCTCCTCGACCGCCGACCTGGCCGTGCTGCCCAGCGTGATCCCCGGGTTCGGCGCGCTGCTGGGCCTGGACGGCACCGTCTCGGCGACGCAGAAGACCGCCTACCTGCCCAAGAAGAAGAAGGCCGGGCTCAAGGCCGTCGCCACGACCGGGCTGGCCGACCTGGGGCTCTTCGGCGACATGGTGAGCATCGAGGTCGTGTCCGACCCGAAGATGGTCGCCACCGCGACCGGCCGACCCGGCAAGGCCAAGATCACCTACACCCCCGCCGTGCTGGAGATCACCGGCCCCGACGGCTCGCCCGTCCCGATCCCGACCGACGGCGCCCCCGCCGAGATCGGCATCCCGGCCAACCCGTTGCTGGGGCTCACCATCCAGTTCCCCGGCGTCATCAACGAGAAGGTGAGCGAGAACGGCCGGTTGGCCAAGGCCAAGTCCGTCACGCTGCGCCTGGTCGTCACCCTCGGCGGCGTCACGATCGCCGACGTGGCCGTCGCCCCGCTGCAGACCAAGGTCAAGGTCCCCAAGGGCGGCATCACCTGCTGACCCCCAGCCGGGCCCGCTGATCGGGTCCGGACCCACGGTGCGACGAGCGCTGAGCCTGCGGCTCAGCGCTCGCCGGCCATCCACGGCAGGGTCGCCGTCCGTTCACCCGACGGCGCCAGGGTGTGCGCCGTGCGTATCGCCCAGCTCGCCAACTTCATCGGCCCCGCCTCGGGCGGGGTGAGGACCGCGGTGGCGGCGATGGGACAGGGGTACGCCGACGCCGGCGTCGAGCGCCTGCTGGTCGTCCCCGGTCCGACCGATGCCGTCGAGGAGACCGAGGCGGGCACCGTCGTGTCGGTGCGGGCCCCGCGCGTGGGCGGTGGCTACCGCCTCATCGTCGAGCCCTGGCGCGTCGTCGACGCCCTCGAGCGATTCGCCCCCACCTCGGTCGAGCTGCACGACAAGACGACCCTGCTGCCCGTGGCGATGTGGGCCCGACGCCAGGGCGTCGCGACCGTGCTGCTCTCCCACGAGCGGCTCGGCGACATGCTCGCGATGCGCACCGGGCTCGACACCTCCGCCCGCGCCCCCATCGCCCTGCTCAACCGTGTCGTGGTCCGCTCGGTCGACCGGCTCGTGGTGACCTCGGGGTACGCCGAGCGGGAGTTCCGCTCCGTGGCCGCCTCCGCGCGCTGCCCCGTCACCAGGGTGCCGCTCGGGGTCGACCTGAAAACCTTCCGCCCCGTCCCCTCCCGCCAGCGCGACACCGGCCCCCGCGACGCCGGCGTGCTGCGGCTGGTGCACGTGGGCCGGCTCTCCCGGGAGAAGTCACCGCACCTCGCCGTCGCCACCGCGGTCGAGCTGCACCGGCGCGGCGTCCCCGTCCGGCTCGACGTCTACGGCGAGGGGCCGTACCTCGAGGAGCTGCGCGCCGTCGCCGGGTCGGCCCCGGTGACGTTCCACGGCTTCGTGGCGGGGCGCGATGCCCTGCGCAGACGGATCGCCGAGGCGGACGTCGCCCTGTCGGTCTGCCCGGGCGAGACCTTCGGCCTCGCGGTGCTCGAGGCGCTGGCCTGCGGGACACCCGTCGTGACCGCGGACCGAGGAGGTGCCCGCGAGCTCGTGGACGTCACCTCAGGAGGCTGGGCTGCGCCGTACCCGGTGGCGCTGGCGGACGCCGTCCTCGACCTCACCGCCCGGCCGCGTGACCACCTGCGTGCCGGTGCCCGACGACGGGCCGAGCGCTACCCATGGTCGGCGGCGACCGAGGCCATGCTGGCGGTGCACGCGGAGGTCACCGGCCTCACCGGCCTGGTCCGCGCCTCGGCCTGACCACCGTGCGCCAGCGACCTCTCGGCCGTGCGCCAGCGACCTCTCGGCCGTGCGCCAGCGACCTCTCGGCGGTCAGCGGAGGGCAGCAGCCTCCTGGGCGAGGGTCTCGACGCGGGCCCAGTCACCGGCGGCGAGGGCGTCGGCCGGGGTGAGCCAGGAGCCGCCGACGCAGCCGACGTTCGGCAGCGAGAGGTACGACGCTGCGCTGGTCGCCGTGATGCCGCCGGTCGGGCAGAAGCGGGCGGCTGCCAGCGGCGAGGCCAACGACTTGAGGTAGGCGGCGCCACCGGAGGCCTCGGCGGGGAAGAACTTCATCTCGGTGACCCCGGCCTCGAGGACCGCGAGCACCTCGGAGACCGTGGCGGTGCCGGGGAGGAACGGCAGCCCGGTGCCGAGCATCGCCTCCAGCAGCGTCGGCGTGGTGCCCGGCGAGACCAGGAACCCCGCCCCCGCCTCCGCGGCCTGCTCGGCCTGCGCGGGCGTGCAGACGGTGCCGACGCCGAGGGTGATCTCGGGGACCTCGGCCGCGATCGCGCGCACGGCGTCGAGGGCGACCGGGGTGCGCAGGGTCAGCTCGATGACCGGGAGCCCGCCGGCGACCAGGGCGCGGGCCAGCGGGACCGCGTGGTCGAGGTCGTCGATGACGACGACGGGCACGACCGGCACGAGGTCGAGCAGGGAGCCGGAGGAGGTGGGGGTCTCAGACATGCGCGGCCTCGTTCGTCAGCTGGGGCGTCTGGTCGTGGGTGGCGACGGCGGGGAACACGCTGGCCCCCTGGTCGGCGGGGCCGACGGTGGCGCGGAACGCGGCGAAGAGCTCGCGCCCGGTGCCTGCGAACTCGGCGGCGGTCGGCGCGGCTCCGGTGGAGGGGCGGGCCAGCACGGTCTCGGCGTCCTCGACGGTGAGCACGCCGGTCGTGCCGTCGACGGTGACGACGTCGCCGTCGACGATCTTGGCGATCGCCCCGCCCAGCGCGGCCTCGGGCGTGACGTGGATGGCGGCCGGCACCTTGCCCGACGCGCCGGACATCCGGCCGTCGGTCACGATCGCGACCTTCTGCCCGCGGTCCTGCAGGACCCCGAGCGCCGGGGTGAGCTTGTGCAGCTCGGGCATGCCGTTGGCGGCCGGGCCCTGGTAGCGGATCACGGCCACGAAGTCGCGGCCGTCGAGCTCGTGGGCCGAGAACGCGGCGAGGAAGTCGGCCTGGTCGTCGAAGACCACGGCCGGCGCGGTGACGACGCGGTGCTCGGGGGTGACGGCCGAGGTCTTGATGACCGCCTGGCCCAGCGGGCCGGTCAGCACCCGCAGGCCACCGTCGGGCGCGAACGGGTCGTCGGCGGGGCGCAGCACCTCGGGGTCGAGCGTCGCGGTGGGGCCCTCGACCCACTCCACGCTCATGCGACCGGAGGCGTCCTCGACCAGCCGCGGCTCCTGGGTGTAGCGGCGGAGACCGGGCCCGGCGACGGTCAGCACGTCCTCGTGCAGCAGCCCGGCGTCGAGCAGCGTGCGCACCAGGAAGGCGATGCCGCCGGCGGCCTGGAAGTGGTTCACGTCGGCCGAGCCGTTGGGGTAGATCCGGCACAGCGACGGCACGACCGCCGAGAGGTCGGAGAGGTCCTGCCAGGTCAGCTCGATGCCGGCGGCGCGTGCCATCGCGACCAGGTGCATGGTGTGGTTGGTCGAGCCGCCCGAGGCCAGCAGCGCCACGCAGGCGTTGACCATCGTGCGCTCGTCGACCAGCTCGCCCATGGGTGCGGACTCGATGCCACGGGCCATCTCGGTCACCCGGGCGGCGGCCGCGTCGGTGAGGGCCGCGCGCATCGGCGTACCGGGGTTGACGAAGGAGCTGCCCGGCAGGTGCAGGCCCATGACCTCCATCAGCAGCTGGTTGGAGTTGGCCGTGCCGTAGAACGTGCAGGTGCCCACCGAGTGGTAGGACGCGGCCTCGGCCTCCAGCAGCTCCTCGCGGGTCGCCTTGCCCTCGGCGAAGCGCTGGCGCACCCGCGCCTTCTCCTTGTTGGGCAGCCCGGACTCCATCGGGCCGGCGGGCACCAGGATCGTCGGCAGGTGACCGAAGGACAGCGCCCCGATCACCAGGCCGGGCACGATCTTGTCGCAGACGCCGAGCAGCATCGCGCCGTCGAACATGTCGTGCGAGAGCGCGATCGCCGTCGACATCGCGATGACGTCGCGGGAGTAGAGCGAGAGCTGCATGCCCGCGCGCCCCTGGGTCACGCCGTCGCACATGGCGGGCACGCCGCCCGCGACCTGGGCGATGCCGCCGGCACGGATGACGGCCTTCTTCAGCTGCGGCGGGTAGTCCACGAACGGCTGGTGCGCGGAGAGCATGTCGTTGTAGGAGGTGACGATCGCGAGGTTCGGCTTGACCGTGCCGCGCAGCGCCTCCTTGTCGACCGACTCGGCGGACGCGAAGCCGTGCGCGAGGTTGGCGCAGGCCAGGCGGGTGCGAGCCGGGCCGGTCTCGGCCATCGCGCGGATCTTGTCGAGGTACGCCGCCCGCTGGGTCGCACTGCGCTCGACGACGCGCTCGGTGACGGCCGCGACCACGGGATGCACTGCGGGGGTGCTGGACGTGCTGCTGGGCGTGGTGCTCACTGGTCGGTCTCCTGCCAGGATCGGCCGTCGCGCTCGAGCAGCGCGGCGGCGGCGAACGGGCCGGGGGTGCCGGCGGGGTAGCGGCGGGGCGGGTCGGGCGACTCCACCCAGCGGTCGAGGATCGGCGCCACCCAGGACCAGGCGGCCTCGACCTCGTCGCGGCGCATGAACAGCGTCGGGTTGCCGCGGACGACGTCCATCAGCAACCGCTCGTAGGCCTCCGGACTGCGTTGGTCGAAGGTCGTGGCGTAGCTGAGGTCCAGTGAAACAGGCCGCAGCCGGATCCCGCCAGGGCCCGGCTCCTTGGCCGTGAGGTGCAGCCGCATGCCCTCGTCGGGCTGGACGCAGATGTGCAGCCGGTTGGCGGTGGCCCCGCCCTCGGCGCCGGGGAACATCGCGTGCGGCGGCTCCTTGAACACCACGACGATCTCGCTGACGCGGCGGTCCATCCGCTTGCCGGTGCGCAGGTAGAACGGCACGCCGGCCCAGCGCCAGTTCTGCACCTCGGCCTTCAGCGCCACGAAGGTCTCGGTCTCGGAGCGCTCCTCGACGAGGTCGCCCAGGTCGTCGACGTACGACGCCGCGCGCTCGCCCTCGACCAGCCCGGCGACGTACTGCCCGCGCACGGTGTCGCGGTCGACGTCGGCGGGCGTGAGCGGCTTGAGCGCCTGGAGGACCTTGAGCTTCTCGTCACGGACGTTCTCGCGACCGACGTACGTCGGGGGCTCCATCGCCACGAGGCAGAGCAGCTGCAGCAGGTGGTTCTGCACCATGTCGCGCAGCGCTCCGGCGTGGTCGTAGTAGCCACCCCGCGACCCGACGCCGACGGTCTCGGAGACGGTGATCTGCACGTGGTCGACCCACTGGGAGTTCCACAGCGGCTCGAGGAAGGTGTTGGCGAAGCGCGTGACGAGGAGGTTCTGCACGCTCTCCTTGCCGAGGTAGTGGTCGATGCGGAAGACCTGATGCTCGGCGAAGACCGACCCGACCGCGTCATTGATCGCGCGCGCGGACTCCAGGTCGTGGCCGATCGGCTTCTCCATCACCACGCGGGCGCGCTCGTTGACCACGCCGATCTCGGCGAGCCGCTCGCAGGTGGGGCCGAAGAGCCGCGGGGCGACGGCGAGGTAGAAGACACGGACCGCCTCGTCCTCGCGGGGGCGGTCCTTGAGCAGGCCGTGCAGCAGGTGCCAGCCCTCGGCGGTGTCGGCGTCCAGGCACAGGTGGTGCAGGCGGCCGAGCAGCCGCTCGACGGCGGCGTCCTCGAGCAGCTCGGGCTCGACGAAGCGCTCGAGCGCCGCGCGGACCTCGGTGCGGTAACCCTCGTCGTCGATCTCGGAGCGGGAGACACCGACGATGCGGGTGTCCTCGGGCAGGTGGCCCTCGAGGTCACGGTGGTAGAGCGCGGGCAGCAGCTTGCGCAGGGCGAGGTCGCCGGTGCCGCCGAAGACGGTGAAGTCGCAGACCGGGGGCATGGTGGACGAGACGTCGACCGAGGTGTGCATGCGTCTACGGTCGCAGGACTTTTGGATCGATACAAGCATTCTTTCGCTAGTTTCTGACAAAAGTCTGTGCTTCACTCCCCGACATGAGCGTCGCCGACACCTCCGCGGGCGGCCTGCTGACCCTGGTCCGCACCGGTCGCGCCGACACCCGGTCCGACCTGGCCCGCCTCACCGGCCTGTCCCGGGGCGCGGTGTCCGCACGCCTCACCGCCCTCACCGACGCCGGACTGCTGCTGGAGGGCGGTGACCACGCCTCCACCGGCGGGCGCCCGGCCGGCTCACTGGCGCTCAACCCGGACGCCGCGGTCGTGCTCGCCGTCGCCGTGGGGCGCTCCCGCAGCCAGGTCGGGGTGTTCGACCTCGCCGGCCGGGAGATCAGCGGCGACACCCGCGACCACGAGCCCGGCACCCGCGCCGACGACCTGATGCCGTCGGTGGCCGAGCGGCTCGACGCCCTGCTCTCGGCACTGCCGACGGCCCCGGCGCGCGTCGCGGGGGTCGGGCTCAGCCTGCCGGGCAGCGTCGATCCCGAGAAGTGCTGCAGCGTGGACGCCCCGGTGCTGCGGGGCTGGGACGGCGTCGACCTCTCCGCGTTCCTGCGCCCGGTCACCGAGGCCCCGGTGCACGTCGACAACGACACTGCCGCGCTCACCCGCTCCGAGCTCTTCGGCCAGGTGCCGCCCGCCGAGACGATGCTCGTCGTCAAGGCCTCCACCGGCCTGGCCCTGGGGGTCGTCGCGGACGGACGTCTGGTCGGCGAGGGCCGTGGGACCACCGGCGAGCTCGGCCACACCCGGGTCGACGCCGCGGGCGACCTGCCCTGCCGCTGCGGCGCCACCGGTTGCCTGGAGACGGTGGCCGGGGGCTGGGCCCTGGTCGCCGCCCTGCAGGAGGACGGTCGCTCGGACGTGCGGCACGTGCGCGATCTCGTCGCCACCGCCCTCGCCGGCGACCCGACGGCACGGCGGCTGCTGCGCGGTGCCGGTCGCCAGCTCGGCGAGGTGCTCGCCGTCGCCGTCAACCTGCTGCACCCCGGCGCCGTCGTCGTCGGCGGCGACATGGGCAACGCCTTCGACCTCTACACCGCCGGCGTGCGTGAGTCCCTCTACGCCCGCGCCCACCCCGGGGCCGTGCGCGACCTGCGGTTCCTGCCGGCCACCCACGGCGAGGCCGCCGGTCTGCACGGCTGCGCCGCGCTCGCCATCGACCGCGCCCTGGACCCCGGGGCGGTCAACGCGCTGCTGAGGGGCTGACGCGACGTCGCAGCCGGTCTCGCAGAGCCACGCACCGGTCTCGACCCGCCGTCGCGACCTCGTCCCTCGGTCGCGAACTCGCTCGACGTGCGGGACGACGCGGCCGACCTCGTTCCTCGGTCAGCCGCGGTCCCTTGCCCAGCTGGTGGCGTACGTCGGGTCCTCGACGGCGAGCCCGCCCTCGCCGAGCTCGAGCGGGGCGAAGGTGTCGACCATGACCGCGGTCTCCTCGAAGCGCTCGGCACCCAGGGACGCCTCGATCGCCGACGGCTGCGGGCCGTGGGCATGACCGCCGGGGTGCAGCGAGATGGAGCCGAGCCCGATGCCGGACCCCTTGCGCGCCTCGTAGTCGCCGGCGACGTAGAACATCACCTCGTCGCTGTCGACGTTGGAGTGGTAGTAGGGCACGGGCACGGCCAGCGGGTGGTAGTCGACCTTGCGCGGCAGGAACGCGCAGATGACGAAGTTCCAGCCCTCGAAGACCTGGTGCACCGGCGGCGGCTGGTGCACCTTGCCGGTGATCGGCATGTAGTCGTCGATGTTGAGCGTGTAGGGGTAGAGGCAGCCGTCCCAGCCGACGACGTCCAACGGGTGCGTGGCGTAGACCATCCGGGTGCCGACGCTGCCCGCCGAGGTGCGGTGCTTGACCAGCACCTCCACGTCGTCGCCCTCCTGGAGCAGCGGGGCGGTGGGGCCGTGCAGGTCGCGCTCGCAGTAGGGCGCGTGCTCGAGCAGCTGGCCGAACTTCGAGAGGTAGCGCTTGGGCGGCGCGATGTGGCTGCTGGCCTCGGTGGCGTAGAGCCGCGACGGCTCGGCCGGCACCCACCGGTGGGTGGTCGCGCGCGGGATGACCACGAAGTCCCCGGCCCGGTAGGCCACCACGCCGAAGACGGTCTCGACGACGCCCGAGCCGGACTCGACGAAGACGCACTCGTCACCGATCGCGTCGCGGTAGTAGGCGCTCGGCTCGGTGCCGGTGACGACGTAGGAGATCCGCACGTCGTGGTTGGCCAGCACCACGCGTCGCCCCGTGACCGCGTCGGGGCCCGTCTCGAGGTCGTGCAGCCGCAGGTGTCGCGGGGCGAGCGGGTGGTTGGGGGTGCGCGACTGGTCGGGCAGCTCCCACACCTCGCTCGCCACGATCGCCGAGGGCACCCCGCGGTGGTAGAGCAGCGAGGAGTCGGAGGAGAAGCCCTCCTCCCCCATCAGCTCCTCGCGGTAGAGGCGCTCCTCGGGGTCGCGGTGCTGGGTGTGGCGGGTCGGCGGGACGTCTCCCACACTGCGGTAGTAGGCCATCGCTCCCTCTCCGACGCGTCCGCTTATCGGACGCATCGCCTCACTATGTGACCGTTACAGTAGCCCCGTGAGCACCTTCACGGAACCGTTCTCCGCGTCCTCGGCCGACCCGTTCTGGGTCGGGCTGGTCGACGATGCGGCCACCTTCCCGCCCGGCGACGCGCCCCTCGACGCCGCCCTCACGGCGTACGCCGACCGCGCCGGCCCGGCCGCGCGGCTGGTCCGCTCCCTCGTGGTCCGCGACACCGACCTGCCGCAGGTGCCCGAGGGCACCCCGGTCTCCGTCGTGCTGACCGGGGGCGCCGGCCAGGTCCACGGGCCGGCGCAGCTGTGCCAGCGCCGTGGACTGCCCGTGGCCGGGCTCGAGGTCGCGCTGCGCGACGTCGACGACCCGGCCGGCAACGCCCGTCGCGTCGTGGCGGCCGTCGACGCCGCCCGCGGCGAGGGTGTCCTCGACGAGGACACCCCGGTCTTCGTGGAGCTGCCCGCCGTCGACCCGGCGTACTCCTGGCTGGCCGCCGCCGACGAGGTGGCCGCCGCCGAGCTGCGACTCAAGCTCCGCACCGGCGGGCTCGACCCCGACGCCTTCCCGACCCCCGAGCGGCTGGCCGCCTGGATCGACGCGGCGCTCGACCGCGAGCTGCCCTTCAAGTGCACCGCGGGCCTGCACCGTGCGCTGCCGCACGTCGACGCCGACGGCTGCGCGCACCACGGCTTCCTGACCCTCCTGGCCGCTACCCGGGTCGCCTTCGACGGCGGCTCCCCCGACGACGTGGTGTCCACCCTGCGCCGGGACGACCCCGCTGACCTGCTCACCCTCGACCTCGCCGGCGCCCGGCGGTGGTTCACCTCCTTCGGCTCGTGCAGCGTGGACGAGCCGATGGCCGACCTCCGGGAGCTGGTGTCGCTGTGACCCCCTCGACGCACGAGCACGCTCACGGCTTCGGGCTGGACCACCTGCCCTACGGCGTCTTCTCCGTCGACGGCGGCCCGCGCCGGATCGGGGTGCGCCGCGGCGACGAGGTCCTCGACCTGGCCACCGCAACCGGCCGCCCCGAGCTGGCCGCGACCTCGCTCAACCCGCTGATGGAGCGCGGCCCCTCGACGTGGCGCCAGCTGCGCGAGCAGGTCCTCGACCTGGCCCCCGACCTGCCGGGCATCCCGCTCTCGAACGTGGTGATGCACCTGCCGTTCGAGGTCGCCGACTACGTCGACTTCTACGCCTCCGAGCACCACGCGACCAACCTGGGCCGGATGTTCCGCCCCGACTCCGAGCCGCTGCTGCCGAACTGGAAGCACCTGCCCGTCGGCTACCACGGCCGCGCCGGCACGGTCGTGCCCAGCGGCACCCCGGTGGTGCGCCCGTCCGGCTTGCGCCCGGTCTCGACAGGCTCGACCACCGAGGGTCCGCAACCACCGTCCTTCGGCCCCACCCGCCGCCTCGACATCGAGGCCGAGCTCGGCTTCGTCGTCGGCGCCCCGTCGGCGATCGGCACCCGGGTGCCCGCCGCCGGGCTGGCCGACCACGTCTTCGGCGTCGTCGGCCTCAACGACTGGTCGGCGCGCGACGTGCAGGCCTACGAGTACGTCCCGCTCGGGCCCTTCCTCGGCAAGTCCTTCGCCACCTCGATCAGCTGCTGGGTCACCCCGCTCGCCGCGCTGGACGCGGCATGGTGCGACCTGCCCGGTCAGGACCCGGAGCCCGCGGCCTACCTCGAGCCGGGCCGCACGCGCGGCCTCGACATCGACGTGGAGGTCGAGCTCAACGGCGAGGTCGTCAGCCGGCCGACGTACTCCTCGACCTACTGGTCTCCCGGCCAGATGCTCGCGCACATGACCGTCAACGGCGCCAGCGTGCGCACCGGGGACCTGTTCGCCAGCGGCACGATCAGCGGCCCCGAGCACGGGCAGGAGGGGTCGTTCATCGAGCTGTGGAAGGGCGAGCGGTTCCTCGAGGACGGCGACGAGGTGGTGCTGCGCTACTCCGCCCCGTCCACGTCCGGGGGACGACTGAGCCTGGGCGAGGTCACCGGAAGGATCGAAGCAGCCCGCTGAGCTCGGCGGCCTGGAGCGGCCGGCGGGGCACGGGCACCTGCGCCGGCACCCGGGCCGACGCCGGGGTGGCGCGCGGCGGCTCCGGCACCAGGTCGGCCAGGCCCGGCAGGTGGGCGGCCGCGATCCGCTCCACCCGCTCGCGGGCGCCCCTGGTCCACAGCAGCACCGGCGCGAGGATCGCCACGATCATCGAGCCGAGCACGATCGCGTAGTAGGCGCCGTGCAGCGAGGAGTCCATCGGGGCGACCAGCCCGGCGATCACGCTGACCGCGACCAGCGCCGTGACGGCGAGGCGCGAGAGCCGCAGGGTGGCGACGAACGGCACCACCCACAGCAGGTACCACAGGTGCACCACCGGGCTGAGCACCACGAGCCCGCCCATCAGCAGGGCGGCGGTGCCGACCGCGGAGGCCCGGTCGCCGGTGGGTCGGCGCAGCGCGGCCCAGACCAGCAGGCCGAGCATCACCCCCGACCCCAGGGTGCGTACGACGCCGAGCAGCGTGGCCGGGGCCAGGCCGAGCCCCAGCAGGCCAGCGACCCAGTCGAGGGTGCCGCCGGTCAGCGTGGTGACCGAGAGCGGCGTGTTGACCGTGCCGGGGACGGCCAGGCCGGCGACCCAGCCGGCACCGACCCCGGTGACCAGGCCGAGCCCCACGAGCCACCCGAGGCTGACCCCGGCCACGCCGGCCAACCGGCGTACCCGATCGGTGAAGGTGGCCGCGGCCGGGAGCCCCACGAGGGCCACGGCGACGCAGACAAGGCCGCCGGGCGCCTTGACGGCGGCGGCGGTGCCCCCGAGCACGGCGCCCCAGGCCCAGCCGTGCTCGACGGCGACCACGAGCGCGGCCGCCATCAGGCCGGCCATCAGCAGGTCGTTGTGCAGCCCGCCGACGCCGTTGGCGAGCATCAACGGGGAGGCGACGACCAGGGCGGAGGCGAGCGCGGGATCGACGCCGGTCCAGGTGGCGAGCCGGGGCACGGCCCAGGCGAGCAGCGCGAGACCGACCAGGGCCAGCACCCGGTGCCCGATCACGAGCATCCAGGGGTTGCCGGTGAGGCCGGCCAGCTGGTCGCCCACCACGAGCGGCACCGGGCCGTAGGGCGTGATGGTGTCCATCCAGCGCGGGTCGACGGCCTGGACCACGGGGCCGGAGAGGACCGACGGCCCGTGCTCGTAGGGCGAGATCCCCAGGTGCGTCATCGCCCCCTGGGCGGCGTAGGACCAGCCGTCGCGGGAGAACAGCGGCGGCGCGAGCACCAGGGGCGCCGACCACAGCACCGTGGCGAACCGGACCAGCCCGACGGCCTCCTCACGCTCGGCGCCCCGCGCGGTCCCGACCTCGCGGCACAGCCGCAGCCAGGCCGCGGCCAGCAGGCCGAGCCCGGTCAGGACGACGGCGAGCCCGAGCATCCGCCCCGCCTCGGCGCCCCGCAGGTCCGCGAGCGCCTCCACCTCCAGGATCGGCGCGCTGCGCGGGAGCGTCGAGACGACCAGGCCCCCGAGGAGGACCAGGACGCTTCCGAGCAGGCCGCGAGACAGCACGAGCGGAACCTAGGCCGGCCCGTCGGCGTACCGAGGGCGAGCAGGCGGCAGGTCGACGGCGTCCGGATGAACGGGCGGTGAGCACGCGCGGCGGAACCTGTTCTAGATTTCGGCCATGGGCCTGCTGACTCCCCTTGCCGTGAAGATCGGCTCCATCGAGTGGATGCCGAAGCTGCTGCCGCAGATCGTCTGGGTCGACACCAACCTGCAGAAGGCCTCACGCGGCCGGGTCAGCGTGCTCGACATCGCCGGGCTCCCAAACCTGATGCTCACCGTCGTGGGCCGCAAGAGCGGCATCCCGCGCAGCACGCCGCTGCTGTGCGTGCCCGACGGCGACACCTGGCTGATCGCGGGCTCCTACTTCGGCGGCCCGAAGATGCCGGTGTGGGTGTTCAACCTGCGTGCGGCCGACACCGCGCACATCCGCTACGGGAAGCTCGAGACCGCGGTCCGCGCCGAGGAGCTCGAGGGCGACGCGCGCGCCGCAGCGTGGCGGACGATGCTGCGCACCTGGCCCAACTACGCCAAGTACGAGGAGCGCACCGACCGGCTGATCCCCGTCTTCCGCTTGACCCGGGTCTGAGGCGGCTCCCGGCCGCTGCATGGGTCGCGCCGAATTCGCTCGCGTCGGCCGGGTCGCCCTCCGAGGTGAAGAACCGGGTTAGCGTGCGGTCGTGCCCCGTCCGCGCGCGCTCGCCGCTCCCCTGCTCCTGGCCGCCTGCCTGACCCTCTGGTCCGCGCCGGCGACGCCGGCCGGCCCGGCGCCGCGCGCGGCCGCTGCGGCACCTGCGGCGTTCCCGGGTCTTGCGGGCCGGGCGCCAGAACGGGACGAGCGTCCCAACATCGTGGTCGTGATGGCCGACGACCTGCGCGTCGACGACCTGCAGTGGATGCCACGCACGCGGCGGATGTTCGCCCGCACCGGGATCTCCTTCGAGAACTCCTTCGCGCCGTACCCGCTGTGCTGCCCGGCGCGCGCCACCTTCCTGACCGGCCAGCACGCCCACAACCACGGGGTCTACTGGCACGAGCCGCCCTACGGCTACGGCGCCTTCGACGACTCGCGGACGGTGGCGACGTCCCTGCAGGCAGCCGGCTACCGCACGGGCTTCCTCGGCAAGTACCTCAACCGCTACGGCCTGGACCGGTCGAAGGTCAGCGGCCAGCCCTCGCACCGCTACGTGCCCCGGGGCTGGGACGAGTGGCGCGGTGCGGTGGAGAACCCCGGGAACGCCGGCTTCCACGGCGGGACCTACGTCTACACCGACATCGCGTTCAACCACGACGGGCGCATCGACAACCGCTACCGCGGTCAGTACTCCACCGAGGTCATCGGCTCCCTCTCCGCGCAGATGGCCGGCCGGTTCGCCGAGCGGCGGGCACGCAGCGGTCGCCCCTTCCTCCTCTACGTCAACCACATCGCCCCCCACCACGGGGCGCCCCGCGACGACGACGACCCGGCCTCCTGGCGCGACGCCGACGGCTTCGAGCACCGCTTCCCGACGCCGTACGTCCCACCGCGCCACCGTGGCCGCTTCGACGACGTGATCGACCGGGCACCCGGCATCGCCAGGACCGGGTCGCCGACGGAGGGCGACGTCTCCGACAAGCCCAGGGCCGTGCGACGCATGCCGGCGATGACCGGCCGCGACCTCGCGGCCATGCGCGAGGCGGCCCGGCAGCGCGCGGAGTCGGTGTGGGTGATGGACAAGGAGGTCTCGCGCCTGGTCCGTCGGCTCAAGGCGGACGACGAGTGGGAGCGGACCGTCCTGGTCTTCACCTCCGACAACGGCCTGCTGCAGGGCGAGCACCGCTTCCGCACCGGCAAGGTATGGGCCTACGAGCCCTCGCTGCGCGTCCCGCTCCTGGTCACCGGTCCCGGCATGCGCGGTCGCGGCGACGGCGGTCACCGCCGTTACGACCCGGTCGACACCCCCGACCTGACGGCGACGATCCTCGACCTCGCCGACGCGAAGGCGCCGCGGAAGGCGGACGGCGCGTCCTTCCTGGCGTCTCTGGTCGACGGGGACACCGGGTGGTCCGTCCCGGTCCTCACCGAGGCCACGCACACCGCCGGCGGTCGCAGTGCCGCCTTCGGGAAGCGCTCCTCGATCGGCCTGCGCACGGCGAGGTGGTCGATGACGCTGTACCGCGACGGCTTCGGGGAGCTCTACGACCTGGTCGAGGACCCCCTGCAGCACCACAACCTCTGGCGCTCGAAGCAGCACCGCCAGGTGCGCGAGGACCTCGAGAAGGCCTGGCAGCGACTGCGCGACTGCTCCGGTGCGGGATGCCAGGAGCCGGCCCCCGCCGCCCACCAGGCCGACGCCGCCACCGTGGCGGACTGGACGCGCGGCTACTGGGAGCAGATCGACCGCACCTACGGCTACCGCTGACTAGGGTTGACGAGGTGACGGTCCCGCTCGGTCAGCACCCCGACCCCACCCACGTCGTCGCCCACCTCAGCGACCCGCACCTGCTCGCCGCCGGGCAGCTGCAGTACGGCGTCGTCGACCCGGAGGCCGGGCTCGTGGCCGCCCTGGAGCGGCTCGGCCGCGTCGACCCGCCCCCGCAGGTGCTGGTCTTCACCGGCGACCTCGCCGACAAGGCGGAGCCGGAGGCCTACGCCCGGCTGCGCGAGCTGGTCGAGCCGGTCGCGGCCTCGATGGGGCCCGAGGGCGCCGAGGTCGTGTGGACGATGGGCAACCACGACGAGCGCGAGCCCTACGCCCGCGGCCTCTTCGGTCCCGACGCCGACCCCTCGGCCCCGCAGGACCGCGTCCACGAGGTCGCCGGCCTGCGGATCGTCGCCCTCGACACCACCGTGCCCGGCTACCACCACGGCGAGGTGACGCCCGAGCAGCTGACCTGGCTCGCCGACGTGCTGGCCGAGCCAGCGCCGCACGGCACCATCCTGGCGATGCACCACCCGCCGATCCCGGTGCCGATGCTGCCGCCGGCGCAGATCATCGAGCTCGACGACCAGCAGCCCCTGGCCGAGGTGCTGGCCGGCACCGACGTGCGGGCGATCCTCGGCGGCCACTTCCACTTCACCAGCCACAGCCTCTTCGCCGGCATCCCGGTCTCGGTGGCCTCGGCCACCTGCTACGCCTCCGACCTCACCCCCGCCGACCGCTACCTCGCCGCCGCCGACGGCCACCAGGCGGTCAACATGGTCCACGTCTACGACGACCGCGTGGTCCACACGGTCGTGCCGGTGACCGACGCCCCCGAGATCGACGGCTACCCGCTCTCGGTGGCCCCGCAGGTCCAGGCCCTCACCCCCGAGGACCGACGTGAGCTGCTGTCGAAGAAGGGCGTGGACCTCGCCGCGCTCGTGAGGTCGCTGGGACTCGAGATCTAGCGGGCCGGGCCTGCCGAGAGGTCGCTCGCGCACGGCCGAGAGGTCGCTCGCGCACGGTCAGCCGGGGCGAGGGGCCGACAGGTAGCCGGTCACCAGCGCGACCAGCTCCTCGACCAGCCGCTCGCGCGGCACCGGCGGGGAGTCGAGCACCCACCGCACCGCGAGGTTCTCCAGGGCCAGGACCAGCACCCACGCGCTCACGGCCGGGTCCGGCGCGGTCGAGGCCCCAGGCCGGACGGCCAGCCAGGTCGCGGTCAGCTCGCGGACGCGCCGCTCCAGCGCCGTACGACGTTCCTTGTGCTGCGCCATCGGCAGCTCCTCGCTCACCACGCGCAGCAGCTCGGGGTCGGCCTCGAGCGCGGAGAGCAGCGCCTCGATCGTCGCCCGGACCATGCCGATGCCGCCGGGCTCCCCCACGCGGTCGGCGAGGGAGGCCGCGACCCGCTCGGCGGTCTCGTCGGACCAGCCCTCGATGACCGCGGCCACGATGGCGGCCTTGTCGGGGAAGTACTGGTAGACCGACCCCGGGCTCACCCCGGCCCGGGCGGCGATGCGGTTGGTCGAGCAGGCGTCGTACCCCTCCTCGGCGAGCACCGCGCGACCGGCCTCGACGATCCGCTCGACCATCTCCCGGGATCGTCTCTGCTGCGGCACCTTCCTCATGGACGCGAATTGTATGCGAGTGATCACTCGCGTCAGGATCGTGGCATGACGAGTGCTCCCGTCCAGCCCGGCTCCGCCTCAGCGACCACGCCCGCCCCCGCCCCCGAGATCACCGCCGGCCAGCCGTTCCCGACCCGCTACCGCGAGGGCGAGGCCCGTGCCACGAAGATGGGCACGCTGCTCAAGCGGATCGCCGGCGTCGAGGAGATCGACGAGGAGCAGATGCTGCGCATCGGCGCGGCGCTGCGACGTCGCGACGAGCTCGGCCGGCGGCTCGCGGAGGCGATCCGGACGCGAGCGGGCGAGCCCGGCCGGGTCTCGATGTCCGACCTCGACACCGCCCTGCACCACGGCCTGGACGCGGTGGACGACCCCGCGCCCGCGCTCGTGGACTTCATGACGACCGTCGAGCAGGTGCCCGAGTGGGTCGACTGGGACCTCGTCGAGGCCGGCGCCCGCGCCTACCGGCGCTTCGGGCGGGCCGCCGCCGACGTCGGGCTCCAGCTCTCGCTGCTCGGCGGATACCGGTTCGGCGGCCCCACCGACCTGCTCGTGCAGACGGGCGCGCTCACCGGCGGGCAGTCGCGACGACGCCTCGGGGAGACCCAGCGCTGGGTGACATCACTGACCCAACCGGGCGGCATGCGTCCGCACGCCGAGGGGTGGCGGCTGACGCTGCACGTGCGCGCCATGCACGCGCTGGTCAACCACGGGTTCGAGGCGCGCTGGGACGTCGACCGCTGGGGCCTGCCGATCAACCAGGCCGACCAGGCCTCGACGCTCGGGCTCTTCGACGGGGTCGTCCTCATCGGCGTACGCGCCCTCGGCGTGCCGGTCAGCCGGCACGAGTCCGCCGCGGTCATGCACCTGTGGCGCTACGTCGGCTGGCTGATGGGCGTCGACGACGAGTTCCTCGTCGAGACCGAGCGCGAGCGGCACCGCCTGAACTACCACGTCCTGATCAGCCAGGGACCGCTCACCGAGGCCGGCGGCCAGCTCACCCGCTCGGCCGTGGACGCCCAGCTCGAGCTCGACTTCCGGAAGTGGGGCCCCCTCGCGCCGCTGCGCGCGCGCTATGAGCGGGAGCGGCTGCTCTCGATGCTCACCGTCTTCCTGGGCCCCACCAGCATGAAGGAGCTCGGCCTGCCGCTGCGCCCACCGTGGGCACACCCGCTGGTCATCGCCGGTCACACGGTGCGCCACCAGGTGCTGCGTCGCCTCCCCGGTGGCCGCCGCGTCCTGGAGCGCTGGGGCGACCGCGTCGTCGCCGACCTGATGGTCCGCTACTTCGGCGACGACGCCCCCGAGGTCGCCGCCCTCCGCTGACGCAGACCCCTGCTCGACACCGAACCGGCGCGAACTTCCGGAAGGTCGCGCCGGTTCGGCTCGGCATGGAGCGTCGCTGGATCAGGCGGTACGCCGGCGGCGAGCACCGAGCCGGTGGAGCACCAGCCCGCCGAGTGCCGCCGGGACCAGCAGCGCCAGGCTGGCCGAGCGGCCGGAGCCCTCGACGCGGGCGGAGGCCTTGGGTTTGAGGTTCTTCGGCTTCAGCGGCTTGACCGTGCCGATGGTGCTGCCGTCGTACTTGAACACGTCGAAGCCGCGGACCAGGTCGTTGCTGTAGCCGTAGAAGGAGCCGTTGCGCTTGATCTTGTTGGTCTTGAACGACCAGGAGTCGCTGTCGGGCATCGTGTAGTAGCCGACCTCGGTCATGCCGACGCCGTCGCCGAAGGCGATCGAGAGCGGGTTCGCGAGCGGGTCCGCCGCGACGTCGGCGAGACCCGAGAGGTCGATGACGCGCACGCCCTGGGCGTACCAGGCGATGGTCATCAGCTTCTGGCGCGGGTAGATCCGCAGCACGTGCGAGGTGCAGGTCGCACCGTCCTGGACCGAGAACGCAGGCGCGAACCACGCGCCGATCTTGGCCGGGGCGGTCTCGAGGTCGCCGGTGATGTCGTAGAGGTGCAGGCCGCCGCCGGGGCACTCGACCGAGGCCGCCGCGCCGGCGCGCTCGTCGGTGACGACGAGGATGGTGCGCTCGACACCGTCGGAGTCCTTCATGGTGATCGGGTCGGCCTGGTGCGCCACGTTGACCGTGGGGTCGACGATCTGACCGATGATCTCGGGGTCGGCGGGGTCGGTGGTGTCCAGCACCAGCGTCTGCGAGAGCGCCGCGGAGTAGGCGCGGGTGCCGTCGGCGCTGAAGGTGATGTCGTGGGACTCCGAGCCCAGCGAGGTCGGGACGAACGGGATCCCGAAGTCCTGGACGAAGCGCGGCTTGGTGGGCGCGCTGATGTCGTAGATCGTGATGAAGGGCGAGACGCCGGCGGTCAGCAGGTCGGAGTTGGAGTTGTAGAGGTACTTCCCGCTCGGGTGGATCGTCATGTTGTGCGACCCCGCACCGACGGGCAGGAAGCTCACGCTCTGCGGCTTCCGCGGCTTGGTGAGGTCGACGATCACGGTGCCGGCGTCGTCGGCGGACAGGTCCAGGTCACGACCGCACTGCGAGGCTGCGCCGGCCGCACCGACGCTGCCGTCGGCGGTGTAGCTGGCGAGCACCCGCCCGCGACGGGTCCACACCTGGATGTCGCCCTGGGAGATCGCGCAGTCGTAGACGGCGACCCGCGTGGGCTTGCGGGGCTTGGTGATGTCGATGATCTGCAGACCCTCTCGCAGGGTGCCGGCCAGGGCGTACTCCTTCTTGCCCAGCCGCATGAACTCGATGTCCGAGCCGTTCTGGGCCTCGCCGGAGTCGTTGTACTGCAGGTTGGCGACGAACTCCATCGCCATCCCCTCCCCCTCGGTCGCCACCTGGACTCCGCGGGTGTTGGTCGGCAGGTCGCCGGCCTGGTGAGCGGAGACGGCGGGAACTGCCAGCACGGGGGCGACGGCGGCGAGGCCGAGGGCGAGCAGGGCCCGCAGGGCGGGGTGTCCGGCGCGAGACATGGATGGTCCTTCGCTCAGGGGAGTCGGGGTTGCAGCCTCAACGGCCCATCAGCGCCCGGGGTTACGGCGCGGCCCGGGGTGTGCGAGACCCGTAACACCGAATTAATTCCATTTGGTAGTAACCCGAAATCCGGCGTTCCTAGGTTTCACGGCACACCACGCACAGCCCCACCCGCACCCCCACCGAGAGGTCTGCCGTGTTCACCACCCGTACCCGCGGCCGCGCTGCCGGAGGCGCAGCGCTCGCCGTCCTCACCGCACTCAGCCTGGCTGCCTGCGGCAACAAGTCCGACGAGGGCACCACCGCCGCCGAGAGCTGCGTCGACACCTCCGGCGACACCATCAAGCTCGGGTTCCTCAACTCCACCTCGGGCGCGATGTCGATCAGCGAGCAGACCGTCCGCGACTCCCTCGGCCTGGCCATGGAGGAGATCAACGCCGACGGCGGCATCCTCGGCAAGCAGATCGAGGCCGTCGAGGAGGACGGCGCCAGCGACCCCGCGATCTTCGCCGAGAAGATCGAGAAGCTGCTGACCGGCGACTGCGTCGCGGCGGTCTTCGGCGGCTGGACCTCCGCGTCGCGCAAGGCGATGCTCCCGGTCGTCGAGGCCAACAACGGGCTGCTGTTCTACCCGGTGCAGTACGAGGGCCTCGAGGCCTCGGAGAACATCTACTACACCGGCGCCACGACCAACCAGCAGATCATCCCCGCGATGGACTTCCTGGCCTCCGAGGGCGTGGAGACGCTGTTCCTCGCGGGCTCGGACTACGTCTTCCCGCGCACGGCCAACAAGATCATCAAGCAGTACGCCGCCGAGCTGGGCATCGAGATCGTCGGTGAGGAGTACGTCCCGCTCGACGACGACGACTGGACCACGCAGGTCGCCAAGATCGTGAAGGCGAAGCCGGACTTCGTGTTCAACACGATCAACGGCTCCTCCAACGTCGGCTTCATCAAGGCCTACTACGAGCAGGGCCTCTCCGCGGAGACCTCGCCGATCATCTCGGTCTCGATCGCCGAGGAGGAGGCGCCGGCCATGGGCCACAGCGTCACCGGCCAGTACGCCGCGTGGAACTACTTCCAGTCCGTCGACAGCCCGGAGAACGCCGCGTTCATCGACGCCTTCCAGGCCAAGTACGGGTCCGACCGTCCGACATCGGACCCGATGGAAGCCGCCTACACCTCGCTGTACCTCTACAAGGTCATCGTCGAGAAGGCCGAGTCCTTCGACGTCGACGACGTCAACGCCGCCTCCGACGGGGTCAGCTTCGACGCCCCCGAGGGCACCGTCACGATCGACGGCGAGAACCACCACATCGCCAAGACCGCGCTGATCGGTCAGATCAACGAGGACAACCAGTTCGACGTCGTCTGGTCCTCCGGTTCGCCGATCGAGCCCGACCCGTTCCTGGAGGGCTACTCCTGGTGGGACCCGAGCGCGGAGTGATCGCCGCCTGACCCCGCCCCACCCGGTCCGGGGCCACCGCCGACGCGGTGGCCCCGGAACCGGCCCCCGACCAGCCCCCGACCAGCCCCCGGACATCACTCGGATCGAGAGGCCCCGCCGTGGACGCCTTCACCACCCCGCTGCTCGCCGGCACCGCGACCGGCGCGCTCCTGCTCATCGCCGCCCTCGGCCTGACGCTCACGTTCGGCCAGATGGGGGTCATCAACATGGCCCACGGCGAGTTCCTGATGATCGGCGCCTACACCGCCTACGTCACCCAGCAGGTCGTCACGAACATCGACCTCTCCATCCTCGTCGCCCTGCCGGTGGCGTTCGTCGTCGCGGGCCTGATGGGCCTGCTCCTCGAGGTCTGCGTCATCTCCTTCATGTACCGAAGGCCGTTGGACACCCTGCTGGTCACGGTCGGCGTCAGCCTGGTGCTCCAGCAGCTGGCCAAGGACCTCTTCGGAGCCCAGGGTGACCCGGTCCGCGTCCCCGACTGGCTGGTCGGCACGATCCCGGTCTTCGGCTACAACTGGCCCTACCGCCAGATCTTCACGATCGTGCTGGCGCTGGCCTCGCTGGGCGCCCTCGCCGCCCTGCTGAAGTACACCTCCTTCGGCCGCCGCATCCGCGCCACGGTGCAGAACCGCGACCTGGCCGAGACGATGGGCATCTCGACCCGGGCGACGGACCGGATCACCTTCTTCATCGGCTCGGGCCTGGCCGGCATCGGCGGCGTGGCCGTCTCGCTGATCTCGGGCACCAACCCAAGCCTGGGCACGACCTACATCATCTCGGCGTTCCTGGTCGTCGTGGCCGGCGGCCTCGGACAGCTCAAGGGCACCGTCATCGCCGCCTTCACGGTCGGCATCGCCACGGCGTTCTTCGCCGACTGGACCAGTGCGGCGATGGCACAGGTCGCCACCTTCGCACTGGTGGTGGTCTTCCTCCAACTGCGACCCCAAGGACTCTTCACCGTGCGGACGAGAGGTCTGGCATGAGCACGACGACTGCTCCGGGCAGGAGCGCGACCCTGCTGCGGACCTACGCCCCGCTGCTCGCCATCGCCGTCCTGGCGGTGCTGCTGCTGGTCGTCGCCCCGGCGACGCTGAGCGCCTTCCGCCTCAACAGCCTGGGCAAGTACATCTGCTGGGCCATCGCCGCCGTCGGCATCGGACTGGCCTGGGGCCGTGGCGGCATGCTCGTCATGGGGCAGGGCGTCTTCTTCGGCCTCGGCGGCTACGCGATGGCGATGCACCTCAAGCTCGAGGCCGCCGGCCCCGAGGGGGTCCCCGACTTCATGATCCTGTACGGCGACGGCACGATTCCCGGGTTCTGGGAGCCGTTCCGCAGCGGCCCGTTCACCCTGGTGGCGATCGTGGTCCTGCCAGCGCTCGCCGCGACGGGGCTCGGCTGGCTGATCTTCAAGCGGCGGGTCAAGGGCGCCTACTTCGCGATCCTCACCCAGGCCCTGGCCGTGGTGTTCGCGACGCTCCTGGTCGCCACCATCAAGGAGACCGGCGGCTTCAACGGGCTCAACCAGTTCACCCTCTTCTTCGGCTACAACCTCTACGACCCGGTCAACAAGCAGATGGTCTACTCCATCGCCGCCGGCCTGCTGATCGGCTGCCTCGTGGTCGTCTGGCAGCTCTACCGCAGTCGCTTCGGGGAGCTGCTCGTCGCGACCCGCGACGCCGAGGAGCGGGTCCGCTTCCTGGGCCACGACCCGGCCAACATCAAGCTGGTCGCCTTCGTGATCGCCGCAGTGATGGCCAGCATCGGCGGCGCGATGTTCGCGCCGATCGCCGGCATCATCTCCCCCTCCGATGTCGACGCGACCGCCTCGATCTTCCTCATCGCCGGCGTCGCGCTGGGCGGCCGCGCCCTGCTCCTGGGCCCCGCCCTGGGTGCCCTCACGGTCGGCTTCGGCCGCACCTACCTCTCCGAGCAGTTCCCGACCCAGTGGACCTACTTCCTGGGGCTGCTCTTCGTCCTGGTCATCCTGCTGCTGCCCCTCGGCGTCGGGGACCTGCCTCGGCTGGTCCGCGCCCGGGTCGGGAGGAGCGCGGCATGAGCGTGCAGACCCACCGGCCCGACGAGCTCGGGCACGACTACCTCGAGATCCGCGGCCTCACCGTCGACTTCGACGGCTTCAAGGCCATCGACGGCGTGGACCTGACCCTCCTGCAGGGACGGCTGCACTTCCTGATCGGACCCAACGGCGCGGGCAAGACCACCCTGGTCGACGCGGTCACGGGCCTGGTCCAGGGCACCGGGCGGGCGAGCTACCGCAACCAGGACCTGCTCTCGATGAAGTCCCACCGCATCGTGCGTGCCGGGGTCGGGCGGACCTTCCAGACCGCCACGGTCTTCGAGGAGCTCAGCGTCCTGCAGAACCTCGACATCGCCGGCGGCATCCACCGCAGCCCCTGGGGCATGCTGCGCGCGCGACGGGGCGTGCCGGCGTACGTCGAGGAGGCCCTGGCCACCATCGGGCTCTCCCACCTGCGCGACCGGCCCGCGGGCGTGCTGGCGCACGGGCAGAAGCAGTGGCTGGAGATCGGCATGCTGCTCGTCCAGGACGCGAAGGTGATGCTGCTCGACGAGCCGGTGGCCGGCATGAGCGCCGAGGAGCGTGAGCAGACCGGCGAGCTGCTGCGCCGCATCGGCCACGAGCGCACGATCGTCGTGATCGAGCACGACATGGACTTCGTGCGCAGCTTCGCCGACGTCGTCACCGTCATGCACGGCGGCACCGTGCTCGCCGAGGGCGACGTCGCCACCATCCAGGCCGACCCCCGGGTCCAGGAGGTCTACCTGGGCCACCAGGGGACCGAGCCCCCGGAGCCGGGCACGACCGACGAGACGTCCGGGGAGGACCAGCATGCTTGAGCTGCGAGGAGTCACCGCCGGCTACGGCCGGACCAGGGTGCTCGAGGACGTCGACGTCGTGGTCGAGGAGGGCGGCGCCGCCGCGATCATGGGCCACAACGGCGCTGGCAAGACCACCCTGCTGCGCGTGGCCGTCGGCCTGCTGCCCGTGATGAAGGGGCAGGTGCTGCTCGACGGCGAGGACGTGACCCGGCTCCGGCCGAGCGCGCGCGTGCGCCGCGGGCTGGGCTACGTCCCGCAGGGGCAGCTGTCCTTCCCGCAGATGACCACCCTGGAGAACCTCCAGCTCCTCACCACGGACAGGACGGCCATCGACGAGGTGCTCGACACCTTCCCCGCGCTGCGGGGTCTGCTCACGCGGCGGGCCGGCCTGCTCTCGGGCGGCCAGCGGCAACAGCTCTCCATCGCGCGCACCCTGCTGACCCGCCCGAGGATGCTCATCCTCGACGAGCCCACCGAGGGCATCCAGCCCAACGTGGTCGCCGAGATCGAGTCGGTCATCACCGACCTCACCCGGCGCGGGGACCTGTCGGTGCTGCTGGTCGAACAGCACGTCGGCTTCGCGCTGCGGGCCACCCAGAGCTACTACGTGCTCGAGTCCGGGCGGATCACCAGCAGCGGCGAGGGCGGCCCCGGCGCCGTGGACGCGGTCCGCGCAGCGATGGCCGTCTGAGGAGGACACGGTGCACCTGACCCCCTCGGAGTCCGAGAAGCTCCTGCTCGCCGTGGCCGGGATGGTCGCGCGCGACCGACGCGAGCGCGGCGTGCGGCTGAACTACCCCGAGACCGTCGCGCTGCTCTCGACCTGGGTCGTCGAGGAGGCGCGCGCCGGTGCGTCGGTGAGCGGCCTGATGGAGCGCGGCCGCGAGGTGCTGACCCGCGGCGAGGTGATGCCGGGGGTGCCGGAGATGGTCCGCGACGTGCAGGTCGAGGCGACCTTCCCCGACGGCCGCAAGCTCGTCACCCTGCACCACCCGATCGCATGACCGACTCCAACCCCCGGCCCTGGGAGGAACAGCCATGAGCGGCAGCAGCAGCGAGGGACCGGGCGCGGTGCGCGTCCGGCCCGGCACCATCGAGCTCAACGCCGACCGCGGTCGGGACGAGCGGCTGGTGCTGGTGGTGACCAACACCGGCGACCGTCCGGTGCAGATCGGCTCGCACGTGCACCTCGCCGACGTCAACGACGCCCTCGCCCTGGACCGGGAGGCCGCCCGCGGCTTCCGGCTCGACGTGCCCTCGGGCACCTCCCAGCGCTTCGAGCCGGGCGCCTCCCGCGAGGTGGCGGCCGTGGCCCTGAGGGGAGCCCGGCAGGTGCCGGGCATCCGCGTCCGGGCGCGGGGCGAGGGCACGGACGGCGGGGACGCCTGATGGTCGAGATCTCCCGGGCGCAGTACGCCGCGTTGTACGGCCCCACCGTCGGCGACCAGGTGCGCCTGGGCGACACCGACCTGTGGATCGAGGTCGAGCGGGACCTCACCGTCGGGGGCGAGGAGGCGGTCTTCGGCGGCGGCAAGTCGATCCGCGAGTCGATGGCCCAGTCCGTGTGCACCTCGGCCGAGGGCGCCCTGGACACGGTGATCACCAACGCGATCGTGCTGGACCACGGCGGGGTCGTCGTGGCCGACGTCGGTGTCCGCGGCGGACGCATCGTCGCCCTGGGACGGGCCGGCAACCCCGACGTCGCCGAGGGCGTGCACCCCGACCTGGTCATCGGTCCCGGCACCGACGTGGTCTCCGGGGAGGGCCGGATCCTCACGGCCGGGGCGATCGACTCCCACGTGCACCTGATCTCCCGATCACAGCTGGTCGAGGCGCTGGCCACCGGTATCACCACGGTCGTCGGCGGCGGCACCGGGCCGTCCGAGGGCTCGAAGGCCACGACCGTCACCCCGGGCGCCTGGCACCTCGGCACCGTGCACCGGTCGCTGGACACCGTGCCGGTCAACCTGCTGCTGCTGGCCAAGGGCAACACCGTCAGCACCGGCGGCCTGCGCGAGCAGGCACTGGCCGGGGCGGCCGGGTTCAAGGTCCACGAGGACTGGGGCTCGACGCCGGCGGCGATCGACGCGGCCCTGCGGGCGGCCGACGAGTTCGGCCTCCAGGTCGCCCTGCACTCGGACTCGCTCAACGAGGTCGGCTACGTCGACTCGACCATCGGCGCGATCGCCGGCCGCTCCATCCACGCCTTCCACACCGAGGGGGCCGGCGGGGGCCACGCACCCGACATCCTCACGGTCGCCTCGCTGCCCCACGTGATTCCCGGGTCGACCAACCCGACGCTGCCGCACACCGTAAACACCGTCGCCGAGCACCTCGACATGCTGATGGTCTGCCACCACCTCAACCCCGCGGTGCCCGAGGACCTCGCCTTCGCCGAGTCCCGAATCCGGGCCACGACGATCGCGGCCGAGGACCTGCTCCACGACCTCGGCGCCCTGTCCATCACCTCCTCCGACGCCCAGGCGATGGGCCGGATCGGCGAGGTGGTCTGCCGCACCTGGCAGGTGGCCCACGTGATGAAGGACCGCTTCGGTCGGCACGGCGACCTGGCCGAGGGTCCGGCCGACAACACCCGCGCCACGAGGTACGTCGCCAAGTACACCATCAACCCCGCGGTCGCCCACGGCATCGACCACGAGGTCGGCTCGGTGGAGCCGGGCAAGATGGCCGACCTGGTGCTGTGGGACCCCCGCTTCTTCGGCATCCGCCCCGACGTCGTGATGAAGTCCGGTGCGCTGGTGTGGGGTGCCCTCGGTGACCCGAACGCCTCCATCCCCACGCCACAGCCGGTGCTGATGCGCCCGACATTGGTCGACGACGGGAGTCCTCACGCCGTCACCTTCGTCTCCCCCGCCGCGCTGGAGGACGGGGTGGAGGAGCGGCTCGGGCTGAGGCGCTCGCTCGCGCCGGTGCGGCCGACCCGGGGGGTCGGCAAGGCGCAGATGGTCAACAACACCTACCTGCCCCGCATCGACATCGACCCGGAGACCTTCGCCATCGACGTCGACGGCGAGCGGGTCGAGCCCGCGCCCGCGACCGAGCTGCCGCTCGCGCAGCTCTACTGCCTGTTCTGAATGCCCATGTCCGGACCCGTGCACGCCGACCTCGTGCTGATGCTGCTCGCCGACGCACGGCTGCCGGTCGCGGGCCACACGCAGTCGGGCGGCTTGGAGCCCGGGATCCGTGACGGGCTCGGGACGCAGGACGTGCCGGCGTACGTCGACGTGCGACTGCGCACCGTCACCGAGGTCGAGGCGGCGACCGCGGTCCTCGCCGGACGGCTCCTGCGGACGGGTGCGCCCGACGCCGCGTGGCTGGACCTCGAACAGGCGTGGGAGGCGCGGACCCCGAGCCCCGCGCTGCGCGACGCCTCCCGACGACAGGCTCGAGCACTGCTGCGGATCGCCCACCGCACCTGGCCCGGCGCCCCCGCCTGGACCGCCCTGGCGGCGCTCGAGCACCCCAGCCGGGCCGTGGCGCTCGGGGCGCTGGCCGGGCACCTCGGGCTCGAGGGACGCGCGGTCGCCCACCTCGTGGGGTACGACGACGTCCAGACCGTCTGCGCGGCGGCCCTCAAGCTGCTCCCGCTCGACCCCGGCTCGGTCGTCGGCTGGGTCGTGGCCGCCCTGCCCGCGGTCGAGGCGATGGCCGCGCGGGCCTCGTGCGTGCTCGACGTCGACGACCTGCCCGCGACCACCCACCCACTGATCGAGGTGTGGGCGCAGGCCCACGCCGCCACCACCAGGAGGCTGTTCCATGCCTGACCCCAGCACCACCCATGGCCCCACCCCCAGCCCGCTCGCTCCTGCCCGCGCCCTGCGCCTGGGCGTCTGCGGACCCGTGGGCACCGGGAAGAGCTCGCTGATCGCGCTGCTGTGCCGCGAGCTGTCGGAGCGCCTCGAGCTCGGCGTGGTCACCAACGACATCTACACCGACGAGGACGCCCGCTTCCTGCGCTCGGCCGGGGTCCTCGACGCCGACCGGATCCGCGCGGTGGAGACCGGCGCCTGCCCGCACACCGCGATCCGCGACGACATCACCGCCAACGCGATGGCGATCGAGGAGCTCGAGGAGGACTACGAGCACCGGTTGGAGATGGTGCTCGTGGAGTCCGGCGGCGACAACCTCACCGCGACCTTCTCCCCCGCCCTGGTCGACGTGCAGGTCTTCGTCCTCGACGTCGCCGGCGGCGGCGACGTCGCCCGCAAGGGCGGCCCGGGGATCGAGCGCGCCGACCTGCTGGTCGTGAACAAGACCGACCTCGGGC
The DNA here is from genome assembly GCA_001627335.1 of Nocardioides sp. REDSEA-S33_B3. Lineage (GTDB taxonomy): Bacteria > Actinomycetota > Actinomycetes > Propionibacteriales > Nocardioidaceae > Nocardioides. Next base: position 4,008 of record LUPK01000054.1, on the reverse strand, counting down.
CGTTCGTCGGCGTCGACGTGCCGCAGATGGTCGCCGACGCGACCGCGGCACGCGGCGACCGTCCGGTGATCGGCCTCTCCCGCACCGACCGCGACAGCATCGACCGGCTGCTGAGTTGGGTCGCCGGCCGCCTCGCGGAGCACCGCGCCGGCAACCTGGTCCCGATCGACCCCGGCCCGATGGCCGCCCACAGCCACGCGCACGAGCACCCGCACGAGCACCCGCACGCACACGCCGACACCCACGGGGGCGAGCCGGTCGGTGTCCACCACAACTGAGGCCGCGGGGGCGCTCGGGCGCCTGGGACGCACCCGGGTGCGGGTCTCACCCGGCGTCGGTGGGGCACGGTGCCGGGTGCGGACCTCGGTCACCGGGACCGACCCCACCGTGCCGACCGTGCGCCCCGTCCTCACCCACCACGACGCCCGGAGCGCGCGGCTCAGCCTGGTCCCGGAGGGGGCGCTGCTGCTCGCCGGCGACCGGATCGAGCTCGACGTCACCGTCGACCCCGGCGCCTCCCTGGAGATCGTCGAGCCGGGCGGCACCGTCGCCTACGACATGCGCGGCCAGGACGCCTCGTGGCACGTCGACGTCCGGGTGGCCGCCGGGGCGGCCCTGACCTGGGCGGGCGAGCCGTTCGTCGTCGCCGCCGGCGCGGACGTCGATCGGCGCACCCGGGTGCGCTTCACCGAGGGCGCGCGGCTGGCGGTCCGGGAGACGCTGGTGCTGGGCCGCGCCCACGAACCGCCGGGACGGGTGTCGCTGCGGACCGACGTCCGCTCCGACGTACGCCGGGTGCTGGCCGAGGACCTCGCACTCGCCGCCTCCACCGCGCCCTCGCTGCTCGGGCGGGCGCGGGTCATGGAGAGCGTCCTGCTGGTCCTGCCGGAACCACTCGGTGACGGGCCGGACGAGGACCGCTTCGACCTGGCGGCGTCCGGGGCCACGCTGTGGCGACGGCTGGCCGGCGCCGCGCACGAGGCCAGCACCGCGACCGCCTGGCAGCACGCGCGGGCCGCGGTGCTCGAGGCACCCCTCCCGGGCGAGGAGCGCTAGTGCGCCCGGGCGATCTGGTCGGCGACCCGGAACTCCAGGCCGTCCGCCCGGGCGACGTAGACGTCCTGGTCCACCAGGTTGCCGTCCAGCCGCACCAGCCCGCGGGGGCTGGACCAGAACTGCCCCGACTCCATCGCGCTGACCCGCCGCACGTCCAGCGATCCGCACACCTCGCCGAGCCGTGCCAGGAAGAGCATCGCCTCGTAGCAGGACTCCCCGACCGCGTTCAGTGCGGGCGCCCAGCGCCCCCAGCGGGCGTAGTAGGCGCGGGCCAGCTCGGCGCTCTCGGCCGTCGCCATCCCGTCGAAGTACGCCGCGGCCGCGAAGAGTCCCTCGTTGGACGACGCGCCACCTGCGAGCAGGGTGTTCTCCTCCACCGCGGGGCTGAGCCGGGGCAGCTGCGCGGAGAGGCCCGCGCGGGCGAACTGCCGGTTGAAGTGCACGGCGTCCTGCCCCATCAGGAGCATGATGACGCCGTCGACCGGGCGCTGCGACAGGTCGCCGATGACGGCTGCGAAGTCGGTCGTCCCGAGCGGGACGTAGGTCTCGCTGACGACCTCCGACGGCGTGTCCTCGAGCGCCATGCGCGCCGTCGCGCCGGTCACGCGGGGGAAGACGTAGTCGTTGCCGACGATCGCCCAGCGACCGACCGACAGCTCCTCGCGCATCCAGTGCGCCGCGGGGAGCAGCTGGTTGAGCGGGCGCTCGCCGATCATGAAGACGCCGGGCGTCGCGTCCCCGCCCTCGTGCATGGCGGCGAAGGCGTAGACCACGCGGCCTCCGACGACCCGCGTCACCGCTTGGCGCACCGCCGAGATGTGCCACCCGGCGACGGCCTGGACGCGGCCGGAGTCCACCAAGCGGCGTACGTCCTCGGCGACCAGGGCCGGGTCGCGACCGGCGTCGACCACCACGAGCTCCACCTGGCGCCCTGCGATGCCCGTGCTCGCGTTGAGCTGCTCCACGGCGAGCTCGCCGCAGGCCAGGCAGGAGGGCCCGTAGATGCCGGTGGGCCCCTGGAGCGGCACGACGAAGGCCACCGACACGACGTCGGCGGGGGCGAGTCGTCGGGTCACGTGGACCTCCGGAGCGGACTGGACGAGACGTCCGTCCTCGCGTCGTCGAGAGGACCTGAACACCGGCCGGGTGACCGGCCGCCACCTACGATAGGACCGATGGGCCGTCGGACGGCGGCCGACGTGACAGACACCACCGTGGGGGCGCGACGTGGGTGAGCACGCAGCCGGAGAGGGCCCGGTCCTCTCCCGAAGCCGGCTGGTGCGGCTGCGTCAGGAGGAGGCCGACCTGCGCGCCCGGGTCCAGCCGCTCCTCGACGAGCACGGGCTGCTGCCCGAGCACTGGCGGATCCTCGCCGTGGTCGACGACCACCCCGGCATCACGATGACCAGCCTGGCCACCTCGGCGGTCGTGGCCGCCGCTAGCCTGACGCGGCACGTCGACCGCCTGGTCGAGCTGGCGCTCGTCGTGCGTCGCATCGACCCGGCCGATCGCCGCCGCGCGGTGCTGGCGCTCTCGTCGCGGGGCGCCGACCTGGCGGCCCGGCTCCTGGCCGCGGAGGAGGGCTCAGACGTCGGGACCACGTCGGCCGGCCTGGCCGACGTGACCGGTCGGGCCTGACCCCGACCTCAGCCCGACCTCAGCCTCAGCCGGACCTCACCAGCGACCGCGGGCCGAGAGCGCCGCCAGCGCGGTGGTGACGGGGACCGCGGCGACCAGCCCGATGGTGGCCACCAGGCTACGCACGATCTCCTGGGCGACGATCTGGTCGGTCAGGACGTTCCCGAGCCCGTCGTTGTTGGCGACGATGAGGATGAGCAGCGGCAGCGACGAGCCGGCGTAGGCGAGCACGATGGTGTTGACCACCGACGCGATGTGCGAGCGACCGACCCGGGAGCCGGCGCGGTAGAGGTCGCGCCCGCGGTACTCCGGGTTGGCGCGCGACAGCTCGGCCACCGTCGCCGCCTGGGTGACGGTGACGTCGTCGAGCACGCCCAGGGAGCCGATGACGATGCCGGCCAGGAGCAGACCCTCCATGTTGACCGCGTAGGTCTGCCCGAGCGCCGCCGACAGGTCGTCGGTGAACCCGGTCAGGTGCATGGTCGCGACCGCCAGCGCCGACAGCAGCCCGGTCAGCGCGAGGGCGGCGAGAGTGCCGAGCACCGCCACCGAGGTGGACGGCGTGAAGCCGTGGGTCAGGTAGAGGACGGTCAGCGCCACCGCTGCGGACCCGACGATGGCGATGAGCAGCGGCGGGTCGCCGCCGAGGATCGCCGGCACCACGAAGAGCACCAGCACCAGGAACGTCACCCCCAGGCCGACGAGCGCCGTGACGCCGCGCAGCCGGCCGAACGCGACCAGGGCGACCACGAACGCCAGCGCCAGCATCCACAGCTGCGAGCCGCGCTGGTGGTCGACGACCGCCCAGGTGATGCCGTCCGGGGTCTCGGTGCTGATCAAGATCACCCCGTCACCCTCCGCGAGCTGCGGCGCGCCGGGGCCGTTGGGCAGCGGCGCCTCGAGCTCGCCGTCGCGGGGCACGCCCTGGACGGAGTCGTCGTCGAGGGCGACGTACGCCGTCCCGCAGCCGTTGACCTCGTCGGGCAGCTCCTCCTCGCACGCGACGCGCTCGAGCCCGGTCACGGTCCCGGTCACCTCGGGGAGGCGGCTCTGGCCGTCGGGCGTGGGCAGCGGGTCGGGCCACAGCCAGACCATCGCCACGAGCGTGAGGACGGCCAGGGGCGCGATGATCAGCAGCGCGAGCCGGTGCAGGCCGGAGGGGTCCTCGGCACTGGAGTGGCGGGGCTGGTGGGAGTGGTGGGCGCCCATGGCCGGAGCCTAGGGCCGGGCCCGCGGGGCCGGAAATGCCCCGGAGGTGCCCCAGAAATGCTCTGACGCCCCGGTCGCGGGCGACTCGGGGCGTCAGTGGCAGGT
>LUPK01000053.1 GCA_001627335.1 Nocardioides sp. REDSEA-S33_B3 | reverse complement strand
GAACGCGCGTCGTTCCTCGACGCTGTAGACACCTTCGATGGGCAAGTCGATCACTCCTAGATCAGAGCGACTGACTCACACGCAGACTGGCAGACAGGGAGACGACAAAGGTTCGTCGTCCCACTTCCGGGTTCGTCGGCTGGCCGACAAACCCCCGCCGGCCTCCACCTCAGCCGGCGACGGTGCCGTGCTCCACGCAGGTGGCGGCCCACTCGCGCGGGGTGACCTGCACCTTCATCCGCCGACCGCACCGGGTGCAGAAGCGCGGCGGCTCCAGGGCGAGCATCTGCTCGCAGCGGGGGTGCGGCGCGGTCAGCGCCTGACCGCAGTGGCCACAGGTGCGGGCGACCCCGGGCGCGGTCACTAGAGAGTCTTCGCCAGCTCGCGGATCGGCATCTTCAGCTCGCTGAGCAGCGCGAGGTCCTCGTCGGGGTCGCGGCCCAGGGTGGTGAGGTAGTTGCCGACGATGATCGCGTTGACGCCTCCGAGCAGGCCCTCGCGGGTGCCGAGGTCGCCGAGGGTGAGCTCGCGCCCACCGGCGTACCGCAGGATCGTGCGGGGCATCGCCAGGCGGAAGGCCGCGATGGTGCGCAGCGCGTCCTGGGCGTCCATGGTCGACAGGTCGCCGAACGGGGTGCCGGGGCGCGGGTTGAGGAAGTTGAGCGGGACCTCGTGGGGGTCGAGCTCGGCGAGCTGGGAGGCCAGCTCGGCGCGCTGCTCGAGGGTCTCGCCCATGCCGACCAGGCCGCCGCAGCACAGCTCCATGCCGGCGTCGCGGACCATCTGGCAGGTCTCCCGGCGCTCCTCGTAGGAGTGCGTGGTGACGACGCTCGGGAAGTAGGACCTCGCGGCCTCGAGGTTGTGGTTGTAGCGGTGCACGCCGATCGCGGCGAGCTCGTCGACCTGCTCCTGGGTGAGCATGCCCAGCGAGCACGCGACGTTGATGTCGACCGCGTCGTGGATCGCCTTCACTCCGTCGCGCACCTGCGACATCAGCCGCTCGTCGGGGCCGCGGACCGCGGCGACGATGCAGAACTCCGTCGCGCCGGTCTCGGCGGTCTCCTTCGCGGCCTGCACCAGCTGCGGGATGTCGAGCCACACCGAGCGCACCGGGGAGGTGAACTGGCCGGACTGGCTGCAGAAGTGGCAGTCCTCGGGGCAGCCGCCGGTCTTGAGGCTGATGATGCCCTCGACCTCGACCTCGGGACCGCAGTGGCGCATCCGCACGTCGTGGGCGAGCCCGAGCAGGGCGGGCACGTGCTCGTCGGGCAGCCGCAGCACCTCGACCAGGTCCTCGTAGGAGAGGCCCTCGCCGTTCTCCAGCACCTGGGTGCGGGCGCGGCTGAGGATCGCGGGCTCGGTCAGGTCCGGGGTCACGGGAGCAGCAGTCACGAACCGGGAGCGTAGCCCCGTCGAGCCGGATCCTGAACAGTGTTCAGTTCGTGGGCGTGCCGCGCCGTATTCTCACCCCGCGATGAGCCCCCTCGACCCCACCGACGTGCCCGCGCTGCTGGCCTACGACCGCGCCCACGTGTGGCACCCCTACACCTCGATGACCGACCCGGCGCCGGTGCGCGTGGTCGAGTCCGCCTCCGGCGTCCGGCTGCGGTTGGCGGGTCCGGACGGCATCCGGGAGGTCGTGGACGGGATGGCGTCGTGGTGGTCGGCGGTGCACGGGTACGCCGTGCCCGAGCTCGACGCCGCGCTGGCCGACCAGGCCGGGCGGATGTCGCACGTGATGTTCGGTGGGCTGACCCACGCCCCGGCGGTCCGGTTGGCCGAGAGGCTGGTGTCGATCTCCCCCGAGGGGCTCGAGCACGTCTTCCTCGCCGACTCCGGGTCGGTGTCGGTCGAGGTCGCCCTGAAGATGGCGCTGCAGGCCCAGCGCGGCCGGGGCCGGCCGGGGCGCTCGCGGATGCTGACCGTGCGCGGCGGCTACCACGGCGACACCGCCGGGTGCATGGCCGTGTGCGACCCCGAGGGCGGGATGCACTCGATGTTCGCCGGGGTTCTGCCGCAGCAGGTGTTCGCGGACCGGCCGCCGGCCGCCACCGCGACGGACGCGGAGGTGGAGACGTGGGCAGCCGGCGTACGACGCCTGGCGGGTGAGCACGCGCACGAGCTCGCCGGGATTGTGGTCGAGCCGCTGCTGCAGGGCGCCGGCGGCATGTGGACCTACCCGCCGGCGTGCCTGCGGGTGCTGCGCGAGGTGGCCGACGAGCACGACCTGGTGCTGGTGCTCGACGAGGTCGCGACCGGGCTCGGGCGGACCGGCACGATGTTCGCCTGCGAGGCGGCCGAGGTGGTGCCCGACGTGCTGTGCCTGGGCAAGGCGCTGACCGGCGGGTACCTCACGCTCGCGGCCGTCCTGTGCACCCCGCGCGTGGCCCACGACCTGTCCGCCTCGGAGTCCGGCGTGCTGATGCACGGCCCGACGTTCATGGGCAACCCGCTGGCCTGCGCGGTGGCGCTGGCGTCGCTGGAGCTGCTCGAGTCGCGCGGCTGGGAGGCCGACGTCGCCCGCGTGTCGGACGGTCTGCGCACCGGCCTCGCGCCGTTGCGCGATGCTGCGGGGGTGGTGGACGTACGCGTGCTGGGAGCGGTGGGCGCCGTGCAGCTCGACCACGCCGTCGACGTGCCGCGGGCGACGCAGGCGGCGCTCGACGCGGGAGTGTGGCTTCGGCCCTTCCGCGACCTGGTCTACGTGATGCCGCCCTACGTGGCCTCCCCGACCGACGTGGCCCTGATCTGCGAGGGCGTGGCCGAGGCGGTGGCGGTCGGATGACCTCCTGGTCGGACTGGCTGGCGGCCGAGGCCGCCGCCCGAGAGGCCGCCGGGCTGACCCGGTGGCTGGTGCCGCGACCCGCGGACGACGACGTCGTCGATCTCGCCGGCAACGACTACCTGGGGCTGGCGCGCGACCCGCGGGTGCGGGCGGCCGCCGCCGCGGCGGCCGAGACCTGGGGCGGCGGGGCGGGCGCCTCGCGCCTGGTCACCGGCACCCTCGACCTGCACTCCGAGCTCGAGGCCGAGCTCGCCGCATGGACCGGTCACGACGCAGCGCTGGTGCTCTCGACCGGGTACGCCGCCAACCTGGCCGTCGTCACGGGGCTGGTCGGCCGCGACTGCCACGTGGTCTCCGACGCCCACGTGCACGCCTCGCTCGTCGACGCCGCGCGGCTGTCGCGGGCACGGCTCACGATCACCCCGCACAGCTCGGTGTCGGCAGTGGTCGATGCCCTCGCCACCTCGGCCCCGGATCAGCGGACGATGGTGCTGGCCGAGTCGATCTACTCCGTCCTCGGTGACGAGGGTCCTCTGGTCGAGCTCGCGGCCGCCTGCGAGGAGGCCGGCGCCCTGCTCGTGGTCGACGAGGCGCACGGGCTGGGCGTGCACGGGGCCGGGGTGGTGCAGCGGCTCGGGCTGGCCGGGCTCCCCCACGTGCTGGTGACCGCCACGCTGTCCAAGGCGCTCGGCTCGCAGGGCGGGGCCGTGCTCGGCTCCCCCGCGTTCGTCGAGCACCTGGTCAACCGGGCCCGGCCCTTCATCTTCGACACCGCACTCGCCCCCGCCGCCGCAGGCGCCGCGCTCGAGGCCCTGCGGATCGCGCGCGCCGACGTCTCCCTGGCCGCGTGCGTGCGGTCGCGGGTGCTGGACCTGGCCGCGGAGCTGGGCGTGGAGCCGCCGGACGGCGCGGTGCTGTCGGTGCCGATGCCGTCGCCCCAGGTCGCCGTCGCCGCGCGCGACGCGTGCCTGGAGGCCGGGGTGCGGGTCGGCTGCTTCCGGCCGCCGTCGGTGCCCGACGGGATCTCCCGGCTGCGGGTCACCGTGTCGGCCGGCGTCCCCGAGGACGCGTGGGCCCGGACCGTCGAGACGCTGGTCGCGGTCGTGAAGGAGCACCGGTGAGCCGGCCAGGCCGGGTGCTGGTGGTGACCGGCACGTCGACCGGTGTCGGCAAGACCGTCGTGACGGCGGCGCTGTCGTCGGTGCTGGCCGCGCGCGGAGAGCAGGTCGTCGTGGTCAAGCCCGTGCAGACCGGCATCGCCGACGGCGACTGCGACGCCGAGGAGGTGCACCGCCTCACCGGCTGCGCCGTGCAGGAGCACGCCGCGCTCGACGAGCCGCTCGCACCCGAGACCGCCGCCCGCCGCGCCGGGGTCACGCTGCCCACGGTCGCCGAGCACGCCGACCGGCTCAAGGTGCACACCGAGTTCCACGACACGGTCGTCGTCGAGGGCGCCGGCGGCCTGCTGGTGCGGCTCGACTCCGACGGCGGCACCCTGCTCGACCTCGCGGCCTGGCTGGTCGACCGCGACGTCGACGTGGAGGTCGTCGTCGTCTGCGCCGCGGGGCTCGGCACCCTCAACCACACCGAGCTGACCGTCGGGGCCCTGCAGGCCCGCGGGATCCCGGTGCGGGGACTCGTCATCGGGTCGTGGCCCGATTCCCCCGGCCTGGCCGAGACCTGCAACCGCGAGGACCTGCCGCGTGTCACCGGCGTACCCCTGCTCGGGGCGGTGCCCGCCGGTGCCGGCGCCCTGGGGCGCGAGGAGTTCACCGCCGAGGCGGGCGGGTGGCTGCCGGGCTGGTGAAGGTTCGACTGATGTCAGTCAGACCTTCGCGTTCGCGGTCGAAGGTTCGACCGTCCTGTGCAAGGTCGGACTGATGTCAGTCAGACCTTCGCCCTCGCGGTCAGAACTCACGCACCCCCGTCGCACCTGCATCGGCGCACCGTGAGGTTCAGCGGGGCGCCGCTGAACCTTCCCGCACCCGCGACCGAATCCCCTCGACCACGAACCCCAGCCCCGTGCCGAAGTCGGCGGGCAGCGGGTCAGCGTCGATGGCACCGGCAGAGCCGGCCTGCAGGTGGGTCTGCTCCTCGAGGGTGTGGCCGAGCACGAGGTGCAGCACCGTCCGCGCGGCGGTGGGCACCAGCGCCTCCGGGAGACCCGACTCGGCCAGCGCGGCCGTCAGGTCGTCCAGCGGCTGCGTCGCGCCCAGGCCGAACGCGATGACGGTGGAGACCAGCTCCGCGCCGTCGCGGTAGGCGAGCATCGCGTCGCGCAGCTCGTGCGCCACCTCGACGACCCGCTCGTCCCAGGTCACCGCACCGCGCGGGCGCGCGCCGCGGCGCAGCACCTCGTCGGCCACGGCGCCCAGCAGCTCCTGCTTCGACGCGACGTGGTGGTAGAGCGCGCTCGGCTGCAGCTGCAGCTCCCCGGCGACCCGGCGCATCGAGACGTCGGCCAGCCCGTGGGAGTCCAGCAGGCGTAGCGCGACGGCGACGAGGTCCTCCCGAGTGCGACTCACGCAGGCGACCCTAGCGGTCGGTCGCGGAGACGCCGGACAGGTCCAGCGACAGACCGGTCTCGCGCTCGCACACCTCGAACAACCGGCGTACGGCGCTGGCCGAGCCTGGCCGCACCAGCGGACGCCGGACGGGGCGACCGGCCATCGCCAGCAGCGGGCCGTACAACGTGCCGCCCCGCACCCCGGGCTCGGTCGCCGCCCGCAGCTGGCTCAGCGCACCGCGCGGGACGCTCATCCCGAACCAGCTCGACAGGCGGTCCCACAACGGCCCCTGCCAGCCGGCACCGCCGAGCGCGTGAGTGGTGGCCTGCAGGTCGGAGTTGGTCAGGCCGGGGTGGGCGGCGACCGCGATCGCGTCGACGCCAGCGGCCTCGAACCGCTCCTGCAACCCCACCGCGAGGTGGCGGGCGGCGAGCTTGGTGTTGCCGTACATCAGCCAGGGGTTGTAGCGGCCGCTCATGTGCGGGTCGGCCGGGTCGAGCGCACGCCCCTGGTGCTGGGCGATGCTGCTCAGCGTCACCACCCGTGCCCCCGGCGTGGCGACGACCAGTGGCGCGAGCCGGCACAGCAGCGACCAGTGGCCCAGCACGTTGGTGGCCAGCTGGGCGTCGAAGCCGTCCTCGGTGGTCGCCTTCGGCGAGGCCATCACGCCCGCGTTGAGCATCAGCACGTCGAGGCGCTCGTGCGCGGCCAGCACCTGCTCGGCGGCCCGCGCCACCGAGGCCTGCGAGCCGAGGTCGAGCTCGACGACCTCGAGCGAGGCGCCCGGGTGCTGGGCGAGGATGCGCTCGCGGGCCGCCCCGGCCTTGGCCTGGTCGCGGGCCGCCATCACCACGCGGGCGCCGGCACCGGCCAGCGCGATCGCGGACTCCAGCCCGAGCCCGCCGTTGGCGCCGGTGACCAGCGCGACACGGCCGGTCTGGTCGCGGATGTCGGCAGTGGTCCAGGACACAGTGGCTCCTCACGGGGTGGGACGGCACCACGCACGCTAGCGGCTGGCGCCTAGGGTGGCCGGGCCGTCCTGAACAGTGTTCATGCCCGTTCCCACCACGGCCCCCAGATCCACCGAGGAGACGCACCGATGACTGCCGAGACCACCGGCCAGCCCACCGCCGACCAGCCCACCGATGCGCGGGCCGAGGAGCCGACCCGCCGCTCGCGGCTCGGCGCGACCGACCTCGCGCTGATCGCGTCGTTCGCGGCGCTCATCTCGGCGCTGGCCTACGTCGGGGCGATCCCGGTCGGCGGCGCCGGCGTGCCGATCACGCTGCAGACCTCCGGCGTGATGCTGGCCGGCTGCCTGCTCGGTCCGCTGCGCGGGTTCCTGTCGGTGCTGCTCTACCTCGCGCTCGGCGCCATCGGCCTGCCGGTCTTCGCCGAGCACACCTCGGGCCTGGGCACCTTCACCCAGCCCAGCGCGGGCTACCTGCTGTCGTTCCCGGTCGCCGCGCTGGTGGCCGGCCTGCTGGTGACCTACCTGGCCGGCGAGCGCGGCAAGACGCGTGCGGCCGTGGTCTTCCTGTGCTCGATCGCCGGCAGCATCCTGGTCATCCACCCCGCCGGCATCATCGGCCTGATGGTGACCCTGGACATGTCGGTGGCCGAGGCGTTCCGCATCGACGTCCTCTACTGGGTCGGTGACCTGCTCAAGACCACGATGGTCGCGCTGATCGCCGCCGAGGTGCACCGCGCCTTCCCCCGGCTGCTCCGGGCCCGCGCCGTCCGCCCCGCCCGCAGCTGACCGTGCCCGTCCTCGAGCTCGAGTCGGCGGGCGTCTCGGTCGCCACCCCCGCCGGGCCGGACGGGACCGGCGAGAAGGTGCTGCTGCACCCCACCTACCTGCGGCTCACCCAGCAGCGGATCGGCGTCGTCGGCGCCAACGGCTCGGGCAAGTCCACCCTCGCCCGGCTGCTCAACGGCCTGGTCGCCCCGACCACGGGCCGGGTGCTGGTCGACGGGCTCGACGTGGCGCGCCGGGGCGCGGAGGTACGCCGGCGCGTGGGGTTCTGCTTCACCGACCCGGCCGCGCAGCTGGTCATGCCGACCTGCGTGGAGGACGTCGAGCTGTCGCTGCGCCGGCTCGAGCGCGACCCGGCCCGGCGTCGCGAGCGGGCCCTCGCGGTGCTCGCCGAGCACGGCCTGGCCGCCCAGGCGCACCAGAGCGTCCACGACCTCTCCGGCGGCCAGCGTCAGCTGCTCGCGCTGGCCGGCGTGCTGGCCACCGACCCGGCCGTCGTGGTCGCCGACGAGCCCACCACCCTGCTCGACCTGGCCAACTCCCGGCGGGTCGGCGACCTGCTCATGGGGCTCCCCCAGCAGCTCGTGCTGCTGACCCACGACCTCGACCTGGCCGTCCGCTGCGACCGGGTGCTCGTCGTCGCGGACGGCCGCGTGGTCGCCGACGCCGACGGACCGACGGGCGTGGCGGCGTACGTCGACGCGGTCGACCGGGCCGCCCACGACGGGCACGAGGGTCCCGCGTGAGCTCGCCGCTGCTGGTGGGCGTGCACCAGCCCGGGGACTCCTGGCTGCACCGCTGCCCCACCGGCGTGAAGCTGCTCGGGCTGGCCGCGTTCAGCCTGACCGTGGTGCTCACGCGGTCGGCGGCGGCCGCACCGGTCTTCCTGGGGCTCGCGCTCCTCGCGGCAGCCGTCGGCGGCGTACGCCTGGCCACGCTGGCGCGCGCCACCCGGGCGATCCTGGTGCTGGCCGTCATGGCAGCCGGGTTCCAGTGGTGGATCGACGGGCCGGCGAAAGCGGTCGAGACGCTGGTCGACCTGGTCGCACTGGCGCTGGCCGCCATCACGGTCAGCGCGACGACACCGGTCAACGCCATGCTCGACACCCTGGTGCGGGCGGCTCGGCCGCTGCGTGTCGTCGGGGTCGACCCCGAGCGGGTCGCCCTGACGATCTCGCTGGCGATCGGCGCGCTGCCCGGCACCCTCGCGCTGGCGCTCGAGACCCGCGACGCGGCCCGTGCCCGCGGCCTGGGGCGCAACCCGCGGGTCTACCTGACGCCGTTCGTGGTGCGGGTCGTCGCCCGGGCGCACGAGCAGGGCGACGCACTCGCCGCCCGGGGGCTCGGGGACTGACCGCGGGCGACGGCGGGGGGCGGTGAGTCCTCAACCGTTCCGAGTCGCACGACGGTTCACCACGCACCGCTCACCGCGGCAGCGGACCGGGAGCGGTGAGCCCTCAACCGAGTCAGCACCCCGATCGGTTCACCACTCACCGCTCACCAGCCCGGCGGCCGCCGATCGTGCCAGGGCGCGGCAGCCTCGACCTGGGCGGCCAGCGAGAGCAGCAGCGCATCGTCGGCCGGCCGGGCGGCCAGCATCACCCCGACCGGCAGGCCGTCGGGGGTCCAGTGCAGCGGCAGCGAGACCGCCGGCATACCGGTGACGTTCCAGGCCGAGGTCCAGGGCGTGAAGGCCTTCTGCGCCTCGAAGTCGCGCTCGGGGTGCTCGTCGTCGCGCAGCGCGCCGACCGGCACCGGCGGGGTCGCCAAGGTCGGCGTCAGGACCGCGTCGTACGCCGCCAGCGACTCGAGAGCGGAGGCGGCGTGGCGTCGCATGGCACCGATGGCCAGCCCGAACTCCGGCCCGCTCAGCGCGTGCCCCCGCTCCCCCAGCCAGCGGGTCAGCGGTCGCAGCAGGTGCTCGCGGCCCGGCGGCGCCGGCGAGAGCGCGGTGAGGACGGCCCAGCAGGTCTCGAAGACCGGCACGGCGTCGTGGCTCATCGGCACCGGGACGTCCTCGACGGTGTGGCCGAGCGACTCCAGCAGGCGCGAGGCGTCCTCCCACGCCTGCCGCACCTCGGAGTGCACCTCGACGTCGGCGATCACCGGCTCGACGAACCGCGCGATCCGCAGCCGACCGGGCTCGTGGTCGCAGGCGTCGAGGAACGGGCCGGCCGGCGGCGCGAAGTACGGGTCCCCGGGGCGACGTCCGGCCAGCACGTCGAGCAGCGCGGCGGCGTCGCGGACGGTCCGGGCGATCGGGCCGGCCGTGGCCAGGCCGACGGGGTCGCCGTACATCGGGGAGCCGCTGATCCGGCCACGCGACGGCTTGAACCCCACCAAGCCGCAGCACGAGGCGGGGATCCGTATCGAGCCGCCGCCGTCGGAGCCCTGCGCGACCGGCACCAGCCCGGCCGCGACGGCCGCAGCCGCACCTCCCGAGGAGCCGCCGGCGGTCCGGGTGCGGTCCCACGGTGTCACGCTCGGCGGCCGTCCGTCGGGCTCGGTGTAGCAGGGCGAGCCGAACTCCGGCGTCGCCGTCTTGCCCAGGCTCACCAGGCCCGCCGCCTCCATCGACAGCACGACGCCGTCGGAGACCTCGGGCACGAAGTCGTCGTAGGCCGCGGAGCCGAAGGTCGTGCGCACCCCGGCCGTGAGGTTGAGGTCCTTGATCGCGGTGGGTACGCCGCGCAGCGGGCCGTCGCCCGGGGCCGCCCGGCCGGCGAGCGCGCGCTCACGGGCCTGCTCGGCCGTCACGGTCACGAAGGCACCCACCCCGTCCGGCCCGTCGAGGCGATCGATGCGCTCCAGGTAGTGCTCGACGAACTCGGCCGAGGACACCTCCCCGGCCGCGACCGCGGCCCCCTGCTCCAGCGCGGTCAGGTCGTGCAGCTCGGCCATGCCGCCGACGCTAGCCCACCCGTCCTGCTCACTCGTCCGGCCGAGCCGGCGTATCAATACGCCGGCTCGATCAGCTGACGCCCGCGAAGGTGACCGCGACGCCGAGGGCGAAGACCAGTGCCCAGAGCGGGACCGCGAGCAGCGGCACCCACCACGCGAGCTTGCGGCGGACGAGACGCACCACCGCCCACGTGCCCATCGCGAGCAGCGCCACCCAGGGCGCGATGACGGCGAGGCCGACCCCGAGGAGGATCACGCCGGTGCTGCACTCCGTGGTGCCGGTGCCGCAGGAGTCCGACGCCATCACCAGCATCAGGCCGGCGAACGACGACACCATCCCGGCCAGCGCCAGGAGGATCAGCTCGACGGTCGTGGCGACGATGTCCCAGGTCCGGGGCTGCCCGGGCTCCGGGGGCCCCGCGGGCTGCTGGGGCCCCTGGGGCGCGACGATCTCGCTCACGCTGCCAATGTAGGGCCGATTCCCGCGCCGAGCCGGCGCATCCTTCCGGAAGGTTGCGCCGGCTCGGCGGAGAGCGACGGTCGGTCAGGCGGCGACCGGGGCCTCCTCGGCCTCGACCAGCAGGCGCAGGGCGTCGAGCAGCCGGGCGCGGACCTCGGGGTCGGTCAGCACGTCGACACCGACTCCCGGCTGGGAGACGACGACCGACTCCACGACGCGGGCGCCCGCGATGCCCGCGGAGCGAGCGGCGTCCGCGTGGGCCCACTTGCCGCCGTACGGCGTGGGGGTGGTGCCGATGACGCCGAACGGCTTCCCGACGATGGCGCCGGCGCCGTATGGGCGCGAGAGCCAGTCCAGCGCGTTGTTGAGGACGGCCGGCATGGTGCCGTTGTACTCCGGGGTGACGGCGAGGACCCGGTCGGAGGACGCGACGGCCCCACGCAGCGCCAGCACGGCGGAGGCGGCATCGTCGGTGTCGATCTCCTCGTTGTAGAACGGCAGGTCGCCGAGCCCGTCGACGAGCTGCAGCTCGACGCCTTCAGGGGCCTGGTCGCGCAGCATCTCGGCGAGACGGCGGTTGACGGAGTCGGCGCGCAGGCTGCCGACGAGGACGGCGACACGAGTGGTCATGGTGAGCTCCTCTTGAGGGGGTCGACGGACGATCGGGGCCTAAACGGACCACGGTCCGCTTCTATTCCGTCCGACCTCGCCGCCCGACTTCACTAGGGTGACCGGCATGCCCGAGCCGCTCCTGCTCCCGGTGGCCGACCAGCCGCCGGTCGAGCGTGCCGACGCGGCCCGCAACCGCGAGGCGCTGCTGTGCGCTGCGCGCCGGCTGGTCGAGGAGCGCGGCGTGGGCTGCGTGACGATGGAGGCGGTCGCAGCGGCAGCCGGCGTCGGCAAGGGGACCGTCTTCCGGCGCTTCGAGTCCCGCGAGGGCCTGATGGCTGCGGTGCTCGACTTCTCCGAGTCCGCCTGGCAGGCCTCGGTCATCTCCGGCCCTCCCCCGCTGGGCCCGGGCGCCGACCCGTGGGAGCGGCTCATCGCCTTCGGACGCTCCAGGCTCGAGACCACCCTGGTCCACGCCGACCTGATCCGCGCGGCCGGCGCGACCGGCTCACGGGCGGTCGGGGCCTACTCGTTCACCGCCATGCACGTGCAGCACCTGCTGGGGCAGCTCGGAGTCGACGGCGACCTGCCGGTGCTCGCGACGGCGCTGCTGGCGCCCCTGGAGATCCCGATCCTCGAGCAGCAGATGTCGCTGGGCGGGTTCCCCGTCGAGCGGCTGATGGCCGGCTGGGAGGACCTCGCCCGCCGGATCACCGGCCGGTAAGCGGATCCGGCCTCGTAGGAGGACAAGCAGAAGTCTCTGCCCCCTGAACACTCACGCCTGAGGCCGGGATCTGTGGGGTACTTCTGCCTGTCCGTCTACGAGACCCGCTGTGGCACCCGGATCATTCGGACCACGCTGGGTCGACCGAGAACTCAGGGGCGGGCTCCGTGCGCACCGGTGCTCGCTCGGGCCAGGGAGTGACCTGGTGGAGACTCGGCACTGACGCCACCAGGGGGACTGGGGTGCGATTGCCGAGAAACGTGGAGAGCGACAGCTCGACCGTGTCGCGGTCGCGCCAGCGCAGCGTCTTCGACTCTCGCTTGAGCGCCACCTCCGCCACCGGCCCCTCGACCACCTCGGAGGACCCGGCGATCTCACCGGACGTCCGGTCGCGGAGCAGGATGCGCACCCTGCTGAACCCGTCGTCGTGCAGCCACGCATCGAGACAGGCCTCCGTTCGCCTGTCGGGGCTGCTCTTCCAGGCGCTTCGCCAGGCGAGGTCCAGTCCGGTGTCGAGGTAGTCGTCGTGCAACCGCTCGAGCCCGGCGAGGGGCCAGCCCCGCGCGTGCCCGAAGCGGGTCATCACCGCATGGAACGCCTCGAGCAGCATCCGAGCTCGCCGCTGCTCCGACCAGGCGCCTGCTCCCACCGGGACACCGACGTGGGCCATCTCGAAACCCTCGGTCCACTTCAGATAGGTGCTGACCGGCACGACCTCGTCATCACGGTGAGAACGATGGACGAAGACCCGCACCTCGCCGTGGTTGCCCTCCAGGCCCAGCTCGACGAGTCCGCGGGAGTAGGCCTCACAGACTCGCCTGGAGGTTCTCGCCACCGCATCGACGTCAGGGTCCCGACCGCGGCCGTCCGGGTGCTGCTCCGCATCCCAGAGCCGGTCCCGGAACCCGGAGTAGGGGTAGACGAGGACGTACCGGACCCGAGCCACGCCCCCGATCCTCACACGCCGTCCGGTCTGACCCGCTCGCCGGGGAGGTGCACCATCAACCGATCCGACTTGCCGGACGGTTCAAGACTCACCGCTCCCAACGAAGAGCCGCCGCGGGCGGTGAGATGTCACCCGAAACGTCCTCGAGAACGGTTCAAGGCTCACCGCTCCCACCCGCGGCCCTCTCCCGGCGGTGAGCCACCAACCGAACCGACCCAGCGACCGGTTCAGGACTCACCGCTCCCCCGTCAGCGGCCCGTCGTCTGCTCTGCGCGCCGCAGCCCGAACGTGACGGCGTCGAGCAGCGCCTCCCAGGACGCCTCGACGACGTTGTGCCCGACACCGACGGTCCACCACGAGGAGCTGCCGTCGGAGGTCTCGATCAGCACCCGGGTGATCGCGTCGGTGCCGTGGCCCTGGTCGAGGATGCGCACCTTGTAGTCGATCAGCTCGAGCTTGGCGACCTCCGGGTAGGCCTGCCCGATGGCCTGGCGCAGCGCCTGGTCGAGCGCGTTGACCGGGCCGTTGCCCTCACCGGTGACGACGTAGCGGACCCCGGCAGCGGTGAGCTTCACGGTCGCCTCGGAGATGGCCTCGGTGCCCGGACCGGTCTGGGTCTCGGTGATCACCCGCCACGACTCGACGTCGACGTACGACGGGCGGTGGCCCTCGACCTCCTCGACCAGCAACAGCTCGAAGGAGGCGTCGGCGGCCTCGAAGGTGTAGCCGCGCGACTCCAGCACCTTGACCCGCTCGGTGATCCGGGTGACGAGGTCACGGTCACCGGACAGGTCGAAGCCGAGCTCACGGCCCTTCAGCTCGATCGACGCGCGACCGGCCATGTCGGAGACCAGCAGCCTCATGTCGTTGCCGACGCCCGCGGGGTCCATGTGCTGGTAGAGGTCCGGGTCAACCTTGATGGCGCTGGCGTGCAGACCCGCCTTGTGCGCGAACGCCGACGTGCCGACGTACGGCTGACGCGACGCGGGCGGCACGTTGGTGACCTCGGCGACCGCGTGCGCGATCCGGGTGGCCTCCGCGAGCAGCCCCTGCGGCAGCACCTGACGGTCCAGCTTGAGCTCGAGGTTGGCCACGACCGAGATGAGGTCGGCGTTGCCCGTGCGCTCGCCGTACCCGTTGATCGTGCCCTGGACGTGGGTGGCGCCCGCGTCGACGGCGGCGAGGCTGTTGGCCACTGCGCAGCCGGTGTCGTTGTGGCAGTGGATGCCGACGCGGCCGCCGGTGCTGGACACCACGTCGCCGACCACGTCGCCGACCCAGCTCGGCAACATCCCGCCGTTGGTGTCGCACAGCGCCGCGACCTCGGCGCCGGCCTCGTACGCCGTCCGCAGCACCTCCAGCGCGTAGGCCTGGTTCGCGCGGTAGCCGTCGAAGAAGTGCTCGGCGTCGAGGAAGACCGTCTGCCCCTCGGCGACGAGGTGGGAGACGGTGTCGCGCACCATCGCGAGGTTCTCCTCCAGCGTGGTGCGCAGGGCCAGCTCGACGTGGCGGTCGTGCGACTTGGCCACCAGCGTGACCACCGAGGCACCGCTGTCGCGCAGCGCCGCCACCAGCGGGTCGTCGGCCGCGGCGACCCCGGCGCGACGGGTGGCACCGAACGCGGCGAGCTTCGCGTGCTGCAGGTCCAGCTCGGACACCGCCCGACGGAAGAACTCGGTGTCCTTCGGGTTGGCCCCCGGCCAGCCGCCCTCGATGTAGCCCACCCCGAGACCGTCGAGCTGGCGCGCGATGTTCAGCTTGTCGGCGACGGAGAGGTTGAGCCCCTCCTGCTGCGCGCCGTCGCGCAGGGTCGTGTCGTAGACGTGGAACGCGCCGTGCAGGTCCATCAGGGCTTCTCCTCCGGGGCTGTGCTGGTGTGCAGGCACAAAAAAACCTCTCGCGGACGAGAGGTGGCGCGACGAGCGGTGCTCGTCGCGCTAACGAATGATGATGCGGTGGTGCTGCACGTCACCCAGTGAACCACGCACGCCCTCATCGTAGGACGGATGTCCCAGCATCCGGCCCGGCCGTCGAGCGCTCAGCGCTGCAGGACGGGGATCGACACGTCCCCGAACGGCTGGGCGTCCAGCGGCGCCCAGTCCACGCCGTCGAGGGCGAGGTACGCCGCTCCCGCGACCATGACCGTCACGAGCGCCATCGAGAGCGCCCACACCCCGAGCGTGCTCGACAGCGGCCGGACCACCCGGCCGACCGGTGAGCGCACCCGGCTGCCGCCCGGGCCCCACCACAGCGAGCCGACCAGCACCGCGCCGGTCACCCCCAGCGTCGAGGGGACATCGAGGGCGACGGCGTAGCAGAGCAGCCCCGCGGCCAGCGCGAGCCCGAGGGACCACAGCTGCAGCACCAGCGTCGAGGGGATCGAGCGGAGGAGGTCGAACGGGGCACCGAGCAGCAGCCGCGGGCCGTCCCACCAGCGGCGACCGCGCTCCTGACGTCGAGCCCCCACCGTGCTGGCGGCGATCGAGCCGCTGCGGAGCAGCCAGACGACCAGCATCAGCGCGGTGACCGTGAGCAGCGGGGCGGCCACCACCGCAGCCGTGGCCGCCGCACCGGTCACGGAGAGCAGCAGCGCGCGGCGGGCCCGCTCGAGCAGCGGCGCGCGTGGCTCCGGCTCGGCGTGTGCCCAGTCGTGGTCGTCGTCCCACGGCAGCACCCGGGTGCCGTCGACGGGCTCGTGGGGTCGCTCCCCCTCCCACCTGTCGGTCGGGTCCTCCGCGCCGGCCACCGCGGTCACGTCGTACGGCGTCGCAGCCGGCTGCCACGGGTGCGTCTCGTCCGGCTCGGACCGCTCGTGTCGTTCGAGGGGCACCGGCGGGGGCGGGACGACCCGGCGCACCCTCGTCGTCTGCGGACGCAGCCAGTCCAGCACCTCCCACAGCTCGGGTCGGTTCTCCGGCTCGGGATCGAGCGCGGCGGCCACGACCCGCGCGAGGTCACCGGTCAGGCCGGAGAGGTCGTGCTCCCCGCGGCGCACCCGGTCCATCACCGCCGCCGACGGGCCCCGCCCGAACGGCGCTCGGCCGGTGCCGGCGTAGGCGACGGTGGCCGCCCAGGCGTGGACGTCGGAGGCCTCGGTCGCGTCGTCGCCGTGCAGGATCTCCGGCGCGAGGTAGCCCGGCGTGCCGATCAGCCACCCCGCCTGGGTCATCCGCGGGTCGTCGGCCAGCTTGGCCAGCCCGAAGTCGATGAGGATCGGGGTGCGGCCCTCCATCAGCACGTTGGAGGGCTTCACGTCGCGGTGCAGCACCCCCACGGCGTGCACGGCATCGAGCCCCTCGGCCAGGCAGCCGGCGAACCACAGCAGGTCGGCGCCGCGCACCGGCCCCTCCTCCAGCACGTGGTCGTGCAGTGACAGGCCGGGGACGTAGCGCGTCGCGATCCACGGGACCGCCGCCCAGGGGTCGGCGTCGACGATCTCGGCGACCCAGCGGCTGTGCACCCTCGAGAGGGAGTCGACCTCACGCTCCAGCCGGGCCCGGCCGTCCTCGTCGCCCACGACGTGCGGGCGCAGCACCTTCAGCGCCACCCGCTCGCCGTCGCCGCGGCGCGCCAGGTGCACCACGCCCATGCCGCCCTCGCCGATCTTGGCGAGCAGGCGGTAGCCGCCGACGAGCACGTCGGGCTCCTCACGCGGGCGGGTGGTCACCCGGCGAGGATACGAGCCGCAGGTGGCCGATCAGCGCAGGTCGCTGTCGGCGGTCGGGTCACCGGGTCTCGAGGCTCGGGCGTGGCCGCCCTCGCACCTCGACCAGCGGGGGCACCTCGACCGGCGAGGGTCAGGAGGAGGGACCGGGGCGGGGCGCCTTGCGCGCCTTGCCGAGCAGGCCGTACGGCGGCTTCTCGTAGGCGTAGGGGTCGTCGTCGGGGTCGTAGACGCCGAGCTTCTCGGTGCGGCTGAGCACCACGCCCTTGTTCCACTCCAGCTGACCGCGCAGCTGCGGCATCGTGTAGCTGATCCGGTTCGGGGCGAGCTTGGCGTGGTCGGTGGCCCAGATGCCGAGCTCCTCGCTCTGCGAGACCTGCGGGAGCTCGTAGTACTCCAGGGTCACGCGGCCGCCGTCCCAGACCTTGCCGACCAGGTAGGCGAAGCCGTAGCGGTAGGTGCAGCCGTGGCTTACCTGCACGGGCTGCCGCGACCCCTGCTGGATGGCCGTGGCGTCGTGGACCTCCCCGCAGAGGTAGAAGTCGGCACCGGTGCGCTTCATGGCGCGCCAGAAGGGGGACTTCTCGGCCTCGGGCATGTGCAGGTTGCCCGAGGCGAAGACGCGGTAGGGCCCGAGCGCGGGGATGTGGCCCTGGACGGCCACCACGTGGCCCTTCTTCTTGGCCTTGCGGATCTGCTTCTTCATCCACCGCAGCTGGTCGTCGAAGACGCCGAGCCGCACGCCGCGCTCGTGGCGGTGGAAGACGTCGACGGTGATCAGGGTGAAGACGTCACCGAAGGACTCGGCGTAGGCGGTGAACTCGTGCTGGCTGCCCTTGGGGCGCTTGCGGTGCACCGGCGCACCATCGGGGGTGCGGGTGAAGTGGTCGGCCCACACCGACTTGGCGTGGTCGACGAGGTAGTAGCGGTTGTCGGGGCGGCCCTTGTGCGTGCCCTTGGGCGACCACCGGTCGTTCCTGCGTCCGCTGCGGTCGTCGAGGATCTCGTGGTCGCCGAGAGCGGGGTAGAGCGGCAGGCCGCGCTCGGCGAAGAAGCGCTTGTACTCGCCGTAGTAGACCTCTCCGGCCTTCGTGATCGCACTGCGGCACATCGCCAGGCTGACCTCGTCGGTGCCCTGGCTGACCTGGCCGAAGATCCGGCGGTCGTCGGTGTCGATGTTCCATCGGCCCTCGACCTGGTCACCGGCGACGAAGACCGCGTCGGGGTTGTGCGAGCCGACCGCCCACAGGCAGGAGTCGATCGCGAGCTGCCACCACTGGTTGTGGGAGTTCATCCCACCGTCCCAGGTCGGCAGCCCCGACAGGTCGGCCACGTCGGCGTTGAGGAAGTCCGGCATGGAGACGAAGGTGAAGTCCGGCGGCCCGGACACGTCGACGGCCCCGGACAGGGCCGTGCCCGTCGCGCCGAGGAGCGCTGCCACCCCGCCCGTGGTCAGCAGGCCACGTCGTGTCCACACGTCGGTGCTCCCTGGGCGTCGCGGGCGGTCGAGGACGGGGTACGCCGCGGTGCGCGCCCCTGCGTATTCAACAACGAGTCCGTGGCCGATCCGTCACCGAGGTCACCGTGTCGGCGCCGTGGTCAGCAGATGCGGTGCATCCAGCCGAACGTGTCCTCGGCGCGGCCGAACTGCACGTCGACCAGCTGGCTGCGGACGCGGGTCCACAGCGCGTCGTCGGCCTCGACCGCCGGGGCGGCCGGGGCCGAGCCGCCGTCCCACTTCAGCTCGCCGACCGGGGTGACGACCGCGGCCGTGCCGCAGGCGAAGATCTCGGTGATCTCGCCGGAGGCGACGCCGTCCTTCCACTCCTGGATCGAGAAGCGCCGCTCCTCGACCTGGTGGCCCATCTTGCCGAGCAGCTCGATGATCGAGGCGCGGGTGATGCCCTCGAGGATGGTGCCGGTCTCGGGGGTGACGACCCGGCCGTCGCGGTGGACGAAGTAGAGGTTCATGCCGCCGAGCTCCTCGACGTACTCCCCCTCCTGCGCGTCGAGGAAGACCACCTGGTCGCAGCCCTGGGCGATGGCCTCCTGCTGCGCGACCAGCGAGGAGGCGTAGTTGCCGCCGGTCTTGGCCGCGCCCATGCCGCCGCGGCCCGCGCGGGTGTACTCCTCGGTGAGCCACAGCGTCACCGGCTTCACCCCGCCCTTGAAGTAGGCGCCGGCGGGGCTGGCGATGACCATGAAGGTGACGTGCTGGGCCGGACGCACGCCCAGGAAGACCTCCGAGGCGAACATGAACGGCCGCACGTAGAGGCTCTTCTCGCCGCCGCCCTCGGGCACCCAGCGGCGGTCGGCCTCGACGAGGGCGTCGACGCAGGCCACGAAGTCCTCGACCGGGAGCTCGGGCAGCGCGAGGCGCTGGGAGGAGCGCACCATCCGCTTGGCGTTCTCCTCGGGGCGGAAGGACCACACCGAGCCGTCGTCGTGGCGGTAGGCCTTCATGCCCTCGAAGGTCTCCTGCGCGTAGTGCAGCACCGCCGCGGCGGGATCGATCGAGAGCGGCGCGTAGGGCTCGATGCGCGCGGCGTGCCAGCCCTGCTCGGGGGTCCACTCGACCGTGAGCATGTGGTCGGTGAAGTGGTTGCCGAAGCCGGGGTTGGCGAGGATCTCGGCCAGCCGCTCGTCACTGACGGGGCTGCTCGAGGGCGTGGTGCTGATCTGCATGGGCGTCACGGTAGTCGACCTCTGTCTCGGGCGGGTCACGGGAAGGGCGCAGGGAAAGGCGCAGGGAAGAGCGCAGGGAAATGCACGACCGCCGGGCACCTCGTGGTGCCCGGCGGTCGCGGTGGTGCAGGTGCGGAGTCCGGGCTAGCCGGCTACGCGCGCGGCGATGGCGTCGCCGACCTCGGAGGTACGCCGGGGGGCGGTGTCGCCCGCCTCGGCGCGCCCAGCCTGGTCGGCGAGGTCGGCGAGCACGGCGCGCTCGACGGTGGCCGCGGCCTCGGGGTGACCGAGGTGGTCCAGCAGCAGCGCCGTCGAGAGGATCGCGGCGGTGGGGTCGGCCTTCTGCAGTCCGGCGATGTCGGGCGCCGACCCGTGCACGGGCTCGAACATGGAGGGGGCGGTGCGGTCGGGGTTCACGTTGCCCGAGGCAGCCAGCCCGATGCCGCCGGTGATGGCGGCGGCGAGGTCGGTGATGATGTCGCCGAAGAGGTTGTCGGTGACGATCACGTCGAAGCGCTGCGGGTTGGTCGTCATGTGGATCATCGCGGCGTCGATGTGCATGTAGTCGACGGTGACGTCCGGGTGCTCGGCGGCGACCTCCTGGGTCAGTCGCCACCACACCGAGCCGGCGTGGACGAGCACGTTGGTCTTGTGGACCAGGGTGAGGTGCTTGCGCGGGCGCTTCTCCGCGCGGGCGAAGGCGTCGCGGACGACCCGCTCGACGCCGTACGCCGTGTTGACGCTGACCTCGGTGGCCACCTCGGCCGGGGTGCCGACGCGCAGCGCGCCGCCGTTGCCGGTGTAGGGGCCCTCGGTGCCCTCGCGGACCACCACGAAGTCGACCTCCTCGCCCTTGAGCACGGCCTCCGAGAGCGGCGAGGTGACGCCGGGGAAGATGCGCGAGGGGCGGAGGTTGACGTAGTGGTCGAGCTCGAAGCGCAGCCGCAGCAGCAGGCCACGCTCGAGGATGCCCGGGGGCAGGTTCGGGTCGTTGGGCTTGCCGCCCACCGCGCCGAGGAGGATGGCGTCGTGCCGGCGGATCTCGCCGAGCACGGAGTCGGGCAGCACCTCGCCGGTGGCGAGGTAGCGCTCGGCGCCGAGGTCGTAGCGGGTCTGCTCGAACTTCACGCCCGCGGGAGCGGCGACCTCGAGCACCTTGAGGGCCTCAGGGGTCACCTCCTGGCCGATGCCGTCGCCGGGGATGACGGCGAGCTGGACGGAACCGGTGGCGGCGGGAGAAGTCATGGGGCGAACGCTAGTTGTCGTCGGGACGCTCGCCGCCGTTGTCCCGCAGGTCGAGCGCGCGCTGCAGGGCCTCGCGGCTGCGGGGGTTCTCGGGCTTGTGGGCGGCGGGTCCCCACTCGGGGTACATGTCGTACATCGGTGTCTCCAGGTGTCGCGTGTCGGATGTGTCGGGTGTTGCGTGCCCGGACCGGTGGCGCGGGGTGCGCCGTCGACCGGGGATGACACCGCGGTGGGGACAGCTGTCCGTGGATCGCACGGACGGTCGGGACCGACCAGGAGCGGGTCGCGCGTGCTGCGCCGGCGTACCCGCCGCGGAGTCATCTCGGGCCGAGGAGCACCGGGGATGCCGGGCTGCTCTCGAGCGAAAGGGGTGTGAGACCGGATGCGCACCAACGCCGACCACCGCGGCGAGGGGGCCTCACTCGCAGGTCACGCCTGCTGGGCCTCGCCGCGGCACTCGATAAGTACGAAGATGCTCCGCATGATGGAACGAGCGTAGGTCGCTGTCCGGACGCAGGCCACCGGATTGCGGAATCCGTCCACGATGTGGGACTCGAGTCCCGCGATGGGAGACTTGGCGAGTGAGCGCCCCACCCGACCTGCCCGCCGTCGTCGAGCGCGCCTTCGAGGTCTCGCGACGCTCGGGCTACGTGTCGTTCTGCCGCAACGAGACCGGCCGGCTGCTGGCGATGCTGGCCGCGACCCGCGACGGCACGATGGCCGAGTTCGGCACCGGATGCGGGGTCGGCACGGCCTGGCTGCGCTCCGGCGTACGCGGTGAGAAGGCGCGGATCGTGACCGCCGAGCTCGATGCCAAGCTGGCGAGGGCGGCGACGGAGATCTTCGCCGAGGACCCGCTGGTCGAGGTGCTGGCAGCCGACTGGTCCACGCTGCTGGACCGCGGCCCCTACTCGCTGCTCTTCCTCGACTCCGGGCAGCCCGGCGAGGTGGGCGTCGACGCGATCGCCGACCTCGTGGAGGACGGCGGCATCGTGGTGCTCGACGACTTCACGCCGTGCGAGCAGTGGCCGCCGATCACTTACGGCCGCGTGGACACCCTGCGCGAGCAGTGGCTCACCGACGAGCGCTTCACCGCCGTGGAGGTCATGGTCGCCCCCGACGCCTCGACGATCATCGCCACCAAGCGCTGAGCTCCCGCACTTCCCGGCGGCCCCCGGCGGCGCGCCTCAGCAGCGTGCGGGAGTGACGTCTCGGCCGTGCGGGAGTGACGGCTCGGCAGGCAGGGCGACCACCAACGAGGGCAGTAGGGCCTGGGTGACCGGGCCGATCGCGAGCGCGTAGAGCACCGTGCCGAGACCGGCGGTGCCGCCGAGCAGCAGGCCGATGACGACGACGGTGACCTCCAGCGAGGTGCGGACCAGGCGGATGGAGAGGCCGGTGCGACGGTGCAGGCCGGTCATCAGGCCGTCGCGCGGACCCCGGCCCAGCTGAGCGCCGATGTAGGCCGCGGTCGCGAGGCCGTTGAGACCCACGGCCGCGACCATCAGCACCCCGCGCCACGCGAGGTCGTCAGGGCGGTCGAGCACCGCCAGCGTGGCGTCGGCGGCCAGGCCGAGCACGATCGCGTTGGAGACCGTCCCTAAGCCCGGCACCTCGCGCAGCGGGATCCACAGCAGCAGCACCACCACGCTGGTGAGGATCAGCGCCTGGCCCAGCGTCATCGGCAGGTGCGTGGCGAGACCGAGGTGCAGCACGTCCCATGGGGCCGCACCGAGCCCGGCCCGCACCAGCATCGCCAGGGAGACGCCGTAGAGCACCAGGCCCGCGTAGAGCTGGACGAGGCGGCGGGGCAGGCGGCCGGCGCGCAGTTGCGCGAGCGGGCCGAGGTCGGCGAGCAGGGTCATGCCTCGATGGTGCCGCGCGATTGGACTGTTCTCCGATAGCCAATCGTGGAACAGTGGACTGCATGACGCAGTCCACCTCGCCGTCGACCAACGGGGCCATCTCCGCCGCACGTGTCAGCGCGCTGGTCGCGGGGTTCGACCGCTCCCCCGCCTACGCCGGGCTGGCCGACGCCCTCGTGCTCGCCATCGGCGACGGCCGCATCGGCACCGACGTACGGCTGCCCAGCGAGCGCGAGCTGACCGACGCGCTCGCCGTCTCGCGCACCACCGTCACCCGTGCCTACGCCCAGCTGCGCGAGAGCGGGTACGCCGTCGCTCGGCAGGGCGCGGGCACCTTCACCCGCGTGCCCGGCGGCCGCGCCCGCACCCGGGACCGGGCGCTGACCCCCGACCAGCTCGCCGTCGGCCACCCCGACGGGATCGACCTGGGGTGCGCCGCCCCGATGGCGCCGGCCGGCCTGGCGAGCGCGTACGCCGACGCGGTGACCGAGCTGCCGGCGTACCTCGGCGGGCACGGGTACTTCCCCACCGGCCTCCCCCACCTGCAGGCCGCCGTCGCGCGGGGCTTCGAGGAGCGCGGGCTGCCGACCGACCCGGCGCAGGTGATCATCACCCCAGGGGCCCTGTCCGGCGCGGCGATCGTGGCGCAGGCGCTGGCCCGCCGCGGCGACCGGGTGCTGGTCGAGTCCCCGGTCTACCCCAACGCCACGCTCGCGCTGCGCAACGCCGGCGGCCGGCTCGTCGGCGCGCCGGTCGACCCCGAGGGCTGGGACCTCGACGCCGTCGGTGCCCAGCTGCGACAGGTGCGCCCGGCACTGGCCTACCTCGTCCCCGACTTCCAGAACCCCACCGGCCACCTGATGACCGACGAGCAGCGTGAGGAGTACGCCGGCCACCTGCGCGCCGCGGGCACCGTCGCCGTCGTCGACGAGTCGTTGCAGGCGCTGGCGCTGGACGGTCAGGAGATGCCGCGGCCGTTCGCGGCGTACTCCCCCGACGCGATCACGATCGGCAGCGCCAGCAAGGCGTTCTGGGGTGGGCTGCGGCTGGGGTGGGTGCGCGTGCCGCCGGGGCTGGCCGAGCGGCTGACCCGCGCGCGGCTCAGCCTCGACCTCGGCACGCCCGTGCTTGAGCAGCTGGTCCTGGCACGGCTGCTGGCCTCCGGGCCGGTGCTCCCCGACCAGCTCGCCCGGTTGGTCGAGCAGCGGGAGGTGCTGCTGGGTGCGCTGACCGAGCACCTGCCGACGTGGCGCTGGATCCGCCCCGGGGGCGGGCTGGCGGTGTGGTGCGAGCTGCCGTCGGGCAGCGCGGTGGCCCTCGCCGACGCCGCCGAGCGGGCAGGGGTCGGTGTGACGCCGGGCCCGCTGTTCGCGGCCGAAGGCGGGCTCGACAGGTTCGTCCGGATCCCCTGGACCCGACCGGCCCCCGAGTTGGTCGCCGCCGTCGAGCGCCTCGCCCCGGTGTGGGCCGACCTCCCGGCCTCCCCGACCCGCGCCCGCCCCGGACGCGTCCTCGTCGCCTGACCCTTCCCGCCGAGCCGGCTCGACCTTCCGGAAGGACGCGCCGGCTCGACCCAGCCCTGACGCCGGGGGGCGGGTCAGGGGAGGTGTACGGCGCAGGCGCGGCTGGACTCG
This sequence comes from Nocardioides sp. REDSEA-S33_B3, assembly GCA_001627335.1. GTDB lineage: Bacteria > Actinomycetota > Actinomycetes > Propionibacteriales > Nocardioidaceae > Nocardioides. Next base: position 42,594 of record LUPK01000053.1, on the reverse strand, counting down.
GTGGCCAGGGAGATCTCGTGCAGCAGGCAGCCGTCGAGGGCCGAGTCGACCTCGAGCACGACGAGCACGTCGCCGCCGGGGGTCTGCCGGGCGACCTGCATGCCGGCGATGTTGACGCCGGCCTCGCCGAGGATGCCGCCCACGGTGCCGACCATGCCGGGACGGTCACGGTGCACGAGGAAGGCCAGGTGCTCGGCGAGCGCCAGGTCGACGTCGTACCCGTCGACCTCGACCAGCCGCTCGCGGCCGTGCACGACGGTGCCGCCGACCGCGACCTGGCGGCCGTCGGCGAGCGTGCCGCGCAGGGTCACCAGGTTGCGGTGGTCGGGGCTCTCCCGCTCCACGACCAGTCGGCAGGCGGTGCCGCGCTCGGCCGCGACCAGGGGCACGTTGACGTAGGAGACCGGCTCCTCGACGACCTCGTCGAAGACCCCCTTGAGGGCGGCCAGCTCGAGCACCTTCACGTCGTGGTCGGCGATCTCGCCGCGCACCTCGACGTCGAGCGACTGGGCGACGCCACCGGCGACGGCGGTGAAGACGCGCCCCAGCTTCTCGGTCAGGCCGATGGTGGGCCGGATCGCCTCGGCGACCAGGCCGCCGTGGACGTTGACCGCGTCCGGGACGAGCTCGCCAGCGAGGGCCTGCGCCACCGAGCGGGCGACGGACAGACCGGCCTTCTCCTGGGCCTCGTGGGTGCTGGCACCGAGGTGGGGCGTGGCCACGACGTTCTCGAGGTCGAGCAGCGGGGAGTCCGGGCACGGCTCGTCGGCGAAGACGTCGAGCCCCGCGGCGGCGACCCGGCCCTCCTTGAGGGCGGCGTGCAGGGCGACCTCGTCGACGATCCCGCCGCGCGAGGCGTTGACCAGCAGCAGGGACGGCTTGACCTTCCGCAGCTCCTCGACACCCACGAGCCCACGGGTCTCGGGGGTGCGGGGCAGGTGGACGGTGATGACGTCGGAGGTGGCGAGCAGGGTGTCGAGGTCGACCATCCGCACCCCGAGCTGGGCGGCGCGCCCGACCGAGACGTAGGGGTCGTGGGCGATCACCTGCATGCCGAAGGCCGCCAGGCGGTGCGCGACCAGGACGCCGACCCGGCCCAGGCCGAGCACGCCGACGGTCTTGCCCGCGAGCTCGGTGCCGGTGAAGCGGCTGCGCTCCCACTCCCCCTCGCGGAGCGACTGGTGCGCCTGCGGGATGCGACGGGCGGCCGCCAGCAGCAGCCCGACCGTGAGCTCCGCGGCCGAGACCAGGTTCGCGGTCGGGGCGGTGACGACCATGACCCCCGCGGCGGTCGCGGCGCGTACGTCGATCGTGTCCAGGCCGGTCCCGGCGCGGGCGACGACCCGCAACCGGGGTGCGGCGGCGAGCACCTCGGCGTCGACCCGGGTGCCGGACCGCACCATGAGGGCGTCTGCCTCGGCAACCGCAGCGAGCAGCGCTGCGCGGTCGGTGCCGTCGCAGCGGCGCACGTCGAAGCCGTCGCCGAGCGCCGCCACGGTGGCGGGACTCAGGGCGTCGGCGATGAGCACGACGGGATGGCGCGATGGCACGGGGATCCTCGAGGGTCCTGGTGGTGCGGGTCGGGACGAGCAGGTGCACCACGTTGTGCCGTTGCTCAGGGTAGCCGAGGTCACCGGCTCGCTGACAGGCTGACCGCCATGACGTCACGCGACGAGCTCGCCGCCGGCACGTACCTGGCGCTCACCACCTTCCGCCGCGCCGGCGACCCGGTGAGCAGCCCCGTCTGGGTCGTGCCGCTGGAGGACGGGCGGGTCGGCTTCTGGACCGCCATGGGCTCGGGCAAGACCAAGCGCCTCGCGCACACCCCCCGCGTCGTCGTCCAGCACTCCGACGCCCGCGGGCGCGTCACCGCCGGCAGCATCCCGCTCGAGGGCTCGCTGACCCCACGCCGGCCCTGCTGATGCTCGACGAGCCCACCAACAAGCTCGACCTGCCGTCGTACGACGCCCTGGTGACCGCGCTCGCGGCGCATCGCGGGGCGCTGGTGGTCGTCAGCCACGACCGACGGTTCCTCGAGGAGGTGGGCGTCGGTCGCGTGGTCGACCTGGACCAGCCGGCGGAGCCTGACTGATCGGTCAGCGGCTCAGCAGGTGCCGTCGACCCCACAGGTGTCCCCGCCGGCGACGACCTCGACCGGCGGGTGCGACTCGGCCCAGGCCTGGGTGAGCACCTGGGAGAACACCTCGGTCGGCTGGGCGCCCGAGATGCCGTAGCGCCGGTCGACCACGAAGAACGGCACGCCGCTGACCCCGAGGTCCATCGCGGCGTCGATGTCCGCGACCACGGCGTCGGCGAACTCCTCGCCCGCAAGCACCTCGTCGACCCGCTCGGGGTCCAGGCCCGCCGACAGCGCCTCGCGCCGCAGCACCTCGTGGTCCCCCACGTCCTGGGCGTCCTCGAAGTACGCCGACAGCAGCGACTCCTTGAGCGTGGCCTGCAGCGCGAGGCCGCCCTCGGCCAGCGCGAGGTGCAGCAGCCGGTGCGCGTCGATCGTGCGCGTGTGCACGGTCTCGAGCAACCGGAAGGAGAGCCCCTCGACGGCGGCGAGCTCGGTGAGCTGCTGCTGCATCTGGCGCATCTCGTCCTCGGTGCGGCCGTACTTGCGGGCCAGGACCGGGGTGGTCAGCTCGTGACCGTGCTGCGGGGCGCTCGGGTCGAGCTGGAAGGAGCGGTAGACGACCTCCACCCGGTCGGCGTGCTCGAACTCGGCCAGCGCGGCCTCCAGACGGCGCTTGCCCACGAAGCACCACGGGCAGACGACGTCGCTCCAGATATCGATCCTCACGTCCTTCACAACGGGCGAGTCGGACACCGCATTCCGGGCCGCGAGCCACGGTTGCGCCACAGTTCGGACACAGGGGATGCACGCGGCGTCGGGGTCGCCCTCAGGGTCACCTCGGGGTCGGACCGGGGGGCGAGTGGGAGGCGCTCCCCGATGTGCGCGACCCCCTCCCGGCACGAGGCTCGGGGCCATGATCGAACTCCTCGAGCTCACCAAGCGCTACGGCGAGCACCTCGCCGTCGACCACGTCTCGTTCACCGCCCGCCCCGGGCGCGTCACCGGCTTCCTCGGCCCCAACGGCGCCGGCAAGTCGACCTCGCTGCGCATCCTCGCCGGCCTCACGCCGGCCACGACCGGCACCGCCACCGTCCTGGGCCGTCGGTACGCCGACCTGCCGGACCCGGGCCGCGAGATCGGCGTCCTCCTCGACGCCTCCGCCCAGCACGCCGGCCGCACCGGTCGCGAGGTGCTGCGCGTCGCCCAGGAGACCATGGGCCTCCCCCGGGCCCGCGTCGAGGAGATGCTCGACCTGGTCTCCCTCACCCCCGAGGAGGCCAAGCGCCGGGTGCGCGACTACTCCCTCGGGATGCGCCAGCGTCTCGGCCTGGCCACCGCCCTGCTCGGCGACCCGGCCGTGCTGGTGCTCGACGAGCCGGCCAACGGGCTGGACCCCGCCGGCATCCGGTGGATGCGCGACCTGCTGCGCGACCACGCCGCCCGCGGCGGCACCGTGCTGCTGTCCTCGCACCTGCTGCACGAGATCGAGGTCATCGCCGACGACATCGTCGTCATCGGCCAGGGCCGCGTCGTCGCCCAGGGCACCAAGGAGGAGCTGCTGCACGACGACCGCACGCTCGTCCGGGCCGCCGAGGTCGGCACCCTGACCGCTGCGCTCCAGCAGGCCGGCTGGACCGTCGAGCGGGTCGACCCCGCCGACCCCGCCGCCGGCCTGCGCACCGACGCCTCTCTGGCGGTCACCGGCCAGGTGGCCCTCGAGGCCCGACTCCCCCTGCTCGAGCTCCGCGCCGCCGACGGCGCCGGCCTCGAGGAGATGTTCCTCCAGCTCACCGCCGACACCCAGCGAGAGGCCGCCTGATGTCCACCACCCTCACCACGCCGTCCGCCGCCGCGAGCGCGCCCGCCACTGCGTCGTCGTACGCCGACCGCCCGGCCCCGCCGCCGATCCCGTTCGCCCGGTTGCTCAAGGTCGAGATGCGCAAGATGTTCGACACCCGCTCCGGCCTCTGGCTGATGGCCTCGGTCGGCATCCTGTCGGCACTCGCCAGCGCCGCGGTCGTCCTGTGGGCGCCCGAGGACGAGGTGACCTACGGGTCCTTCGCCGGCGCGGTCGGGATCCCGATGGCGATCATCCTGCCGGTCATCGCGATCCTCTCGGTCACCTCGGAGTGGAGCCAGCGCACCGGGCTGACCACCTTCACTCTCGTCCCCCACCGTGGCCGCGTGCTTGCCGCCAAGACGGTCAACGCCCTGGTGGTCGCGGTCGTCGGCATGCTGGTCGCCGCCGTCGTCGGCGCCCTGGGCAACCTCGTCGGCTCCGCGCTCAACGGCACCGACGTGGTGTGGGACATCAGCGTCTCCGACTTCGGCGCCATCGTGCTGGCCAACGTCCTCGGGGTGCTGATCGGCTTCATGCTCGGCGTCGTGCTCCGCTCCTCGCCGGCCGCTCTCGTGGGCTACCTGGTCTACGTCTACGTGCTCACCGGCCTGACCTTCACCCTGGCCGCGGCACAGCCGTGGTTCGCCGACCTGCAGCCGTGGGTGGACTTCAACTACACCCAGGGCGCGCTCTTCGAGGGCTGGAGCAACACCGGGGAGTACTGGGCCCAGCTCGGCGTCACCTCGCTGCTCTGGCTGGTGCTGCCGCTCGCCGTCGGCTCCTGGCGGATGCTGCGCTCCGAGGTGAAGTAGCCGCCCGACGCCGCCGCTGCCGGACCGGAGGGTGTGTCGTGAGAGGGGTTCACGACACACCCTCCAGTCGCATGTCACAGCCCTCACCACGCTCACCCCGGGGTCGGCGTCGAGCCGGCGACCATGCGGGACAGCGATCTCGACGATGCGCCGCGCCCGGTCCTGCCCGGTGGCACCTCGCAGCCCACCCGCGCGCAGTGCCGACCGGCCGGCCAGCACCGATCCCGGGTGTCGCAGCAGGGTCGCCCACTCCGCCTGGGCCGTCGTCAGCTGGCCGGTGTGGTCGACGTACACGCCGTCGGCCAGTCGCACCCACTCGCGACGTCGCACCCGCCGGGCGACGAGCACCTCGCTCATCCCCGCGTCCAGCACCTGCCGGCGCGAGACCACCCCGGCCTGACGACGCAGCAGCCGCTCGATCGCATCCATGCGCCGATGGTGGTCGGGCATGCCGCCGCGCGCAGGACCCTCAGCGGCCGCTGTGGACGGCGGTGTGCCGACCGGAGGATGTGCAGTGAAAGGGGGTCACGACAGACCCTCCAGTCGCCGGGACACGCCGGCGTACGACGCACGAGACCCCCTGCACGGGGCAGGGGGTCTCGTGGCTCGTCGCGCGCTCCTCGCACCTCGACCGGCGGGAGGAGCAGCGGATCAGCGGGCGGCGGTGCCCTCGACGTAGTCGGTGTCGTGGCTCTTGACCCACGCCATGAGCTTGCGCAGCTCGCGACCGGTCTTCTCGATCGGGTGCTGCTCGCCCTGCTCGCGGAACTTGGTGAACTCCGGCGAGCCGTTGTCCATGTCACCGATGAAGCGCTCGGCGAAGGCACCGTTCTTGATGTCCTCAAGCACGGCCTTCATGTTCTCCTTGACCCGCTCGTCGATGACGCGGGGGCCGGAGACGTAGTCGCCGAACTCGGCGGTGTCGGAGACCGACCAGCGCTGCTTGGCGATGCCGCCCTCGTACATCAGGTCGACGATGAGCTTGAGCTCGTGGAGGCACTCGAAGTAGGCGACTTCGGGCTGGTAGCCGGCCTCGGTCAGGGTCTCGAAGCCGTACATGATCAGCTGTGAGGCGCCACCGCACAGGACGGCCTGCTCACCGAACAGGTCGGTCTCGGTCTCCTCGGTGAACGTGGTCTTGATGCCGCCGGCACGCAGGCCGCCGATGCCCTTGGCGTAGGACAGCGCGAGCGGCCAGGCGTCGCCGGAGGCGTCCTGCTCGACGGCGACGAGCACGGGCACGCCGCGGCCGTCGACGTACTCACGGCGCACGAGGTGGCCGGGGCCCTTGGGGGCGACCATGAAGACGTCGACGTCGCTCGGCGGGGTGATGAAGCCGAAGCGGATGTTGAAGCCGTGGCCGAAGACCAGGGTGTTGCCGGCCTCGAGGTTCGAGGCGATCTCGTCGGCGTAGAGCTTCCGCTGGTGCTGGTCGGGGGCGAGGATGACGACCACGTCGGCCTCGGCGGCCGCCTCGGCGGGGGTCATGACCTTCAGGCCCTCGGCCTCGGCCTTGGCGCGGCTCTTCGAGCCCGGCTGCAGGCCGATGCGGACGTCGACACCGGAGTCGCGCAGGGAGAGCGAGTGCGCGTGACCCTGGCTGCCGTAACCGATCACGGCGACCTTCTTGCCCTGGATCAGGGACAGGTCGGCGTCGTCGTCGTAGAACATCTCAGCCACGAGGGCTTCTCCTTCTTGTTGGGTGCTGCGTCTTGGGAAGTCTGTGCGGTCTTGCGAGGTGGATCAGGAGCCGACCGCGGAGGCCGCGGTCGGGGCGGGCACGGAGACCGGGCGCAGGCTGCGCTCGGAGATCGACCGGGAGCCCCGGCCGATCGCGACCATGCCGGACTGCACGAGCTCGCGGATGCCGAAGGGCTCCACGATGCGCAGGAAGTCCGCGATCTTGCCGGCGTTGCCGGTGATCTGGACCGTGACCGCGTCGGGGGCCACGTCGACCACCTTGGCGCGGAAGAGCTGGACGGTGTCGAGGACCTGGCCCCGGGTCTCGGTCGTCGCGGCGACCTTGACCATCACCAGCTCGCGGTGGACCGAGGCGGTCGGGTCGAGCTCGACGATCTTGATGACCTCGACCAGCTTGTTGAGCTGCTTGGTCACCTGCTCCAGCGGGGACTGCTCGACGTTGACCACGATGGTCATCCGCGAGATGCCCTCGTGCTCGGTCGGGCCGACGGCCAGGCTCTCGATGTTGAAGCCGCGGCGGGAGAACAGGCCGGCGATCCGGGTCAGGACGCCGGGCTGGTCCTCGACCAGGACCGAGAGGGTGTGCTTCGACATCAGAGCTCGTCCTCTTCCCACTCGGGCGCGAGGTCCCGGGCGTACTTGATCTCGTCGTTGCTGGTGCCGGCGGCCACCATCGGCCACACCATCGCGTCGCGGTGGACGCGGAAGTCGACGACCACGGGCACGTCGTCGATCTCCATGGCCTTCTCGATCGTGGCGTCGACGTCGTCGGCGGAGTCGCACGCCAGGCCCACGCAGCCGTAGGCGTCGGCCAGCTTCACGAAGTCGGGGATGCGCACGGGGCCGCCGTGGCGCTGGAGGTTGGTGTTGGAGTAGCGCTCGTTGTAGAAGAGCGTCTGCCACTGCCGGACCATGCCCAGCGACTCGTTGTTGATGACCGCCACCTTGATCGGGATGTTCTCGATCGCGCAGGTGGCCAGCTCCTGGTTGGTCATCTGGAAGCAGCCGTCGCCGTCGATCGACCACACCGTGGTGTCGGGGCAGCCGACCTTGGCGCCCATGGCCGCGGGCACCGAGAAGCCCATGGTGCCCAGGCCGCCGGAGTTGATCCAGGTGCGCGGGTTCTCGTAGTCCACGAAGTGCGCGGCCCACATCTGGTGCTGGCCGACCCCGGAGGTGTAGATCGCCTCGGGGCCGGCGATCTTGCTGAGCCGCTCGATGACGTACTGCGGAGCCAGGCCCTCGGCGGGCGGCTCGTAGCCCAGCGGGTAGCGCTTCTTCAGCCCGGCCAGCCAGGAGACCCACTGCTCGTAGTCGCCGGTGTGGCCGGCGTCCTGCTCGGCCTGCAGCGCCACGACGAGGTCGGAGATCACCTCGCGGCAGTCGCCCACGATGGGCACGTCGGCGTGCCGGTTCTTGCCGATCTCGGCCGGGTCGATGTCGGCGTGGATGACCTGGGCGTTCGGCGCGAAGGAGTCGAGGTTGCCGGTGACGCGGTCGTCGAAGCGGGCACCGAGGCTGATGATCAGGTCGCTCTTCTGCAGCGCCGCGACCGCGGCCACGGTGCCGTGCATGCCGGGCATGCCGAGGTGCTGCGGGTGGCTGTCGGGGAAGGCCCCCAGCGCCATCAGCGTGGTGACGACCGGCATGCCGGTCAGCTCGGCCAGCACCTTCAGCTCGCGGCTCGCGCCGGAGCGGATCGTGCCGCCGCCGACGTACAGCACGGGCTTGCGGGCCTCGAGGATCAGCCGGGCGGCCTCGCGGATCTGCTTGGAGTGCGGCTTGGTCACCGGGCGGTAGCCGGGCAGCGAGAGCTCGGTGGGCCACGAGAAGGTGGTCATCGACTGCAGCGCGGACTTCGCGACGTCGACCAGCACCGGGCCGGGGCGGCCGGTCGAGGCGATGTAGAAGGCCTCGGCGACGGTGCGCGGGATGTCGGCGGGGTCGGTGACCAGGAAGTTGTGCTTGGTGATCGGCATCGTGATGCCGCGGATGTCGGCCTCCTGGAAGGCGTCGGTGCCGATCATCGAAGCACCGACCTGGCCGGTGACGGCCACCATCGGGACGGAGTCCATGTAGGCGTCGGCGATCGGGGTGACCAGGTTGGTCGCGCCCGGGCCGGAGGTCGCCATGCACACGCCGACGCGGCCGGTGGCGGCGGCGTAGCCCTGCGCGGCGTGGCCGGCGCCCTGCTCGTGGCGGACCAGGATGTGGCGGATGGAGGAGTCCATCAGCGGGTCGTACGCCGGGAGGATGGCGCCGCCGGGGATGCCGAAGATGTCGTCGGCCCCAGCCGCCTCCAGCGACCGGACCAGGCTCTGCGCGCCGGTGATCTCGCTCATGACCTGCTCATTTCCTCTCACTGCTCCTGTCTGCGCCCTGGCGACCGGCGGGCCACCGGGCTGACCCCACAAAAAAGCCCCTCGGCCCTGAAGGCTACGAGGGGACGACGCGCTGGCCGGACGGGGTCGGTCTCAGCCCACGCGTCGCGTGCGTACGAGAAGGTCCTGGCGCATGCAGCAAAGGTATCCCGACCGTCCACGCGCGTCACCCGCGAGTCCCGCTCGTCTCAGCATCCGAGACACGCGTCCCGAGATGTGAGCCGTCACGCTGCCGGACCGGGGCCACGCCCCAGCCACGTCGTCAGGCAGGCCCGGTTGCCCTGAGCGTCCTCCAGCACCCAGTACGCCGGAGCGTGGTCGTCACTGACCAACCGGCCGCCCGCCGCGATGACGGCCGCCATCCGCTCCTCGACCGCCTCCGGCGGCACCCGCACGTCTGCGTGCCACCGCTGCCGGGGTCCACCCAGGTGCACCCCGGGGTGCTGCTCGGTGGGCTGGAACCACACCGACGGCCACCGGCCACCGGGGTCGATGGCGTCGTCGTCGGCCTCCTGCAGGCCGAGCACCGCGGCCCAGAAGGGCTTGACCTCGGTGAGGTCCCAGGTGTCGAGCGCCCACTCCACCGACTGCAGCCGCGCCGGCGTCGCGCTCACCTCCAGCTCGGCGGCCACCTGGGAGACCGCCCTGGCCAGTCGCAGGTCGCGCCGGGTGATGCCGCCGACGTCGTGGCTCCACGTGCGCACCTCGACGAAGCCGTAGCGCAGGTCGACGTCGGGGTGGTGGTCCATGGCGTCGGCGAGCCCCGCGACCTCGGCGACCAGGCGGGCCCCGGTGGCGAAGTCGCCGGTGTCGAAGCGGGCCGCCAGCACGCCGAAGAGCGGGCGCCAGTCCCCCAGGCCCTCCTGGACGGCCGCGTCCACGTCGACGTCCGGGAGCAGGTGCTTGTCGGCCGAGGAGATCACGCCCTCCACCCTGCCGGTCCGCGGCCAACGGCGCCAGCGCTTCCCCCCACGGATGCCCCAGCAGCGCTAGCGTCACGACCGGCGCGCCCGCTCCCCAGGGCTCCGTGAGCGAGCATCGCGCCAGGACGGTGCCCCCTGTGTCCAGCCCCGCCCGGTCCAGCCATGCCAGGTTCCGCTACGCCCGCCCCCTCGACCTCGCCGACGGTCGGGGCGTCGAGCGGGTGGTGCCCCTACCCGTTCCTCGACGTCGGCGAGGAAGGGGCCGTCTCGGTGGCCGTCACCTCGGTCGTGATCACGCTGCTCATCCTCGGCGTCATGGCGCTCATCGGGTGGCTGGACCGTCGCCTACCGGCTCCTGGGTCTCCTTCTGGAGGGTCTCCCGAGCCACCAGCCACGGCAGGAGCGCCACGAGGCTGACCAGCCCGGTCACGACGAAGGCGGCCTCGAAGCCGGCCCGGTCGGCCACCACGCCGATGAGGACGGGCCCGAGGATCGCGCCCCCGTCCTGCGCCATCTGGAAGGTGCTGAGCACCGTGCCGCCGCTGCGCTCGTTGCCGATGACGTCGGCGACGGTCGCCTGCTGGCCGGGGTTGACCATGCCCGCGCCGAACCCGGAGACGGCCGAGAGCCCCAGCAGCACCCACAGGCTCTCGCTGAAGCCCATCAGCCCCAACGTCACCGCCGTGGTCGCCAGACCGGCCAGCACCATCGGCCGGCGACCCACCGAGTCCGCCACCCTCCCGGAGAACTGCAGGCTCGACGCCGTGCCCGCCGCCGCCACCGCGAGCGCCACACCGGCGACCCAGGTGTCGTCGTGGACCGCCACCGCGAACTGCGGGACCACCGCCACGCGGACGCCGAAGTTGGCCCAGCCGTTGGCGAACGCCGAGGCCAGCGCGGCGCGGTACGCCGAGTCCCGCAGCCCCTCCCCCAGCCGCATCGGCGGGGCGGGGGTCGCGGTCGGGTCGGGCCGCAGGCTGGCGCCGGACAGCCGGACCCCGACCACCAGCGCCGCGACGACCAGCGCGACGGCGTACGCGACGAAGGGGACGCGCAGTCCGAACCCGGCCATCAGGCCCCCGAGGACGGGGCCGAGCATGCCGCCGATGAGGAAGGAGCTGGCGTAGGCCGACGACACGCGTCCACGCATCGTCGGGGGCGCCAGGCGCACCAGCAGCGCCATCGCCGAGACCGTGAACATCGTCGAGCCGAGCCCGCCGATGCCGCGGAAGACCAGCAGCTGCCAGTAGGTCTGCGCCACGGCGGTCAGCAGCGAGGAGGCCGCGACGACGCACAGCCCGGTCATGTAGACCCACCGCTCCCCCAGCCGCGCGACCAGCACGCCGGAGCCGGGCGCGCCGAGCAGCCGGAAGAACGCGAAGATCGACACCACGACCGAGGCCGCCGCGACGCCGACGTCGAAGCTGCGCGCGTAGGCCGGCAGCACCGGGCTGATCAGGCCGAAGCCGATCGCGATGACGAAGGCCGAGGCGATCAGGACCTTGATCTCGCCGGGGATGGGTGGTCTCGACGCCCGCTCGCTGGCGCTCGCTGCTCGACCACCGTCGTGGGTGCTCACGAGGAGGCCAGCACCTCGGCGGCCGCGCGCATTCCCTCCTCCACCTCGGCGAAGGAGGTCGACAGCGGGGCCAGGCCGATCCGCAGCCCACCGGGGTCGCGGTAGTCGGGGATGACGTCGCGCTCCCACAGCCTCGCGACGACCTCCCGCATGCGGGGATGGTCGACCGTGACGTGCCCGCCGCGCAGACCGGGGTCGCGGGGCGAGGCGACCTCCGCGCCGAGGGGCGCGAGCAGGTCGTCGGCCAGCCCGATCGCGTACGACGTCAGCGACACGGACTTGGCGCGCACCGCCTCCATGCCGACCTCGGCGATCGTGGCGACCGTGTCGCGCAGCCCCAGCATCCCCACGATCGGCGGGGTGCCCGAGATCATCCGGCGGATGCCCGGGGCCGGGGTCCAGTCCGGCCCCATCGCGAACGGGTCGGCGTGGCCCATCCAGCCCGTCACCGGCTGGTCGAGCACGTGGTGGTGCCGCTCGGCGGCGTAGACGAACGCGGGCGACCCGGGGCCGCCGCCGAGGTACTTGTAGGTGCAGCCGACGGCCAGGTCGACGCCCCAGTCGTCGAGGGCCAGCGGCACCGAGCCGACCGAGTGCGAGAGGTCCCAGAGCACGACCGCGCCCACGTCGCGAGCGGCCCGGGTGATCCCCTCGGCGTCGGCGAGCCAGGCCGAGCGGTAGGCGACGTGGCTGAGCAGGACGACCGCGGTGTCCCCGGAGAGCTCGGCCGCCAAGTCCTCGGTGGAGACGCCGCCGGCAGGGTCGACCTCGACCCACCGCAGGCTCAGCCCGAGCTCCCGCGCGACCGACGCGGCGACGTACCTGTCGGTCGGGAAGTCGTCGCGGCACAGCACCAGCTCGTGCCGGCCCGGCCGCAGCGCGCAGGCCGCCCGCAGCGCCTTGTAGAGCAGCACGGTCGTGGAGTCGCCGACCGTGGTCTGGCCGGGCGCCGCGCCCAGGCAGGCCGCAGCGATCTCGTCGCCGACGACCAGCGGGAGCTCCATCCAGGACTCGTCCCAGCCGCGGATCAGCCGACCGCCCCACTCGGCCTCGACGAAGGGCGCGAGCCGCTCGGCCGTGACCCGCAGCGGGCGGCCCAGCGAGTTGCCGTCGAAGTAGACCAGGGAGGTCTCGCTGCCGACGTACCTCTCGCGCAGGTGCGCCAACGGGTCCGCGGCGTCGAGAGTGGCTGCGTCGAGGTCGGCTGCGTCGAGTTCGGCGGCTGCTCGGCGGGGGTGCGTGCTCACGGCGCATGTCTACCCCGTCCGCCCCGCCGAGACGTCACCCGCGCACGGCCGAGACGTCACTCGCGCACGGCCCAAAGGTCACCGGCGCACGGCCGAGAGGTCACGGGCGCACGGCCGGGCAGGTGGCATGCTCCCCGCATGAGCATCCGTCCCGAGCTGCTGGAGGTGCTCGCACGGCGGGCCCTGACCGAGGACTCCGCCCGCCCCGAGGCCGTCGAGAGGCTGCACGCGCGCGGCGGTCGCACCGCCCGGGAGAACCTCGCGGCGCTCGTCGACGAGGGCTCCTTCGTGGAGTACGGGCGCTTCGTGACTGCAGCCCAGGCCCAGCGCCGCCCCCTCGACGAACTGCTGGACCGCAGCGTGGCCGACGGGATCGTGGGCGGGCTCGCCACCATCGACGGGCAGCAGGTCGCCGTGATGTCCTACGACTACCTCGTCATGGCCGGCACCCAGGGGATGCGGGGCCACCGCAAGACCGACCGTCTCATCGACGTCATCGAGCGGCTCGGGCTGCCGACCGTGTTCTTCGCCGCCGGCGGGGGTGGGCGGCCCGGGGACACCGACATCCCGCTGGTCTCGGCCCTGGACGTGACGACGTTCGCGGCGTGGGCGCGGCTCTCGGGCCGGGTGCCGCGGATCGCGGTCGTCGAGGACAACTGCTTCGCGGGCAACGCGGTCATCGCCGGCTGCTCCGACCTCGTCGTCGCCACCGAGCGCGCCTCCCTCGGCATGGGCGGCCCCGCGATGATCGCGGGCGGCGGCCTCGGCGACGTCGCCGCCGCCGACGTCGGGCCGATCGAGGTGATGGAGGCCAACGGGGTCGTCGACGTCACCACCGACGACGCCGTGGGGACCGCGCGCGAGCTCATCGGCTACTTCCTCGGTCGCTCGGCGGGCTGGACCGCGCCGGACCAGGCACCGCTGCGCGACGCCGTGCCCGAGGGCGAGCGCACCGCCTACGAGCTGCTGCCGATCGTCGAGACGATCTGCGACGAGGACTCGGTGACGGTGCTGCGACCTGCCTTCGCCCCCGAGCTGCTCACCGCGCTCGGCCGGATCGAGGGCCGCACCGTCGGGGTCCTCGGCAACGACACCCGGCACTGGGCGGGCGCGATCACCGCGGACGCCGGCGACAAGGCCGCCCGCTTCCTCCAGCTCTGTGACGCCCACGGCTTCCCGGTCGTCTCACTGGTGGACACCCCCGGGATGATGGTCGGCGCCGACGCGGAGCGCACCGGGCTGGTCCGCCACACCTCGCGGCTGCTGGTCGCCGCGGCGCGGATGGAGGTGCCGCTGGTCGGCGTGGTGCTGCGGCGCGGCTACGGCCTCGGTGCCCAGGCGATGCTCGGGGGCAGCACCCACGAGCCGCTCATGACACTGGCGTGGCCTGGCGCGCACCTCGGCGCGATGGGGCTCGAGGGGGCGGTACGGCTCTCGATGCGCCGCGAGCTCGAGGCGATCGAGGACGAGGAGCAGCGTGAGGCGCGGTTGCGGGAGCTGACGGCGTACGCCCAGGCGAGCTCGACGGCGCTGGAGGTCGCCCGCGTCTTCGAGATCGACGACGTCATCGACCCGGCCGAGACCCGCGGGGTGCTGGCACGGCTGCTCGACGCTGTTGATCGTGACGGACGCCTGAGGGGCAGCGGACGGCCGGTCGACACGTGGTGAGCCGATGAGTTCCGGCGCGCCGACCGGTCTGACCCCTTCATGAGGAAGCTGATCGTCACCGAGTTCATCACCCTGGACGGCGTCATGGAGGACCCGAGCTGGACCTTCTCGGAGGTCCCGTTCGAGGAGGCGGCCTACGACATCAAGGGCCGCGAGCAGGAGGAGGCCAGTGCGCTGCTGCTCGGCCGGGTCTCCCACGACGAGTTCGCCCCGGTGTGGCCCTCGATGGAGGAGTTCGAGGCCTACAACGCGATGCCGAAGTACGTCGTCTCCTCGACGCTGCAGGGCTCGGACTGGAACAACACCCACGTGCTGCGCTCTCTCGACGACGTCGCCGCTCTCAAGGCACGGACCGACGAGGGCGACGGCCCGATCTACGTGCACGGGTCGGCCACCCTGTCCCAGGGCCTGTTCTCCGCCGGGCTGGTCGACCGGCTGCACCTGCTCGTGTTCCCGCTCGTCCTGGGCACGGGCAAGAGGCTGTTCGCCGACCCCGGCGAGAAGGTCAAGCTCGAGCTGGTCGAGCACGCGGCGTCCGCCAGCGGGGTCACGCTGCAGGTGCTCGACGTCGTGCACTGACCGGCGCCGGCGTGCGGCGCCGACCTCTCGGCCGTGCGCGAGTGACCTCTCGGCCGTGCGTCAGCGACGTCTCGGCCGTGCGCGAGCGACGTCTCGGCGGGGAGGGCGGTGCGCCGGTCAGCCCGTCACGGCTCCGTGGGCGGCGGAGGAGACGATCTTGGCGTACTTGCCAAGGACGCCCTTGGTGTACTTCGGCGGGTTCGGGGCCCAGCCCTCCTTGCGGGAGTCCCAGTCCTCGCCCTGCTCGACCTCGAGGGTGCGGTTGAGGACGTCGAGGGTGATCTTGTCGCCGTCACGGACGAACGCGATCGGGCCGCCGTCGACGGCCTCGGGGGCGATGTGCCCGACGCACAGGCCGGTGGTGCCGCCGGAGAAGCGTCCGTCGGTGAGCAGCAGGACGTCCTTGCCGAGGCCGGCACCCTTGATGGCTCCGGTGATGGCGAGCATCTCGCGCATGCCGGGGCCGCCCTTGGGGCCCTCGTAGCGGATGACCACGACGTCGTTGGCCACGATCCTGCCCTCGGCCAGCGCGTCCATCGCGGCACGCTCGCCGTCGAAGACCCGGGCGGTGCCCTCGAAGACGGTCTCGTCGAAGCCGGCCGACTTCACCACGGCGCCGTCGGGGGCCAGCGAGCCCTTGAGGATGGTCAGGCCGCCCGTCTTGTGGATCGGGCGCTCCAAGGAGCGGATGACGTCGTCGTCGAGCGCCGGCGGGTTCAGGTCGGCGAGGTTCTCGGCGAGCGTCTTGCCGGTGACGGTCAGCGCGTCGCCGTGCATGAGGCCGGCGTCGAGCAGCGCCTTCATCACCACGGGGATGCCGCCGATCTTGTCGACGTCGTTCATGACGTACTTGCCGAACGGCTTGAGGTCGCCGAGGTGCGGCACCTTGTCGCCGATGCGGTTGAAGTCGTCGATGCTCAGGGGCACCTCGGCCTCGCGGGCGATCGCGAGCAGGTGCAGCACGGCGTTGGTGGAACCACCCAGCGCCATCACCACGGTGATGGCGTTCTCGAAGGCCTCCATCGTCATGATCTGGCGGGCGGTGATGCCCTTCGCGATCAGGTTCACCACGGCCTCGCCTGAGCGGTGGGCGAAGCCGTCGCGGCGACGGTCGACGGCCGGCGGGGCGGCCGACCCGGGCAGCGACATGCCGAGCGCCTCGCCGACGGCGGCCATCGTGTTGGCGGTGTACATGCCGCCGCAGGCGCCCTCGCCGGGGCAGATCGCGCGCTCGATGCGGTCGACCTCGTCGCGGCTGATCCTGCCGGCCAGGCAGGCGCCGACGGCCTCGAAGGCGTCGATGATCGTGACGTCCTTGCCGTCGACCTGGCCGGGCATGATCGAGCCGGCGTAGAGGAAGACGCTGGCCAGGTCCAGGCGGGCGGCGGCCATCAGCATGCCGGGCAGCGACTTGTCGCAGCCCGCCAGCAGCACCGAGCCGTCGAGGCGCTCGGCGTTCATCACGACCTCGACGGAGTCGGCGATGACCTCGCGGGAGACCAGCGAGAAGTGCATGCCCTCGTGGCCCATGGAGATGCCGTCGGAGACCGAAATGGTGCCGAACTCCAGCGGGTAGCCCTGGGCGGCGTGCACACCGTTCTTGACCGCCTTGGCCAGCCGGTCCAGCGACAGGTTGCAGGGGGTGATCTCGTTCCAGCTGGACGCGACGCCGATCTGCGGCTTCTCCCAGTCCTCGTCGCCCATGCCTACCGCCCGCAGCATCCCTCGCGACGCGGCCCGCTCGAGACCGTCGGTGACGTCGCGGGAGCGGGGCTTGAGGTCAGGGGTGCTGTCGGGTCCGGTCATGGGGGAAAGCCTACGTGCGACGGCCCTCACGCTCTCGACACGTCTCAACCCTCCGGCTGCGCGGCTGCACACCGACGCCCTAGCCTCTTCGGGTGACTGGATCCCATGCCGCTCCCCCGACGGTGACCTGGCCCGACCACGCCGCCGTCCTCTTCGACCTCGACGGCGTCATCACGCCCACGGCCGAGGTGCACATGCGCGCCTGGGCTGAGATGTTCAATGAGTTCCTCCGAGGCTACGACGGCCCCGCCGAGGACACCTCGCCCTACACCGACGCCGACTACTTCGCCCACGTCGACGGCAAGCCGCGCTACGACGGCGTCCGCGACTTCCTGGCCTCGCGCGGCATCTCGCTGCCCGAGTCCGGCACCGACCTGTCGGTGGTCACGCTGGGCGACCGCAAGAACGACGCCTTCAACGCCGTGCTCGAGCGCGACGGCGTCGACCCCTACCCCGGCACGGTCGCGCTGCTCGACCACCTGCGCGACCTCGGTACGCCGCTGGCGATCGTCTCCTCGAGCGCCAACGCCCCCGCGGTGCTGGAGGCCGCCGGGCTGTCGGACCGCTTCTCGACGATCGTCGACGGTCGCGTCGCTGCCGCCGAGGGCCTGCCGGGCAAGCCTGCGCCCGACACCTTCCAGCACGCCGCGGACACCCTCGGGGTCCCCCGGGAGGCGGCCGTGGTCGTGGAGGACGCGGTCTCCGGCGTACGCGCGGGTGCGGCGGGGGGCTTCGCGCTGGTCGTCGGCGTGGACCGCGGGGCCGGCCACGACGTGCTGGCCGGCGCCGGCGCCGACGTCGTCGTCTCCGACCTGCTCGAGCTCGTGCCGGCCTCGTCCGACGGAGCGTCCGCGTGAGCCGGGGGCAGGTCCACGGCGACCCGCTGGACCGCTCGCGCTTCCCCGTCGACCCGTGGCGGCTGGTCGAGCGGACGCCCAGCGACCACGACCTCGGCGTGACCGAG
The DNA here is from genome assembly GCA_001627335.1 of Nocardioides sp. REDSEA-S33_B3. Taxonomy (GTDB): domain Bacteria; phylum Actinomycetota; class Actinomycetes; order Propionibacteriales; family Nocardioidaceae; genus Nocardioides. Next base: position 25,014 of record LUPK01000053.1, on the reverse strand, counting down.
ACGCTGTTCACGGTGGCCAACGGCTACCTCGGCATGCGCGGCAACCCCGAGGAGGGGCGCGACGCGTTCGCGCACGGCACCTTCGTCAACGGCTTCCACGAGACATGGGAGATCCGGCACGCGGAGGCCGCCTACGGCTTCGCCCGCACCGGCCAGACGATCGTCAACGTCCCCGACGCCAAGCTGATGAAGCTCTACGTCGACGACGAGCCGCTGATCCTCGGCACCGCCGATCTCGAGCACTACGAGCGCATCCTCGACTTCCGTGACGGTGTGCTGCGCCGCTCGCTGGTGTGGCGCACCCCGTCGGGCAAGCGGGTCAAGGTCGACTCGACCCGGATGGTGTCGATGACCCAGCGTCACCTCGCGCTGCTGACCCTCGAGGTCACCATGCTCGAGGGCGACGCCCCGATCGTGATCTCCTCCCAGCTGCTCAACCGCCAGGACGGCACCGACGAGTACCACGACGCCGCCGAGGCCATGGGCGCCGGCGTCGACCCCCGCAAGGCCGGCACCTTCGAGCACCGTGTGCTGCTGCCGCGGATGAGCCGGGTCGAGGACGACCGCATGCTGCTGGGCTACCAGTGCGCGTCGTCGAGGATGACGATCGCGGTCGCCGCCGACCACACCCTGCACACCCACGACGACGCCGACGTCGTGGTCCGTCACGACGACGACCTGGCCAAGATGGTCTTCCGGGTCCAGGCCGACCAGGGCCGCCCGGTGCGCCTGGAGAAGGTCGTCGCCTACCACTCCTCGCGCGGAGTGCCGGTGCGCGAGCTGGCCGACCGGTGCGACCGCACCCTGGACCGCGCCGCCCGGGCGGGCATCGGCGAGGCCTTGGCCGAACAGCGCGCCTGGTTCGACACGTTCTGGGACGCCGCCGACGTCGACACGCTCTCCGAGCGCTCCGACGACGAGGCCCGCGCGACCCAGCAGGCGATCAGGTTCAACCTGTTCTCCCTGGCGCAGGCCTCCGCACGCGCCGACCAGTGGGGCGTGCCGGCCAAGGGCGTGACCGGCTCGGGCTACGAGGGTCACTACTTCTGGGACTCCGAGATCTACGTCGCGCCGTTCCTGACCTACACCCAGCCGGCCCTGGCCAAGAACCTCCTGCACTTCCGCTCCCGGATGCTCGACGCCGCGCGGCACCGGGCAGCGGAGATGGCACAGAAGGGCGCGCTCTTCCCGTGGCGCACCATCAACGGCGAGGAGGCATCGGCCTACTACGCCGCCGGCACCGCGCAGGTCCACATCGACGCCGACGTGGTCTACGCCCTGAGCCAGTACCTCGCCGCCACCGACGACGTGGGCTTCCTGCTGCGCCACGGCATCGACATCCTCGTGGAGACCTCGCGGATGTGGGCCGACCTCGGCTTCTGGCGCGAGAACGGGACACCGACCTTCCACATCCACGGCGTGACCGGGCCTGACGAGTACACGACGGTCGTCAACAACAACCTGTTCACCAACGTCATGGCGCGGCACAACCTCGAGCAGGCCGTCGCCGCCGTCGAGCGGATCCGTCGCGACCACCCGGTCGACTTCCGCCAGATCTGCACCCGCCTCGGCCTCGACGACGAGGAGGTCGCGGAGTGGGCGCGCTGCGCGGAGGGGATGCACATCCCCTTCGACGAGGGCCTGGGCATCCACCCCCAGGACGACTTCTTCCTCGACCGCGAGGTGTGGGACCTCTCCCGCACCCCCGACGAGCTGCGGCCGCTGCTGCTGCACTACCACCCGCTGGTCATCTACCGCTTCCAGGTGCTCAAGCAGGCCGACGTGGTGCTCGCGCTGTTCCTGCAGGGCGACCGGTTCACCGACGCCGAGAAGCGCGCCGACTTCGAGTACTACGACCCGATCACCACCGGCGACTCCACGCTCTCGGCCGTCGTGCAGTCGGTCATGGCCGCCGAGGTCGGCTACCACGAGCAGGCCTGGGACTACTTCCTCCAGGCGTTGTACGTCGACCTCGCCAACCTGCACGGCAACACCGTCGACGGCATGCACATCGCCTCGACCGGCGGCGTCTGGTCGGCGCTGGTCTGCGGCTTCGGCGGCATGCGCGACCGCGGCGGTCGGCTGACGTTCGACCCGCGGCTCCCCGACGCCTTCGACCAGCTCACCTTCTCGCTGGTGTGGCGCGGCTCGCGGGTCCGGGTGCGGCTGGCCGAGGACGCGATGACGTTCACCGTGGTCGCGGGCACGGGCGGGGTCCCGGTGTCCGTCCGCGGGAGCGAGCACGTGGTGCATGCCGACGAGCCCCTCGTCGTACCCCTCGGTGAGGCCGGCGCCGCCGGCACCCGCCTCGCACGCCCCCTCGACGAGCACCCCCAGCTCGGCGGCACCCGCGCCGACGGCTCCAAGATCACCGCCGGCGTGCCCGAGCCGATCCCGATGCCTGAGGACGAGCCCGACCACGCGGGTCCTCCTCCGACCGAGCCGCCCGCCTTCGGCCTCCAGGACTGACCCACACACCCGACGCCGAGCCGGCGCATCAATACGCCGGCTCGGCGTCGGACGTGAGTCGAACCGGCGCATCTATGCGCCGGTTCGACGTGTGGGCGGCTCAGACCGCGGCCGCTCGCACGCACATCACGTCCGGCAGGTCGCGTACGGCGCACAGCCACGTCTCCCCGGCATCGGGCGAGACCCACACCGACCCGTTGCGCGCGCCGACGTAGACGCCCGCCCTGGCGTGGTCGTCGACTGCCATGGCGTCGCGCATGACTCCGACGTAGAAGCTGTCGGGCAGCCGCCCCGCACCCAGCTCCTCCCACGAGTCGCCGGCGTCGCGCGAGCGCCAGACCCGCGCCTTCGCACCGACCGGGTAGCGCCCCTCGCCCCCGCCGAGCGGGAAGGTGTAGATCGTGTCGGGCTCGTGCGGGTGGACCACCATGGGGAAGCCGAAGTCCGAGGGCAGGCCCTCGGCGATCGAGGTGTAGGAGCGGCCCTCGTCGTCGGAGCGGAAGACGCCGCCGTGGTTCTGGACGTAGAGCCGCTCGGGGCGCGAGGGGTGCCGGGCGACCTTGTGCACGCACTGCCCGTAGGGCGGGTACTGCTGGCCCTCGGGCAGGAAGATCGCTGAGATGCCCTGACTGCGCGGCGACCAGGTGCCGCCGTCGTCCGTGGTCTGGTAGACGCCACCCGTCGAGATCGCAGCCGTCACGGACGTGGGGTCGCTGGGGTGCGGCAGGATCGTGTGGAACGCCTGTCCGCCGAAGCCGGCGCCCCACTCGGCGCGGTGCGGGTGGTCCCAGAGACCGCGCTCGAGGCTGTAGGTCTCCCCGCCGTCGGTGGAGCGGAAGATCGCCCCGGGCTCGGTGCCGGCCCACACCACCCCCGGCTCGGCGCCGGCCGTCAACTGCCAGACCCGCTCGACCGAGGCGTCGACGTCGTCGGGGAAGCGGGGGGCCTGCTCGGCGTCGCGCCAGGTCTCACCGAGGTCCTCGCTGATGCGGACCTGCGGCCCCAGCCAGGACGAGGAGGCGCCCACCAGGAGGCGCGGCGTGGTCCCGCGGGTGTCCACCAGGCAGGAGTAGACCTCCTCCATGTCGCTGTGCGGGCCGCTCCACTCCCAGTCCAGCCTCGCCTCGTCGGAGCGCCCGACCCAGAGCCCCTTGCGCGTGCCCACCATCACCACCGTGCTCGCCACGGCTGCCTCCCGTCCGTCGTCCGCCACATCCGATCACCTAGGTTGACCCGGTGACCGGGCCGACCTCATCGAACACCTCGGCACCGACGGTGTCACCGGTCTGGCTCGTCCTCATCGGGATCGCCTCGGTCCAGCTCGGTGCCGGCTTCGCCAAGTCGTTGTTCGACGACGTCGCACCGACCACCATCGTGTGGCTGCGCCTGGCCACCAGCGTGCTGGTCCTGGTGGCGGTGCTGCGACCCCGCGTGCGGGGCCGCAGCCGCGAGGACTGGATGGTCGTGCTCGCCTTCGGCCTCAGCCTCGGGTTGATGAACTGGGCCATCTACCAGTCCTTCGCCCGCATCCCGCTCGGGGTCGCGGTGACGATCGAGTTCATCGGGCCGCTCGCGCTCGCCGTGCTGGGCTCGCGACGGCCGCGCGACCTGCTGTGGGTGGTGCTGGCCGGCGCCGGGGTGCTGCTGCTCGGCTTCGACGGCGACCACCTCGACGCCGCCGGGGTCGGGTTCGCCCTCCTCGCGGGAGGGTCGTGGGCGGCGTACATCCTGCTCAGCGCCAGGACCGGGCAGCGCTGGCAGGGGCTGGACGGCCTTGCCGTGGCGAGCGTCGTCGCCACCGTCCTCCTCACACCGCTGGCGATCGGCATCGGCGGGTCCGACCTGGTGGATCCCCGGGTGCTGCTCATCGGTGCCGCCGTCGGCGTGCTGTCGTCGGTGATCCCCTACAGCTGCGAGCTGGTCGCGCTGCGCACCCTCTCCCCCGGCGTCTTCGGCATCCTGATGAGCCTCGAGCCGGCCGCCGCCGCGCTCGCCGGGATCGTGGTGCTGGGCGAGCTGCTCGGCCCCCCGCAGTACGCCGCCATCGCATGCGTCGTCGCGGCCAGCGTCGGGGCGACCCGCAGCGGGCAGCAGGCGGTCCTGCGCGACTGACCTCTCCCGCCGAGCCGGCGCGTCCTTCCGGAAGGTTGCGCCGGCTCGGCACCCCTTCAGCCGCCTGTGGATGGCCGGGTGCGGACCCATTCACGTAGACGTCACACGCCCGCCCTTGTGAGAGCCCTCTCACCTCCTAGGGTGGGTGACGTACCCGCCGCTGGCCCCACCCACTGGCTCCCTGTTCCCCCGGAGGAGGCGTCCCACATGCAGTCCCAGGCACGCCGCCTCACCGTGCTCACCACGACGCGCAGCGTCTCCGGCTCCGCCTGGCAGGTCCTCGCCTCGAAGCTGCCCCTCACCTCACGGTTGCAGAGCTCGCTGGTGACCTCGGTACACCGGTGGGCCGTGGACTCCCAGCGCTCCGCGTGCCGCAACGCCATGGTCGCCGGCACCGCCCTGGCGGTGCGTCGAGCCGAGCGCGAGGAGGTCGAGGACTTCTTCGCCGGCAGGGTCCCGGGTACGGCGACCGAGCAGGACCGGCTCGACGCCCTCCAGCTGGAGTCGACGTCCGCCCCGGACGCACAGGGTCACCCGGGTCACACGGCCCACGGCTGAGCACCGCCCCCACGCACTCCGCCGCTGGGGCACAATCGCGGGCATGCCGACCTCTGCGGCCCGACCGGTCACCACCTCCCCCGTCACCTTCCACGAGGTGCTCTCCGACGACGGCACCCTGCTGCGTGCGTGGACCAACGACCCCGACGGCACCAAGCCGGGCCCCACGGTCGTGCTCTGCAACGGCCTGGGCACCAACCCGTGGACCTGGCCCGCGCTGCTCGACCCCGCCTGCGAGGTCCGGGTCGTGTCGTGGAACCACCGCGGCACCGGCGGCTCCCAGCGCCCCACCGACCCCGAGCGCTGCGGGATCGAGGAGTTCGTCGAGGACGGCCTCTCGGTCATGGACCACTTCGGCGTCGCCAAGGGCGTGCTGATGGGCTGGTCGATGGGCGTGAACACGATGTTCGAGCTGGCCTTCCGCCACCCCGAGCGGGTCTCCGGCCTCTTCGCGGTCGCCGGCGTCCCCGGCGACACCTTCGCCACCATGCTGGGCCCGCTGCACCTGCCGCACGTCGTGGCCCGCACCCTCACCATCAACGCCACCCGCGTCGCCAAGCACGCCGGCTGGGCGCTCACCCCGATCGCCCGCCGCCTCCCCATCGGCAAGCGCGCCGTGGACCTGCTCAGCCACAGCGGCTTCATGCTGCCCGTGAAGGACCCGGAGATCACCGCGAAGGCGGTGACCGAGTTCCTCACCACCCCGATGGGCTGGTACTTCCACCTCGCGCTGCGCACCTCCGAGCACGGCCGTGTCTCCCTGCGCAACATTCGGGTGCCCGCGACCTTCGTCGCCGGCCGGTGGGACGTCCTGGCCGGCGCGCGTGACATGCGCACCGCCGCCGACCGCATCGAGGGCGCGACCTACGTCGAGCTCCCGGGCAGCCACTTCCTCGGTCTCGAGCACCCCGACGAGGTGCACGCGCTGCTCCTGGAGCTGCTCGAGAAGGTCTCGTGACCCGCCTGCGCCGGGGCGTCGCTGCCGCCGCGGTGCTGCCGCTCGCGCTGACCGGCTGCCTGCAGGAGGGCAGCACGTCCACGGTCACGATCATCGAGACCACCGCGACCGGCACCCCGCTGCCCGCCCCGACCACCGCACCTTCGAGCACGGCCCCCACCGAGGAGCCGACCGGGACCGACGCCGCGGAGGAGTCGGGCCCCCCGGAGCAGGTCGGCACCATCGCCACCGGTCTCGCGGTGCCGTGGGGCATCGCGTTCCTGCCGAACGGCGACGCGGTCGTGACCGAGCGCGACTCCACGCGCGTGCTGCTGCTCCGCGGGCCCGAGCACGAGGTCGTCGAGGTCGCCACGGTCGACGCCGCCGCGCCCGCGGGCGAGGGCGGGCTCCTCGGGGTGGCCGTCTCCCCGTCGTACGACGACGACGGGCTCGTCTACCTCTACCTCACCACCCCCAGCGACAACCGGGTCGTGCGCGGCGTCCTCGACGGTGACCGCCTCGGGGACCTCGAGCCGGTGCTGACCGGCATCCCCAACGGCTTCATCCACGACGGCGGGCAGCTGGTCTTCGGACCCGACGGCTACCTGTACGTGTCCACCGGTGAGGCCGGCGACCCGCCGCGTGCCGCCGACCCCGACGACCTGGGCGGCAAGGTCCTGCGGATCACCCCCGACGGCGACCCCGCACCCGGCAATCCCGACCCGGACTCCCCCGTGTGGTCCCTCGGGCACCGCAACATCCAGGGTCTCGCCTTCGTGGGCACCAAGCTGTGGGCCTCGGAGTTCGGGCAGGACCGCTTCGACGAGCTGAACCTGATCACCGCCGGTCGCGACTACGGCTGGCCGGCCGTCGAGGGCGAGGGCGGCAAGGGGCAGGGGTACGTCGAGAGGTGAAGGGCAAGAGGGCCCGCAAGCCCCGCGCGTTCTTCGTCGGCGACCACGGGCGGCTGCGCTCGGTCGTCGCCGCCCCCGACGGCACCCTCTGGGTCACCACCAGCAACCGCGACGGCCGGGGCTCCCCCGTCGACGGGGACGACAGGATCCTGCAGATCCGGCCCTGAGCGGACCCGGCCGGGTTTGTCGGCTGGCCGACAGACCCGGGAGTGGGACGACAATGCTTCGTCGTCCCGTGGCCGGGTTCAGCGGCTGGCCGACAAACCCGGCCGCTCCCCCACCGTCCCCACGACCGTCGCCCGCCGCGCGGCACGACGCAGCACGGCCAGGACCGCCGGGCCGAGGACCACGACGGCGACGGCGTTGGTGATCGCACGCATGGTGTCCCAGCCGCCGGTGGAGGTCAGCAGCGTGTAGATCCCGAAGCGATGGAGGTTCTCCAGCAGCGGCGCACCTGGCACGTAGGACAGCTCGCCCTCGTAGCCGGGGACGGCGATGCCGAGCGCGAAGGGCCAGCTCGAGAGGTTCATCAGCGCCCCGAAGAGGTACGCCGCCACCACGGCGTACGCCGCCAGCAGCACGATCTCGAGGCGACCCCGGGCTCGCGGCAGCAGGCCGGCGCCCATGCCGACCCAGGCCGAGATGAGCATCTGGTAGGGCAGCCACGGCCCGACCCCGGCGGTCATCAGCGCGGAGGCGAACAGCGACGTGCAGCCCAGCGCGAAGCCGAACCCCGGCCCCAGCACCCGCCCGGAGATGATCAGCAGGAAGAAGACGAGCTCGACGCCCGAGAGCCCCGGCGAGATCGCCCGGGTGACCGCGTTGACCGCGCTCAGCACCCCCAGCAGCGCCAGGACCCGGGCGTCGAGCCCGCCCTCGGTGACCTCGGCGAGCACGACCGCCACCACCACCGGCAGCAGCCCCAGGAACAGGAACGGCGGGTCCACCCGGGTGCCCTCGGGCACCTGCAGCAGCAGCGGCCAGACCAGCATCATCAGCCCGGCGAACGAGGCCAGCCCCAGCACCGCCAACGAGCGGCGCGACAGCGGCACGGCGGCCACCCGGAGGTCCGGCGCAACGCCGCTCACGCCGTCTCCAGCGCGTCGACCACCTCGTCGACGCGCAGCCACGGCGGCCCGAGCACCTTGGTCACCTGCGGCGCGAAGGCGGGCGACTCGGCGACCACCGTGCGGGCGGGTCCGCGCGAGACGACCTCGCCCTCGGCCAGCACCAGCGCGTCGTCGGCGGCCTGCGCCACGAACTCCACGTCGTGCGAGGCCACCAGCACCGCGTGCCCGTCGGCCGCCAGGTCGCGCACCGTGCGCGCCAGCACCCGCTTGGCGGCGTAGTCCAGGCCCCGCGTCGGCTCGTCGAGCAGCACCACCCCGGGCCGGGCCGCCAGCACCAGCGAGAGCGCCAGCGCGAGCCGCTGCCCCTCGGACAGGTCGCGCGGGTGGGCGTCGTCGGGCAGGCCCGGCGCCAGCGAGTCCAGGATCTCCCGGCACGAGCCGTCGCCCCCGTCGCCGGCGGCCAGCTCCTCGGCGACGGTCTCGAGGTAGAGCAGGTCCGCGGCGTTCTGCGGCAGCAGCCCGACCAGCTCGCGGCGCTGGGCCGCGGGCTGCTGCGCGGGGTCGACCACGGCGTCCCCGCGGCGTACGTCGACGTCGCCGGCGAACCGCGCACCGGTGCCCTGCAGCGCCCACAGCAGCGAGGACTTCCCGGAGCCGTTGCGCCCCATGAGCGCGGTGACGCGACCGGCGGGCAGCGTCAGGTCGACGGAGCGTACGGCGACCTCCCGGCCGTGGACCACGGTGACCCCGCGGGCCCGCAGGCCGTCACCCGGCCTCGAGGCTCGCTCGGCTCGCACCTCGCTCTCGCCGGTCGAGGTGCGAGAAGCGTCAGCGACGAGCCTCGAGACCTCCGACAGCCGGTCGGCCAGCCCCCTTGCCCGCCGCCGGGCGTCGCGCACGCTCAGCGGCAACGGCGACCAGCCGGCGGCCCGACCGAGCTCGACGATGGGCGGCACGACCGGCGAGGAGGCCAGCAGGTCGGCCGGCTCGCCCACCTGGACGCGACCGTCACCGGTCATCAGGCACATGGTGTCGGCGAACGGCACGACCCGCTCGAGCCGGTGCTCGGCCAGCAGCACCGAGACCCCGAGGTCGTGGACGAGGCGGGTGAGGGTGGCCAGCACCTCCTCGGCCGCGGTGGGGTCGAGCGCGGAGGTCGGCTCGTCGAGCACGAGCAGCCGGGGGTGCATGGTCAGCACGGCGCCGATGGCGACCCGCTGCTGCTGACCGCCCGACAGGGTCCGCAGGTCGCGGGAGCGCAGGTCGGCGATGCCGAGCAGGTCCAGGGTCTCCTCGACCCGGCGACGCATGGTCGCCGCCGGCAGGCCGAGCTGCTCCATGCCGTAGGCCAGCTCCTCCTCGACGGTGTCGGTGACGAAGCCGAGGGCCGGGTCCTGACCGACGTACCCGACCACGTGCGCCCGGTCGCGCGGCGGACGGCGCAGCACGCTCTCCCCCTCGAGCAGCACGTCGCCGGCGAGCACGCCCCCGGAGAAGCGCGGCACGAGACCGGCGACGACACCGAGCAGCGTGGACTTGCCGACGCCGGTGGGTCCCGAGAGCAGGACGAGCTCGCCCTCCTCGACGACGAGGTCGACGTCGGCGAGGACGGGGGCCTGGCCGGCGCGGTAGCCGAAACGGATGCCGCGCAGCTCGAGGACGGGGGCGCTCATGCGGCCACCGCCTCGGCCTGGTCGTGGGCCAGGCGCCCGCGGGAGACCGGTGGGGAGACCGGCGGCGGTGCCGCGAGGCCCCCGGCGAGAGCGACAGCGACGCCGACGAGGACGCCGAGGCCGACGACCGGCACGACGTCGAGGCCCGGGTAGGCGATGGCCAGCTGGGTCCGGGCGATCCACACCCACAGCGCGGCGGTGAGCACCCCGGCGCCGGCGACGACCCACTCCGGCCAGAGCCACGAGTCGGGCCGGTAGCGGGTGCGCTCGACGCGCCGTCCGGCGCTCACCAGGCCCAGCACGGCCAGGCCGACGCCGAGCAGCAGCACGGGCAGCGCGAGGACGCGCGGAGCGGTGCGGTCGAGCACCGAATAGGTGCCCAGGCAGGTGCCGCACAGCCCGATGATCATCAGGGCCCCGGTGCGCACCCGGGCACGGCGGTCCAGGCCGGGGGCGCGCCCGTAGCCGCGGGCGTCCATCCCGGCCGCCATCGCCATCGAGCGGTCGATGGCGTCCTCGAGGACGGGCACGAGGAAGCGACGGATGCCGTGGATGCGACCGTTCGCGCTGGCGCGCAGGCCCTGGGCGGCACGGACGCGGCGCGCGGAGTCGGCCAGCTGCGGCAGCACGGTCACCGCCACCACCATGGCGGCACCGACCTCGTAGAGCGCCGGCGGCACCGAGCGCAGGAGCCGCTTGGGGTTGGCCAGTGCGTTGGCGGCACCCACGCAGACCACGATCGAGGCCAGCCGCATGCCGTCGTAGAGCCCCGCCAGCACCGACTCCAGCGTGACCGCTCCGAGCAGCGTGATGCCGGTGGTCCACTCCGGCAACGGGATCGCGGGCAGGTCCAGCAGGACCGTGCCCGGGTACCCGCCGCCGAGCAGCAGCCGGAACACCACCCGCAGCACCACGATCGCCAGCCCCAGCCACAGGTAGAGCCGGAACGAGCGCGACCACGGCTGGTCGGAGCGTCGCGCCGCCACCACGACGGCTGCGGCGCCGACCAGCAGCAGCAGCGAGAAGGGGTTGGTCGTCATGGACGCGGCGGCCGCGAGCCCGAGCGCCCACACCCACCACGCGACCGGGTGCAGGTCGCGCGGGAGGCGTGCGGTGCGCAGGCTCGTGGCCGCCGTCGTCACGGGATCGCCCTCCGGCGCAGCCAGACGGCAGCGCCGCCACCGGCGGCCAGCACCAGCAGCGCGACCGGCGCGACCCACACGGGCAGGCCGTCGGCCTCGGTCGCGGCCGCCTCCGTCGTACGACGCTCCGCGGCGGTGTCCGCGGACGGCTCGTCCTCCGGGGTCGCCGAACCGGTGGGCGTGGCGCCTGCGGTCGCCTCGCCGGAGTCACGACCCTTGCGGGCCCGCTTGCGCTCCGTGGCCGACTCGTCGGTGGTGCTTGTGGCGCTGGGCCCCGCCGTCGCGCTCGAGGAGGCCTCGGCCGAGGACGAGGAGCCGCTCGCCGGGCTGCCCGACGTGCCACCACCGCCTGCGGACGGGGTGGCCTTCTTCGTCGGCGAGGCGGCCGGACTGCTGGCCGGCGCGCTCGACGGGCTGGAGGCCGCCGCCTTCGGCGGCGTCGCGCTCGGCGGCGCGGAGCCGTCGACGTCGTCCCACGACAGCGCGACCGAGCCGCCGTCGGGGATGGTCAGGCCGTCCACGCCGACCGTGGAGTAGGTCCAGCTGCCCGAGGTGCCGTTGGACCACCACAGGCCCCAGTAGGCGTCGGCCGGAGGCGTCTTGACGCAGGCCTCTTGCTCCGGGGAGGGCAGGCCGTCGACCCGGCACACGAAGCCGGGCTGCTGCTGCACCCGGCCCAGCGTGTGCCCGGCGGCACCGAAGATCGCGGACGCCTTGTCCCCTCCGCCCCCGGCCACGCACGAGGTCTGCACGCCGCCACCGAGGGAGTTGAAGTCGACCACGACGCTCACCCCGCCGCCGGCCGCGCAGGTGGCGGCGGTGGCGGACGTCGCCCCGAGGCCCCCAACGGGCAGCACGACGGTGGCCGTCGCCAGGGCGACGACCACCGCGCGTGCGAGCCGGCTCACTGCTTGCACGTGGCCTTCGAGAGGTTCTGCAGCGACGGCGTGGCCTGGGTCGCGGCCCGACGCCACTGGTCACGGAGCTCGACGGTGATCCCGTCGCTCTTGCCGGCCTTGAAGGCGGCGCGGTCGAACGCGATCGCACCGACCTCGTCGGCCAGGGCGGTGTCGGAGTGCTTGCCGGCGACCTGCAGCTTCTTCACCCAGCGGGCGGCCTTGCGGGCCTTGCCGCAGGAGCCCACCGAGGCCAGCGCCCAGCCGGCCAGGCCGGTGGAGTTGGTGTTCGAGCCCTCCCCCTCGACGCCGGTGCCGAAGGAGCCGTTGTCCTTCTGTAGGTCGCCCAGCCAGGCCGCAGCGGCGTCGACCGCGGCGGTGATGTCCTCGGTGGCGTCCAGCTCGAGCAGCTGGTTGAGCACGAGCGCGGTGGTGTCGACGCTCGGCTGCCCCTCGGCGCCGTCGCAGCTCTGGTCCGCGGCGTCGGTGTCGGCGGTCAGCGGGAGGCGGAAGTAGCCCGCCTCGCACTGCTGCTGCAGCAGGAACGACACCGCGCTGCCGCCCTCGGCGGAGCCGCTGCGCGACAGCGCGACGGCGGCGAAGGCCTGGCCGATGGTGTTGGCGTAGTCGCCGTAGGCGCTCTGGTCGACGATGCGGCCCGCCGAGGGGCCCTCGTCGGTGGTGACGCCCTCGAGCTGGGCGACCAGGTCGGTGCCGTCGACGTCGGTGGCGTCGCCGCCGACGAGGAGCGTGAACGCGGCCAGCTTGGCCGTGGCGCCGGCGTACACCGCGCCCTCGTCGAACTCACCGCCCTGGGTGTAGGAGGCCACCTGACCGGCCGCGGCGGTCGCGATGTCGCGGGCGACCGCGCCCTTGCGGCCTGCGCCCTTGAGCGCGAAGCCGGCGTCGAGGCTCAACCCGACGTCGGCGAAGTCGTACTGCTCGTTGACCAGCAGGTCGCCCTCGCCGAGCTCGCCGGCCAGCCACTGGACGGCCTTCTTCTCCTCGCGGACGCCGGCGCGGGCGGCGTCGGCCGGGGCGACGGTGCCGAGCGCGAGCGCCGCGGCGCCGGTGAGCGCGACGGCGCCGCGCAGGATGGTGTGCTTCACAAGGTGTCCTCTCCGCTGCTCAGCGGGAGGGCACGGCGCGGGCCGGGTCCCCCGCTGCTTTCCTCGACAGCGCGTGTGGGGGTACGTCGCCTCGCGGGTGCTCCGGCTCGCACGTCCCTGGGCGGGACGCGCCTACGGTTGCGGGTCAGCGCCGGACTTCGACCGGCTTCCCCCAGCAAGGCGCGTGTGTATGGGTGTCGGCGGCAGCCTACGCCCTGTGGGTCAGGAGAGCTTCTCCAGGATCAGTTCACGGACGCGGGCCGCGTCGGCCTGGCCGCGCATCTCCTTCATGACCGCACCGATCAGGGCACCGGCCGCGGCCACCTTGCCGTCGCGGATCTTGTCCGCCACGTCGGGGTTGGCCGCGATCGCGTTGTCGACGGCGGTCGAGAGCGCACCGTCGTCGGAGACCACGGCCAGGCCGCGCTTCTCGACGATCTCGGCGGGCGTGCCCTCACCGGCGAGCAGGCCGTCGAAGACCTGGCGGGCCAGCTTGTCGTTGACCACCTTGTCGTCGACGAGCTTCTGCACCGCCGCGACCTGGGCCGGGGTGACACCGAGCTCGGTGATCTCCACGCCGGCGTCGTTGGCGCGACGCGAGAGCTCCGAGAGCCACCACTTGCGGGCGGCCTGCGGGGCGGCGCCCTCGGCGACGGTCTCCTCGATGGCCTCCACGACCCCGGCGGCGACGACGTCGCGCATCTCCAGGTCGGTGAAGCCCCAGGCCTCCTGGAGCCGGGCCCGGCGCTCGACCGGGTTCTCCGGCAGGGTGCCGCGCAGCTCCTCGACCCACTCCCGCGACGGCGCGACGGGCACCAGGTCGGGCTCGGGGAAGTAGCGGTAGTCGTCGGCGTCGGACTTCGGGCGACCGCTGGTCGTGATCCCGGTGTCCTCGTGCCAGTGGCGGGTCTCCTGGAAGATCGCCTCGCCCGCGTCGAGGATCGCGGCGTGCCGCTGCATCTCGAAGCGCACCGCCCGCTCGACGGAGCGGAAGGAGTTGACGTTCTTGGTCTCGGTGCGGGTCCCCAGCACGTCACTGCCCTTGGGCGAGAGCGAGAGGTTGACGTCGGCGCGCAGGTTGCCCTGGTCCATCCGGGCCTCGGAGACGCCGAGGGCCACGATCAGGTCGCGCAGCTGCTGCACGTAGGCGCGGGCGACGGCCGGAGCCTTCTCCCCCGCGCCGAGGATCGGACGAGTGACGATCTCGATGAGGGGGATGCCCGCACGGTTGTAGTCGACCAGGGAGTAGTCCGCGCCGTGGATGCGACCCGTGGCCCCACCGACGTGCGTGGACTTCCCGGTGTCCTCCTCCATGTGCGCGCGCTCGATCTCCACGCGGAAGGTCTCCCCGTCGACCTCGACGTCCATGTACCCGTCGAAGGCGATGGGCTCGTCGTACTGGCTGGTCTGGAAGTTCTTCGGCATGTCCGGGTAGAAGTAGTTCTTCCGGGCGAAGCGGCACCACTCGGCGATGTCGCAGTTCAGCGCGAGGCCGATGCGGATCGCGGACTCGACCGCCTTGCCGTTGACCACCGGCATCGCGCCGGGCAGGCCCAGGCAGGTCGGGCAGACGTGGGTGTTGGGCTCGCCGCCGAAGGCGGCCGGGCAGCCGCAGAACATCTTGGTGGCGGTGTTGAGCTCGACGTGGACCTCCAGGCCCAGCGCCGGGTCGTACGCCGCCAGCACGTCCTCGAACGGGACGAGGGTCTCGCTCGTCGCACTCATCGGGCCACACCTTCCAACGCAGGGACCTTGTCCAGGAGGGGGCCGCCCCACCGGTCGTGCAGCGCGGCCTCGAGGGCGGCGCCGACGCGGTAGAGGCGGTCGTCGGCCATCGCCGGGGCGAGGACCTGGAAGCCGGCCGGCAGGCCGTCCTCGTCGGCCAGCCCGCTGGGCAGCGAGATGCCGGGGACGCCGGCGAGGTTGGCCGGGATGGTGGCGAGGTCGTTGAGGTACATCGCCAGCGGGTCGTCGAGCTTCTCCCCCAGTTTGAACGCCGTGGTGGGTGCCGTGGGGCTCACCAGCACGTCGACCCGGCCGAAGGCTGCCTCGAAGTCGCGCGAGATCAGCGTGCGCACCCGCTGGGCGGTGCCGTAGTAGGCGTCGTAGTAGCCGCTGGAGAGCGCGTAGGTGCCCAGGATGATGCGGCGCTTGACCTCGTCGCCGAACCCGGCGTCGCGGGTGGCGCGCATGACCTGCTCGGCCGAGGGGGCGTCCACGCCCTCGGGCAGCACCCGCAGTCCGTAGCGCATCGCGTCGAACTTCGCGAGGTTGGAGGACGCCTCGCACGGCATCACGAGGTAGTAGGTCGCCAGCGCGTGCACGAAGCTGGGGCAGGAGACCTCGACGACCTCGGCGCCGGCCGCGGTCAGCAGCTCCAGCGACTCGTGGAAGCGGGCCAGCACGCCGGCCTGGTAGCCCTCGCCCTGCAGCTCGGTGATGACACCGACGCGCAGGCCCGACAGGTCGCCGGTCGCGCCCTGGCGGGCGGCCTCGACCAGGCCGGGGACCGGCTGGTCGACCGAGGTGGAGTCGAGCGGGTCGTGGCCGCCGATCAGCTCGTGCAGCAGCGCGGCGTCCAGGACGGTGCGGGTGACCGGGCCGACCTGGTCCAGGGAGTTGGCCATCGCGACGAGGCCGTAGCGCGACACCCCGCCGTACGTCGGCTTGACCCCGACCGTGCCGGTGACCGCGCCGGGCTGGCGGATCGAGCCGCCGGTGTCGGTGCCGAGGGCCAGTGGCGCCTCGAAGGCCGCGACGGCCGCGGCCGAGCCGCCGCCGGAGCCGCCGGGGATGCGCTCGAGGTCCCACGGGTTGCGGGTGGGGCCGTAGGCGGAGTGCTCGGTGGAGGAGCCCATCGCGAACTCGTCCATGTTGGTCTTGCCCAGGATGGGCAGACCGGCGTCCTTGAGACGGCGCACGACGGTCGCGTCGTAGGGCGGGATCCAGCCCTCGAGGATCTTCGAGCCGCAGGTGGTCGGCAGCCCGGTCGTGGCCAGCACGTCCTTGACCGCCACCGGCACGCCGTCCAGCGCGTGCAGCGGCGCGCCCGCGGCGCGGCGCTCGTCGGAGGCGACGGCCGCGGCCAGCGCCCCTTCGGTGTCGACGTGGAGGAAGGCGTGCACGCCGGCGTCGACGGAGCCGTCGACGGCCGCGATCCGGTCGAGGTGGGCCTGGGTCAGCGCGACCGAGGTGGTCTCGCCGGCGGCGAGCGCGGCGGCCAGGTCGGCGGCTGTGGTGCGGGTCAGGTCGGGGGTCGGGTCGCTCACTGCTCGTCCCCCAGGATCCGCGGCACGGCGAAGCGCTGCTCCTCGGCGGCCGGCGCCATCGCCAGGGCCTGCTCGGCGGTCAGGCCGGGCACCACGACGTCCTCGCGGAAGACGTTGGTGAGCGGCATCGGGTGCGAGGTGGGCGGCACGTCGGCGCCGGCCACCCCGCTGATGGAGGCGACCGACTCGAGGATGACCGACAGCTGCGGGGCCAGGTGGTCCAGCTCGGCGTCGGACAGGTCGATCCGGGCCAGGGTCGCCAGGTGGGCGACCTCGTCTCGGGAGATCTCGGGCATGGCGCCCATCCTAGGAGCGCCCACCCGCGTGGGTGACCCCGGTCCCTCGCCGATCCGTAGGCTCGTGGTTGAACTGTCAACCGCACTCCACCACGCCACTCGGGAGGCCGCACCATGACCAACGTCGCGATCGTCTACTACTCCAGCTACGGCTCCACCCACGCCATGGCCCAACGGCTCGCCGAGACCGCCGCCAAGCAGGGCGCCGAGGTCCGTCTGCGCCACGTCCGCGAGACCGCCCCGACCGAGGCCTACGAGTCGCAGGACGCCTGGAAGGCGCACGTCCAGGAGATGGCCGGCGAGCCCGTCGCCACCCCCGAGGACCTCGAGTGGGCCGACGTCGTCGTCATGGGCTCCCCCACCCGCTACGGCCACGTGACCAGCCAGATGCAGGGCTTCCTCGACACGCTCGGCCCGCTGTGGGCCGAGGGCAAGCTCGCCGACAAGGTCTACACCGCGTTCACGGCCTCCCAGACCCGCCACGGCGGGCAGGAGACGACGCTCCAGGCGTTCCACACGACCTTCGCGCACCTCGGCGGCATCATCGTCCCGCCGGGCTACACCGACCCGGTGAAGTTCACCGACGGCAACCCGTACGGCGTCGGCAAGGTGACCGGTGCGTCGGCCGAGCTCGACGACGACGACTACGCCGTCCTCGACCACCTGGTGACGCGGGCCATCACGATCTCCGAGCGGCTCACCGGCGGCGGCGCCGCCGCCTGAGCCCCTCCTGCTACTCCTCGACGGGGCCGGCCTCGAGCAGCTGCTTGAAGCCGTCCTCGTCGAGGATCGCGACGCCGAGCTGCTCGGCCTTCTCGGCCTTGGACCCGGCGTTGTCCCCGACGACGACGTAGTCGGTCTTCTTCGACACCGACCCGGCCGCCTTGCCGCCGCGGCTCAGGATCGCCTCCTTGGCGGAGTCGCGGGAGAAGTCGACGAGGCTGCCGGTGACCACGATCGTGAGGCCTTCGAGCGTGCGTGGGGTGGACTCGTCGCGCTCGTCGGCCATCGAGACCCCAGCGCGCTCCCACTTGTCCACGATCTCGCGGTGCCAATCGACCTCGAACCACGCGGTCACGGCCTCGGCGATGGTCGGGCCCACGCCCTCGGTCGCGGCCAGCTGCTCCTCGCTCGCCTCGCGGATCGCGGCCATCGAGCCGAACTCCTGGGCCAGCGCGCGGGCCGCGGTCGGACCGACGTGCCGGATCGAGAGCGAGACCAGCACCCGCCACAGCGGGACGTCCTTGCGGTCGGCGAGCTTGCCCAGCAGGGCGCGACCGTTGGCGTTGAGCACCCGATCTCCCGCACCGCCCTCCTGCTCGGCCTTCTTGGCCGCGCGCGTGTAGAGGTCGGTGCGCAGCAGCTTGGCCTCGTCGAGGTCGAAGACGTCGCCCTCGTTGACCACGACGCCGGCCTCCAGCAGTGACACGACGCCCTCGTAGCCGAGGTGGTCGATGTCGAAGGCGGATCGCCCGGCCACGAACGAGAGCCGTTCGCGGACCTGACCCGGGCATGCCTCGTGGTTGGGGCAGCGCAGGTCCTTGTCGCCCTCCTTCTGCTCGGCCAGCGGGGTGCCGCACGAGGGGCACTCGGTGGGCATCACCCACTCCGGCAGCCCTTCCGGGCGCAGCGGCAGCACCGGGCCGAGCACCTCGGGGATGACGTCGCCGGCCTTGCGGAGGATGACGGTGTCGCCTGGGCGGACGTCCTTGCGCTTGACCTCGTGGGCGTTGTGGAGCGTGGCGTTCTCGACCGTCGAGCCGGCCACGCGGGTCGGCTCCATGACGGCGTACGGCGTCACCCGGCCGGTGCGGCCGACGTTGACCCGGATGTCGAGGAGCTTGGCGTTGACCTCCTCGGGCGGGTACTTGAACGCGATCGCCCACCGCGGCGCCCGGCTGGTCGAGCCCAGGCGGCGCTGCGCGGCGACGTCGTCGACCTTCACGACCACGCCGTCGATCTCGTGCTCGACGTCGTGGCGGTGCTCGCCGTAGTGGGTGATGAACTCCTCGACCTCGGCCAGCGAGCCGAGCACCTTCGCCCGGTCGGAGGTGGGCAGCCCCCAGGCCCGCAGCGCGGCGTAGGCCTCCGACTGCGCGGCCGGCTCGAAGCCCTCCCGCGCACCCAGGCCGTGGCAGACCATGCCCAGCGCGCGGGTCGCCGTGACGCGCGGGTCCTTCTGCCGCAGCGACCCGGCCGCGGCGTTGCGCGGGTTGGCGAAGACCGGCTTGCCGGCCTCGGTCATCGCCTCGTTGAGCCGCTCGAAGGCCTCGGTGGGCAGGAAGACCTCGCCGCGCACCTCCACCAGCGCCGGCACCGGGAACTCGTCGGTGCCGGTCAGGCGGTGCGGGACGGAGTCGATCGTCCTGACGTTGGGCGTCACGTCCTCCCCGGTGCTGCCGTCGCCGCGGGTCAGCGCGCGCACCAGGCGACCGTCCTCGTAGAGCAGGTTGATCGCCAGGCCGTCCACCTTGAGCTCGCACAGCAGCGCGGGCGACTCCACGCCGTCGCGGCCCAGCCGGGCGTGCCAGGCCTCGAGCTCCTCGAGGGAGAAGGCGTTGTCGAGGCTCTCCATCCGCTGCAGGTGGTCGACCGGGGTGAACTCGGTCGAGACCGCACCACCGACCTTCTGCGTCGGGGAGTCGGGGGTGCGCAGCTCGGGGTGGGCCTCCTCCAGCTCCTCCAGGCGACGCATCCTCCGGTCGAAGTCGGCGTCGTCGATGCTGGGCGAGTCGAGCACGTAGTAGCGCCAGCGCGCCTCCTCGACCTCCTCGACGAGCTGCTTGTGCTCCTCGCGCGCAGCGTCGGTGGCGGCGTCGGGCGACGGGGCGTCGGGCGAGCTGCTCATGGGCGCATTCTGCCCGGGCCCACCGACAGCCGAGCCACACCCCGGCGCAGGCCGGTCCCACCCATCCGGACCTGGGGCCGGCGACGAAGATGGAGACGTGAGCACCCCCTCGCTGACCCGCCTCGACCCGCCCCTGGACGGGGGCGCCGCCCCGCGCGCGGTCGCCCTGATGCTGCACGGCGGCACCCAGCGCTCGACCGACCCCGTGGGCTCGCGCAGCGCCTCGTGGCACCGGATGACCGCGATCCAGCGCCGCATCGCGCCGCGGCTGCACGCGGAGGGCGTCGCGAGCTGGCTGCTGCGCTACCGCGTGCGCGGCTGGAACGGCGACGGCTCCGGGCCGCGCGAGGACGCCCGCTGGGCGATGGAGCAGGTCCGCGCGACGTACGGCGAGGTCCCCCTCGTGCTGCTGGGCCACTCCATGGGCGCGCGCACGGCGGCGTACGTCGCTGACGACCCGCAGGTCGCCGGCGTGGTCGCCCTCGCGCCCTGGTGGCAGCCCGACGACCCGGTGCACGCCCTGCGCGGGCGTCACGTCGTCGCCGCCCACGGGAGCACCGACAAGATCACCTCGGCGCGCATGACCCGCGCGTTCCTGACGCGCGCGGCCGGCGTGGCCGCGAGCACCGACTACGTCGACATGGGACGCATCGGGCACTACATGCTGCGCAAGGTGGACCGCTGGAACGACGTCGCCGCCGACGGCGTGCTGCGAGTCGCCGCCACCGCCTCGGTCTGAGCCCCGGCACCCGCGCCACGCCTCCCGGTCCAGACCGGTCGGGCCGGGTGGGGAATGTCGCCGCCCTGTGTCATCGTTGGGGCCGGATGGAACGGAACCGTTTCGTTTCATCGAGGTGAATGGAGGGCCACGCATGACGCCACGTCCGGCCCGATCCCCCGAGACCCAGGCCGGCGACTCCCCCACCCGGCCCCGGGTGGAGGGTGACCGGGAACGCGAGATCCTCGAGGCGACCCTCGACGTGCTCGTCGAGGTCGGCTACGACCGGCTCACCCTCGACGCCGTCGCCACGGCGGCGAAGGCCTCCAAGGCCACGCTCTACCGCCGGTGGAACGGCAAGGCCAGCCTCGTGGTCGACGCGCTCGCCCACGACAAGGGCCCCTCCCCCGAGCCGCCGGACACCGGCAGCCTGCGCGAGGACCTTCGCGAGGCCTACTGCGGGCTCGGCGGACTGGCCACGCCGCGCCAGACGGCGCTGTTGGGCAGCATCATCACCGCCATCACCACCGACGCCGAGTTCGCCGAGGCGTTCCGCGAGGTCGTCGTCGGACCCAAGATCGCGACGGCCCGCACCATCTGGGAGCGCGCCGCCGCCCGCGGCGAGGTCTCCCCCGACGCCGACCTCGAGGTGCTCGAGCCCGCCCTGGCCGGGATTCTCATGCACCGCGCCCACCTGATCGGCCAGCCGCCCACCCCCGAGCTCGTCACCCGCGTCATCGACGCCGTGATCCTCCCGGCCGCCCGGGCCACCACCGACTCCCCGACCGACTCCCAGACCGAGCTCTCGACTACTCCCGACCAGAAGGACCTCTCGTGACCGACATGACCACCGACCCGCCCGCGTCCGGACCGGACGCCCACCAGGACTCCGCGTCCCGGGGGCCGCGGCACGCCGCCTGGGCGCTGGTGCTCATCTGCACCGCCCAGCTGATGGTGGTGCTCGACAGCACCATCGCCAACATCGCCCTGCCCAAGATCCAGGCCAGCCTGGACATCGACTTCGCCAACCTCAGCTGGGTCGTCACCGGCTACGCGCTGGCCTTCGGCGGCCTGCTGCTGCTCGGCGGCCGACTCGGCGACCTCTACGGCCGGCGCCGCGTCTTCATGATCGGCGTGACGCTCTTCGCGCTCGCCTCCGCCGTCGGCGGCATCGCCCAGAACGAGGCCATGCTGCTCGGCTCCCGCGGCATGCAGGGCCTGGCCGCGGCGCTGGCCTCCCCCAGCGCCCTGGCGCTGATCACCACGACGTTCCCGCCGGGCCCGCAGCGCAACCGTGCGTTCTCGGTGTTCGCCGCGATGTCCGGCATCGGTGCCGCGATCGGCCTGGTGCTCGGCGGCTGGCTGACCAACCTCGACCCCGAGTGGGGCTGGCGCCTGACCTTCCTCATCAACGTGCCGATCGGCCTGGCCGCGGCGTTCCTCGCCCCGCGCCTGCTGCCCGACTCCGAGCACCACGACGGCTGGCTCGACGTCCCCGGCGCCATCACCGGCACCGTCGGCCTGCTGACCCTGGTCTTCGGCATCACCCGCACCGGCAACACCGACCCCGACACCGTGTCGGCGGCGAACCCGATGGGCACGCCGTACGGCTGGGGCGACCCGGTGGCGCTGACCTTCCTCGGTGTCGGCGTCGTCGCGCTGGTGGCGTTCGTGCTTCTCGAGACCCGCGTCCAGCACCCGCTCATGCCGCTGCGGATCTTCGCCAGCCGCAACCGCGCCGTCGCCTTCGTCTCCATGATGATGACCCCGGCCGCGATGTTCGCGATGTTCTACTTCCTCTCGCTCTACGTGCAGGACGTCATGGGCTACTCCGCGCTGCGCACGGGCTTCGCGTTCCTGCCGTTCGCGTTCGGCATGATCATCGGTGCGACGACGTCCTCGCGGCTGATCGCGCGGATGGACCCGCGCTACCTGACCGGCACCGGCACGCTGCTCGCGGGCTTCAGCCTCTTCATGTTCTCCCACCTGACCCCGGGCCAGGAGAACTACTGGACCGACATCATGCCGTTCATCGTCACCATGTCGATCGGCATGGGTCTGACCTTCGTGCCGATGACGCTGGTCGCCCTGCACGGCATCCCCGCCTCCGACGCCGGCATCGGCTCGGGCGTGCTCAACACCATGCAGCAGGTCGGCGGCGCGCTGGGCCTGGCCATCCTCTCGACCGTCGCGTCGCACTTCATCCTCGAGCGGGCCGCCGAGCTCGGCGGTCCGGACGCCGACCCCGGCGAGGTCGCGATCCTGTCCTTCGCCGACGGCGCGACCACCGCGTTCCTCGTGGGGGCCTTCATGATCTGGGCCGCCTCGGCCCTGGTCTGGGCGCTGCTCAACGTCAAGCACACCGAGCTGGCCACCGACGACGCCCCCGAGGGTGCGGCCGTCCACGTCTGATCGATCCCACTCCACTGCCGAGCCGGCGCATCCTTCCGGAAGGACGCGCCGGTTCGGCGTCTCCGGGCCCGGTGGTGCGAGCCGGGGGTCAGGAGAGGGCGGAGGCGACCTGGCGGGAGAGCGTGAGGGCCTTGCGGGACCAAGCGGTGGACGCGCAGGCGAGGCCGCAGCCGGGGCCGACGAGCAGGGTGCCGGCGTCGGGGTCGAGCCCGAGCATGTCGAGCCAGCGCTCGACGCGCTGCACGAGGGCCTTGTCGGTGACGGCCGTGGTGCCGCCCGCCGGCTCCAGGGTGGGTACGACGCCGAGCGCGACGCTCACGCCACCCTCGAGCGCCTCGGCGACCGTGTCGTGGTCGGCCGCCGAGAGCACCGAGAGGTCCACGACGAACCCGGTCGCACCGGCGCCGCGCACGAGGCCCCAGGGGACCCCCGGCGCGCACGAGTGCACCCACGGCTCGGCTCCCTCCTCGGCGATCGCCGAGAGCACCGTCTCCAGCAGCGCCGAGGCCTCCGGCGGGTGCACCACCCGGTGCTTGCCGAAGCCCGACGCGGTCGGCACCGACCCGGTCAGCACCGCCGGCAGCGCGGGCTCGTCGACCTGCACCACCAGCGAGGTGGCCCCCGGCACCCGGCGGCGCACGTCGCGGATGTGGGAGCGCAGCCCCTCGGCCAACGACTCGGCCAGGTCGCGCCGGGCCCCGTGGTCGGACAGCCCCCGGTCGCCCCGCGGCTTCTCGACGGTCGCCGCGAGCGTCCACGGCCCGGCGACCTGGGTCTTGAAGGCACCCTCGTAGCCCTGGGTCAGCTCCTCCACGCAGTCGAGGTCCTGGGCCAGCAGGCTGCGCGCGCGACGGTGGTCGACCCCGGGCGCACCCGAGGTCCCGACCAGCCGCCACCCGGCGGGCTGGAGGTCGACATCGAGCCCCTCGAGCACCGCCAGCGCGCGGCCGGTCATGGACGCGGTCGCCCCGCGCCCGGGCAGCTCGGGCACGTGCGGCAGGTCGGGCAGCTCGCCGAGGACCGCCCTCACGGCCTCGGCGTAGGCCTCGGCGTCCTCACCGGGCATCGAGCCGACACCGGTCGCCCGGGTCATCGCGCGCTCCCGGCCGGCGAGCGGTCCGTGGAGGCGATCGTGGCCGAGCCGACGACCCGGCTGCCGTCGTACACCACGACGGCCTGGCCGGGCGCGATGCCGTACGCCGCGTCGAGCAGGTCCACGCTCACCGACTCCCCTCCCTCGTGCACGCGCAGCCGCGCGCGGTGCTCGTCGCCGTGCGCGCGCAGCTGCACGGTGCAGTCCGACCAGGACCCCGGGGCCGGGACGGTGCCGCACCAGCGCGGACGGATGCCCTCGAGCCCGTGAACGGCCAGCCGCTCCCGCGGCCCGACGCGGACCGTGCCCTCGACCGGCTCGATGTCGAGCACGAAGCGGGGCTTGCCGTCGGGTGCGGGCGTGCCGATGCGCAGGCCCTTGCGCTGGCCGATGGTGTAGCCGTAGGTGCCGTCGTGGCGCCCCAGCTCCTCGCCGGTCTCGTCGTCGACGATCGCGCCTCCGTGGTTGGGGGCGCGCTCCCCCAGCTTCTCGCGCAGCCAGCCGGCGTTGTCGCCGTCGGCGACGAAGCAGATGTCGTGGCTGTCGGGCTTGTCGGCGACCAGCAGCCCGCGCCGGGCGGCCTCCTCGCGCACCTGCACCTTGGGGGTGTCGCCGAGCGGGAAGAGCGAGTGCCGCAGCTGGTGCTGGTCGAGCACGCCGAGCACGTAGGACTGGTCCTTGCCGGCGTCGACCGAGCGGTGCATCTCCACCAGCCCGTCGTCACCGTCGCGCAGGAGCGCGTAGTGGCCGGTCGCGACCGCGTCGAAGCCGAGCGCCAGGGCGCGGTCCAGCACCGCGGCGAACTTGATCTTCTCGTTGCAGCGCAGGCACGGGTTGGGGGTGCGCCCGGCGGCGTACTCGTCCATGAAGTCCTCGACCACGTCCTCGTGGAAGCGCTCGGAGAGGTCCCAGACGTAGAACGGGATGCCGATGACGTCGGCAGCGCGCCGGGCGTCGTTGCTGTCCTCGATCGTGCAGCATCCGCGGGCGCCGGAGCGGTACGACGCGGGGTTGCGCGACAACGCGAGGTGCACGCCGGTCACGTCGTGACCGGCCTCGTGGGCGCGCGCGGCGGCCACGGCGGAGTCGACCCCGCCGGACATCGCGGCCAGTACCTTCACGGCAGCACCTTCATCGCAGTCCCTCCACAGCCGGGCGTCTCAGAGCTTCGCGGCCCGGGCCCGCTCGACGGCAGGACCGATCGCGTCCACCACGGCGTCGACGTCGGACCCCGTGGAGGTGCGGCCGAGGGTGAAGCGCAGCGAGGACCGGGCCGC
Source organism: Nocardioides sp. REDSEA-S33_B3 (assembly GCA_001627335.1). Classification (GTDB taxonomy): domain Bacteria; phylum Actinomycetota; class Actinomycetes; order Propionibacteriales; family Nocardioidaceae; genus Nocardioides. Next base: position 221 of record LUPK01000053.1, on the reverse strand, counting down.
GTCGTCGTCGCGGCCCATCGCCAGCAGCACGTGCGAGGCCTGCGGCACGCCGGCCGAGCACGCCGACCCGGTGGAGCACTCGATGCCGCGGGCGTCGAGCAGCATCAGCAGGGAGTCGCCCTCGCAGCCGGGGAAGGACACGTGGACGTTGCCGGGCAGCCGCGCCTCGTCCCAGCCGAGGACGCTGTCGGGGTCGCTGTCGGGACCCGGGCCGTTGAGCA
>LUPK01000052.1 GCA_001627335.1 Nocardioides sp. REDSEA-S33_B3 | reverse complement strand
CTCGCCCCCTTGTGCAGACGCCACCACCGAGCCAAGACTCACCCATCCCCCGACGGGCAGTGGGACTACGTCCAGCTCACCCCCACCACCTGGCTCTGGACCAGCCCCCACGACCTCCGCTACCTCGTCCACCCCGACGGCACCACCACGCTCTGACTGCGCGCTGCATCGGCCTCACAAACCCCTGGACGCTGAGCCGTCCGGTCGCCAGGGTCGTCCCATGACCCTGCGCATCCAGTGCCTGACCATCGACTGCCACGACCTCGACCTGGTCGCGACCTTCTGGGCGGAGGCGCTCGGCTGGCGGCGCACCTTCGCGGGCGACGTCGAGATCTGCCTCGAGCCGCCGCAGGGTGAGCTGGGCGACGGTCTGTTGCCCGACCTGCTGTTCATCAAGGTGCCCGACGACAAGACGGTGAAGAACCGCGTCCACCTCGACCTGCGCCCCGGCGTCGGCGACACCCAGGAGGCCGAGGTGGCGCGCCTGGAGTCGCTTGGGGCGACCAAGGCCGACATCGGTCAGAGCGAGACGCGGTGGACGGTGATGGCGGATCCCGAGGGCAACGAGTTCTGCGTGCTGTGGCCGCTGAAACCCGAGCAGCAGGCCGAGGTCGACGCCAGCATCAGCGCTTGGCGGACCTGAACGTCACGTGGGTCCGGAACCCCAGTCGGTCGTAGACCGCGAGGGCTGGCGCGTTGTCGACGTACACCCCGAGCGTGGCGGTCCCGGAGACGGCGAGCGCCCGACGCGTCAGGGCGGCGGAGACGGCGGTGCCGAGCCCCCGCCCGGCGGCCGTGGGGTGCGTGGTGACCGAGCGCAGGTGCCCGGCGCCCGAGGGGTCGCGGTAGAGCGCGCCGACCGCGAGCAGCCCGTCGTCCCCCGGGATCCCGAGCCAGCACTCCACCCCGCGGGAGCCGGGGCGCGCGAACGAACCCGGGTTGGCGACGTCCAGCAGCCCGTCGATGGGCCCCGCCTCGGTGACCTCGACGACCGTCGGCTCCAGCGGGTGCGGGGGAGGGGCCTGGTGGGTGAGCATCCAGTGCCAGTGGCCCGAGACCGGCAGCCGCCAGGCCTCCGGCAGCTCGTCGTACGCCGCTGCCTCGACGCTCACGCGCCCCGGCTCGTCGATCAGGTCGACCGCCTGGGCCGCGAGCCGGGCCAGGTCGTCGGTGGGGCCGAGGCACCACAAGGAGGGTGATCCGTCCGAGGGGCCGGTGCGGTTCCGGTTGCCGTCGACGACCAGCGCGTCCCCGAGCGCGAGCACGCGAGGCGTGTCGGTGGGGTCGATCTGGTGCCGCACGAACGGGTGCGCGGACGTCGCGACCAGCCGATGAGGATCGATCTCGCGCAGCCCCTCCACGGGCCCATCCTCACCGGTGGCACGATGAACCCGTGAGTGAGCCCCTCGTCCTCGGCATCGAGACCTCCTGCGACGAGACCGGCGTCGGCATCGTCCGGGGCCACACCCTGCTGGCAGACGCGGTCGCGAGCAGCGTCGACGAGCACGCCCGCTTCGGGGGCGTCGTGCCGGAGGTCGCCAGCCGGGCACACCTCGAGGCGATGGTCCCCACCATCGAGCGTGCCTGCGAGACCGCCGGCATCGCGCTCCACGACGTCGACGCCGTCGCCGTCACCAACGGGCCCGGCCTGGCCGGCGCCCTGCTGGTCGGGGTCGCCGCGGCCAAGGCGCTCGCGCTGGGCCTGGGCAAGCCGATCTACGGCGTCAACCACCTCGCCTCCCACGTGGCCGTCGACCAGCTCGAGCACGGCCCGCTGCCCGAGCCGTGCGTGGCGATGCTCGTCTCCGGCGGCCACTCCAGCCTGCTGCGCGTCTCCGACGTGACCGGCCAGGACGGCGGGGTCGACCCGATGGGCCAGACCATCGACGACGCGGCCGGTGAGGCCTTCGACAAGGTCGCCCGGCTGCTCGGCCTGCCGTTCCCCGGCGGCCCCTACATCGACAAGGCCGCCCGCGAGGGCGACAGCGTCTTCATCGACTTCCCGCGCGGGCTCACCAGCCGCCGTGACCTCGAGCGGCACCGCTTCGACTTCTCCTTCTCCGGCCTCAAGACCGCCGTGGCCCGCTGGGTCGAGGCCAAGGAGCGCGCCGGCGAGCCGGTCCCGGTCAAGGACGTCGCCGCGTCCTTCCAGGAGGCCGTCTGCGACGTGCTGGTGCGCAAGGCCCTCGACGCTGCGTCCAGCGAGGGCATCGAGGACCTCCTCATCGGCGGCGGCGTCGCGGCCAACTCCCGGCTGCGGTTCCTCGCCGAGGAGCGCGCCGAGAAGCTCGGCATCCGCGTCCGCGTCCCGCGCCCCGGCCTGTGCACCGACAACGGCGCGATGGTCGCCGCGCTCGGAGCGGAGATGGTCGCGCGGGGACGTACCCCGTCCTCGCTCGACCTCCCCGCCGACTCCAGCCTCCCGGTCACCGAGGTGCTGGCGGGCTGAGCCGCTAGCCGCCGAGCCGGATGATGCCCTCGGGGTCACCGGGGGTGCCCGGCACGCTCTCGACCACCTCCGGCTCGCCCCCGTCCACCGGGACGCGCAGCAGCAGGTTCTCCCCGGCGTTGGTCTGCATCGAGACCAGGAAGGACTCGTCGTCGTTCCAGCGCTCGTCGAAGACGGTGCCGGCCTCGAACCCGCGCACCACCTCACCGTCCCGGGCGTCACGGACCTCGGCGAACGAGTGGCCGAACCCGTCGAGGTAGGCGTCGGCGCCCAGCACGCTCCGGCTGTCGGGCGAGAAGCGGAAGGAGCCGGCGTCGCAGGTGCTCCACAGCTCGGTCCCGGTGGCCAGCTCCAGCACCGCGCTGCAGTACTCGAACGTCATCTCATCGGCACTCACGAGCCCGGAGACCAGAGCGCCGTCGGGCGACACGTCGGTGATCGAGAGCAGGCCGAGTCGCTCGAGGGGCTCGGTCGTCCCGTCGAGGGAGACCACGAGGTCGCTCGACCCGTCGGGCGAGCCGTCGTAGACCTCGACGAGCATCCGGCAGGACGTCGTCGTGCAGCCCGGAAGGATCTCGCGCGGGCTCGGAGCCGCCCGTCCCTCGAGGACGACGGGCAGGACGAACGGTTCGTCGGACCCCGGCACCAGGATGCGTGGCCGACGGTCCTCATCGATCCACCCCACCGCAGAGCCAGCGTCGTCGCGGACCAGCCCGCCGTCGGTCGCGGGGTGGGTGGACAGCACCGATCCGGACGAGTCGACGACCAGGACCTGGAACTCCCTGCCGGCACCCTCGGGGTAGGCGCCGAGGACCCACTGGTCGCCGGCCATCCGCAGCAGGTACGACACCTCGCCGTCGACGGGCAGCTCGAACGCGGTGCCGTCCGCGGTCCTGACCTCGCCGTCGACGATCCACGCCGCCGACGGGCCGGAGGGCACCGGGTTGGCGGTGTCGCTGACGGTGGGGGCGTCGACCGGGGGCATGGTGTCCTCGGAGGTGCTGCCGCCCACGAGCAGTGCGATCGGCACGACGGCCGCGGCGACCACACCGGCACCGGCCGCGGCGGCGAGGGACGCGCGACGGCGCCGGATGCCGCGGGCGCGACCGCGGACGTCGTCGAGGGTCAGCGTCGGCGTACCCGCTCCGACGGCCTGGATGCGGAGGGCCTCCTCGAAGGCCTGCTGCTCGTTCATCGCTCCTCCTCCCGGGAGCCGGGGGCCAGGTGGCCCGGGGTGCGGTCACGCAGCAGGCCCATCGCCCTGCTGCCCTGGGACTTCACGGTGCCGACGCTCACCCCGAGGACGTCGGCGGTCTCGGACTCGGTGAGCCCCTCGTAGTAGCGCAGGACCACCACGGCCCGCGCCTTCGGCGGCAGTGTGGAGACGACCGTCCAGACGGCCGCGCGCTGCCCCTCGTCGTAGGTCTCCTCGACCGCGGCGGTGTCGGGGATCGTGTCGGTCGCCCGCTCGCGCCGCTTCCACGGCCGCCGCCACAGCGAGGTGGTCTCGTTGACCAGGATCCGGCGGACGTAGCCGTCGAGGGCGCCTCGGTCCTGGACCTTGTCCCACGACAGGTACAGCTTCGCGAGCGCCGTCTGCAGCACGTCCTCGGCCTGGTGCCGGTCGCCGGTGAGGAGGTAGGCGGTGCGCAGCAGCGCGCCCTGCCGGGCCTCGAGGTACGCCGTGAACTCGACGTCGACGCGCTCGCGCCGGGTGCCTGTGCCCACGTCCGTCCTCACCTCCGTCGCCGACCTCATCGTGGTCCCCAAGAATTCATGTCCGTGGGACGCGCGCCCCGGACGGATGGTTGGAACCGTCGGCGGAATCGGCTTGAGTGATCCCATGCAGCAGGTGAAGGCCGTCGTGGCCATGAGCAAGGGCGCCCCCGTCGAGGTCGCCACCATCAACGTCCCCGACCCGGGCCCGGGTGAGGCAGTCGTGCAGGTGCAGTCGTGCGGGGTCTGCCACACCGACCTCCACTACCGCGAGGGCGGCATCAACGACGAGTTCCCCTTCCTCCTCGGCCACGAGGCCGCCGGCGTCGTCGAGGCCGTCGGCGAGGGTGTCACCGACGTCGCGCCGGGTGACTTCGTGATCCTCAACTGGCGTGCTGTCTGCGGCGAGTGCCGCGCCTGCAAGCGCGGGGACCTGCAGTACTGCTTCGCCACCCACAACGCGACCCAGAAGATGACTTTGGAGGACGGCACCGAGCTGTCCCCGGCGTTGGGCATCGGCGCGTTCGCCGAGAAGACCCTCGTCGCCGCCGGCCAGTGCACCAAGGTCGACCCCGAGGCTCGTCCGGCCGCGGTCGGTCTGCTCGGCTGCGGTGTGATGGCCGGCATCGGCGCGGCCATCAACACCGGCGGTGCGACCCGCGGTCGCAGCGTCGCGGTCATCGGGTGCGGTGGTGTCGGCGTGGCCGCGGTCGCCGGCGCCGCGCTGGCCGGGGCCAGCCCGATCATCGCGATCGACATCGATGCCAAGAAGCTGGAGAAGGCCACCGAGCTCGGCGCGACCCACACCATCGACTCCAGCAGCACCGACGTCGTGGAGGCGGTCAAGGAGATCTGCGGCGGCGTCTACGAGGGCGCCGAAGGCGCTGACATCGTCGTCGAGGCGGTCGGTCGCCCCGAGACCTGGAAGCAGGCGTTCTACGCCCGCGATCTCGCCGGCACCGTCGTCCTGGTCGGTGTCCCGACCCCGGACATGAAGGTCCCCGACCTGCCGCTCATCGACGTGTTCGGCCGCGGGGGCTCCCTGAAGTCCAGCTGGTACGGCGACTGCCTGCCCTCGCGCGACTTCCCGATGCTCGTCGACCTCTACCGGCAGGGCCGCCTCGACCTCGACGCCTTCGTCTCCGAGGAGATCGGCATCGACGACGTCGAGGCCGCCTTCGAGAAGATGCACCACGGCGGCGTGCTGCGCTCGGTGGTGGTGCTCTGATGGCGGGCATCGGATCGGGGGCCCGCATCGACCACGCGGTCGTCTCGGGGACCTTCTCCCTCGACGGCGAGACCTTCGACGTCGACAACAACATCTGGGTGGTCGGCGACGACACCGAGTGCGTCGTCATCGACGCCCCCCACGACGTCGACGCGATCATGGAGGTCGTGGGCGACCGGCAGGTGCGCGCGATCCTGCTGACCCACGCGCACGACGACCACTGCCGTGTCGCACCCTCGCTGCGCGAGAGAGTGGTCGCGCCGATCATGCTGCACCCCGACGAGAAGCCCCTGTGGGAGCTCACGCACACCGACCACCTCTGGGACGTCGACCTCGCCGACGGCTTCGAGGTCCAGGTCGCCGGCACCACGCTGCGGGCCCTGCACACGCCCGGGCACGCGCCCGGTGCGGTCTGCTTCCACGCCCCCGCGCTGGGCTGCGTCTTCACCGGGGACACGCTCTTCAACGGCGGCCCCGGCGCCACCGGCCGCTCCTTCAGCGACCGGCCGACCCTCGAGGCCTCGATCCGCGCCAGCCTGTGGGAGCTGCCCGACGACACCGTCGTGCACACCGGGCACGGTGACGACACCACGATCGGGGCGGAGAAGGCAGCCCTCGGCTGACCCGACCGGGTACAAGGTCCCTGGGCCGAGGTCCCACGACCTCGGGACCATGGCCCTCCGGGCGGGTGCCCGCGGACCCTCTCCCCGCCCCGGCGACGGCCCATAGCGTCGTACTCGTCGAGGCGGGGAGGTCCCGCCCGGGGAAAGGAACAAGACGATGCGTGCGATGCTCGACAAGCTGACCTCGTGGGTGGGCCTGGCGCTCGCCGCGGTGCTCCTGGTGGCCGGCGGCCTGCTCACCTGGGCCAACGCCTTCGTGGCCGACCAGGTCGACTACCAGCTGGGGATGCAGGAGATCACGATGCCCGCCGAGGAGGCCATCGCGGAACTGCCCGACGCCGACCGTGAGGCCCTGGAGCCGTTCGTCGGCTCGCCGCTGGACACCGGCGCGGAGGCCAAGGCCTACGCCGACCACTACATCCTCGCCCACATGAACGCCTCCAGCGACGGGCGGACCTACCAGCAGGTGAGTGGTGAGTACCTCGCCCTCTCCGACGCCGACAAGGCCACCGCCGACGGCCAGGCCCTCGCCGGGCTGCGCCAGTCGCTGTTCATGGGCAACACCCTGCGCGGGCTGCTGCTCTACGGGTACGCCTTCGCGACCATCGGCATGATCGCGGGGTACGCCGCGATCGCCGCCTTCGCCGGTGCCGCCGTCCTGCTGGTCCTCGCGCTGCTCGGGCTGCGCCACGGCCACCGCGAGGAGGTCAAGGCCCGCACCGACACCCCGGCCGCGGTGCCCGCCAACGCCTGAGTCCGCATCACGACGTTCTGCAGGCGACACGCCGAGGTCGACCTGCAGAACGTCGTTGTTGCACGCGGCGCTACAGCGGCTGCACCAGCAGCGCGGTGCCGCTCCCGGCGACCCTGGTCATCACCAGGGTCGCCTCGGCGTCCCCGGAGAGCGAGAGCCGCTTGCGCAGCACCTCGGGTACGACGTCGACGCCCCGCTTCTTGATCGTCAGCCGGCCCACGCCGCGCTCGCGCAGCGCGGCCTTCAGCTGCTTCTCGCGGTAGGGCAGCTCCTCGACCACGCGGTAGCCGCGCGCGAAGGGCGAGCGGAAGGCCCGGTCGCTGGTGACGTAGGCGATGTGCGGGTCGACCAGCCCGCCGCCGACGCCGGCGGCGACTGCCGTGACCAGCCCGGCGCGGATGACCGCACCGTCGGGCTCGTAGAGGAAGTCACCGACCGCGCGGACCTCGTCGGCCACCGGGTCCTCGTCGGTGAGCGTGGCGAGCCCGCCGCGGCCGATCACGGTGGCGCGGCGCGCGGTGGTGGCCAGCGAGCCCGACCACAGAGCGGCCTCCTTGACCTCGCCGTGGTCGCTGACCCACTCGGCCTCCACGCCGGCCGGCACCAGGTCGTGCGGGATGCCGGGGGCGACCTTCACGCAGGAGTCGCGGCGCAGCAGCGTTTCGACGAAGGACCAGGGCGGCGCCCAGTCGTCGACGGAGAACGACCGGCCGCGCGCGGAGCGGCGGGCCGGGTCGGCGAAGGCGACCGAGAACGGCGAGGTGTCGACGCCGACGGCGTCGGCGACCATGACCGCGCCGGGCAGGCCGAGCGCGGCCAGGTTGGCCTCGGCGACGGCAACCCGCACCGGGTCGAGGTCGACGCCCGCGCAGATGATCCCCACCTCTGCGGAGGCCATCAGGTCCCCGCCGATGCCGCAGCCGAGGTCGACCAGCGTGCTCGCGGCGAACGCCTGCAGCCGGGCCACCCGGTGTCGGGCGACCGCGGGTCGGGTGGCCTGCTCGAGCCCGTCGGGGGTGAAGTAGAGCCGGGGGGCGAGCTCGCCGAACTTCGGCTCGGCCCGCCGCCGTAGCGTCGCCTGGGTCAGGGCGGCGGCCGCCTGTTCGGGCGTCGCCGCGGCGCGCAGGCGGGTCTGGGCGGCGAGCGGGTCGTCACCGGCGTACTCCTCGGCGCGCGCGAGCAGGGCCTGCCCGTCGTCGGTGAGCAGCCACCGGAAGGCGTCGAGATCCACCCCGCGATCCTGCCAGTGGCGACCGGCTCTGGCACTCACTAGGGGTGAGTGCTAGTTTCTGTGCTGGCACTCTCACCCTGAGTGTGCCAGCGCTTGCCACCGGTGCGGCCCCCGCGACGGCGTACCTGGGAAGCAGGCACCACGTTCCTGAACCCATCCGTGCAGAAAGTGGAGGTCGACAACAGTGTCGGTCAACATCAAGCCCCTCGAGGACCGGATCGTCGTCAAGCCGCTCGACGCCGAGCAGACCACCGCCTCCGGCCTGGTCATCCCGGACACCGCCAAGGAGAAGCCCCAGGAGGGCGAGGTCGTGGCCGTGGGCCCGGGCCGCTTCAACGAGGACGGCGACGAGCGCATCCCCATGGACGTCTCCGTGGGCGACAAGGTCATCTACAGCAAGTACGGCGGCACCGAGGTCAAGTACGGCGGGGACGAGTTCCTCATCCTCTCCGCGCGCGACGTCCTCGCGATCGTCGGCTGACGCATCCTCAGCTCCGGGTCGTGCGCCTGTGTCCTCGCGGGCGCCGGCGCACGACCCGCACTGTTTCCTGACTCTCTGTAAGGAGTAGTAGTGCCCAAGATCCTGGAGTTCGACGAGAACGCCCGGCGCGCTCTCGAGCGCGGCGTGGACGCGCTCGCCAACACCGTGAAGGTGACCCTCGGCCCCAAGGGCCGCTACGTCGTGCTCGACAAGAAGTGGGGCGCCCCGACCATCACCAACGACGGCGTGACCGTCGCCCGTGAGGTCGAGCTGGACGACCCGTTCGAGAACCTCGGTGCCCAGCTGACGAAGGAGGTCGCCACCAAGACCAACGACGTCGCCGGTGACGGCACCACCACCGCCACCGTGCTGGCCCAGGCGATGGTCCACGAGGGCCTGCGCGCCGTGGCCGCCGGCGCGAACCCGATGGGTCTCAAGCGCGGCATGGACAAGGCCGCCGAGGCCGTCGGCGAGGCGCTGCGCTCGGCCGCCCGCGAGGTCGAGTCGGTCGAGGACATGGCGTCCGTGGCGACCATCTCCAGCCGCGACAAGCACATCGGCGACCTGCTCAGCCAGGCCTTCGACAAGGTCGGCAAGGACGGTGTCATCACCGTGGAGGAGTCCTCCACGATGGGCACCGAGCTCGACTTCACCGAGGGCATGCAGTTCGACAAGGGCTACCTGTCGCAGTACTTCGTCACCGACCCCGAGCGCATGGAGGCCGTCCTCGAGGACGCCTACATCCTCCTGCACCAGGGCAAGATCTCGGCCGTCGCCGAGATGCTGCCGCTGCTGGAGAAGGTCATGCAGACCGGCAAGCCGCTCTTCATCCTCGCCGAGGACGTCGAGGGCGAGGCGCTCTCCACCCTGGTCGTCAACAAGATCCGCGGCACGTTCAACGCCGTCGCGGTCAAGAGCCCGGCCTTCGGTGATCGCCGCAAGGCGATGATGCAGGACATCGCGATCCTGACCGGCGGTCAGGTCATCGCCCCCGAGGTCGGCCTCAAGCTCGACCAGGTGGGCCTCGAGGTCCTCGGCCAGGCCCGCCGCGTCGTGGTCACCAAGGACCACACCACCATCGTCGAGGGTGCCGGCGACGCCGCCGCCGTCGACGGTCGCGTGGCGCAGATCAAGGCCGAGATCGAGAACACCGACTCCGACTGGGACCGCGAGAAGCTCCAGGAGCGCCTCGCGAAGCTGGCCGGCGGCGTGTGCGTGATCAAGGTCGGCGCCGCCACCGAGGTGGAGCTGAAGGAGAAGAAGCACCGCATCGAGGACGCCGTCTCCGCGACCCGTGCGGCCATCGAGGAGGGCATCGTCCCCGGCGGTGGCTCCGCGCTGGTCCACGCCGTCTCCGTGCTCGAGGACAACCTCGGGCTCGAGGGCGACGAGGCGCTCGGTGTGCGCATCGTGCGCAAGTCGGCCGACGAGCCGCTGCGCTGGATCGCCGAGAACGGTGGCGAGAACGGCTACGTCATCACCACCAAGGTCCGCGAGCTCGGCGTCGGCAACGGCTACAACGCCGCCACCGGCGAGTACGGCGACCTGGTCGCCCAGGGCGTCCTGGACCCGGTCAAGGTCACCCGCTCCGCGCTGGTCAACGCCACCTCGATCGCCGGCATGCTGCTGACGACCGAGACGCTGGTCGTCGACAAGCCCGAGGAGGAGGACGAGTCCGCGGCCGCCGGCCACGGGCACGGCCACGGACACTGAGGCCTCGGCTCACTCGCAGCACCCGCACCACGACCCCCGTCGGACCCCGGTCCGGCGGGGGTCGCGCACGTCACAGGCCGGGCCGCCAGTCGGTCGGGCCAGGTCACGCGACCGCAACAACCCCGCAACACGCGTGGGATGAACTCCTGCCATGACGATGCTGTGGAGGGTCCGCGCGAGCCTGCCCGACCGGCCCGGTGGGCTGGCGGCGCTGGCGCAGCAGTGCGCGGAGCGTGGAGTGGACATCCGGGGGCTGCAGATCTTCCCGGGCGTGGAGGCCGTGACCGACGAGGTCGTGATGGAGACCCCCGACGGCTGGAGCGAGCACGAGGTCGCCCTGCTCGTGGAGTCCTCGGGCTGGACCCACCTGGCCGCCCAGCAGGTCTCGGCCGCGGCGCTGACCGACCAGCCGACCCGCTACGTCCAGGCCGCGCGCACGATCCTGGCGCGGCCCACCAGCTTCCCCGAGGTCGTCGCCCAGCTCTTCGACGCCGAGTCCGAGCCCCGCGACGGCGACCACGGTCCGGTCCAGGACGGCATGGAGATGACCGTCGGCGACGTGCAGGTGCAGGTACGCCGCACCGCACCCTTCACCGACATCGAGCGGGCCCGCGGGGCGGCCATGGCCGACCTGGTGAGCGACGTCCTGCAGCGCACCAAGGAGTCCGCCGCGATCGGCAGCTCCACGGGCGGCCGTCGCCTCGGCGGCGGTGCCGTGCCGTCGTACGTCGTGGAGGGCGACACGGTCTCGGCGATCGTCGACGGTGTCGTGGTCGGCCTGGCCACGGTCCAGGCGCCGCTCGAGGACGACCCCGACGTGCGGCCGGTGACCCTGCGGGTCGACCCGGCCTGGCAGCGTCGCGGTTTCGGCACGCGGCTGCTCATCGACTCCTCCCGGCTCGCACACATGCTCGGCGCCGCCGAGATCGTGCTGCGCACCCGGGCCGACAACCAGGCGGTGCTCCCGATGGTGATGGCCGCCGGCATGCGCGGCCGCATTCGGATGGCCCAGGACACGCTGACCGTCCGGGTCCCCGTGCGCGACCTGAAGCCGCTCGCGACCTGAGCGGCCCGTAGACTCGGCGCGTGGAGATCCCGGAGAAGTTCGCCGCCATCGGCCTCACCTACGACGACGTCCTGCTCCTGCCGGGCCACTCCGACCTGGCACCCGCGGACATCGACACCTCCTCGCGCCTGACCCGCGAGATCACGCTCAACGTCCCGCTGCTCTCGGCGGCGATGGACACCGTGACCGAGTCGCGCATGGCGATCGCGATGGCGCGCCAGGGCGGCATCGGCGTGCTCCACCGCAACCTCTCGATCCAGGACCAGGCCTACCAGGTCGACCTTGTCAAGCGGACCCAGACCGGCATCATCTCCAACCCGGTCACCATCGGCCCCGACGCGACGCTGGAGGAGCTCGACCGCCTCTGCGGCGAGTACCGCGTCTCCGGCCTGCCCGTGGTCGACCCCGACATGCGCCTGCTCGGCATCATCACCAACCGCGACCTGCGCTTCACCCCGGTCGCGGAGTGGGCGACCACCAAGGTCGACGAGATGATGACGCCGATGCCGCTGATCACCGGTCACGCCGGCATCTCGCGCGAGGAGGCCACGCTGCTGCTGCGCAAGCACAAGCGCGAGCGGCTCCCGCTGGTCGACGACGAGGGTCGTCTCGTCGGCCTCATCACCGTCAAGGACTTCGTCAAGGGCGAGCAGTTCCCCAAGGCGTCGTACGACGCTGACGGCCGCCTCCTCGTGGGCGCGGCGATCGGCTACTTCGGCGACGCGTGGGAGCGCGCGACGACCCTGGTGGAGGCGGGTGTCGACGTCCTCGTGGCCGACACGGCCCACGGCAACGTACGCATGCTCCTGGAGATGGTCGAGCGGCTCAAGACCGATCCGGCCACCAAGCACGTGCAGGTCATCGGTGGCAACGTCGCGACCCGCGAGGGCGCGCAGGCCTTCGTCGACGCCGGCGCGGACGCGGTCAAGGTCGGGGTCGGCCCCGGCTCGATCTGCACCACCCGCGTCGTCACCGGTGTCGGTGTCCCGCAGGTCACCGCGGTCTACGAGGCGTCGCTGGCCACCAAGCCGGCCGGCGTCCCGCTGATCGCCGACGGCGGCATGAAGCACTCCGGCGAGATCGGCAAGGCCCTGGTGGCCGGTGCCGACTGCGTGATGCTCGGTTCGCTGCTGGCCGGCTGCGAGGAGTCCCCGGGCGACCTGGTCTTCGTCAACGGCAAGCAGTTCAAGGCCTACCGCGGCATGGGCTCGCTGGGTGCGATGTCCTCGCGCGGCAAGAAGTCCTACTCCAAGGACCGCTACTTCCAGGCCGAGATCACCTCCGACGACCAGATCGTCCCCGAGGGCATCGAGGGCCAGGTGGCCTACCGCGGCCCGCTCGCGGCGGTCGCCCACCAGCTCATCGGCGGCCTCAACCAGACGATGTTCTACGTCGGTGCCCGCACGGTGCCGGAGCTGCAGGAGAAGGGGCGCTTCGTGCGGATCACCCAGGCCTCGCTGTCCGAGTCACACCCGCACGGCGTGCAGATGACCGTCGAGGCGCCCAACTACACCGGTCGCTGATCCGGCGACTAACCTGCTCGGGTGACCGAGATCCAGATCGGCCAGGCCAAGCGCGCCCGGCGTGCCTACTCCTTCGACGACATCGCGATCGTGCCCTCGCGGCGCACGCGTGACCCCGAGGAGGTCAGCACGCACTGGCAGATCGATGCGTACCGCTTCGACCTGCCCGTGATCGCGGCGCCGATGGACTCGGTCATGTCGCCGACCACGGCCATCGCGATGGGCCGCTTCGGTGGTCTCGGCGTGCTCAACCTCGAGGGCCTGTGGACCCGCTACGAGGACCCCGAGCCGCTGCTCGAGGAGGTCGCCGGGCTCACCGGCACCGATGCGACGCGCAAGATGCAGGAGATCTACACCGAGCCGATCAAGCCCGAGCTGATCACCGAGCGCCTGCGCCAGATGCGCGAGGCCGGGGTCACCGTGGCCGGCTCGCTGTCCCCGCAGCGCACCAAGGAGTTCGCCAAGACCGTCGTGGACGCCGGTGTCGACATGTTCGTCATCCGCGGCACCACCGTCTCCGCCGAGCACGTCTCCAGCCAGGCCGAGCCGCTGAACCTCAAGGAGTTCATCTACGAGCTCGACGTGCCGGTCATCGTCGGCGGCTGCGCGACCCACACCGCGGCGCTGCACCTGATGCGCACCGGCGCGGCCGGCGTGCTGGTCGGCTTCGGCGGCGGCGCCGCCCACACCACCCGCACCGTCCTCGGCGTCGCGGTCCCGATGGCCTCGGCGGTCGCCGACGTCGCAGCGGCCCGCCGCGACTACCTCGACGAGTCCGGCGGTCGCTACGTCCACGTCATCGCCGACGGCTCGATCGGCACCTCCGGCGACATCTCCAAGGCCATCGCCTGCGGCGCCGACGCGGTCATGGTCGGTTCGCCGTTCGCCCGCGCCACCGACGCGCCGGGCCGCGGCTTCCACTGGGGCACCGAGGCGCACCACCCCGAGCTGCCCCGCGGCCAGCGGGTCCAGTTCGACACCGTCGGCACCATCGAGGAGATCCTCTTCGGCCCCTCGCGGGTCGCCGACGGCACGATGAACCTCATCGGTGCGCTCAAGCGGTCGATGGCCACCACCGGCTACACCGACTGCAAGGAGTTCCAGCGCGTCGAGGTCGTCGTCGAGTAGCGGCTCACGCCTGCTCTGCCGCCAACCGGGCGGCCAGTCCCTCGATCACCAGCTCCAGCCCGACGTCGAACTCGTCGCCGAAGTCGTAGCCGGGCTGCAGCGCGTGCTCGAGGGTGAAGCGCCGGAACCACGGCAGCGTCCCCTCGGGGATCGACGCCATCACGCCGGCCGCGACCTCCTCGAGTTCGGCCCCGCCGCCGTCGAAGGGCAGCGCCAGCTCCTGCAGCAGGAAGCCGTAGAGGTGCGCGTCGAGCAGGGCGAAGGCATGCCCGGTCAGTCCGAGGGAGAAGCCGGCCTCCAGCAGGCAGCCCAGTGCCGCGTCGTGGTGGGTGAGGGTCGCCCACCCCGGCGTACGCCGTGAGTCCATCATCCCCACCGCCCACGGGTGCCTCTTGAGCGCCTCGCGCGCGGTCCGGGAGCGCAGCCGCATCTGCTCGGCCCAGTCCTCGCCGGGGACGGGGGCGTGGAACTCCTCGTGGACCGCGTCGACCATCCCGTCGAGCAGGTCGTCCTTGTTCGAGACGTGGTGGTAGAGCGACATCGCCTCCACCCCCAGGCGTCGCGCGACCGCTCGCATCGAGAGCTTCGCGACCCCGTCTTCGTCGGCCACCGCGAGCGCGGCGGCCACCACCGCTGCCCGCGTGAGCGAGGGGCGGTCCTTCCGTGCGGGCACGGGCACCTCCTGTCGGGCTGTCCAGACAGCCGGTTGACCGAACTTACGGCGTAAGGCTACCGTCGTGCCATCAGACTTACAACGTAAGGCAACGAACGGAGCGAGATCATGCGTGCAGTCGTCCAGCGCGGGTTCGGTGGGACCGAGCAGCTGTCGGTGCAGCAGCTGCCCGACCCGACGCCGGGGGAGGGGGAGGTCCTGGTCCGCGTGACCGCGGCCGCCGTGGACCGCGGCACGTGGCACCTGCTCACAGGCCTGCCCTACGTCGCTCGCCCCTACGTCGGTCTCCGCTCGCCGCGCTTCCCGGTCGTCGGCCGCGACGTCTCCGGGACCGTCGCGGCCGTGGGTGCCGGGGTCACGGGGTACGCCGTCGGAGACCGCGTGCTCGGCACCGCCGACGGCTCCTGCGCCGAGCTGGCCGTGGTGCCGGTGACCCGCCTCGTGCCGCTTCCCGAGGGACTGGACCCGGTCGCCTCCGCCGCCCTGCCGATCTCCGGCCTCACCGCGCTGCAGGGCCTGGCCAAGGCGCACCGCGGCGACGGGGTGCGCACCGGTGACCGGGTCCTGGTCATCGGGGCGTCCGGCGGCGTCGGCTCGTACGCCGTCCAGCTGGCCGCCTCCGCGGGCGCGGAGGTCACCGGCGTCGCCAGCGCCGCCAAGGCCGACCTGGTCCGCGACCTCGGCGCCACCCGGGTGCTCGACTACGCGGCTGGTCCGCTCGACGACGGCACCCGCTACGACCTGGTCCTCGTCGTCGGCGGCAGCCACCGGCTGCGCGACCTGCGCCGGCTGCTGGTGCGCGACGGGACACTCGTCGTCGCCGGCGGCGAGAACGGCGGCCGCTGGACCGCGGGCGCCCACCGCCAGCTGCTGGCGATGCTCTGGTCGCCCTTCGTCGGCCAGCGCCTCACCGGCCTGGTCTCCGCCGAGCGAGCCGAGGACCTGCAGGTCCTGGTCGAGCACGCCGCAGCGGGTCGGGTCCGGCCCGCCGTCGACCGCACGTTCTCGCTCGAGGAGACCCCGAAGGCCCTCGACCACCTCGCCGACGGGCACGTCCGCGGCAAGGCCCTCATCACCCTCTGACGTCCCAACCCGACCGTCCGTCCCCCCCCCTGGAGGACCCATGACCACGCTGACCGCCCCTGCCCCGCCCACCGCCCCCGGCGAGCCCTCGACGCTGCGCGCGGCCGCCCGCACGGCCGCGATCGGGTACGCCGCGATCTTCGTGCTCGCGATCTTCGCCAACTTCCTGGCCGTCGGCTCGGTGCTCCACCCGGGCGACGCCGCCGCGACCGCGGACGCCCTGGCCGAGGGGGAGCGGACGTTCCGTCTGGGGACCGCGGCCTTCCTCTTCATCTTCGTGGTCGACGTCGTGCTCGCCTGGGCGCTGCACGTGCTCTTCCGCGGCGTCCACCACGACCTGTCGCTGCTCGCGGCCTGGTGCCGCCTGACCTACACCGTCTTCCTCGGCGTCTCGCTGGTCTTCCTGGACGCAGCGCTGCGCTTGGTCGACCACGACGAGGAGCTCGTGCTCCTCGCCCTCAACGCGTTCGACACGACCTGGGTGGTCGGACTGGCGGCGTTCGGCGTCCACCTGGCGCTGCTGGGCCGCCTGATGCGGCTGGGCGGTGGGCCGCGCTGGCTCGCGATCGGCCTGCCCGTCGCGGGCGCGGCGTACGTCGCCGACACCCTCGCCCGGCTGCTGCTCACCGACTACCAGGCGGTCGCCGACCTGGCGCTCGCCGTGGTGGCCACCCCGTCGGTCGTCTTCGAGATGTCGCTGGCGATCTGGCTGGTCCTGGTCTGGCGGGGGCGTGCCAGGATCCCTGCGTGACCCGACTCCTCGTCGCCGCCGGCCAGGCCGTGCCTGTCAACGGCGACCCGGCCGCCAACGTCGCCCTCGCCGCCGACCTGACCCGTCAGGCCGGCGTCCGGGGCGTGCGGCTGCTGGTGCTGCCGGAGGCGTTCCTCACCGGCTACGCTGCCCGCGCGGGCGCTCGACAACGGGATGTTCGTCGTCGCAGGGGCTGCTCTCGGCACGTGCGGTGATCGCCCGATCACGGGCGGCTCGTGCGTGCTGGACCCCGAGGGCCACGAGCTCGCGGCGCTCGGCACCGAGCCCGGGCTGGCCGTGGCCGAGATCGACCTCGACCTGCTGGCCGAGGTCCGGGCGCGCCAGACGATGCACGCCGACCGGCTCGGGTGAGAATCTCCCGGTGAACGAGCAGTCCCCCGACAGCACCGAGCCGTCCGACAGCACCGAGACCGTCACCATCCACACCGACGGCGCCTGCGTGCCCAACCCCGGCCCGGGCGGCTGGGGCGCACTGCTGCGGATCGGCAGCCACCAGCTCGAGCTCTGCGGGGGAGAGGCCGGGCAGACCACCAACAACCGGATGGAGCTGACCGCGCCGATCAAGGCGTTGAAGGCGCTGACCCGGCCGGTGCGGGTGGAGCTCTACACCGACTCCACCTACGTGCGCTCGGGCATCACCTCGTGGGTCAACGGCTGGAAGCGCAACGGGTGGAAGACCTCGGCCAAGCAGCCGGTCAAGAACGTCGACCTGTGGCAGGAGCTCGACGCCGCCTGTCAGCGCCACGAGGTGCACTGGCACTGGGTCAAGGGCCATGCCGGTGACGAGGGCAACGAGCGCGCGGACCGGCTGGCGGCCAAGGGGCTCACCGAGGCGGTCGAGGCGGCCAAGGCTTCCTGACCCATCGCGCGCCTCGGCGTCCTCGATCACGACGTTCTGCAGGGAATCCGACCCTCTGGCCTGCAGAACGTCGTGGTCGCGCACTCCCGCGACTACGAGCGCCAGCTGCGCAAAGCCACCAACCGCGCGGTGCGCAAGGGGTGGCTGCTCCCCGTCGACGCCCGCGACCAGATGCGCCGCGCCTGCGCGGTCAAGGACCGCTACCCCGGCTCGGGTGACGAGTGCCGCTCCTACCGACCCCCGCGCTTCGGGGGCTGAACCCGGCACCGCGGACCTGACACACTGGGCGCATGACTCCCACGCCCGGAGCCCTCGGTCCCGACGCGCGCGACGCCGCCCTCGCGGCGATGACCGGCCAGGCCGGCGAGCACGAGCTCGACGTGCTGGTCGTCGGGGGAGGGATCACCGGCACCGGTGTCGCCCTCGACGCGGTCACCCGCGGTCTGAGCGTCGGCCTGCTCGAGCAGCGCGACCTCGCCAGCGGCACCTCCAGCCGCAGCAGCAAGCTCATCCACGGCGGGCTGCGCTACCTGGAGATGATGGACTTCGGCCTGGTCCGCGAGGCGCTGCAGGAGCGGGGGCTGCTCCTGACCCGCCTCGCCCCGCACCTGGTCAGCCCGGTGCCGTTCCTCTACCCGCTGACCAAGCCCGTCCTCGAGCGCGCCTACGTCGGCGCCGGCCTCGCGTTGTACGACGGCATGGCCAAGGCCGGCAAGTACGACATGGGCGTGCCGATGCACCGGCACCTCACCCGGCGCCAGGTCGCGCGGATGGCGCCGGACTTCAAGGCCGAGTCGATCACCGGCGCGATCAGGTACTACGACTGCCAGGTCGACGACGCCCGCATGGTCGTGGCCGTGGCCCGCACCGCCGCCAAGCACGGCGCCCACGTCGCGACCCGGGTGAAGGTCACCGGGTTCCTGCGCGAGGGGGAGCGGGTCGTCGGCGTGACCGCCCGCGACCTCGAGCACGACCAGGACCTCGAGATCCGCGCCCGCGTCGTCGTCAACGCCGCCGGAGTGTGGACCGACGAGATCCAGGAGATGGTCGGCGGCCGCGGCGCCCTGCACGTGCAGGCGTCCAAGGGCGTGCACATCGTCGTCCCGCGCGACCGCATCCGCTCCGAGACCGGCTTCATCGTGCGCACCGAGACCTCGGTGCTCTTCGTCATCCCGTGGGGCCGCCACTGGATCATCGGCACCACCGACACCCCCTGGGACCTCGACAAGGCCCACCCCGCGGCCAGCCGCCGCGACCTTGACTACATCCTCGAGCACGTCAACGAGATCCTCCGCGAGCCGCTGGACCACGAGGACGTCGTGGGCGTGTACGCCGGCCTGCGACCGCTGCTCTCCGGCGAGTCCGAGCCCACCTCGAAGATCTCCCGCGAGCACACCGTCGTCACGCCCGTGCCCGGGCTGGTGATGATCGCAGGCGGGAAGTACACGACGTACCGCGTGATGGCCCGCGACGCCATCGACGCCGCCGCCCACAGCCTGCGCACCACCGGCCACGGGGCGGTCCGAGACTCCATCACCGACCGGGTGCCGCTCGTGGGGGCGGAGTCCTACGAGACCCGTGCCAACCAGCGGGTGCTGCTGGCGCGTCGCTCGGGACTGCACGTCGCTCGCATCGACCACCTGCTCGCGCGCTACGGCGGCCAGATCGACGACCTGCTCGCCATGGTGCAGACCCGCCGTCAGCTGGCGCTGCCGCTGGAGGGAGCCGAGGACTACCTCGCCGCCGAGGTCGTCTACGCCGTCACCCACGAGGGGGCGCTCCACCTCGACGACGTGCTGACCAGGCGCACCCGCATCTCCATCGAGACCTTCGACCGCGGCGTCGCCGCCGCCCCGCGCGCCGCTCGCCTGATGGCCGAGGTCCTCGACTGGGACGACGCCCGCATCGCCGAGGAGGTCGACCACTACCTGCGTCGCGTCGAGGCCGAGCGGCAGTCGCAGCTCAAGCTCACCGACCAGGAGGCCGACGAGGCGCGGGTCCAGGTCACCGACCTGGTGTGACCCCGGAGATGCCCCGCGCCTGCTTGACCCGGTTGTTGCGGTCCGGGCGCTCGGGGTCGCGCTTGAGGACGTAGGCGCCGACGACCCGCGACGGCTTGCGGTAGACCACGCGCCGCGGCCCGTTGCCGCCCTCGGTCGACCACAGCTTGGTGCCGCTCCACTGCGGGTCGCCCTGCAGGTAGCGGGTCTCCAGCATCAGCTTGGTGTCGGTCACCTGCCCGAGCACGTACGACGACTCGCCGCGGTAGAAGAGCCCGCCGTGGCACATCTGCACCACGCCCTTGCGCCGGATCACGGTGTGGTCGTGCACCTCGCCGCACAGGTAGGCGTCGACGTCGTGCTTGCGCATCAGCTGCCACAGGTCGCTGCCCTCGTAGGTCAGCCCGGAGGAGAAGCGGGTGCGCACCGGTCCGAGGACCGGCACGTGGCCCTGGACGACCACCCACGGGACCTGCTGCTTCTTCGCCCGGCGCAGCACCTTCGCGAGCCAGTCGCGCTGGTCGGGGTCGAGGCTGACCGAGACGCCGCTCGAGGTCGGCCGGAACACGTCGACGGTGACCAGCAGCAGGTCCCGGTCCAGCCGGACGGCGTACGCCGTGTCGCTGGCCTGCCCGCGCTCGGGGCTCGAGACCCCGCCGACCCGGCGCAGGTCGTCGCTGGGGGCGCGACGCACGGCGTCGTAGGTGTGCTTGACCAGCTGCCGCTTCCACAGCCAGGTGTGGTTGGCCTTGAAGCGGATCCACGCCCGGCGCTCGGCGTCGCCGCGGGGCGTCCACGGGTCGTCGCCGATCTCGTGGTCGCCGACGGCGGGGTAGGCCGGCAGCCCGTGGTCGGTGAGGCGGCGCAGCCAGTCGCCGTAGTAGACGCGCGCAGCCTCCTTCAGCGCCCTCTTGCGCTGGTCGGTGGTGCGGTGGGGGCCGAACGGGTCGACCCCGGTCTCGTCCTTGCCCCACTCGCCCTCGACGAGGTCGCCGGCCACCAGGAACGCCTCGGGCTGATGGGCCGCGACGTCGTCGAGGACGTGGTCGAGGGAGTCCTCGTAGGCGGAGTTGGTGCCCTTCGGGTCGCCCTGCTGCCAGTGCGGGGCGCGCGTGACGTCGCCGACGTCCTGGTTGAGGAAGTCGGGGAAGGACACGAAGCGGTACGCACCGTCGGGGCGGGGGAGCCCGCGCACGGTTGGGCGGTCGTCGGGGTCGGCGGTCACCGCCCCCCGTGCCGCGGACGGGGCCGCGGGCGCCGGCGGAGCGGCGGGCCCGGCGAGGGTGCTCACCGCGGCACCGACCGCCAGGGCGGCGACGGCAGCGGCGCGTGCGGTCGGGCGGGGGGAGGGGCGGAGCACCCAGCCAGGTTAAGGAAGGGGCTGCTGGTGTGCTGAATCCCCGGCGGACCGGTCGCCGAGCGGACCCGAGGGCCTGGCGGGCGCCCTGAGACACCTCTTTCACACCTGTCTGGCACGCGTTGACAATGTAGAACAGGTTCTAGGATTCTGGCCGGGCATGACCCACGTCACACCGTCCGGACGAAGGAGTCGACCGTCGTGACCCAGGCGCCACCGCCCGCAGACCTGAAGATGCAGCGCAGCAGCCGCGACGCGGCCCGCGTGCCCGAGGTGCTGGAGGGGTGGCTGCAGGGCCTCTTACCGGAGCACGCCGAGCCGGAGGTGGTGCTGCACAGCGGCACCGACAGCAACGGGATGTCCTCGGAGACCCTGGTCCTGGACGCGACCTGGACCGAGGGCTCCCGCGACACCGTGCCGATGGTCGCCCGGGTCGCACCCGCGCCCCAGGACTTCCCGGTCTTCCCCCGCTACGAGCTCGGCCACCAGTACGAGGTGATCCGCCAGGTCGGCGAGCTCACCGACGTCCCGGTGCCCGGCGTGCGCTGGCTGGAGGAGTCCGGCGAGGTGCTCGGCACCCCGTTCTTCCTGATGGACCGCGTCGAGGGCGTCGTGCCCCCCGACGTGCTGCCCTACCCCTTCGGTGACAACTGGCTCTTCGACGCCGACCGCGCCGACCAGCGCCGGCTCCAGGACTCCACCGTCGACGTCCTGGCCCGGCTGCACGCGATCGAGGACCCGCTCGGCCGCTTCGGCTACCTTGCGCCCGAGCAGGACGGCGAGACGCTGCTGCACCGCAACCTCGCCAAGGTCCGTGCGTGGTACGACTTCGCCGTCCGCGACCTCGCCCCCTCACCGACCGTCGAGCGTGCCCTGGCCTGGCTCGAGGCGAACGTCCCGATGGCCGAGGAGCAGGGCGACCCGGTGCTGTGCTGGGGCGACGCCCGCATCGGCAACGTCATCTACCGCGACTTCGAGCCGGTGGCCGTCCTGGACTGGGAGATGGTCACCCTCGGCCCACGCGCTCTGGACGTGAGCTGGCTGCTCTTCGCCCACCAGGTCTTCGAGTCGATCGTCGGGATGCTGGAGCTGCCTGGCATGCCGCACTTCCTGCGCGAGGAGGACGTGGTGGCGACGTACGCCGAGAAGTCGGGCGTCGAGCTCGGCGACCTCGACTGGTACCACGTCTACAACGGGCTGCAGTGGTGCATCGTCTTCATGCGCACCGGCGCCCGCCAGGTGCACTTCGGCGAGATCGAGATGCCTGCGGACATCGAGTCGCTCTTCCACTGCAAGCCGCTGCTGGAGTCGGTCCTGGCGAAGGTGGGGGCCTGATGAGCACGCCCAGCCGCGCGCGCGGCGGGCTCGGCCCTCTCGACGAGTACCCCCTCCACCAGGTCCCGCAGCCGATCGGCTGGCCCGGATCCAGCGACCGGCACTTCTACGACCGCTGCTACTTCAACGCCCACGACCGCACCGGTGACATCTTCGTCATCTCCGGCATGGGCTACTACCCCAACCTGCGCACCAAGGACGCCTTCTTCCTCGTCACCCGCGGCGACCAGCAGACCGCGGTCCACCTCGGCGGCGAGATCGACGACGACCGGCTGCACCAGCAGGTCGGCGGCTACCGCCTCGAGGTGATCGAGCCGCTGCAGAAGATCCGGATGGTGCTGGAGGAGACCGAGGGGCTCGCGGCCGACCTGACCTGGGAGGGCTCCTTCGAGGTCGTGCAGGAGCAGCGCCACGTCATGCGCCAGGGCGCCCGCGTCACCCTCGACGCCCAGCGCTTCGCCCAGGTCGGCACCTGGTCCGGCTCGCTGTCGGTCGACGGCGAGGAGATCGCGGTCAGTCCGGACGCCTGGGTCGGCTCCCGCGACCGCTCATGGGGTATCCGCCCGGTGGGCGAGGCCGAGCCCGCCGGCCGCCCCGCCGACTTCGACGGCATGTGGTGGCTCTACGTCCCGATGCGCTTCGAGGACTACGCGATCGTCGTGATCATGCAGGAGGACGGCGACGGCATCCGCACCCTCAACGACTGCACCCGCGTGTGGAAGGACGGTCGCGTCGAGCAGCTCGGCTGGCCGCAGGTCACCATTCACTACACCCCCGGCGGTCGTACGCCGACCGGTGCGACGCTCGAGTGCGCGACCCGGCAGGGCCCGCTGCGCATCGAGGTGGAGTCCAGGCTCGCGGTCCCGCTGCACTTCGGCGGCGGCTACGGCGGCGACCAGGACTGGCTGCACGGGCAGTGGCACGGCGAGTCCTTCGTCGAGCGCCGTACCTACGACCTGACCTCGGACGCGGTGAAGAGCATGTTCA
Source organism: Nocardioides sp. REDSEA-S33_B3 (assembly GCA_001627335.1). Classification (GTDB taxonomy): domain Bacteria; phylum Actinomycetota; class Actinomycetes; order Propionibacteriales; family Nocardioidaceae; genus Nocardioides. The sequence goes on along the minus strand of LUPK01000052.1, from coordinate 29,816 downwards.
TGTTCGGCTGCGTCGACCACGTCGGCCGCGCCGTGGTGCACGAGAACGGCACCGAGACCGAGGGCTTCGGCCTCTTCGAGCACTTCTCCGTCGGCCGCCACGAGCCGTCCGGCTTCACCGACTTCTTCTCCGTCGCCGGCGGCTGAGGAGGGACGGAGTCCCGTCTCGAAGCCCCGGCAACCACCCGCAAGCACCACCCCGCCACCACCACCCCTGGAGCACTGATGAGCCTCGACCGCGACGCCTTCTACATCGACGGCGGCTGGCGCGCGCCGGTTACCGACGCCACCCTGCAGGTCGTCTCCCCGCACAGCGAAGAGGTCATCGCCACCGTGCCCGAGGCGTCCATCGGTGACGTCGACGCCGCCGTAGCGGCCGCCCGGAAGGCCTTCGACGAGGGCCCCTGGCCGCGGATGACGCCGCAGGAGCGGATCGCGGTGATCGAGGCGTTCTCGGGTCTCTACGCCGCCAAGCTGACCGAGATGGCCGAGCTGATCAGCCTCGAGATGGGGTCGCCGACCTCGTTCTCCCAGCTGGCCCAGTCGCCGGCGCCGTGGATGCAGATCGAGTCGTTCCTCGCGATCGCCCGTGAGTTCCCCTGGGAGGCCGCGCGCCCCGGCTCGCTGGGCTCCGACGTCGTGGTGCGCCACGAGCCGGTCGGCGTCGTCGCCGCCATCCCGCCGTGGAACGTCCCGCAGTTCACGGTGATGTCCAAGGTCGTCCCGGCGCTGCTCGCCGGCTGCACGGTCGTGGTGAAGCCGGCGCCGGAGTCGCCGCTGGACTGCTACCTCATGGCCGAGCTCCTCCACGAGGCCGGTGTGCCCGCCGGAGCGGTCAACATCGTCGCCGGCGGCCGCGAGGTCGGCCAGCACCTGGTCGCACACCCCGGCGTCGACAAGGTGGCCTTCACCGGCTCCACCGCTGCCGGCCGCGCCATCGGTGCCGCCTGCGGCGAGCAGCTCAAGCGGGTCTCGCTCGAGCTCGGCGGCAAGTCCGCCGCGATCGTGCTCGAGGACGCAGACCTCGCCGCCACCGTCGAGGGACTGAAGTTCCTCTCGGTGATGAACTCCGGGCAGGCGTGCGTCGCCCAGACCCGCGTCCTCGCACCGCGCTCGCGCTACGAGGAGGTCGTCGAGGCGCTCGCCGCAGGCATCGGCGGCATGACGGTCGGCGACCCGATGGACCCCGCCACCGAGATCGGCCCGATGGTCGCCCAGCGCCAGCAGGAGCGGGTGCAGAAGTACATCGCCCTGGGCCAGGAGGAGGGGGCCCGCCTGGTCGCCGGCGGCGTCGGGATGCCCGACGGCCTGGACCGCGGCTGGTACGTCCGTCCCACGGTGTTCGCCGACGTCGACAACCGGATGCGGATCGCGCAGGAGGAGATCTTCGGCCCCGTGGTCTCGGTGATCGCCTACGACGGGGTCGAGGACGCCGTACGCATCGCCAACGACTCCGACTACGGCCTGGCCGGCACCGTGTGGACCGCCGACGTCGAGGCCGGCCTCGAGGTCGCCCGGGGCGTGCGCACCGGCACCTATGGCATCAACACCTACACGATGGACTTCGCCGCGCCCTTCGGCGGCTTCAAGGCCTCCGGACTCGGGCGCGAGTTCGGCCCGGAGGGCCTGGGCCAGTACACCGAGCTCAAGTCGATCTACACGCCGCCACCAGCCGGCTGAGATCCCGGCTGGTATAGGCCGCTGGTCTGGTCTTCCGGGGGCCGAATCCGGCTCCAGGGGGCGCTTTCGTCCCACCTGGTCCTTTGCTTGTTCTTTACCCTGTCCGGCTCGTCCGGGCGTGGCTACTGTCGCGAGCAGCACGTGGCGCGGGAGGGCGCTACGTCGGAGGGAAGGACGTTCTGCCATGCGCAATTCGCGCGTGAAACACCTGACGGGAGCGATGTGGGGCGCTCTCGCACTCACGGTGCCACTCGTGGCCGTGAGCACCCCCGCCAGCGCTGCTGGCGCGGACCTGAGCTACACCAGGACCGGGAAGTTCGTGGAGGTCGCCGCCGGCGCCACCGCGACCGACTCGGTCTCCTGCCCGAGCGGCTACACCGCCGTGGATGGCGGCTTCCAGGTCGACGCCGACTCCGTGGGGGAGTCGACCGACGTCGTGGTCACCAGCAGCAACCGCGGCAACGCCGCCGGGAAGTGGACCACCAGCGTGTCCAACGGCTCCGGTGACCGGATCACCGGGCGGGTGCGCGTCACCTGCCTGGGCAACAAGACGGCGGGAGGCCAGTCACTGACGTTCGGCACGGGGCAGGCGACGGTTCCGTTCGGCACCACCGCCACCGACTGGTTCGCCACGGCGGCAGCTGCCTGCCCGGGCTCCGCGACCATCCCGGTCGGCTCCGGCTGGACCCTGGACGGCGACGCCTACCTGCTCAGCTCGACGGTCAGCGGATCCACCTGGACCCACTACTTCGAGGGTGCGGGAGCCGGTTCGGTGACCTCCACGGTCTACTGCGTGGCCACCTCGGCCACCAGCAGCGCCGGCGAGGTCACGCTCTCGACCGTCCCGTCGACGACCGCGGGGGCAGAAACCACCGTGCGTGACGGCTCCGCCGCCGACGCCACGGCCTCGTGCCCGGAGGGGTCGCTGGCGGTCACCGGCACCTTCGCGGAGCTGACCTCGGGGGTCTACTACCTGGGCTCGGAGTCGGCGTACAAGGACGTGCGCCAGCGCTTCTACAACGACTCCGGCGCCTCGGCGAAGGTCTCGACAGACGCGGTCTGCCTGGCCTCGTCCGCCGAGGCCGCCCCGGAGCCCTCGATCAGCCTGGACGGCGGGTTGACCATGCGCACGGCCGGCTCGAAGACCTACCTGGTCGGCGACGTCACCTGCGCGAACGTCAGCCCGCAGTGCCGCACCGTGACCGGGAAGGTGTTCGAGCAGAAGAACAACGGGTCCCGAGGTGCTCGGGTGGCCACCGGCAAGACCAAGTACGCCGGCGCGGGGACCGACCTGCGCATGCGCGTCCTTGACGGTCCCGGTGTCTCGTCCCCGTCGGGGATGTTCATCGTGGTCCTGAAGGCTAACGGAATCACCGTGGTGACCAAAGACGTGACGGTGGCCGCTGCCCCCTGATCGCTCACCGTGCAAGACCCCCGGAGCCGCTCGGCCCCGGGGGTCTCGTGTTTGACATCGCAAAAGAATGTGTCAAGCGCCACGAAGTGCTACTGAAGGGTAGTTCCGGAGACGCCGGTCACATACTCTCGGTACATGAGTGCCTCCACGCCCGACCCCACCGGCCGTCCGCTCGCCGAGGGCCCGCACGACCCCGAGCACGACCCCACCGCCTCCTACGCCCTGGAGCCGGAGTACGTCGAGGCGCTGACGCGCCGCATCCTGGCGACCTCGGGGGAGACCGCGGAGGTCCGATCGCCGATCAACGGCGCGCCGCTGGCCCACATCCCGCAGTCCACCGAGGACGACGTGGTGGAGGCCTTCGCGCGCGCCCGCCGCGCGCAGGAGGCCTGGGCGCGCACCAGCCTGGAGCACCGCTCCGCGATCATGCTGCGCCTGCACGACCTGGTGCTCGACCGCCAGGACGAGATCCTCGACCTGATCGTGTGGGAGTCCGGGAAGGCCCGCAAGCACGCCTTCGACGAGCCGATGCACATCGCGCTCACCGCGCGCTATTACGGCCGCACCGCCCACGAGCACCTCGACACCAAGCGCAAGCTCGGCGTGGTGCCCGGTCTGACCCGCGTCGAGGTCAACCGGGTGCCCAAGGGCGTCGTCGGCATCATCTCGCCGTGGAACTACCCCTTCACCATGGCGCTGTGCGACGGCCTCCCGGCCCTGCTCGCCGGCAACGCGGTCGTCGCCAAGCCCGACGCCCAGACCATGCTCTCCGCCCTGCTGGGCGCGCAGCTGCTGGAGGAGGCCGGGTTCCCCAAGGACCTCTGGCAGGTCGTGGCCGGCCCCGGCTCCCGCGTCGGCACCTCGGTGATCGGCAAGGCCGACTACATCTGCTTCACCGGCTCGACGGCCACCGGCAAGAAGGTCGCGGCCGGCTGCGCCGAGCGCCTCATCGGCTGCTCGCTGGAGCTCGGCGGCAAGAATCCCATGCTGGTGCTGCGTGACGCGGACGTCGAGCGGGCGGCCGAGGGCGCCGTACGCGCCTCGTTCTCCAACGCCGGCCAGCTCTGCGTGTCCATGGAGCGGCTCTTCGTCGCCGACCAGGTCTACGACCGGTTCGTCGAGCGCTTCGTCGCCCGCACCGAGGCGATGACGCTGGGCGCGACCCTGGACTGGGGCAACGACATGGGCTCCCTGATCAGCCAGGACCAGCTCGACACCGTGGTCCGTCACGTCGACGACGCGGTCGCCAAGGGTGCGCGCGTGCTGTGCGGCGGCAAGGCGCGACCCGACCTCGGTCCGTTCTACTTCGAGCCGACTATCCTCGAGGGCGTCACCCCCGAGATGACCTGCTTCGGCGAGGAGACGTTCGGTCCGGTCATCTCGCTGTACCGCTTCCACGACGAGGCCGACGCCGTGGCGCGCGCCAACGACGGCGAGTACGGCCTCAACGCCTCCATCTACAGCCGCGACGGCGCCCGGGCCCGCGACCTGGCCCGCCAGGTCAAGTGCGGCACCGTCAACATCAACGAGGCCTTCGGCGCCACCTTCGCCAGCATCGACTCCCCGATGGGCGGCATGCGCGAGTCCGGCATGGGCCGGCGCCAGGGCAGCGAGGGCATCCACCGCTACACCGAGTCCCAGTCTGTCGGCACGCAGCGCCTGCTGCGCTTCGCGCCGATGCTGGGCATGTCCGACGAGCAGTACGCCGGTGTCATGACCGCGAACCTGCGCCTGATGAAGAAGCTGGGGAGGGCCTGACCCATGGGCAAGCACGCGACCTTCGACTACGACGTCCTGGTCATCGGATCCGGCTTCGGCGGCTCGGTCTCCGCGCTGCGACTGACCGAGAAGGGCTACAAGGTCGGTGTCATCGAGGCCGGCGCTCGCTTCGAGGACTCCGACTTCTCCTCCGGCACCCTCGACATCAAGTCCTACCTGTGGGCCCCGGCCCTGGGCTGCTACGGCATCCAGCGCATCGACGCGGTCCGCGACACGATGATCGTGGCCGGCGCGGGCGTCGGCGGCGGGTCCCTGGTCTACGCCAACACGCTCTACGAGCCGCTGCCGGCGTTCTACAACGACGCCCAGTGGAGCCACATCACTGACTGGCGCGACGAGCTGGCGCCCTACTACGACCAGGCCAAGCGGATGCTCGGCGTCGTCGAGAACCCCATCCGCACCCCGGCCGACGACGTGATGGAGAAGGTCGCCACCGACATGGGCGTGGGCGACACCTTCCACCCCACACCGGTGGGCGTCTTCTTCGGCGGCCCCGGTGCGGACCCGGACGAGAAGGTCGCCGACCCGTTCTTCGGTGGTGCCGGCCCCGACCGCAACCCCTGCCGCAACTGCGGCGAGTGCATGTCGGGCTGCCGCCACAACGCCAAGAACACCCTGGTCAAGAACTACCTCTACCTCGCGGAGAAGAACGGCGCGAAGGTGATGCCGCTGACCACGGTCACCCGGGTCAGCCCGCGCGAGGGCGGCGGGTACGACGTCGCGGTGAAGTTCACCAAGGCCCGCCGCGCCACCCCGCGCACCACGCGCACGCTGACGGCCGAGCACGTGGTCTTCGCGGCGGCCTCGCTGGGCACACAGAAGCTGTTGCACCGGATGAAGGACGAGGGCCACCTGCCGGGGCTGTCGGACCGCCTCGGCTACCTCTCGCGCACCAACTCCGAGTCGATCCTCGGCGCCATCGCGCCCAGCGGCGACACCACGGACTACTCCTACGGCGTCGCGATCACCTCCAGCTTCCACCCCGACACCGACACCCACATCGAGCCGGTCCGCTACGGCAAGGGCTTCAACACCATGGCCCTGATGCAGACGGTGCTGACCGACGGCGACGGCGACGAGCCGCGCTGGCGCAGCTGGCTGAAGGAGATGTGGCACCAGCGCGGCAACATCAAGGAGCTCTACGACCTCAAGCACTGGTCCGAGCGCACCGTGATCGCGCTGGTCATGCAGTCGCTGGACAACTCCATCCAGACCTACGGCAAGAAGGGCCTGCTGGGCTGGCGGATGACCTCCCGCCAGGGCCACGGCGCCCCGAACCCGACCTGGATCCCGGTGGCCAACGACGCCGTGCGCCGGATGGCCCGCCTGCTGGGCGGCACGCCCGGCGGCAACATCGGCGAGCCGTTCAACATGCCGCTCACCGCCCACTTCATCGGGGGTTGCGCGATCGGCGACTCCATCGAGAACGGTGTCATCGACCCCTACCAGCGCGTCTACGGCCACCCCGGCCTGCACGTCGCCGACGGGTCGGCGATCAGCGCCAACCTGGGCGTGAACCCGTCGCTGACGATCACCGCCCAGGCCGAGCGGATGATGTCGCTGTGGCCCAACAAGGGCGAGGAGGACGCCCGGCCGCCGCTGGGTGCGGACTACCAGCGGATCGCCCCGGTGCCGCCGGCCTCGCCGGCCGTCCCGGCCGCGGCCCCCGGCGCGCTGCGACTGCCGATCGTGGGGGTCTCCTGAGACCCCTCCTCAGGTCGGTGGTCTGGACCGGGAAAGTATTTCTGATCCGGTCGTGACCTGGACGTAACCCCGGCCCCGGGTGGTCGTTGAGGTGAGCAGACCCGGCAGTCATGCTCCCTCCCAATAGCCGGGTCGCGGTCCAGGCGCTGTCCAGCAGAGCGTGGACGATCAGGGCCCGGCCACCCTCCCTCCCCGGCCGGGCCCTGGTGCATTTTTCCGAGCAAGAGCCGGCGAGGAGATCGAGCAGCCCCGCGGCCGAGGGACGAGGCCGCGACGGACGTGTCGAGATCCGCGGTCAGGAGGCAGGCGCTCGAGCAGCCCCGCAGACCACGACGTTCTGCAGGTGGAACAGCCCGGTGGCCTGCAGAACGTCGTGATCTACGCAGTGTCGAGAGCCACGCACCTGGTGGGGGAGCGGTCGGCTTCTCGCCGATAGGATTCGCCGCATGACGGATGCGCCTGAGCACGACCTGGTCCTCGTCGTCGACTTCGGCGCGCAGTACGCCCAGCTGATCGCCCGCCGGGTGCGCGAGGCGCGGGTCTACTCCGAGATCGTGCCCCACGACATGCCCGTCGCCGAGATGCTGGCGAAGGGCCCCAAGGCCATCATCCTGTCCGGCGGCCCGTCCTCGGTGTACGCCGAGGGCGCCCCGTCGATCGACCAGGCGATGTTCACCAGCGGCACCCCCGTCTTCGGCATGTGCTACGGCTTCCAGCTGATGGCCCTCGGGCTCGGCGGGACCGTCGACAACAACGGTGCCCGGGAGTACGGCCGCACCCCGGTCACCATCGGTGAGCACGGCGTGCTGCTGGAGGGCATCCCCGCCCAGCACAACGTCTGGATGTCGCACGGTGACTCGGTCTCGCAGGCGCCCGAGGGCTTCTCGGTGCTCGCCAGCACCGAGGGCACCCCGGTCGCGGCGTTCGAGAACGTCGAGGCGGGCTTCGCCGGGGTGCAGTGGCACCCCGAGGTGATGCACTCCGAGCACGGCCAGCGCATCCTCGAGCACTTCCTCTGGAACATCGCCAAGTGCGCCCCCACCTGGACCATCGGCAACATCGCCGAGGAGCAGGTGGAGCGGGTGCGCGCGCAGATCGGTGAGGCCGGCCGCGCGATCTGCGGGCTGTCCGGCGGTGTCGACTCCGCGGTCGCCGGTGCGATCGTCGCCAAGGCGATCGGCGAGCGCCTCACCTGCGTCTATGTCGATCACGGGCTGATGCGCAAGGGTGAGTCCGAGCAGGTCGAGCGCGACTTCGTGGCCGCCACCGGGGCGAAGCTGGTCGTGGTCGACGCCGAGAAGCAGTTCCTCGACGCGTTGGCGGGTGTCAGCGACCCGGAGACCAAGCGCAAGATCATCGGCCGCGAGTTCATCCGCACCTTCGAGGCCGCGCAGTCCGACATCATCGACGCCGCCCCCGAGGGCACCACCGTCGGCTTCCTGGTGCAGGGCACGCTCTACCCCGACGTGGTCGAGTCCGGACACGGCGCGGGCGCTGCGACGATCAAGAGCCACCACAACGTGGGTGGCCTGCCCGAGGACATCGAGTTCGAGCTGGTCGAGCCGCTGCGCACGCTCTTCAAGGACGAGGTCCGCGCGGTCGGCGCCCAGCTCGGCCTGCCCGACGTCATCGTCCAGCGCCAACCCTTCCCCGGCCCCGGCCTGGGCATCCGCATCATCGGCGAGGTCACCCGCGAGCGCCTCGACATCCTGCGCGAGGCCGACGCGATCGCCCGCGAGGAGATGACCCGCGCCGGGCTCGACCACGACATCTGGCAGATGCCGGTCGTCCTGCTCGCCGACGTCCGCAGCGTCGGCGTCCAAGGCGACGGTCGCACCTACGGCCACCCGGTGGTGCTGCGCCCGGTCACCTCCGAGGACGCCATGACCGCCGACTGGGCGCGGCTGCCCTACGAGGTGCTGGAGCGGATCTCCACCCGCATCACCAACGAGGTGCCCGAGGTCAACCGGGTCACCGTCGACATCACCAGCAAGCCGCCGGGCACCATCGAGTGGGAGTGATCCCGCGGGTCCCCGCGCGGTCCTTGTTCGGAGTCGTTCGGGAATGACCGACACACCTTCGTCCGTCTGATCATCGCGGCAGAGTGCAGCACATGCCCTCCCTGCAGCGTATTGCGCGCCTCCTGCCGTCATGCATGATCGCCACCTTGATCCTGCCTGCCGCGCTGGTGACGAGCACAGCCACCGCGGTCGAGCCGGACCTCGACCTGGAAATCATCGATGTCGTGCTGGACAAGTCAACGTGGTCGCGCGGCGATCATGTCGGTGGTGATCTCCGACTTCAGACCGGGTGCCAGGCCGTCGTCTCCTTCGAGGACGCGACGCCTCCCGAGCCTGGCACCGATGGCTACTACGAGTTGCGCGTCGACGGCTACGAGTGGCCGATAGGCACGGCCTACACCTTCCAAGACGAGCTGCCGACGTCGCTCACGACCTACGGTTGCTATGCCTTGTCGACCGACGAGCCGTCGAGGCTCACCCTGGAGTACCACCAGTTCGACAGGTCGGCCGGTCAGTACGGCGAGTACGTCGAGTCCGCCCGGAGCCAGGTCTACTCCTACCAGCACGAGGTGGTCGGTCAGCCCACGGCAGCGACCGTCTCTGGCCCGGAGGGCGGAGTCGGCGACGACTACGACTACATCGTCTTGGAGACGGGCGAAGAGGCGACCATCTCCTTCACCGGAAGCTGGGACGAGGACGTCGACGTGATCGCGCGCGTCACGGCCACCCACGGCTGGAAGCCGATGGCCAAGCAGGTGAAGGGGCAGGTCGAGATCCCGACCACGTACGACGAGGCCACCCAGACCTTCTCGTTCGTTCCGGAGGAGCGCCTGTCCGGACGGACGGTCTACGTGACCGTCCAGGGCAAGGACGCGTCACCCGGGGGCGCACGAGCCGACGCCCTGTGGACCTGGGCGCCGGGCCTGCTCGTGGACCCCGGGGCGAAGCCCACTCGACGCTCATGGGTCAAGACGTTCGGCTCGGTGGACAAGAAGAAGTCCTCGATGTGGTTGCACACCACCAAGGCATCGGCCACGAAGAAGGGCAAGAAGGCTGGTCTGAAGTTCCTCTACCAGGGCTGGCTCGGCGATGGGGTGTCGTACTCCTGGCATTCCAACGTGCGCACCATCGGTCTCGGCGAGGTCGGCGGGTGCCCGGCGGTCGACGAGTTCGTCCGCGTGACCGCGTTGGTGCCGGGCAGCTTGCCCCGCGTCAAGACGTTCACGATGCCCGCGCCGAGCTGCCGTAGCAGTGCCGGCGAACCAGCCGCGCACGGCGAGGCAGTGGGGACCGGGAGCGTCGGCAGCACCGACTGAGACCCGTACGGGGTGGTCGGCGGTGGTCGACCATCCCGTACGAGGGGTCGCGCCACGCCTGCCGCTTGTCCCTACCAGGGCGCCTTGACGTAGTCCTTGAGGAAGCAGCCGAACAGGTCCTCGCCGGCCTCGCCGCGCACGATCGGGTCGTAGACCCGAGCCGCGCCGTCGACGAGGTCCAGCGGGGCGTGCCAGCCCTCGGCGGCGATGCGCAGCTTCTCCTGGTGCGGGCGCTCGTCGGTGATCCAGCCGGTGTCCACCGAGGTCATCAGGATCCGGTCGGTCTCGAACATCTCGGTCGCCGAGGTGCGCGTCAGCATGTTGAGCGACGCCTTGGCCATGTTGGTGTGCGGGTGTCCCGCGCCCTTGTAGCGCCGTCCGCCGAACTGCCCCTCCATCGCGCTCACGTTGACGACGTACGCGCGGCGCGCACCGCGGGCGATCGCCGCGCGCATCGCGGGGCGCAGGCGCGAGACCAGCAGGAACGGCGCGATCGCGTTGCAGAACTGCACCTCGAGCAGCTCCAGCGGGTCCACCTCGTCGACGACCTGGGTCCAGGAGTTGGTGGTCTGCAGGTCCGGCAGCAGCCCGCCGGCGTCGACGGCGGTGCCGGCCAGGTGCGCGTCGAGGGAGGCGTGGCCCGCCTTGAGTGCCAGCGCGGTGAGGCTGGCGGCGTTGTGCGCCGCCTGCGCCTGCTCGGCGGACTCCCCCTCGTGGTGGGCCACGGAGTGCTCGCGCAGCGCCCCGGTGATCGCCGCGGGGTGTGCCTCGGAGATCCGGTCGAAGGAAACCATCTCCGGCAGCACGGGCAGGTCTGGCAGCGGGGCCGACTCCATCTCCACCAGCTGGGAGTAGGCGCCGGGACTGCGCCGCACGGTCTGGCAGGCGTTGTTGATGAGGATGTCGAGCGGGCCGGCCGCGGCCACGTCGTCGGTCAGCGCCACCACCTGCGTCGGGTCGCGCAGGTCGATGCCGACCACGGTGAGGCGGTGCAGCCAGTCGGCTGAGTCCTCCATCGCCGCGAACCGGCGCACCGCGTCCTTGGGGAAGCGGGTGGTGATGGTCAGGTCGGCCCCGTCACGCAGCAGCCGCAGCGCGATGTACATGCCGATCTTGGCCCGCCCGCCGGTGAGCAGCGCGCGGCGGCCGGTCAGGTCGGTGCGCTGGTCGCGCTTGGAGTGGGAGAACGCGGCGCAGTCGGGGCACAGGCCGTGGTAGAACGCGTCGACCAACGTGTAGTCGGTCTTGCAGATGTAGCAGCCGCGGGCGGTGATGAGCTCCCCGGCGTAGGCGCCCTGCGCGGTGGAGACCAGCGGCAGGCCGGCGGTCTCGTCGTCGATGCGCAGGGCCGAGCCGGTGGCGGTGCGCTCGACCACGGCACGGTCGTGGGCCGCTCGCTCGGCGCGCAGCGCAGCACGACGGGTCTTCTTGATCAGCTTCCACATGTGCCCGGTGGCGTGCTTGACCGTGCGCACGTCGGGGTGGTCGGGCGCCAGCAGGTGCAGCTCGGAGAGTACCTTCAGCGTCGTGGCGAGCTCGTCGGGGTCGACGCGCTCGAGGTACGACGTGGGGGTGGCCGAGGGCTCCGCGGGCCCCGTCTCTGGCACAGTCACCGGGAGACCATACGCGGCCCCGCGTGTTCGGACATGTTCGGACTTGTTCGGGGGTGTAGCGCGGAAACCCTTAACAGGGTCGGCCGTCACCCCTATCCTTCTCGCCGTGAGGCTCGGATGACCACGTTTGACCAGATCGCGGGGGACCTCCAGGCCCGCCGCGCGGCTGCGGGGTCCCCGTCCTACGCCGAGATCGCCCTGCGCATCGCCAGGATCCGCGAGCTGCGAGGAGGCGCCGAGGCGCACTCCCGCCCGGCGCGCACCACCGTCTACGACGCCTTCCGCGAGGGCCGTCGCCGCATGGACACCGCGCTCGTGCTCGACATCGTCCGTGCCCTGGGTGCCAGCGAGGCCGAGGTCGACGAGTGGGCCGAGCGCTGCCGCACCGCCCACGCCGGGGCCGCACCGACGCCGGTGGGGGAGCCGGCGCCCGCCCCGGAGCCCGAGCTGCCGCCCGAGCCCCCGGCGCCGCCGCCGGCACCGCCGACCGTGAAGGCGGCACTCCTGCTCTGCCTGGGCTGCCTGGCGATCAACCTCTTCGGCCGGTGGCTCGTCGACGTCCTGGAGATCCCGCTCTACCTCGACATGGTCGGCACCGCGGTCACCGCGATCATCCTGGGCCCCTGGTGGGGTGCCGGCGTGGGCCTGTCGAGCAACCTGCTCGGCGTCGGCATCTCCGGCTACGACTCCATCCCGTTCGCCGTCGTCAACGTCGCCGGGGCGCTGGTCTGGGGCTACGGCGTGCGGCGGTTCCGGATGGGCACCACCGTCCCGCGCTTCTTCGGGCTCAGCGCCATCACGGCCCTGTGCTGCTCGGTGCTCGCCGTGCCGATCATCCTGGCGCTCAACGGCGAGACCGGCAACGGCGCCGACGACGTCCGGGTCATCATCCAGGACGTCGTGAACTCGTCGTGGCTGGCCGTGGCCAGCTCCAACATCATCACCTCGCTGGCCGACAAGACCATCTCCGGCGCGGTGGCGCTCCTCGCGGTCGACGTGCTGCCCTGGACCGTCGTGGCCTCGATGAGACCGCTGATGCCGCTGGCCGGGTCGCGACCGGAGCCGGCAGTACGCTCCACCGCATGAGCAGCCCCCAGGCCCACCTCGTCCTGACCGTCATCGGAGCCGACCGTCCCGGGCTGGTCTCGGCGGTCTCCGCCCCCGTCGAGCGGCACGGCGGCAGCTGGCAGCAGTCGCAGATGGCGCGGTTGGCCGGTGAGTTCGCCGGCATCGTGCTGGTGAGCGTGCCCGAGGCTGCGGTCGAGGCGCTCGAGGCCGACCTGGCGGCGCTGGCGGGCGACGGGCTGCGCGTCGACGTACGCCGCACCGACGCTCCCGCGGAGTCGTCCCCGACCAGTGTGGCGCTGCACCTACTGGGCACCGACCGCCCCGGCATCGTCGCGGAGATCTCGCGCACGATCGCCGCTCACGGGGTCGGCATCGAGAGCCTGGCCACCGACCTGCGAGAGGCTCCGATGGCCGGTGGTCTGCTGTTCGAGGTCGACGCCGAGCTGAGTGCCCCGGACGGGTCCGGCCTCGACGAGCTGCGCGCCGCCCTGGAGCAGATCGCCGACGAGCTGATGGTCGAGCTCAGCCTCGAGTGACCTTCCGGGTCCGCCGGCGCAGCTGGAGGATTCGCAGGGAGCCGGCCGTCGCGGTGAGCAGGATGCCCGCGGCGACGGCGATCAGGAGGGCGACCGCCACCGGTGCCTCCCCCTCGAAGGAGAGGAACCGCACCGTGGTGGTGTCGGTGTTCTGGGCGATGAACACGACCAGGAGCACCAGCAGCAGGCCCAGCCCGACGGTCCCGACCCACACGCCGCTGGTCCGCGACCCGCGCAGCGGGTTCTCGGGCTGCTTCTCGGAGCTGGACGGCCGCGACGGCTCGCTCGGCTCCGGCGACTCGGGCGACCCAGGCGCCGTGGGCTGGGTCTCGGGCTGCTCGTTCGGGGTGCTCACGACGCCAATGTAGTGGGCTGGTGGGCTGGACCAGTTCGCCCGCATGGCGGGATCTCGCGGTCGTTCACCTGACAGGCGCCGGCTCGCGGCTTAGTGTTCTTCATGAACCGCTGGTGACCCGAGACACCAGCGGTTCTCTACATTTCCGGGTGCTCCGCCACTCCCAGGGGCCGCAGCACGTCCTGGGCGAAGCGTTCCAGCCCGTCGAGCTTCTGCTCCAGGCTGACGTCGAGACCGTGGTAGTAGGCCCACGGCATGGTCATGACGTCGGTGACGCCCAGCTCGGCCGCCCGGGCGAACTGCTCGGGGGTGAAGGCGTCGGTGAGCGCGGTGATGACCGAGAAGTCGCGCTCGTTGCCGGCCTCCTCGCGCATCCGGGCGAGGGTCGCGGCGTGCGACGCCGCCTCCTCCACGGTGTAGAGGTCGCCCACCCAGCCGTCGTGGCGGGCGGCGCGACGGAAGGCGACCTCCGACAGCCCGCCGACGTAGACCGGGATGCGCTCGCCCGGCGTCGGCTCCATGACCATGCGCGGGGCGGAGTAGAACTCGCCGTCGAACTCGGTCCAGCCGGGCGCCCACAGCGCCTCCATGAGCCGCAGCGCCTCGTCGGTGCGACGCCCGCGCGTGCGGAAGTCCTGCTCGAGCAGCTCGAACTCCTCGCGGCACCACCCGATGCCCACCCCCAGGGCGACCCGGTCGCCGGAGAGCACCGCCGCGGTGCCCACCGACTTGGCGACCTGGAAGGGGTTGCGGATGGCCGGGACGTAGACTGAGGTGAAGAAGCGCAGCCGGGTCGTCACCGCCGCCAGCGACCCGATCAGCACCCACGGGTCCGGCCATGCCGCGTCCCGGTCCCACCGTCGCTCACCGTCGGCGGTGTAGGGGTAGGGCGTCTGGAGGGTCTCCAGGTCCACGACGTGGTCGGGGACGGCCATAGCGTGGTAGCCGAGCCGGTCGGCTGCCCGCGCCAGGGCGGGTAGCTCGGTCACGGGCAGGTAGGCGGTGCTGAGGCTGAAGCGCACCTCGGCACCCTACTGCCGGACTAGAACAGGTTCTACTCTCTCCGGGTCACTCGTCGCGGACGACGTGGACCGCTGCCTCCTCCGCGGAGGCTGCGGCGCCGTCGATGCCGACGTCGTCGCCCACGAGGTCCTTCTCGGTGTCCTCGCCCAGGCCCTGGTCGGGGTCGACGAGCCGTCCGGCGCGCTCGTCCCCGACCTCGCCGTCGTCGAGGTTCTCGGTCGGGACCTCGGCGTAGGGGTCCGGCTCCGGCTCCTCCTGGGCGATCCGCTGGTCGAGCGACTCGCCGGTGGCCTCCTCGTAGGGCGTGTTGCCGTAGCCCTGGGCCGGTGAGTACTTCTCCGGGGGTGAGTAGCCCCGGTCGAGCTCGTCCTCCACGTCGCCCTCGACGTCGGTGAGGTTGTCCAGCCCGACGGGCTGGTCCTCGTCGTCGACGCTGTAGTCGCCGTAGCTCTCCGCGGCGGTCGTGGCGTCGGGATCCAGGTCGGTCGGTTCGCTCTGGCTCATGTAGCCAACCTAGGCACGCCACCGGCCGGACCGTCCCACCCCCTCAGGCGATCCGCCAGCGGGGTAGCGCGTCCGGTTGCTCCTCCCGCAACCAGCCCACCAGCGCCTCCCGCACGTGGCAGCGCAGGTCGTAGAGCGTGGGGGCGTCGTACGACGTCACGAGCACGCGTACCCGGACCAACCCCTCCACGGCGTCAGTCACCTGCAGGTGCGACACCCGGCCGTCCCAGAGGTTGCCGGCGGCGGCCATCACGGTGGGCAGGTGCGCGCGCAGCCGGTCGGTGTCCACGCGCCAGTCCAGGTCCATCTCGACCGACCCCATCAGCTCGGAGTTGCGCCGGGTCCAGTTCTGGAACGGCGTGGTGGTGAAGTAGGTGGACGGGAGGATCATCCGCCGGTCGTCCCAGATGCGGACCACGACGTAGCTGAGCGTGATCTCCTCGATGGTGCCCCACTCGCCCTCGACGATGACGGCGTCCTCGACCTTGATGGCGTCGTTGAAGGCCAGCTGGATGCCGGCGAAGACGTTGGCCAGCGTGGACTGGGCGGCCAGGGCGGCCACGACGGAGATGAGGCCGGCGGAGGCGAGCACGGAGGCGCCCAGGGCGCGCACGCCGGGGAAGCTGAGCAGGATGGCACCGAGGGCGACCACGACCACCGCGGCGACCGTGAGGCGGCGCACCAGCAGCACCTGGGTCCGGACCCGGCGCGCCACGCGGTTGTCCCTGACGTCGGTGCGGGCGCGACCCAGCGTGAGGTCCTCGAGGAAGAGCAGGACCGCGCACAGCAGCCAGGCGCCGACGACGATGCCGGTGATGCGCAGGCCCAGTGCGCCGGCCGACCACGCCCAGTGCTCGGCCCCGCGTGGCCGGACGCTGGCGACCCAGCCGTTGGCCGCGAGGACCAGCGCGAGGGCGCGGAACGGGACGCGCGCGGAGTCCGACAGCGCCGCTCCCGGTGGCCAGCGCCGTGCCAGCAGCCGGAACGCGACGTGCGCGGCCAGCACCAGCGCCAGTGCCCCGCCCAGGGCGGAGCCGGCGGCGATCAGGGCGTTCGTCCACGACAGGGCCATGGCTCCATCGTGGGGGAGACCCCTAACGGGCGGCGTACAAGGTGGTGCGCTCGCGGACGGGTCGGTCGATGCCGGCGCCGATGTCGACGAGCTCGGCGACGGTCTTGGCCGACCCGTGCTCGGAGCCGGCCATCCGGGAGATCGTCTCCTCCATCAGGGTGCCGCCGAGGTCGTTGGCCCCCGCCCGGAGCATCGCCCGGGTGCCCTCGACACCCAGCTTGACCCAGGAGGTCTGGATGTTGTCGATCCGCCCGTGCAGCAGGATCCGCGCCATCGCGTGGACCGCGAGGTTGTCGCGCATCGTCGGCCCGGGGCGGGCGACGCCGGCGAGGTAGATCGGTGCGGAGGTGTGCACGAAGGGCAGCGGCACGAACTCAGTGAACCGGGCGGCGCCGTGCTCGAGGGCCTCGTCCTGCATCCGGGAGAGGACGCGCAGGTGGCCGACCCAGTGCCGCGGGTTGTCGACGTGGCCGTACATCATCGTCGAGGTCGTCGGCAGCCCGATGCGGTGCGCGGTGGAGACGATGTCGATCCAGGTCCGGGCGGGTAACTTGCCCTTGGTCAGCACCCAGCGGACCTCGTCGTCGAGGATCTCCGCCGCGGTGCCCGGCAACGACCCGAGCCCCGACTCGCGGGCCTTGATCAGGAAGTCCTCCACCGACAGGCCGGTGCGGGCCGTGCCGTTGACGACCTCCATCGGCGAGAAGGCGTGCACGTGCATCTCCGGCACCCGCTGCTTGACCGCGGTCGCGAGGTCGAAGTACGCCGAGGCCGGCAGGTCGGGGTCGATTCCGCCCTGCATGCACACCTCGGTCGCGCCGAGGTCCCACGCCTCCGCAGCGCGGTCGGCGACCTCGTCCATCGACAGCGTGTAGGCGTCGGCGTCGGTCTTGCGCTGCGCGAAGGCGCAGAAGCGGCAGCCGACGTAGCAGACGTTGGTGAAGTTGATGTTCCGGTTGACCACGTAGGTCACGTCGTCGCCCACGACCTCGCGGCGCAGGTCGTCGGCCAGCCGGCACACCTGCTCCAGCAGCGGGCCCTCGGCGGTCATCAGGGTCAGGGCGTGCTCGTCGGAGAGGTTGCCCGGGTCGGCCTCGGCGGCGGCCAGCGCCTCGCGGCCCTCGCTGTGCAGCACCGCGGGGGCTCCGGTGATGGTCGCCGCGGCGCCGACGCTCTCCCAGTCGCCGTAGACCTCGGCGAAGTCCGAGCGCCGGTCCTCGGTGCGGCCCCCTCCTGGCCCCTCTGCGTCGATGGCGGCGAACAGGTCGGTCCTGCCGGTGGACTCCAGTCCACCGTCGGGCTCCTGCCACGCCAGCCCCTCGGGTCGTACGCCGGGTCGGGCGAGCCCCTCGGGGGTGGCCAGGGCGGCCACGTGGGACCGCACGCGGGGGTCGATCCAGGCCGCGTCACCGGCCAGCGAGGCGCGGACGTACTCCGGGTGGACCGTGAGCCGCGCGGCCAGCTCGAAGCCGGCCTCGGCGCTGATCTCGCGCAACCGCTCCACCGAGGGCCAGGGGCGCTCGGGGTTCACGTGGTCCGGCGTCAGCGGGGACACCCCGCCCCAGTCGTCGATGCCGGCGCCGAGCAGCGCGTGGCACTCGGCGAGGTCGGTGAGGTTGGGCGGTGCCTGGACCCGCGCCCTGGGGCCCAGCACGAGCCGGGTGACGGCGATCGCGGCGAGGTACTCGTCCAGGCCGAGGTCGTCGGCGTGCCGCATCGCGGTGTCGGGCTTGGCCCGGAAGTTCTGGACGATCACCTCCTGGATCGCCCCGTAGGCCGTCGCGGAGCCGCGCAGCGCGAAGATCGTGTCCGCACGCTCCTCCAGCGTCTCGCCGATGCCGACCAGCAGTCCGGTGGTGAAGGGGATCGAGAGACGACCGGCGTCCTCGAGCACCCGCAGTCGCACCGCCGGGTCCTTGTCGGGGGAGCCGAAGTGGGCCTCGCCCTTGGTCTCGAAGAGCCGCCGCGAGGTGGTCTCGAGCATCATCCCCATCGACGGGGAGACCGGCTTGAGGCGGTTCATCTCCTCCCACGACATGACGCCGGGGTTGAGGTGCGGCAGCAGCCCGGTCTCCTCCAGCACCCGCACCGCCATCGCACGGACGTAGGCCAGCGTGGAGTCGTAGCCCTGCTCGTCGAGCCACGCGCGCGCCTCGGGCCAGCGGTCCTCGGGCCGGTCGCCGAGGGTGAACAGCGCCTCCAGGCAACCCATCGCCGCCCCCTGGGAGGCGATCGCGAGGATCTCGTCGGGCGAGAGGTAGGGCGCCCGGCCCTCCCGGGCCGCCTGGCCCGGGGTCTCCACGAACGTGCAGTAGTGGCACCGGTCGCGGCACAACCGCGTGACCGGGATGAACACCTTCGGCGAGTACGTCACCACGCCCGCACGACCCGCGGCCTCCAGGCCGGCGTCGCGCACCCGCGCCGCCGCGGTGCACAACCGCTGCAGGTCCTCGCCGGACGCGGCGAGCAGCACCGTCGCCTCGGCCGGATCCAGCCGAGCGCCACGCTCGACGCGGGCCAGCGCCCGGCGTACCTGCTGCGGGGTGGGCTGCTCGTTCATCGACTCAGGCTAACGACCGGGCGGCGCGCCACGTGACCTGGCCCACCGGCCAAGACGGGTGCTTGAACGGGGTCCGACGGGTCTGGAGGGACCGTCCGGACTTGTTCGATCATCGGACCGTGACTTTTCCTTGACGTCGATCGTTTGGTTGTCTGGAGGCCAGCGGCGCATGGGGGACACACAGGCATGAGCACTGACATGAGCACAGGCACGACCACAGGTACGACCACAGGCATGACCACCGACGAGGTACCCAGCAGGGCGAGGCTCGGACGCCTCGCCCTGGTCGGGGCTGCCGCGGTGCTGGTCGTGGCACCGATCATGGCTGGGCTGGTCCTGGCCTGGCAGGTCCACCCGCTCTGGGTCGTGCCGGCCTACCTGGTCGGCATCCCGGCGTGGCTCACGCTGCTCAGCGGCGCCTGGAGCCTGGTCGGCCGGCTGCGGCCGACGCGCGACGAGCCGCTCGGTGCTGCGGCTCCTGCGGATGGTGCGGGCTCCGCCGGCGAGCAGCTGCCGGCGGTGCGCACCGAGCTGCGGCTGCCGCCCCCGCGGACCGAGGTCCCCTCGACGGCGCGGACCGAGGTCCGCACCCTCGCGACGGGGGCGGCGCCGCGGGTGCTCAGGACACCCACTCCTTGATCTGGGCGATGGTGCCGGCCGGGTCGTCGCTGGCCGGGGTGACCGACAGGTGCGTCACGCCGGACTCCTTGAACGCGGCGATGCGCTCCTTGACGTAGGACTCGGGACCCACGAGGTTGCCCGCCTCGAGCCACTCGAGCGGGACCAGTGCCTCGGCCTCCTTCTTCTTGCCCGAGAGGTAGAGGTCCTGGATCTCCTTGGCCTCCTTCTCGAAGCCGTACTCGCAGGCCAGCTGGTTGTAGAAGTTCTTGTCGCGTGCGCCCATGCCGCCGACGTAGAGGGCGTACATCGGGCGCATGAAGTCCAGCAGCGCCTTGGTCTCCGGGCCCTCGCCGATCGCGACCATGCCGCCGGCGCAGATCTCCAGCGGGGCCAGGTCGGCCGAGCGCTTGGCGGCACCGCGGGCCAGCGGCTCGCCCCAGACCTGGTGGGCCTTCTCGGGGAAGTAGAGGAACGGCAGCCAGCCGTCGGCGACCTCGGCGGTCATCGCGACGTTCTTGTCGCCGAGGGCGGCCACCCACAGGGGGACGCTGGGGCGCTCGGGCTTGTTGAGCAGCTTCAGCGGCTTGCCCAGGCCCAGGCCCTCGCCCTCGGGCAGCGGCAGCGAGATCGTCTTGCCCTGGTAGTCGAGCTTCTCGTGGCGCAGGCCCATCCGCAGCACCTCGATGACCTCGCGGGTGCGGGTCAGCGGGCGGTCGTAGGGCAGGCCGTGGAAGCCCTCGATGACCTGCGGGCCCGAGGCGCCGAGGCCGAGCACCGCGCGTCCGCCGGAGACGTTGTCGAGGCCGGCGGCGGTCTGCAGCAGCGCGCCGGGGGTGCGGGAGTAGACGTTGAGGATGCCCGCACCGATCTGCACGGTCTCGGTCTTGGCAGCGAGGTAGCCCATCAGGGTCGGGGCGTCGAAGCCGTACGGCTCGGCGACCCAGATCAGGTCCAGGCCCGCCTTCTCCAGGCCGACGACCTGGTCGGCGGTCTCGCGCGGGTTGCCGGCGTAGACGAGCGGCATCGACAGCTTCATGGGGACCTCCACGGCTCCGGGGTGGTGTACGTCGACCGTGACAGTATCAGTGTCACGATCGGTCCGGGAGGGAGACGTGGTCACCCGTCGGCGAGGCCCAGGGCCCGCCCGAGCGCACCCGCCAGCGCCGCGGCGTACTCCGTGGTGAGGTGGTCGGTGTCGCGGTAGGACAGCGTGTCGCCGATGACCACGGGGCACAGGTCCTGCCAGCACAGCCAGGGGGTCGGGTCGACCACGTCGGCGCCGTGCAGCAGCGCCACCTTGACCGCCACGTCGCCGAGCAGCGTCGAGCGCTCGACGGGGGTGAACATGCAGTCCAGCAGGCTGGGCCGCGAGCTGGTGAGGCAGTCGCCCGGGTCGTGCCCGGCCTTCGGGACGTCGCGGATGAGCACGGTGCGGTCGGCGGCGGTGTCGAGCTCGTCGAAGAGCGAGTCGTAGCCGTCCTCGAGGACGTCGGCCACCTCGTCGAGCTGCTCGTGGCGCTCGCCGTCGACCCAGACGCCGTTGACCGGCGGTGAGGACGCCACGATCGCGAGGTCGGGGGAGAGTGCCGCCACCGTGGCCATGCTCCACTCCTGGAACTCCTCGCAGGCCTCGAAGACGACGGCCTCGCGGACCGGCGCCACCGTGACGTGGGCGGCCGGGCACTGCGGCTTGACGAGGTAGTAGGCCCGCCAGCCGTGCTCGGAGGCGATCTGCTCCAGCGCCGGGATCCAGGCCCGGGCGTGGGAGTCGCCGAGCAGCACCAGGGTGCGGTCGCCGGAGCTGTCCCCGCGCGGGCACAGCGCGCGGACGTCGGCGTCCTCGTAGTCGCAGGCGCCGACGTCGGCGATCGAGCTGCGCAGGTCGAGGAGGTTCGGGGTGAGGTCGGAGGGGATGTCGACCTCGTTGCGGGCCGCCTCGACCGAGGCGCGCACCAGGGCGACGGCCCGCTCGTGCTCGGCCAGCCGGGCGGCCTCGTCGACGGTGATCGCCGGGTTGTCGCCGTCCTCGCCGCCCTGGACGCCGGTCCACCACCAGCCGCCGCCCACGGTCGCGGCGACCAGGACGAGGCTGGCGGGGTAGAGGACCAGGCTGCGGGGCACCGTGAGTCGGCGCGCCGGGAACCCGTGGCGGAACGGCTGCTCGACGAAGCGGTAGGTGAGCGCGGCGAGGTTGACCACGACGAGCACCACCGCGGCGGTCTCGACGGCGGTGAGCTCGCGACCGGCGCTGCGCTCGGTGAGGACCAGCGCGGGCCAGTGCCACAGGTAGAGGGAGAAGGACCAGTCACCGACCCGGCGCATCACCGGGTTGTCCAGCAGCCACCGGACCGGGGCGAGGAGCAGCCCGGGCGTGGAGCCGACCAGCAGCAGGGCGGCCGTACCGAGGACGGGGAGGGCGGCGGCGTACCCGGGGAAGGGCGTGGTCTCGTCGATGACCACGACCGCGGCGGCGATCGCGGCGACGCCGGCGAGCGAGAGTAGCCAGCCCAGCAGGCGCGGCAGGCGCGACGCCAGGCGGGGGGCGACGAGGGCGACGAGGGCGCCGATGCCGAGCTCCCAGACGCGCGCGGGGGTCGAGAAGTACGCCGACGTCGGCGAGGTCTGCGTGACGTGCACCGACCAGGCGAACGACGCGGCCGTCACCACGAGCAGCACGGCCAGCACCGACCCACGGGCCAGGCGCTGCTGCTTGCCGCGGCGGCTCAGGACGCGCGCAGCGACCGTCACGCCGATGAGCAGCAGCGGCCAGACGAGGTAGAACTGCTCCTCCACCGCCAGCGACCAGTAGTGCTGCAGCGGCGAGGGCCCGGTCTCGGCGGCGAAGTAGTAGACGCCCTGCTGGGCGAAGTGGACGTTGGCGAGGAACGCCGCGGACCAGGCGGCGTCGTCGAGCACGTCTCGGGCGTCGATGATCGTGGTCCAGAAGAGCGACATCACGACCGTCGCGACCAGGACCACCGTCGCCGCGGGCAGGATGCGCCGCGCCCGCCGGGCCCAGAAGCCGGTCAGCGAGAGCGCGCCCCCGCGCTGGAGCTCGGAGAAGAGCAGCCCGGAGATGAGGAAGCCGGAGATGACGAAGAAGACGTCGACCCCGACGAAGCCCCCCGGGAGGTGGGGCACCCCCGCGTGGGCGGCGACGACCGTGAGGACTGCGACGGCGCGCAGCCCCTGGACATCACCGCGGAACCCGCCGGACACGCCCGCGACGGTATCAAGGGTTGGCTCCACGTCGGCAGGGTGAGCAGCGGGTGCGAAGATCCGGCACGACCCGTCCGCGTCCAGGAGAGGACCACTCGTGAGCGAGACCCCCACCACCTACCGCGTCGCCGTCATGGGAGGCACCGGCCCCCAGGGCAAGGGGCTGGGCTACCGCTTCGCCCGTGCCGGCCACGACGTGGTGCTCGGCTCCCGGGCCGCCGAGAAGGCCGTCCCGGTCGCGGCCGAGGTCACCGAGCGCCTCGCTGGCGTCGAGGGTGCCGGCACCGTCACCGGGGCCGCCAACGCCGACGCCTGCGAGCAGGCCGACGTCGTGCTGCTCGCCGTCCCCTACGACGGCCACGACGAGCTCGTCGCCTCGCTGCCGCTGGCCGGCAAGACCGTCATCTCCTGCGTGAACCCGCTGGCCTTCGACAAGCGCGGCGCCCACGGCCGCGTCGTCGACGGCGGCGAGGGCTCGGCCGCCGAGGAGGCCCAGCGCCTGCAGCCCGAGGCCACCGTGGTCGGCGCCTTCCACAACGTCTCCGCCGTCCTGCTGTGGGGCGAGGACGACTTCCTCGACGAGGACGTCCTCGTCGTCGGCGACGTGCTCGAGGCCAAGGAGGTCGCGATGGACCTCGCCGCCTCGGTCACCGGTCGCCGCGGCATCGACGGCGGCAAGCTGCGCCTCGCGCGCCAGCTCGAGCCGTTCACGGCCGTGCTGATCTCGATCAACCGCAAGTACAAGACCCACGCCGGTCTGCGCATCACCGGCCTCGAGGGCCACTGAGGGGCCACTGATCACCTGACGTTCACCCGACCGTTCACCCCGGCGTCGCCGGGGTGAGGGTCGGGGCTCGCACCGTGGCGGGGTGACCACCACACCCGTCTCCCGGCTCGCGGTGCGCCGCACGTCCTCGCTGGCCGTCACGCCGGCCGTCGCCGGTCACCGCGGCGCCAGCGGCCACCGGCCCGAGCACACCCTCGAGGCCTACCGCCACGCCATCGCCCTCGGCGCCGACGAGATCGAGCTCGACCTCGTGAGCACCGCCGACGGGGTGCTGGTGGCCCGGCACGAGAGCGAGCTCTCGGTGACCACCGACGTGGCGGACCGTCCCGAGCTCGCGCACCGGCGCAGCACCCGGGTGGTCGACGGCCGCCCCGTGGAGGGCTGGTTCGTCGAGGACCTCACCCTCGACGAGGTCCGGCTGGTGCGTGCGCGCGAGCGCTGGCCCGCCCTGCGCGCCGGCTCAGCGGCGTACGACGGCGTGCTGGGGGTGCCGACCTTCGACGAGGTCCTCACGATGCTGGCCGAGGAGTCCGCGCGGCACGGCCGCAGCGTCGGCGTGCTGGTCGAGCTCAAGGACCCCGCCCACTCCGCGTCCCTCGGCCTGGACCTGGCCGAGCCGCTGCTGGACGACCTGCGCCGCCACCGCCGCGACCACAGCCGCTCGCGGGTCAGCGTGATGAGCTTCGAGCCGACGGTGCTGCGCTCGCTGGCCGGCCGGACCCGGGTGCCGCTGATCCAGCTGGTCGAGCGGCTCGACGAGCGGCCCGCGGACTGGGCGATGACCGGCGACCCGCGGACCTTCGCGGACCTGGTCACTCCGGCCGGGCTGGCCCTGGTCGAGCGGTACGCCGACGGCATCGGCGCCCGGCACTCCCTGGTGGCCCACGACGCGGGTGACCGGGTGCTGCCGACCCGGCTGGTCCGCGACGCGCACCGTGAGTGGCTCTCGGTGCACGTGTGGACGCTGCGTGCCGAGGACCGCTTCCTGCCCGCGGCGTTCCGGGGCGGCGACGGCCCCGCCGGCCACGGTGACCTGCGGGGCTACGCCGCGCTGCTGCTGGAGATGGGGGTCGACGGGCTCATCACCGACCAGCCCGAGCTCTGCCTGGCCGCCCGCGACCTGCTCGAGGTCTGAGCGCGGCTAGCTCCAGCGGTCGCGTCGGGCGGCGCCCGACACGGCGCTGGCCACCAGGCCCGCGGCCCCGGCCAGGACGAACGGCACCGGCAGCAGCCAGCGCACGTCGCCGCCGTCCACGGCGTCGGTGGTGAACAGCGCCCACACCGCGACCAGGCCGAGGAACGTCAGGCCCATCACCAGCTGGCCGATGTTGACCGGGTGGCGGCCGGCCTCCCAGATCGTCGGCTTCTGCTCCTGCATCTGCTCCGGCTCCTGCACGTGCTCGCTCATCGGGTCCTCACCACGATCTCTCCCAGGTTGGTCTCGGCGTCCAGCTGCAGCACCGGGCTGCCCGGACCGCCGTCGTGCGTCTCGGTGGCCTGCGTGTCGATCCCGCCGCGCTGCTCCCCGAAGAGCCGGATCTCGCCGGGCCCGTGCACCGTGGCCGTCGCCTCGACGGTGAGGTCGCGGGGGACCAGCACCTCGATCCGCCCGACCTGCACGGTGATGTCGAGGACCCGGCCGTCGAGCTCGTCGAGGTCCTCGATGTCGCGCAGGTCGATGACCAGCTCGCCGACGCCCATCCGGTACGACGGGTCCAGCGACGCCGCGCTCGTCGGCGCCTCCTGCAGCGGCTCGGTGTCGATCCGGTCGGCGGCGGTCGCGCCGAGGAGGACCGGCACGGTGAGCAGGCCGACCAGGATGAGCCCGCCGGCGCGGCCGAAGAAGGAGCCGACGACGAGCATCGTGCCGATCACGCCCAGCGCGAGCGCGGGGTAGGCGCCGTCGGCCACGGAGGCCCCCGCCAGGTCGACGGTGCCCAGGACGCCGAGCGCCAGCGTGACCAGGGCGGCGGTGAACCAGAACAGTCGCGGTCCGCGACGGCGCGGGTCCCGGACCACGGGCGGCGGGGGCGCCACCCAGGTCTGCTGTGGCGCCACCCACGTCTGCTGCGGTGCCTGCTCGCCGACCCAGCCCTGGGCGGACTGGCCGTACCCGTGCTGAGGCCCGTGCTGAGGCCCGTGCTGGGGCCCGTGCTGGGGCGGCGCCGGGGGTGCCGAGCGGCGCCGTTCGTGCCGGTTGATGAGCACCGCGGCGATCACCGCGACCGCGGCCAGCTGCCACGGGAACCAGAACGGCCCCCAGGCGTCCCCAGCCAGCTCGGCGACGATCGCCAGGCCGGCGAGCACCGTGACGATGGTCAGGACGACCGCGCGGTTGCGGTCCTCCATCCGGATCACGCCCTCGGACCCGTCGTCCATCGGCAGCAGCAGCCAGCCGGCGGCGTAGGCGATCAACCCGGCGCCGCCGAAGAAGGTGAGCACCACGAACGCCACCCGCAGGATCACCGGGTCCACGTCGAGGTGGCGGGCCAGGCCCCCGGCCACACCGGCCACCTTGTTGTCGGTGGTGGAGCGGCGGATGCGGCCCAGGTCGCGCACCTCCTCGCCGGAGGTGCGGGGGCCCTGGTCGTCACCCGGGGGCGGCGGGCCGGCCGGGCCAGGTGGAGAGGTCGGTGTCTCGGTCATGGCTCCAGCCTGGCGCCAGGGCGTCCCCGGCACCATCGGGGACAACCCTGGTCCTCGGGGTCGCACCCCCGGGGTCGGGCAGGGGTCGATCCCCGTGGTGGGTCCCCTGCCCCTGTGTGACGATGGTCGGGCCATGACCTCCACCCATGTCCCGCCCGCGGACCGCGCGCCGCGCAAGGCCTTCCGCGACACCCGTGACCCCGTGCTGGGCGGTGTCTGCGCGGGCCTGGCGCGCCACCTGGCGGTGCCGGTGGTGTGGGTGCGGGTGGCGATGCTGCTCGCGGCCGTGCTCGGGGGCATGGGCATCGCGATGTACGCCGGGCTGTGGCTGGTCCTCCCGGCCGACGCACGCTTCGAGGAGGAGCCGCCCGGGCTCGCGAGCGCCACCCGCGGCGGCCGGCGACCGGGCCGGTCGCGCCGCCTGCAGGACGTCGGGCCCGCGGTCGCGCTCGCGGCGCTGGCCCTGGGCGCGGTGCTGCTGCTCGAGGCCACGCTCGGCCGGGGCGCGGTGTTCTGGCCGATCGCGATCGGCCTCACCGGCGTCGCGCTGCTGTGGCGCCAGGCCGACGAGGCGCAGCGCGAGCGGTGGCTGGACACTACCGGCCGGGTCGATCCGGTGCGGGTCGTCCTGGGGTCCGGTGGCTGGGCGTCGTACGCGCGGATCGCGGCGGGCGGGCTGCTGCTCGTGGCCGCGGTCTTCATCGTCGGCTTCGACAACGGCGGCCAGGCGCAGGGTGTGCTGGTCGCCGCCCTGCTCGGCGTCGCGGCGCTGGCCGTCGTGGTGGGGCCGTGGGTCTACCGCCTGGCCTCCGACCTCAGCGCCGAGCGCGAGGAGCGGGTGCGCTCGCAGGAGCGGGCCGACGTGGCTGCGCACCTGCACGACTCGGTGCTGCAGACGCTCGCCCTGATCCAGAAGTCGGCCCACGACGGGCCGACCGTCGCGCGGCTGGCCCGCGCCCAGGAGCGCGACCTGCGGGCCTGGCTCTTCGCCGGCGACACCACCGACGCCGCGACCGTCTCCGGCGCGCTGCGCGCGGTGACCGCCGAGCTCGAGGACGCCCACGGCATCAGCGTCGACGTGGTCGTCGTGGGGGAGTGCCCGATGACCGAGGGACTGCGGCCGCTGGTCGCCGCGACCCGCGAGGCGGTCACCAACGCCGCGAAGCACGCCGGCACCGGCCGCGTGGACGTGTACGCCGAGGTCGGGCCGAGCCTGGTCGAGGTGTTCGTCCGCGACCGGGGCGCCGGCTTCGACCTCGACTCGGTCCCCGAGGACCGGCAGGGCGTCCGCGGCAGCATCGTGGACCGGATGACCCGTCACGGCGGCCGCGCCGAGGTCCGCACCGCGCCGGGCGAGGGCACCGAGGTGCGCCTCGCAATGCCGCGCCAGCCCCGTGAGTCCGAGCCCGGTGAACCGCAGGAGGAGAGCCCGTGAGCCAGCCCGTCCGCGTCGTGGTCGTCGACGACCACGCGATGTTCCGCGCCGGGGTGCGCGCCGAGCTGGCCGCCGCCGGCGAGGGCCGGGTCGAGGTGGTGGCCGAGGCGGCCGACGTCGACGAGGCCGTCGCGGCGATCGCGACCCACCGACCCGAGGTCGTGCTGCTCGACGTGCACCTGCCCGGCGGCGGGGGAGCGGAGGTCATGAGGCGGCGTCCGCACCCCGACACCCGCTACCTCGCGCTGTCGGTCAGTGACGCGGCCGAGGACGTCATCGGCACCATCCGCGGCGGGGCGCGCGGCTACGTCACCAAGACGATCACCGGGCCGGAGCTCGTCGCGGCGATCGGACGGGTCGCGGACGGTGACGCCGTCTTCAGCCCGCGACTGGCCGGCTTCGTGCTCGACGCGTTCGCCGGGTCGATCGAGGTGGCCGCGGTCGACGAGGACCTCGACCGGCTCACCGAGCGAGAGCGGGAGGTGATGCGGCTGATCGCGCGCGGCTACGCCTACAAGGAGGTCGCCAAGGAGCTGTTCATCTCCATCAAGACCGTCGAGACCCACATGTCCTCGGTGCTGCGCAAGCTGCAGCTGTCCTCGCGCCACGAGCTGACGCGCTGGGCCTCGGACCGACGGCTGCTCTAGCGGGTCAGCGGAGGCGCACCTCGGCGCCCGTGAGCCTCGGGTCGATGAGGATCTTCGCGTGCCGGTCGGCTGCCTCGAGGGCGTCGAACGCCGCGGGCACGCCCTCGAGACCGACCACACCGGTGAGCAGTGGCGACGGGTCGACGCTGCCCTTGGCGAGCAGCTGCAGCGTGTCGTGGAACTCCAGCGGCGTGTAGCCGAGCACGAAGCGCAGGTCGAGCTCCTTGTTGACCGCCATCGAGGGCCGGATCGTGTCGGGCGCCATGCAGACGCCGACCACCACGACCCGCGACGCCAGTGGTGCCTCGGTCAGCACCTGCTCGAGCATCCCGGGGACGCCGACGCACTCGAACACGACCGGTGCGGGCTGGTCGGCCGCCCCGGCGAGCTCGGCGGCCCGGTTCACGTGCTGCCAGCCGGGCACCCTGCGCAGTCGCTCCATGGTGCTGACCGCGAAGTCGAGCAGCTCCGGCGCCGTCGTACGCCACCCGCGGCCGGGGGCCGCCGTCCACGGGGACTCCACCCTGGGGTCCACCACCACGTCGGCCCCGCAGTCGCGTGCGAGCCGGCGGCGCGCGGCCGAGGGGTCGCTGGCCACGACGGTGCGCACCCCGCGCGACTTGAGCAGCAGGACGACCGCCAGGCCCACCGGACCGCAGCCCAGCACGATCGCGGTGTCGCGCTTCCCGACCTCGCCTCGGCGCACGGCGTGCAGCGCCACCGCCATCGGCTCGGTCAGCGCCGCCAGGTCGTCGTCGAGGGCGTCCGGCACGCGGTGGGACATCGACGCCTCGACCAGCACCTGCTCGGCGTACCCGCCCGGCGCCAGCGGCGACAGCCCGACCGGGTGCACGCCCTCGGTGCCGCGGACGAGGGGGAAGGCCACGACGCGGGAGCCCAGCGGGAAGGAGCGCGCGGTGCCGCGGCCCTGCGCGACGACCTCGCCGCACAGCTCGTGCCCGAGGACCGTCGGCTCGGTGGAGCGGATGCTGTGGGCGTAGGCCAGCTCGTCCATCACCGCCGCCAGCTCATCGGCGTGCCGTCGGGCGTGCAGGTCGGAGCCGCAGATCCCGGTACGCCGCACCCGCAGCACCAGCTGGCCAGGTCCCGGCTCGGGGTCGGGCAGGTCGACCAGGGACAGCTCTCCGCCTTCACAGCTCACCGCACGCATGCGCGCCATCGTGCCGCACGGAGGCGTCGGTCAGTCGCTGCCCAGCCAGACGGCCGCGCCGGGGCACTCCTCCTCGACGTCGATGCCACCGGCCGTCGGGGACGACGACTCGCCGCCGCCCACCGAGAGCTGGTCGCCGAGCTGGTGCTCCTCGCCGTCCGGGAGGGCGATGGTCAGCGGGCTGTCCCGCACGACCTCGGTCCCGTGCGGCCAGATGACGACGTAGGACACTGCGCCGTCCTCGTAGTCCAGCCCGAGGCACCCGTCGACGACGGCGAGGCGCCCTGGGAGCAGGGCGTCCATCCCCGAGCCGCTGCGTGCGCCGATCAGGACGGTGACGTCGTCGACGACCGCGACCTCCGCGCTGCCACAGGCGCTCAGGGATCCGGCCAGCAGCGCCGTGGCCACCAGGCGGGAGGAGAGGCGCGAACCGCGGCGGGTGCTCCGAGACATGCCCAGAGTCTGAGGGTTCACGAGAGCGACTGCCAGGGGCAGCCCTGTGCGAGCTCGGAGCGTGCGCGTCAGAGCTCGGTGGTGCCGTCGGGGTGGACGAGGTAGCGGAGGTCGTGGGGGCTGGTCCAGAGCCAGGTGGTGGGGGTGAGCTGGTCGTAGTCCCATTGCCCGTCGGGGGATGGGTGGGTCTTGG
>LUPK01000051.1 GCA_001627335.1 Nocardioides sp. REDSEA-S33_B3 | reverse complement strand
GTAGGAACCGCCATCTTCGGAAGACCTCGACCTCTATCCCGGTACCGACGCGCCGACCCCAGCCGCGTCGTCCGCTACACCCTCATCTGCGAAGAGCCCCTTAACCTTCGAGCATGCTCGGGAAGATCGGCGCCCTCGCCCTCATGGTCTCGCTGGCAACGCCCGTCGCGGCGGTCGCCGACGAGCCCGCGGAGGGCAAGGCGGACACGCCCGACACCACCGAGCCGGTGGTCCCCCTGGACCCCTGCCCCGACCAGCCCATGGGCGAGGCATGCACTCGCCGGGAGGTCGCGGCGGTGTGGCAGATGACGGTCGACCCCGCTGAGGGGCTCGCGGTTGCCGGGGTGCGCACTCGCGAGGAGGTGCTGTCCGAGCACGTCTACGACGACGGATCGGGCTTCACGCCGTACGGCCTCTGGGGCCACCCCTACAGCGACGTGGTGAGCGACTACGACTACGTCAACGAGATCTGGCTCGCCCCCGGTCTCCACGAGCTGACGTTCTTCGCCCGCGACGTGGCGGGCAACGAGGCGACGTTCACGCGCACGGTTCACGGACCCGAGGTTCCGAGCCGCCCGAGGAAGTTCTCCGCCACCGAACGTGACGGACGCACCCAGCTGAGCTGGGTCACCCACGGCCGCGGCTCCGGCATCCGGCACTACGTCGTGCGCGTCAAGGGCGAGAAGCGCAGGAAGCTGCAGGGCGGGGACATCACCCTCTCTCCCGGACGCCAGAAGCGGTTCCTGCTGCTGCAGCTCGACCGTGGACGCCACGTCGTGCGCATCCAGGCCGTCAATGGCGTGGGCAAGGGCGAGGCCCGCTCGTTCGTCTTCCGCGTCCGCTGACCCCTCCGAGACGTCATACGGACGGGACGTCCGCTGCTTCGGGACGTATGACGTCCCGCAGTGCCTTAACCTTCGAGCATGCTCGGGAAGCTCGGCGCCCTCGTCCTCACGCTCTCGCTGGCAACGCCGGCCGCGGCGTTGGCCGACGAGACGACCGAGCCTGCGCCGGAGGTCGTGCTGCCGCACGTCAACCTCGACCCGTGCCCGAACCAGCCGGTGGGCGAGGCATGCTCCCAGCGGCAGTTCGCGACGGTCGTCAGCTTCTTCGACGATCCCGAGGGCCTGGCGGTCGCGGGCGCGAGCCTGGACGGCGACCTGGTGTACGAGCACGTCTACGACGACGGCAGCGGTTTCACGCCGTACGGCGAGGTCTGGCTCCCGTTCAACGACGCCTCCGTACCAGCCGACCACTACGCGGGCATCGAGGTGCCACCCGGCGTGCACGAGGTGACCTTCCACGCCCGCGACCTCGAGGGCAACGAGCGCGCGGTGACCCGCTCGGTGATCGGGGCGAAGGTACCCACGCGCGTCACGAACGTCCGAGCCACGCAGCGGGGCCGCTCCACGCTCCTGCAGTGGTCGTTCCCGCGGTCCCGGGGGTCGTGGGTCTACCAGTTCCGCATCCGGGTCCCGGGCGTCGGCATGCACAGGATCACCGGTCACGTGCCGAGCAAGCCCTGGACCTCGCTGCGACTGCCCCGCCTCGAGCCCGGTCGTCACGTCGCGCGGATCACCGCTGTCAGCTGGGTCGGCGAGAGCCGCGTCCGCTCGTTCGTCTTCCGCGTCCGCTGACCCCTCTGGGACGTCATACGGACGGGACGTCCGCTGCTTCAGGACGTATGACGTCCCGCGCCCCTCAGGCGGTCGCGCGGACCCCGGCGGCGAGGTCGCGATAGCGCTCGACGACCAGGTCCACGATCAGCGGGTGGGGACCGATGACGTCGGCGCAGGGCACCGAGAGCGCCTCGCACTGCTCGGCGAGCCGCCGCGAGAAGAGCCCCGGCGAGAGGAGGTACGGCGACACCGCGTCGTCCGGGGTCAGCACCGTCTCCGGGCGCGGGCCGAGCCCGCCCAGCGTGGCCGTGCGGACCTTGGTTCCCCACGTGTCGGCCAGCAGGTGGGAGGCCGCGCGCAGGTCCCGCCAGGCGACGGGGTCGGTCGAGCCGGCGGCGACGAGCACCAGGGGACGACCCGGCTCGATCCCCGCGGCCACCAGTCGGGCCACCTGGGCGGCGGCCAGCAGCGGGTCGGGCCCGAGGGGACGGCCCAGCACCACGGGCCCACCCGCGCAGGCGCGGGGCAGGTCGGTGCGCACGTGGAAGCCCGTCGACAGCAGCAGCGGCACCACGACGGCCGGCGAGTCCAACCCCGCGACGACGTCGGCGAGCAACGGCTCGCTCAGCTCGACGTACGCCGCCGTCGCCTCGACCCCGAGCGCGACACCGGCGCCGCGGGTGATCTGCCGAGCGATCTCGTTGCCACCGGCGCGGCGGGTGCCGTGGGCGACGGTCACCAGCGACGGGAGGGAGAGGTCGCTCATCGCTCCACCGCCAACCGATAGCCCCGCTTCACGACCGTCTGCACCGAGCGGGTGCCGAGCGTCGCGCGCAGCCGGGCGACGGCCATCTCGACGGCGTGCTCGGAGGCGGCGGTGCCCGAGGGCAGCATCGCCAGCAGCGCGGGGCGCGGGATGACGTTGCCGGGGTTGGCGACCAGGGCGTGCAGCACCGACAGCGGGGCGGGCGACAGCTTCACCTCGACGCCGTCGAGCAGCACCTGCTCACCGTGCAGCAGCAGCTGACGGCCCCCGACCAGGTCCACGCTGAGCCCGGAGCGGCGCGACGGCAGCTCCGTCTCCATGAGCTTCACCATGGCAGCCAGCCGCGACCGGTCGGGTGGGTAGATCGACGGCACGCCCCACATCTCGAAGGCGGTCGCGGTGACCGGCCCGACGCACACGGCCACGACGTCGGCCTGGAAGGCCGAGATCAGGTCGTCGCGACGGCCGACGGAGGCCGCGCAGTCCATCATCGTCGCGACCGCCGGGGCGGAGGTGAAGGTGACCGCGTCGACCTCGCCGTCGGCGATCCGCTCGACCATCGCGAACATCGGCGCCGGGTCCTCGGCGGAGATCACGCGGTAGACGGTGACGTTCTCGACCTCGGCCCCCTGCCGGCGCAGCGCGTGGGCCACCATCGACAGCGACTGGCCGTGCTCCTGCACGACGATGCGCCGACCGGTGAGGTCGCGGCCGCGCAGGTGGTCGAGCACGTCCTCGAAGAGCTCGGACTCCGGCGCCCACAGCTCACGCAGACCGGCGCGGCGCAGCGCCCCGACCGACTTGGGGCCGCGGGCGAGGATCTCGGCCGACGACAGCGCGGCGACGAGCTGGTCACGCAGGCCCCAGCCCTCGGCCGCGGCGACCCACGCCTTCATCCCGATGCCGGTCGTCGCGAGGAACATGTCGGGCGGGTCGGCGATGACCCGCTCGGTCGCCTCCCGCAGCCGCGCCTCGTCCACGCGGTGCGGGTCGAGGGTCAGCGCCGGGGCGTGCTCGACCGTGGCGCCACGCCGCTCGAGCAGCGCGATCTGCTCGTCGGCCTTCCGCGCGGCCGTCACCGCGACGTGGAAGCCGGTGAGCGGTCCGGTCACGACACCCTCCTCGGGGCTCTCCAGCTGCACGGTCAGGAGCGGCGGGGGCCGACCTGGACCGTGCCGTCGACGACGCGCACGGCGTAGGTCGGCACCCGCACCGCCTCGTCGTCGAGGCACACGCCGTCGCTGAGCCGGTAGGGCTGCTTGTGCATCGGCGATGCCACGAAGGGTACGCCGCCACGGGTCCCCACGATGCCCCGCGACAGCACCGAGGCCAGGCTCACCGGGTCCACGTTGGACAGCGCGTGCACCTCGTCGAGGTGGTCGCGGAAGACCGCCACCGCCTCGCCGTGCACGAGCGCCGCCACCCCCGACTCGCGGGCGATCGCACTCAACGCGCACACGCTGACCCAGGTGGTCGGCTCGGCCACGGCGGTCACGGGGTCACCACCGGGGCCACCGGGGCCACCGACGGGGCGCCCACCGGGATCGTCGCCCCCAGCGGCACCGGGTCGGCCGGCTTGATCTGCTCCCGCTCGGTCTCGAAGGAGATGTGCGGGTCCGGCACCCCGGGTGCGTTGACGAACGACACGAAGCGGGCCAGCTTCTCCGGGTCCTCGATCGTCGCCCTCCACTCGTCGAAGTACGTCGCCACGTGCCGCTCCATCGAGGCCTCGAGCTCCGAGCCGAGACCGAGCACGTCGTCGACGACGACCGCCTTCAGCCGGTCGAGCCCGCCGTCCAGGGAGTCGACCCAGGGGGCGGTGCGCTGGAGCCGGTCGGCGGTGCGGATGTAGTACATGAGGTAGCGGTCGAGGTAGCGCACCAGCGTCTCGTCGTCGAGGTCGCCGGCGAGCAGCCTCGCATGCACCGGCGTCGCGCCGCCGTTGCCGCCGACGTACAGGTTCCAGCCCTTGTCGGTGGCGATGATCCCGAAGTCCTTCGAGCGGGCCTCGGCGCACTCGCGGGCGCACCCGGAGACGCCGCCCTTGAGCTTGTGCGGCGACCTCAGGCCCCGGTAGCGCAGCTCCAGGGCGATCGCCATGCCGACCGAGTCCTGCACGCCGTACCTGCACCACGTCGACCCCACGCACGACTTCACCGTGCGCAGCGACTTGCCGTAGGCGTGGCCGGACTCGAAGCCGGCGTCGACCAGGCGCTTCCAGATCTCCGGGAGCTGCTCCATCCGGGCGCCGAAGAGGTCGATGCGCTGGCCGCCGGTGATCTTCGTGTAGAGCCCGTAGTCGCGGGCGACCTCACCGATGACGATCAGCTTCTCCGGGGTGATCTCGCCGCCGGGGATGCGGGGCACGACGGAGTAGGTGCCGTTGCGCTGGATGTTGGCCAGGAACGCGTCGTTGGTGTCCTGGAGCGTGCGGTTGTCCTTCGACAGCACGTGCCCGTTGAGCTGGCTGGCCAGGATGCTGGCGACGGCGGGCTTGCAGATGTCGCAGCCTCGGCCGGTGCCGTGGGCCTCGACGATCTGGTCGAAGGTGCGGTAGCCGTGGATCGCGACGACCTCGAAGAGCTCGGAGCGCGACAGGGCGAAGTGCTCGCACAGCGCCCGGCTGATCTCCTTCCCGGACTTGGCGAAGTGGTCCTCGATGATCGCCTTGACCGTGCCGACGCACGAGCCGCAGGTGGTGCCGGCGGTGGTGCACTTCTTGACGGCCGCGACGTCCTCGCAGTCGTGGGTCTCGACGGCGTCGAGGATGTCACCCTTGCTGACGTTGTTGCACGAGCAGACCTGCGCCTCGTCGGGCAGCGCCGCGACGCCGGTCGCGCCGCCGCCGCGGGAGGCCGGGAGGATGAGCTCCTCGGGGTTCTCCGGCAGCGGGATGCCGCTGGCC
The DNA here is from genome assembly GCA_001627335.1 of Nocardioides sp. REDSEA-S33_B3. Lineage (GTDB taxonomy): Bacteria > Actinomycetota > Actinomycetes > Propionibacteriales > Nocardioidaceae > Nocardioides. Next base: position 36,416 of record LUPK01000051.1, on the reverse strand, counting down.
ACCATCGGCCGCAGGATGCCGTACGCCGCCGCGTCGCCCACCAGGATGCCGCCGAGCAGGCGGGTGCCGTCCTCGGTGACGACGAGCTTCTTGTAGACCCCCGCGACCGCGTCGGAGTAGACGAGCTCGAGGCTGCCCTCGGTCGTCGCGAACGCGTCGCCGAAGGAGGCGACGTCGACCCCGAGCAGCTTGAGCTTGGTGGACATGTCGGCGCCGGTGAACGTGCCGGGGCCGTCGAGCAGCGCGTCGACCGCGACCTCGGCCATGTCGTAGCCGGGGGCGACCAGGCCGTACATCCGGCCCCCGGGGGCGGCGCACTCGCCGATCGCGTGGATGCGCGGGTCGGAGGTACGGCACTGCTCGTCGACCAGCACCCCGCCGCGCTCGGCGACCTCGAGACCGGCCTCGCGGGCCAGCGCGTCACGGGGGCGGATGCCGGCGGAGAAGACGACGACCTGGGCGTCGACCTTCGCGCCGTCCTTGAACTGCAGGCCGTCGACGGAGACCTCACCCGTGATCGCCTCGGTGGCGACTCCGGTGTGCACGGTGACGCCGAGCTTCTCGATGTGGCGCACCAGCGTGGCGCCACCGGCGTCGTCGAGCTGGACCGGCATCAGCCGCGGCGCCATCTCCACGACGTGGGTCTCCAGGCCGAGCTGCACCAGCGCGTTGGCGGCCTCGAGGCCGAGCAACCCGCCGCCGATCACGACGCCGGCGGTCGCCTGCCCCGAGGCCGCCCGGATCGCGTCGAGGTCCTCGATGGTGCGATAGACGAAGCAGCCGTCGAGGTCCTTGCCCGGCACGGGCGGGACGAACGGGGCCGCGCCGGTGGCGAGCACGAGCTGGTCGTAGGCCAGCACCTCGCCGTCGGCCAGCCGCACGGTGCGCGCGGCGGGGTCGATCGCCGACACGACGGTCGCGAGCCGCAGGGACACCCGCGGGTCGTCGTACTCACCGCCCGGCAGGAGCGAGAGCTCCTCGGCGCTGTCGGCGGCGAAGTAGGAGGTCAGCGCGACCCGGTCGTACGCCGGTCGCGGCTCCTCGCCGAGGACGACCACGTCGTGGGTCTCGGTGAGTCCGCGCTCGATGGCGGCCTGCACGAACCGGTGACCGACCATCCCGTGGCCGATGACGACGATCCGTTGACGGTGCGTGGGGCTCATGACACCAGGCTCCGTCCCCGCCGTTGCCCGACCGTCACGGCTCGTGACGACTCGTGTGACACCTGGCTCACAGCCTCACCGACCTCACAGGCCCACAGTCGGGCCGACGGAGCAGGGGCGGCCGGTAGGCGACTGGAGGGCCACGCGTGAACCTGGTTCATCGCACGCCCTCCAGTCGGGGCGTGGCGCCCAGGAGGTCGCGGCAGGTCTGCTCGCAGCCGCCGCAACCGGTGGTGGCTCGGGTGGTCTCGCGCAGCTCCTCGAGCGACCCGCACGCCCGGATCTCCCCGGCGGACACCCCCGCGCACGCGCACACCTCGGCCTCGTCGGGCAGCACGGTGGGGGCGTCGACCGGGTCCGGCAGCAGCAGGTCGCCGGGCTCGCGCACGCCGAGGACGGTGCCGCGGTCGTAGTGCTGGGTGATCAGGCCGACCCGGGACAGGTCGCCGACCAGCGCGGCGGCCACGATCACCCCGTCGCGGACGACGAGCCGGGAGTGCTTGCCCGCCACGGGGTTGGAGACCTCGACGACCTCGCCCTCCTCGCCGACCGGGTCGCCGAGCACGGCCACGTCCAGGTCGGTCGCGCGCAGCCGGGCGACCGAGCGGGACCCCTCGTGCACGACGTCGGCACCGCACAGCCGCGCGGCCAGCAGCTGCGCCTGCTCCCACGCGGGCGGCACGAACCCGGTGGTGACGCCCCGGTGCTCGGCGCAGTCGCCGAGGGCGTGGATGCGTGGGTCGGTCGGCGAGGCCAGGTGGTCGTCGACCACGATGCCGCGCCGCACCTCGAGCCCGGCGCCGCGAGCCAGCGCGGTGCTCGGCCGCCCGCCGGCGGTCAGCACCACCAGGTCGGCGTCGAGCACGAACCCGGTGTCGAGCTGCAGCCCGACGGAGTCGCCCTGCTCGTGGAGCCGCACCGCGCGGGCGCCGGTGTAGACGGTGGTGCCGAGCCGGGTCAGGCTGCGGGCGAGGATCTTCCCGGCCGGCGTCGACACCTGCCGGTGCAGCACGTGCTCGCCGCCCTCCACGACCTCGGTCGCCACCCCGCGCAGCGACAGCGCCCGCGCGACCTGGACCCCCAGCAGGCCCCCGCCGACGACCACGGCCCGGCGGGCCGTGGGGACCGCCGCGAGCAGCCGGTCGCAGTCGGCCAGCGAGCGGAACGCGTGCACCCGCGGGTGCAGCGACCCGTCGTGGCGCACCACGCCGCGGATGGGCGGCAGCGTCGGGATCGAGCCGGTGGCGAGGACCAGCCGGTCGAAGGGCACCAGCGTGCCGTCCACGAGCATCACGTCGCCGTGCTCACGGTCGACCGCGAGGACCCGGGTGCCGGTCCGCAGGTCGATGCCGTGCTCGGCGTACCACCCCGGCGAGCGCAGCGTCAGCGCGTCCGGCGCATGGGTCCCCTCCAGGACCGCCGAGAGCAGGATCCGGTTGTACGCCGGCACGGGCTCGTCCCCGAGCACTGTCACGTGACCGGCGTACCCGCCCGCGACCAGCCCCTCCACGAAGCGGGTCGCGGCCATGCCGTTCCCGACGACGACCAGCCGCTCGCCGGGCCGCCGGACCGGCGGTCGAGGAGGCGCGCCAGCGCCGTCGCGAGACCCCGGGCCCGACGCACTCATGCCGCCACCACCCGCGCCGCGCACACCTTGAACTCAGGCATCCGGCTGGCGGGGTCGAGGGCGTCGTTGACCAGCCGGTTCACCCCGAGCCAGTGGAAGGGCACGAAGACGGTGTCGGGTCGGATCGTCGTCGTGACGCGGGCCGGGAGGCGCATCTCCCCGCGACGGGTGGCGACGGTGACCGGCATGCCGTCGGCGACGCCGAGCCGGTTCGCCAGCAGCGGGTGCATCTCGGCGAAGGCGCCGTCGTCGGGGAGATCGCCGATGCGCCGGGTCTGCGCGCCGGACTGGTACTGCGCGAGCACCCGCCCGGTCGTCAGGTGCACCGGGTAGTCGCCGTCGACGACCTCGGCGGGCCCGCGGTGCTCGACGGCGTGGAAGCGGGCGCGGCCGTCGGGGGTGGCGAAGGTGTCGGCGAAGAGCCGCGGCGTCCCCGGGTGGTCGGGCGCGGGACAGGGCCAGAAGACGCCCTGCTCGTCGCGGATGCGGTCGTAGGTGATGCCGGCGTAGTCCGCCTTCCCGCCCGCCGAGGCCCGACCGAGCTCGGCGAAGACCTCCTCGGGGTCGGTCGCGAACTCGATCGGCGAGCCGAGCCGCTGCGCCAGCCCGGCGACCACGTCGAGGTCCGAGCGGACCCCGTCGGGCACGGGCCGCGCCTGCTGGCGCAGGATCACCCGCCCCTCGAGGTTGGTCATCGTGCCGGTCTCCTCGGCCCACTGCGTCACCGGCAGCACGACGTCGGCCAGGGCCGCGGTCTCGCTCATCACCAGGTCGCACACGACCAGCAGGTCCAGCGACTCCAGCCGCTCCTGCACGTGCGTCGCCCGCGGGGCGGAGACCACGATGTTGGAGCCGTGCACGAGCATCGCGCGCGGGCCGGCGGGGGTGCCGAGCGCGTCGAGCAGCTCGTACGCCGAACGGCCCTTGCCCGGGAGCGAGTCGGGTTCCACGCCCCACACGGCCGCGACGTGGGCGCGGGCGGCGGGGTCGTCGATCATCCGGTAGCCCGGGAGCTGGTCGGCCTTCTGACCGTGCTCGCGGCCGCCCTGGCCGTTGCCCTGACCGGTGAGGCAGCCGTAGCCGGCGTACTCCTTCCCGGGCATGCCCAGCGCCAGCGCCACGTCGATCCAGGCCAGCACGGTGTCGGAGCCCTGGGCGTGCTGCTCGGCGCCGCGGGCGGTCAGCACCATCACCCGCTCGCGCGAGGCGAGCAGGTCGGCGAGCGCGCGGAGCTCGGGGGCGGCGACGCCGGTGACGCGCTCTACCCGCTCGGGCCACCAGGCGGCGACGGCGTCGCGGACGGCCTCCCACCCGGTGGTGCGCTCCGCGATGTAGGTGTCGTCGACGTGACCGCCGGCGACCAGCAGGTGCAGCACACCGAGCGCGAGCGCGAGGTCGGTGCCGGGGACCGGCTGGAGCACGACGTCGGCGCGGTCGGCGGTCGCGGTGCGGCGCGGGTCGATCACGACGACCTGCCCGCCGTTCTCGCGGACGCGGTCGAGGTGGCGGGCCGCCGGCGGCATCGTCTCGGCGAGGTTGGAGCCGACGAGGACGACGACGTCGGCGTGCTCGACGTCGGCCAGCGGGAAGGGCAGCCCCCGGTCCACCCCGAACGCGCGGGTGGAGGCGGAGGCGGCCGAGCTCATGCACCAGCGGCCGTTGTAGTCGATCTGGCTGGTGCCGAGCGCGACCCGGGCGAACTTCCCGAGCTGGTAGGCCTTCTCGTTGGTGAGGCCGCCGCCGCCGAACACGGCCACGCCGTCGGGGCCGTGCTCGGCCTGGACCTCACGGATCCGGCTGGCGACCAGGTCGAGGGCCTCGTCCCAGGTGGCGCTCGACCACTCCCCCGTGGCCCGGTCGCGGACCAGCGGGGTGGTCAGCCGCTCCCGGTGCCCGAGGAGCCCGGTCGCGGACCAGCCCTTGCGGCACAGCGCCCCTTCGTTGACCGGGAACTCCGCCCACGGCTGCACCGTCGTCGTCCGGCGACCCACGAGGGTCATGCCGCACTGCAACGAGCAGTAGGGGCAGTGGGTCCTGGTCCCCTCCCCGGCGCCTGGAGACACCGGGGAGAGGGGGAGCGCTGTGCCGTGACTCATGCGCCGGCCGCCGCCAACCGCGACCCGCGTCGCAGGTAGACCGCCCAGGTGACCAGGGCGCAGACGACGTAGTAGCCGATGAAGAGTGCGAAGGCGTTCTTGACCGAGGACAGCGGGTCCTCGATCCAGGGGGCACCGAACATCATCGGGATGAGGAACCCGCCGATGGCACCGACGGCGCCGATGATGCCGACCGCCGCCGACGACTCCTTGGTGGCCTTGAGGACCGCGTCCTTCCAGGCCGGCGCGGTCGGCTCGGGAGCCAGACCCTCGGTGGCCTCGAAGCGCCAGATGGTCGGGATCATCCGGTAGGTCGAGCCGTTGCCGATGCCGGTAGCGGCGAAGACCAGCAGGAAGAAGCCGAGGAAGAGCGGGAACCACTCCTTGTTCGCCTCGGCCGCGGCGGCCGGGTCGGCGGCAGCGGCGATCGGGGTGAGCTGGGTCAGCGTCCAAAGCACGCCGCCGGTGAACAGCACCATCGCGGAGAAGGCGCCGACGGTGACGCGGGCACCGCCGAGACGGTCGGACAGCCAGCCGCCGAAGGGCCGCGTGAAGGAGCCGACCAGCGCGCCGAGGAAGGCGTAGAACGCGAAGTTGATGCCGCCGGCGACCGCGCCGGTGGCCGGGTCGATGAGCGAGAAGTTGATCTTGATCAGCAGCGGCATCGCGGCGGAGTAGCCGATGAAGGAGCCGAAGGTGCCGATGTAGAGGAAGCTCATCACCCAGGTCTGCTTGCGCTTGACGACCGCGGCGGTCTCCTTTGTCGAGCCGGTGGCGGTGCCCAGGTTGTTCATGAAGAAGTACGCCGCGACCGCGGCGACCAGCGCCAGCCCGACGTACACCCAACCGGCACGCTCGAGCTGGATGCCACCCTCGGAGGCCTTGACCAGGCCGAAGATGCCGGCCGCGCCGACGATGACCGGCAGCAGGAACTGGATCACGGCGACACCGACGTTGCCGCCGGCGGCGTTGAGCCCGAGCGCCGCGCCCTTCTTGTCAGCGGGGTAGAAGGCGTTGATGTTCGCCATCGACGAGGCGAAGTTGCCGCCACCGAGACCGGCGGTGGCCGCGATGAGCACCATCACCCAGTAGGGCGTCGAGGTGTTCTGCACCGCCACGACGTAGAGCGAGGTCGGGACCAGCAGGAGCAGCGCGCTCACGACGGTCCAGTTGCGGCCGCCGAACTTGGGGACGGCGAAGGTGTAGGGCACCCGGATCAGCGCGCCCACCAGGTTGGGGGCGGCGACCAGGAAGAACAGCTGCTGGGGGGTGTAGCCGAACTGCGCGCCGAGCATGGCGGCCGAGACCGACCAGATCAGCCAGACCGAGAAGCCGAGGTGCTCGGCGAAGATCGACCAGAGCAGGTTGCGGCGGGCGACCTGCCTGCCGCCGTTCTCCCAGAAGGTCGGGTCCTCGGGGGTCCAGTCGTCGATCCAGCGGCCGGTGCGGCGCTGCGGTGCTGCGGCCGCCGTCGCACCGCTGGGTGCGTCGTGCAGAGTGGTCATGGCGAGTGCTCCTCAGGTGGCGTCTGGGGCGCGGGCGGGCGCCTTCGACCACCACTGTGAGGAGCCGAGGTTTCACGGGCCGTGGCCCGCCAGTCTCTGCTCGGTCAACTCCGACTCACGTCCTCACAGGCCTCACGATCTCACCTCGGCAGGGGTGCGTGAGCGGACTGTGACGCAGTCGAGCGTGGAGCGGAGCCTCAGGCCTCGCGGCGCAGCCGGTACGCCGCAGCGCCGGCCGCCACGCCACCGCCGATGACCAGCACGATCCCCGGCCCGGGGCGCCAGCCGGCCGTGCCGACCAGGTCCAGCAGGTGCAGGACCTGCCAGCTCGCCAGCCCGATCGCGACGACCGAGAGCACCGCGGCCTGGGCCATCGCCAGTCGCCGCAGCGGGACCATGACGCCCGCGAACCCGAGCATCGCGGCGTAGAACGTCCACAGACCGGCACCACTGGTGCCGTTGATCGAGCCGATCGGGGTGTCGATCCAGGGCAGGAACGACCCGAACATCACCATCACCGACGCCCCGAGCAGCAGCCGCTTCGCCGGGTGGGCGCCCCGGCGGACGGGACGCGCGGTGCCGGTGGGTGCGGTGGCGGGAGCAGTCGTGGCCATGGGCCGACGGTAGGACTGTGACCGGGCTCACGACAGTGGGCTGCGTCGCCGCGGCGCCCGGCGGCCGACCCGGTCGCGACGAACGGTCGGTCCGGCGCGACGAGCGGTCGACCGACCCCGCGCCACAGCCCGACGAGCGGCTCGAGCCGCCGACGGCGTACCGCTCGACGCGTCGGCGACGCCGCTCGTCGCAGGGTGTGACCGGAGCCACATCAACCCGTTGCCGACACCCACCGTCGCCCGCTGTCATGCGACGAGCGGCGCCGTGTGGCGTCGGTCACCACCGGTCCGCCAGGGGCCGACGGAGGAGGTTGACAAGGATGGATGACGCATCGCGCCAGGCGTACTGGCGCAGCAACCTGCGGCTGATGGCCGTGCTGCTGACGATCTGGGCGTTGGTGTCCTTCGGCGCCGGCATCGTGTTCGTCGAGCCGCTCAACGAGATCGTGATCGCCGGCTTCCCGCTCGGCTTCTGGTTCTCCCAGCAGGGCTCGATCATCACGTTCGTCGTGCTGATCGCCGTCTACGTCTGGCGGATGGACAAGCTCGACGCGGAGTACGGCGTCGACGAGTACGAGCAGGAGGTGCACCACTCGTGAGCGACATCCAGCTCTGGACGCTGATCTTCGCGATCATCACCTTCAGCGTCTACATCTACATCGCCTACGCGAGCCGGGTCTCCGACACCTCCGGCTTCTACGTCGCCGGCGGCGGCATCCCGGCCCCGGCCAACGGCGCCGCCATCGCCGCCGACTGGATGAGCGCTGCGTCGTTCATCTCCCTGGCCGGCATCGTCGGCCTGGCCTACAACGGCTACGCCGGTGGCGTCTTCCTCATGGGCTGGACCGGTGGCTACGTGCTGCTGGCCCTGCTGCTCGCGCCGTACCTGCGCAAGTTCGGCAAGTACACGCTCCCGGACTTCGTGGGCGACCGCTACAACGAGACCGCGCGCTTCGTCGCCGTGCTCGCCGCGATCGTCGTCTCCTTCGTCTACGTCGCGGGCCAGATGGCCGGCGTCGGCCTGGTCTTCACCCGCTTCCTCAACGTGGGCACGACCACCGGCGTCATCATCGGCATGGCCATCGTGTTCTTCTACGCCGTCCTCGGCGGCATGAAGGGCATCACCTGGACCCAGGTCGCGCAGTACTCCGTGCTGATCGTGGCCTACCTCATCCCGGCCGTCGCCGTGTCCGCGAAGGTCACCGGCGTCCCGCTGCCGCAGATCGGCTTCGGCAAGATCCTCGAGGAGCTCAACGGGCTGCAGGCCGACTTCGGCCTCGCGGAGTACTCCGGCGCCTTCACGCAGATCTCGATGCCCAACATGGTGCTGATCACCGCGGCTCTCATGTTCGGCACCGCCGGCCTCCCGCACGTGATCGTGCGCTTCTACACCGCCAAGAGCGTGCGCGCCGCCCGCTACTCGGCGCTGTGGGCGATCTTCTTCATCGCGCTGCTCTACACGACCGCCCCGTCGGTCGCGGCGTTCACGAAGCTGCAGATCATGAAGGACCTCAACGGGACGACGCTCGCCGACGCCCCCGGCTGGTTCAACACCTGGTCCGACGTCGGGCTGATCACCACCGCCTCGGGCGCCCCGGTCAGCGAGCTCGGCTCGAGCTCCTTCGGCTACACCGACGTGATGATCAACAACGACATCATCGTGCTGGCCTCGCCCGAGATCGGCGGCCTGCCGGCCCCGATCGTGGGCCTGGTGGCCGCGGGCGCCCTGGCGGCCGCACTGTCGACGGCCTCGGGCCTGCTGCTGGTCATCAGCTCCTCGGTCGCCAACGACGTCTACTACAAGAAGATCAACCCGCAGGCCTCGGAGAGCCAGCAACTGATGGTCGGCCGCATCGCCATGGCCTGCGCGATCCTCGTCGCCGGCTACCTCGGCATCAACCCGCCGGGCTTCGTGGCCCAGGTCGTGGCGCTCGCCTTCGGCCTGGCGGCAGCCAGCTTCTTCCCGATCCTGGTGCTCGGCATCTTCTGGAAGAAGACCACGGCGGCCGGTGCGGCCACCGGCATGATCGTCGGCCTCTCGCTGACCTTCGCCTACATGCTGTGGACGCTGCCGATCTACGGCGGCTCGGAGGGCCTGTTCTCGATCCCGCCGACCGGCATCGGCACGATCGGCATGCTGATCAACTTCGCCGTGACCATCGCGGTCTCGCAGTTCACGAAGAAGCCGAGCCAGCAGATGCAGGACCTCGTGGAGGAGATCCGGTACCCCGGGCGCACCACCCTCGTGGCCCAGCACCAGGCCGGGGACCTCTGACCCGGCGGCCACACCACCGCAGCACGGGGCCACGGCCCCTTCCCCAGGGGCGGTCGCGGGCGTCGTACGGCGCTCGCGACCGTTCCTCGTGGGCGGGCTGCAACCCCGCCGCAACCGGCAGGCCCCGACCCTGGTGGCCCGGCTGCAGCCCTCGGCCTAGTGTGAGGGAGGCCACCACCTTCCCCACGAACCTGCCCCATGACCCTCCCCCACGACCCTGTCCCACCCACCCCGCTGCGCAGGAGAGACACAGTGAGCGAGAAGAACGACGAGACCCTGGCGAACCTGCTCAAGGAGGACCGCCGCTTCGAGCCGCCCGCGGACCTCACGGAGCACGCCAACCTCACCGCCGACGCCTACGACGCCGCCGCCAAGGACCGCGAGGGCTTCTGGGCCGAGCAGGCGCAGCGCCTGACCTGGGCCGAGCCGTTCACCCAGGTCCTCGACTGGACCGACCCGCCGTTCGCGAAGTGGTACGTCGGCGGCAGGCTCAACGCCGCCTACAACTGCGTGGACCGCCACGTCGAGGCCGGCCGCGGCGACAAGGTCGCCATCCACTTCGTCGGTGAGCCCGTCGGTGACACCCGCTCCATCACCTACGCCGAGCTGCAGGACCTGGTCTCCCAGGCCGCCAACGCGCTGACCGACATGGGCGTGGCCGCCGGCGACCGGGTCGCGATCTACATGCCGATGATCCCCCAGGCCGTGGTCACGATGCTGGCCTGCGCCCGCATCGGTGCCCCGCACACCGTGGTCTTCGGTGGGTTCTCCTCCGACGCGCTGGCCTCGCGCCTCGAGGACTGCCAGGCCAAGGTGGTCGTCACCTCCGACGGCGGTTACCGCCGTGGCTCGGCGTCCTCGCTCAAGCCGGCCGTCGACGAGGCGCGCGAGAAGGCCGCCGGCCTGGGCCACACCGTGGAGAAGGTGCTCGTGGTCCGCCGTACCGGCCAGGACGTCGCGTGGGACGACTCCGTGGACGTGTGGTGGCACGACGCCGTCGAGGGCGCCTCGACGTCCCACACCCCCGAGGCCTTCGACGCCGAGCACCCGCTCTACGTCATGTACACCTCCGGCACCACCGGCAAGCCCAAGGGCATCCTGCACACCACCGGCGGCTACCTCGTCGGCGCGTCCTACACCCACTGGGCGGTCTTCGACCTCAAGGACGACGACGTCTACTGGTGCACCGCCGACATCGGCTGGGTCACCGGCCACTCCTACATCGTCTACGGCCCGCTGGCCAACGGCGTGACGCAGGTGCTCTACGAGGGCACCCCCGACTCCCCCGAGCGCGGCCGCTGGTGGGACATCATCGAGCAGTACGGCGTCACGCTCTTCTACACCGCGCCCACCGCGATCCGCTCGTTCATGAAGCAGGGCCGCGAGATCCCCGACGCCCGCGACCTCTCCTCGCTGCGCATACTCGGCTCGGTCGGTGAGCCCATCAACCCCGAGGCCTACGTCTGGTACCGACACGTCATCGGTGGCGACCGCACCCCGGTCGTCGACACCTGGTGGCAGACCGAGACCGGTGCGATCATGATCAGCCCGCTGCCCGGCGTGACCGCCGGCAAGCCCGGCTCGGCGATGAACCCCATCCCCGGGGTCTCCGCCGAGGTCGTCGACGAGGAGGGCAACGCCGTGCCCAACGGCTCGGGCGGCTACCTCGTGCTCACCGAGCCGTGGCCCTCGATGCTGCGCACCATCTGGGGCGACGACCAGCGGTTCAAGGAGACCTACTGGTCCCGCTTCGAGAAGCTCGGCTTCTACTTCGCCGGCGACGGCGCCAAGAAGGACGCCGACGGCGACCTGTGGGTGCTGGGCCGTGTCGACGACGTCATGAACGTCTCCGGCCACCGCCTGTCGACCACCGAGATCGAGTCCGCGCTGGTCTCCCACCCCAAGGTCGCCGAGGCCGCAGTCGTGGGCGCCAAGGACGAGGACACCGGCCAGGCGGTCTGCGCGTTCGTGATCCTGCGCGACGAGGCCGGGGACGGAGGCGACGACATCGTGGCCGAGCTCCGCAAGCACGTCCGCAAGGAGATCGGCCCCATCGCCACCCCGCGACAGGTCATGATCGTCCCCGAGCTGCCCAAGACCCGCTCGGGCAAGATCATGCGTCGCCTGCTGCGCGACGTCGCCGAGAACCGCGAGGTCGGCGACGTCACCACGCTGGCCGACTCCTCGGTGATGGACCTGATCTCCTCCGGCCTCACCTCCGGCAAGGGCGAGGACTGAGAACAGCGGCTGGTCGAGGTGCGCCTTGCGCTGGTCGAGGTGCGAGGAGCGCCAGCGACGAGCCTCGACACCCCGGCGGACGAGGTGTGCCGGACGGCGTACCTCGACCGCCGGGGTGACCCCCTCCCTCGGTAGGGTGAAGGCTGGTGAGCCGGGAAGTCTGGTCGGCACGTACGTCGTCGACCCCGTGACCCTCCAAGGAGTCCAGTGAGCCCTACCGACCCGTCCGGAACCCCGGCCGACCCGCGCGAGCCCGACCCCGCCGGGGTGGGCGACCACGGCCCCGACGCGAAGCCTCGGCTCTTCAGCCGAGGCTCGTTCCTGGAGTCCAGCCGCATCGCCGAGGTCCTGCGCGCGGAGACCACCGGCGGCCTGCTGCTCATCGTCGGCGCGGCCATCGCGATCATCTGGGCCAACACCGCCTTCTCCGGCACCTACGAGTCGATCCGCGACTTCAAGCCGATCTCCGAGCCGGTCTCCCTGCTCGGCGTCTCGCTGCACCTGGACCTGAGCCTGGGCAAGTGGGCCGCGGACGGCCTGCTGGCGATCTTCTTCTTCGTCGTTGGGCTCGAGCTCAAGCGTGAGTTCGTCGCCGGCGACCTGCGCGACCCGCGCCGCGCGGCCCTGCCGATGGCCGCGGCCGTCGGCGGCATGGTCGCGCCGGCGCTGATCTACGTCGCGTGGAACCTCGGCTCCAACGGCGGGCTCTCGGGGTGGGCGATCCCCACCGCCACCGACATCGCCTTCGCCGTGGCGATCCTGGCCGTGATCAGCACCCACCTGCCCTCGGGCCTGCGGACGTTCCTGCTCACGCTGGCCGTCGTCGACGATCTGCTGGCCATCACCATCATCGCGGTCTTCTACACCGAGGAGCTCGACCTGCTCTTCCTCGCGCTCGGTCTGGTGCCGATCGCGATCTTCGCGCTGCTGGTCCAGAAGCGGATCAGCTCGGGCTTCCTGCTGTTGCCGCTCGCGCTCGTCGCGTGGGTGCTCGTCCACGAGTCCGGCGTCCACGCGACCGTCGCCGGCGTGCTGCTGGGCTTCACCGTGCCGGTGCTGCGCCGCGACGACGCCGAGGGCCCCGGTCTGGCCGAGCACCTCGAGCACCTCGTGCGCCCGATCAGCGCCGGCGTCGCCGTGCCGATCTTCGCGTTCTTCGCCGCCGGCGTGACCGTGGGCGGGTTCAGCGGCCTCGTGGAGTCCCTCAAGGACCCGGTCGCCCTCGGCATCGTCACCGGCCTGCTGGTCGGCAAGACCGTCGGCATCACCGGGTCGACCTGGCTCCTGTCGAAGTTCACCAAGGCCGAGCTCGACGACGAGCTCGCCTGGATCGACGTCATCGGCATGGCCATGCTCGCGGGCATCGGCTTCACCGTCTCGCTGCTGATCGGCGAGCTCGCCTTCGGGGCGAGCTCCGAGCGCGACGAGCACGTCAAGGTCGGCGTCCTGGTCGGCTCCCTCCTGGCCGCCGGGCTGGCCAGCGCGATCCTGCGCACCCGCAACCGGGTCTACCGCAGGATCACCGAGGAGGAGGAGCGGGACTCCGACCTCGACGGCATCCCCGACGTCTTCCAGACCGGCGACCAGGACCCGTCCACGCCGCCCGCCTGACGCGAGGCTCCCGCGCTGGGCGGCGGCCGGATGGTTCGTCGTCCAGCCCGGCAAGGTTTGTCGGCCAGCCGACGAACCCGGGTGAATCAGCCGTAGGTTTGTCGTCCAGCTCCCGGGTCTGTCGGCCAGCCGACAAACCCGGCAGGTGGGACGACGAATCTGACGCAGCCCACAGGAGCGGTCCGGTCGTGGATCAGGCCTGGCCCTTGAGCGCGCGGGGGATCTCCTTGCCCTGCGCGATGGCCCGCTCGGGGCCCTTGACCTTCTTGACGCTGCGGATGCCGGCGAAGACGAGGCCGCCGGCGAGCAGCAGGTAGAGGCCGAAGACGATCAGGAAGGCCCAGTGCAGCGAGAGACCGCTGCCGTTCCAGTGGATGAAGTAGGCCAGCGCCACCGAGAACATGATGATCGCGAGCACGGCGATGAAGCCCGCGGCCGCGAACAGCCCGACCCCGACCCCGCCGAACTTGGCGCTCACCTTGAGCTCGGACTTCGCGAGCTCGATCTCCTTGCTGATCAGGGTGGAGATGTCACGGCTGGCGTCGGCGACCAGTCGACCGATGGTGGGGTCGGTCTCCTTGACCTCTTCGATGGCCACGTGCTGCTCCCGGGTCTCGACACTGGCTGACGACCCGACCCTAGCGAACCCGGAGCCGGGTCCGCCCGCCAGTCGGGTGAGGCTCAGCTCGCGCAGCCCCCGGTGGAGACCGGCTGGGTGCCGGCGCGGCCCTGGGCGGCGGCCTGCGCGACCTGGTCGGTGGTGAGGGCGTAGCCGGTGTCGGCGTCGGTGACCGAGGCTGCGAAGACCACGCCGACCACGTCGCCACGCGGGTTGACGATCGGGCCGCCGGAGTTGCCGGGGCGCACCAGCCCGCGCAGGGAGTAGACCTCGCGGATCACGGTGCCGTTGCCGTAGATGTTGGGCGAGCGCAGCCGTTGCTCGGCGCGGATGCGGCCGGCGCGCAGGTCGTAGGGACCGTCCTCGGGGTAGCCGGCGATCACGACGGCATCCTGGGGGGCGGCGTCGGCGAACTCCAGCACCGGCGCGGTGCCGGTGTCGACCTCGATCACCGCGACGTCGACGTCGGGGTTGTAGTAGACGACCTCGCCCTGGACGGTCTGGTCACCCACCTGGACCTGCGGGGCGTCGACGCCGGCGACGACGTGGGCGTTGGTCATGAGGCGGTCCTCGGCGTAGACGAAGCCGCTGCCCTCGATCCCCGAGCCGCAGTCGTTGGTGCCACGGATCTTCAGCACCGAGGGCTGCACCGCCTGGATCGCCGGCTTGCGCAGCACCTTCTCGTTCCCGGGGGCCACCTCGACGATGCGCTCGGGCGCGAACGGCTCGAGGTAGCGCGGGAAGAAGCCGGTGCCCACCACGCCGTTGAAGGCCTGCAGCAGGCCGTCGGCGGAGGTCGGCAGCACCTGGTCGACCTTGGCCAGGACCGTCGAGGAGCGTACGAGCGGGGTGATGCCGGCGATCCGCGAGCCGGACACGGCGACGCCGAGCGCCCACGCGACCAGCAGCACCGCCGCGGCGCTCAACGCGGCACCGCCGACCGCGTCCAGGGCCCGCACGGGCTGCCAGGTGATGCGGGAGCGCACCCGCGCCCCGACGTACTGGAACATCGCCTGCCCCAACGAGGCGGCGACGATCACGATGAACAGCGCCCCCAGCGAGACCACCAGCGACGGACTGGCGTCACCCAGCGCGATCGGGGCCAGCCAGATGCCGAACAGACCGCCGAGCAGCAGGCCCGCGGTCGCGGCCGCGCCGGTGATGAAGCCCTGCCAGTAGCCCGACAGCGCGTAGGCCAGGACGAGGAGCAGGAGCAACCAGTCGAGGAGGTTCATCCCTACAGATCCTCCTCGATGTCGAGCATCCGGGCCGCATCGGAGACCCGGTGGTCGGCAGCGAGCATGTAGTCGGGGAGGTCCTGGATGCGCGACTCGTCCCAGGGCCGCGACCAGCCGAGGTAGTCGAAGAGGCGGGCGATGATGCCGCCGGTGAAGCCCCAGAGGATGACGTCCTTGTCGGGGCCGATGAGGAAGCCGGGGCTCTGGTAGCCGCGCGGGTGACGCACCGTGACGCGGTGCTCGGGGTCGAGCAGCTCGCTGATCGGCGCGTGGTGGATCGCGTGCACCTCGGCGCGCGAGGCGATGTGCACGCCGGAGCGGTGCGCCCACCAGCCGAGGACGGGGGTGACGGCGAAGTTGGACGGGGGCAGCCACAGCTCGGGCAGCCGGCCGAAGAGCCGCACCTCGGACGGGTCGAGCCCGACCTCCTCCTCGGCCTCGCGCAGCGCGGCCTCCTCGACGGTCTCACCCGGGTCCAGCGAGCCGCCGGGGAAGGAGACCTGCCCGGGGTGGGAACGCATGTCGTGGGCACGCTCGGTCAGCAGCAGCTCGCCGCCCTGCTCCCCCTCGCCGAAGAGCATCAGCACCGCACCGGGGCGGGCCGACCCGTCCTCGGGCGGGGTGAAGCGGGTGAGGTCGAGCGCGTCGATCGCCTCGGCGCCGGCGCGCACCTCGTGCAGCCAGTCGGGCAGGTCCTCCGCCGGGTCCACCGCCCCGTCCACGGGCTCGTCCATGGGCCCGGTCACAGGTCCACCCCCAGGTGCTCGCGGACCAGTGCCTCGAGCTCGCCGACCGACTCCAGCTCCATCGGCAGGACCCGCACCACCACACCGTCCTCGTCGACCAGGGCGGTCAGCGGCAGCGCGGTCGCGCGCAGCGGCTCGGCCTTCAGCACCGCCTCGGTGTCGGCGACCGAGGGGTAGGTGACGCCGCGCTCGGCGAGCTGCTCGATCGCGAGCCCGGTGTTGGGGTCCTGGAAGTCGACGCCGAGCACCGGGACCTCGTCGCCGTGGGTGGCGTGGAACTCCTGCAGCACCGGCATCTCCTCCCGGCACGGCCCGCACCACGACGCCCACAGGTTCACGACCATCGGGCCCCGCAGCGTCGAGAGGTCGACCGCCGGCCCGCCGCCGAGGCAGGGCAGGGTCACGGCCGGCAGACCGCCGTCGACGGGGTCGCCCTCCCCGGGCACGCAGTCCTCGATGCCGGCCTCGTCCTTGGCCTCGCGCAGGGCCGGGGTGTCCACGTCGATGTCCGGCGGGTTGGGCACGAAGGCAGCCTCGGGGTCCGAGCACCCGGTGAGCACCACGGCCAGCAGCCCCGCCGCGACCAGCCGCCTCACGCGCGGCCCTCGGTCCGCACGAGCTTCTCGGCGGCCACCGGGTCCGTCGGCCCCGCGCCGTACGCCGGGCACCACCGCGCCACTGGGCAGGCACCGCACGCGGGCTTCTGGGCGTGGCAGCGCCGCCGCCCGTGCCAGATCAGGTGGTGCGAGAGCATCGTCCAGTCACGCTTGAGGAACAGCGCACCGACGGCGTGCTCGACCTTCACGGGGTCGGTCTCCTCGGTCCAGCCGAAGCGCCGGGCCAGACGCCCGAAGTGCGTGTCGACGGTGATGCCGGGGACGTCGAAGGCGTTGCCGAGCACGACGTTGGCGGTCTTGCGGCCGACCCCGGGCAGCTTCACGAGGTCGTCGAGCCGAGCGGGCACCTGCCCGTCGTGGTGCTCCACGAGGTGGGCGGAGAGCTTGAGCAGCGACTCGGTCTTGGCCCGGAAGAAGCCCAGCGGCCCGACGATGCCTTCGAGGGTCTCGCGGTCGGCGGCGGCCATCGCCCGAGCGTCGGGGTAGGCCGCGAAGAGGGTCGGGCGCACCGCGTTGACCCGCTTGTCGGTGGTCTGCGCGGAGAGCACGGTGACCACCAGCAGCTGGAAGGGGTCGTCGAAGTCCAGCTCGCAGCGGGCGTCGGGATAGGTCTCGGCGAGCACCCGCTCGATGCGACGGGCCCGCCGGGTCAGGGCGAGGGGGGACTCCGGCGCAGGCACGCTGACACCCTACGAGACGGCGGGGACACCCCCGGGGGATGTGCCTCACACCCCGTGCGACCGGCCCGCCAGCCCCCCGCACCGCCACGCGGTGGCGCCCCCGGTGGTGCCTGTGATGAATTCCACTCGATAGGATCACCACACGCGCAGTTCTGCGCCGTGGACCCACCACGCCCGCGACGTCCCACCAGGAGGCCCCCGTGGACAACGACGTGCTCCGCCAGGCACCGCTCTTCAGCGCCCTCGACGACGAGGCGGCCTCGGCGCTGCGCGCCTCGATGAGCGAGAACCGCCTGCGCCGCGGCGACGTGCTCTTCCACGAAGGCGACTCCGGCGACAAGCTCTACATCGTCCTCGACGGCAAGGTGAAGCTCGGCCGCACCTCCTCCGACGGTCGGGAGAACCTCCTGGCGATCCTCGGGCCCGGCCAGATGTTCGGTGAGCTCTCGCTCTTCGACCCGGGCCCGCGCTCGGCCACCGTCACCGCCGTCACGGACTGCTCCTTCGCCTCGCTGTCCCACGAGGACCTCCTGCGCTGGCTCGAGGGTCGCCCCGTCGTCGCCCGCGGCCTGCTCGCCCAGCTGGCCGGCCGGCTGCGCAAGGCCAACGACGTCGTCGCCGACCTGGTCTTCTCCGACGTCCCCGGCCGCGTCGCCAAGGCGCTGCTCGACCTCGCCGACCGCTTCGGCCGCACCGCCGACGACGGCGTCCACGTCCACCACGACCTCACGCAGGAGGAGCTCGCCCAGCTGGTCGGCGCCTCCCGCGAGACCGTCAACAAGGCGCTGGCCGACTTCGCCTCGCGCGGTTGGCTGCGCCTGGAGCCCCGCTCGGTCGTCATCATGGACGTCGAGCGGCTCTCCCGCCGCGCCCGCTGACGCACCTCTCACGAGCAGTCCCCGTGGCTCCGACGAGGAGCCCGGGGACTTCCTCGTCCTCGGGTGCCCCCATTTCCTGGCCCCGCTGCGTCTGAGTGGGTGTGAGAGGTGAGTCGGTGACCCGCGAGGCGGAGTTCGAGGCGTTCGTCGCCGCGCGCACGCCCGCGCTCGCCCGGACGGCGTACCTCCTGACCGGCGACCCGCACCTGGCCGAGGACCTCGTCCAGTCCGCCCTGCTGCGCGCGGCCGAGCGGTGGGAGCGCATCCACACCTCGCCCGAGGCCTACGTCCGGCGCACGATGTACCACCAGCAGGTCTCCTCGTGGCGTCGCCGCCGCGGCGTGCGCGAGCACGCCCTGGAGGGGTACGACGCCGCCGACCGCTTCCTCGACCCCGACGTCCGCCTCAGCGTCCGCGACGCGCTCGCGACGCTGACCCCCAAGCAGCGCACCGTGCTGGTGCTGCGCTTCTTCGAGGACCTGACCGAGCAGCAGACGGGAGATGTGCTCGGCGTCAGCCGGGGCACGATCAAGTCCACCACCCGCCAGGCGCTGGACCGACTGCGTCGCACCGCGCCCCACCTGGCCGACCTCGTGGAGGAGCCCTTGGTCGGGGCCGCCGTCGTCGCCGGCGTCGCGCTCGCTGCGGGCGTGCTCCCGGGCGCCGACGACCGAGCGGTCCCACCCGCCGACTCCGTCGGCGGCCTCGGCCTCCCCGACCACCTGCATGCTCCACCGGAGCGGATGTCCGACATCGATCCCGAGTTCGGCGGCTGGATGCGCGAGGAGGTGCTGCGCGGCGACGAGCTGGCCGTCGGCCCCGCGGCGGCCGCCTGGGTGACCCCCGGTGGCCTGCCGGTCGTCGTCGACGCCGAGACCGGGGAGCACCACCTGCTCGACCTGCCCGACGCGGTGTCGGCGAACCTCGAGGCACGCACCTTCGCGGGGTCCGACTGGCAGCCGCTGGCTCTCTCCCCCGACGGCACCCGCCTGGCCTACGGCACCGTCCGGTTCGGCCGCAACGGCGCCAGCACCGGTGTCCGCGTCCTCGACCTGACCACGGGCGAGGCTGCGTGGCGACGCCAGCTCGTCGGCGACGCCGGCGTCCTCGTCGAGGGGCTCTCCTGGTCGCCCTCCGGCACGTCGCTCGCCTGGCAGGGGCGCCAGACCCGGGAGTGGACCGGCTCCTCGATCGCGGGGTTCATGCCGGTCGCCGGCGTCGTCGGACCGGGACTCAGTGGCGAGGTGGAGGGGGTCGCGGGAGATGGTGCGATCGTCGCGCGCGACGACGGTGCGGCCTACGTCGTCACGCGCGGCCAGATCGAGATCCTGTCCTCGTGCCCACCAGGGGCGCGCTGTCCGGCCCCTCCGCTTCCGCTGACATGGCGTCCGGTGGGCGTCGACCTCTCCCCCGGGGCTGCTCTGTCCCCGGACGGGAGCAGGCTCGCGCTGAGCGTCTTCGACGGCTACGACCTGGTGACCCTGCCGCTCTTCGATCGCCGGCTGACGGTCGGCGCCGAGGGCATGCCGGACGACCGGCCCTGGCAGGTCACCGCGCTGGGCTGGGTCGACGACGATCACGTCCTGGTGCTGCGCGACGACAACGAGGGCTCCGACGGGACGCTGTCGATCGTGCCGGTCGACGCCGAGCAGGGTGCGAGCACCGACGTCGGCACCGTGGACTCCGCGGTCGGTCGGCCGAGCATCGCCATCGACCTGGTCACGCTGGACCGTCCCACCGTCGACCGGCCCGAGCCCGGTTGGCCCTGGAGCGAGGAGCGCTGGGCCATCACGGTCGCCGCTGCCTTCGTCGCGGTGCTGCTGCTCCTGCTGTTCCTCCTCGCCAGGGACGCCAGCACCCGACGTCCGTCGAGGACTCAGCGGCCGCGCAGGTAGGCCAGCTGGGCGCGCACCGACAGCTCGGCCGCGCCCCACAGGACCGGGTCGACGTCGGCGTACACGTGCTCCACGACGCGGCGCGGCAGCGCCTCGGCGTCGAGCTGCTCGTCCTCGAGGTGCTCCAGCGCCGCCTCGACCTGCGCCAGCCGCGCCTGCCGGTGGTCGCGGTAGTAGGTCAGCGCCGCCAGCGCGTCGCCGATGACCGGCCCGTGCCCGGGCCACACGGCCGCGGCCTCCGCGCGCTCGGCCAACGCGTGCAGCCGGTCGAGGGAGTCGAGGTAGGCGCCGAGCTGGCCATCGGGGTGGGCGACCACGGTGGTGCCGCGACCCAGCACGGTGTCGCCCGTGAGCACCGCCCGCTCGGCGGGCAGCAGGAACGACAGCGAGTCGGCGGTGTGTCCGGGCGTCGCCACGACGTGCACCTCCAGACCGTCGGCCTCCACGACGTCGCCGTCGCCGAGGCCCTCCGAGCCCAACCGGTACGCCGGGTCCAGGGCGCGTACGCCGCAGCCGACCGACTCAGCGAACTCCCGTGCCGCCTCCGAGTGGTCGGCGTGGTGGTGGGTCAGCAGGACGGCAGCCACGTTGCCCCGCCCGCCGGCCGCCTCCGCGAGCGCCGCGAGGTGCCCGGGGTCGGACGGGCCGGGGTCGATGACGATCGAGCGCCGGGCGCCCGGCTCGCGCAGCACCCAGGAGTTGGTGCCGTCCAGCGTCATGATGTTCGGGTTCGGGGCGAGCACGCACTGCCCGCGCTCCCCGAACCGTCCGCCGGCCCAGCCCCCGTCAGTCATCGCTCGGTCACCAGCAGCTCAGGCCCGCCGGGCCGCCAGGACCGGCCGCAGCCGCTCGGGCATCGAGAGGGTCCAGCCGTCGCCGAGCGGCTCGACCGAGGGGCAGAACATCTCCAGCCGTCGGTCGGCGGCGGCGTCGAGGACCGCGTCGGGGTCGGCGTACGTGCCGACCTCCATGGAGACCAGGTAGGTCGGCGGCATCATCGCCAGGTCGCCGCTGTCGGCCCGGTCCGCGGCGAGCGCCGCGGGCAGCCAGGTGACCGAGGAGGACTCGGTGGATACGTCGCGGGTGACCTGTCCCTCAGGCAGGCGGGCGACGAAGAACCAGGTGGCGTAGCGCTTGGGCTCGAAGACCGGCGTGAGCCAGGCGTCCCAGGCGCCGAGCAGGTCGGTGCGCAGCACCAGCCCGCGGCGGTCGAGGAACTCGGTGAGGGAGAGCTCGCGGCCCTCGAGGGCGACCCGGTCGGCCTCCCAGTCCTCGCCGCTGGTGTCGGCGACGACCTCGTCGGCCGAGGGACCGGCCAGCAGCACCCCGGACTCCTCGAAGGTCTCGCGCACCGCGGCGCAGACCAACGCGCGGGCCTCGGGCTCGGTGCAGCCCAGGCGCTCGGCCCAGGTCGCGGCCGTCGGACCGGCCCAGTGCTCGTCCTCGAGGTCGAAGTCGCGCCTGTCGACGCCCCCACCGGGGAAGACCGCCATGCCACCCGCGAAGTCCATCGAGAGCTGCCGGCGCAGGTAGTAGGCCTCCGGCCCGGCTCCGGAGTCGGAGGGGCGCAGCAGGATGACCGTCGCCGCGTCCCGGGGCTCGGCGGCGGTGCGGGTGCCGTCGGCGTACTCCCGCGCGACGTCGACCACCGTCTCCGGCAGCGGCACCGGCGGGAGCGGGATCCTCACCGGACCTCGACCAGCAGCTCCACCTCGACGGGCGCGTCGAGGGGCAGCACCGGCACGCCGACGGCGGAGCGGGCGTGGACGCCGGCGTCGCCGAAGACCTCGCCGAGCAGCTCGGAGGCACCGTTGGCGACGCCGGGCTGGCCGGTGAAGTCGGGGGTGGAGGCGATGAAGGCGACGACCTTGACCACGCGCACGACGCGGGACAGGTCGCCGATCTCGGACTTCACCGCGGCGATCGCGTTGAGGACGCACTGCTGGGCGCAGGCGTAGGCCTCCTCGGCCGTCACCTCGCCACCGACCTTGCCGGTCACCATCAGCTCGCCGGCCCGCATGGGCAGCTGGCCCGAGGTGAAGACATGGTCACCGGAGCGGACCGCCGGCACGTACGCCGCGACGGGCTTGGCGACCTCCGGGACGGCGAGGCCCATCTCGGCCAGGCGCTCCTCGGGAGTGCTCATGACTTCGGCCGCTTGAGGAACGCGACGAGGCCGCCCTGGGCGTTGGTCTGGATGGTGACCAGCTCCCAGCCGTCCTCGCCGAAGTTGTTCAGCATCAGCGCCTCGTTGTGCAGCGGAATCGGTGCGACCTGGTACTCCCACTTCGTCATGGGCCCGACCCTACTCACACGGGCGCGCGAGGCGCGACGAGCACCGACCCCCACCGCTGGTCGAGGTGCGACGAGCGGGCACGACGACGGCCGGGGCCGGGACCATGCGGTCCCGACCCCGGCCGGTGCGGTCGTGCGATGGTGCGGTGGTGCGCTCAGTCGACCTTCGGCAGGTCGCCGGTGGCGCGCAGCTCGTCGGCCACCTGCTCGGCGAACCACTTGCGGCGCTTGCGCTGGTACCACTTGTGCTCGGCGAGCAGCGCCTTGGCGGTCGCGATCACCATCAGCACCATCACGATGCTGAAGGGCGCCGCGACGAGGATCGACATCGTCTGCAGGGCGGCGAGACCGCCGGCACCCACGACGATCAGGACCGCGGCGACGACGCCCTCCATGGTCGCCCAGAAGGCCCGGCTCCACACCGGCGGGTTGAGGTCGCCGCCCTCGGCCAGCATGTCGACCACGAACGAGCCGGAGTCGGAGCTGGTCACGAAGAAGACCACGATCAGGACGAGTGCGGCCACCGAGAGCACGCTGCCCATGGGCAGGCCGTCGAGCAGCTCGAACAGCGCGGTGTCGGTCGGCACGGCGCCGTCGACGATCATGCCGCCCTCGCCGAACATCTCGCGGTAGATGGCCGAGCCACCCATCACCGAGAACCACAGGAAGGTCACCATCGTGGGGACCAGGAGCACGCCCATCACGAACTGGCGCACGGTGCGTCCCCGGGAGATGCGGGCGATGAAGACGCCGACGAACGGCGCCCAGCTCATCCACCAGCCCCAGTAGTAGGTGGTCCAGCCCGAGAGCCAGGCCTGGCCGTCCTCACCCTGGAACGGGCGGACGTTGAACGACATCCGCAGGAAGTTCTGCAGGTAGGACCCGATCTGGGTGACGAAGTCCGAGAGCAGGAAGACCGTCGGACCGAGCAGCAGGACCAGGGCGAGCAGCACCGCAGCGACGCCCATGTTGACGTTGGACAGCAGCTTGATGCCCTTGTCGACACCGGAGACCACCGAGGCCAGCGCGATCGCGGTGATGCCGATGATCAGCAGGACCAGCAGGCCCGTGCCGGCCTCGTCGACGACGCCGAGGAAGGACAGGCCCGAGCCGACCTGGGTGACGCCGTAGCCCAGCGAGGTGGCGACACCGAAGAGCGTGCCGATGATGGCGATGATGTCGACGACATCACCCCAGAAGCCGAGGATGCGCTTGCCGAAGAGCGGCTCGAGCGCGTAGCGGATCGAGATGGGGCGGCCCTTGCGGTGCACGGCGTAGGCGATCGCGAGGCCCACGACGACGTAGATCGCCCAGGCGTGCAGCCCCCAGTGCAGGAACGTGGTGTCCATCGCGGTGCGCGCGGTCTGCGCGGCGTCACCGGCCGCCGATCCGGGCGGCGGGGAGTTGAAGTGGTTGAGCGGCTCGGCCACGCCCCAGTAGACGAGACCGATACCCATGCCCGCGGCGAAGAGCATCGCGAACCAGGAGCCGAGGCCGAACTCGGGGTCCTCGTCGTCCTTGCCCAGCACGATGTCGCCCATCGGCGAGAGCGCGGCCCACAAGGAGAAGACCACGAAGCCGGTCACGACGGCGACGTAGAACCAGCCGAGGTCCTGCACGACCGTGGTGTTGGCGGTCGAGAGCGCGTCGGACATCCGGTCGGGGAAGATCGCGGCCAGCGCCACGAAGACCACGAGCAGCCCGGCGGCGGGCAGGAACACCCGCGGGGCACGCATGAGGGGCTGCTTGCCTCCCGGCGACGTGGGCGGTGTCGAGGGCGGCTCGGCCGCACCTCCCTGGCTGGACGGTGGTGAGGTGGTGGTCATGTCGTCTCCTGTGGGGCGGTGTCGATCAGGGCCGTCTGACACCTTGCCCCATCCGGCCGCGGTCACGCGTGTCGGGGCTCACCCCTTCGGGCGAGGGGAGGCTCACGTCGGGCCCGGCGCTGATTCCCCGGACGACCGGATGGGGTGGGTCGGGGTGCCCTAGGGTCGGGAGCCGTGAGCAGCGACTGGCCGCGGGTGCGCCTGCACGTCGTCACCGGCAAGGGCGGCACCGGCAAGACGACGGTGGCCGCGTCCCTGGCG
This sequence comes from Nocardioides sp. REDSEA-S33_B3, assembly GCA_001627335.1. Lineage (GTDB taxonomy): Bacteria > Actinomycetota > Actinomycetes > Propionibacteriales > Nocardioidaceae > Nocardioides. The sequence goes on along the minus strand of LUPK01000051.1, from coordinate 12,232 downwards.
CTCGCCCTGGCCTCCCAGGGCAAGAACGTCCTCGTCTGCGAGGTCGAGGGCCGCCAGGGCCTGGCCCGGATGTTCGACGTCGACCCCCTGCCGTACGCCGAGACACTCATCGCCACGGGGCTGCGCACCGGTCCGGACGGTGCCGGGACGCGCCCCGGCACCGTGCACGCCCTGCACATCGACCCGGAGTCGGCGCTGCTGGAGTACCTCGCGATGTACTACCGACTCGGTCGCGCCGGGAAGGCGCTGGACCGCTTCGGGGTCATCGAGTTCGCCACCACCATCGCCCCGGGCGTGCGCGACGTGCTGCTGACCGGCAAGGTCTTCGAGGCGGTGCAGCGCAACAGCCGCAACAAGGGCGCCATCCAGTACGACGCCGTGGTGCTCGACGCCCCGCCGACCGGCCGCATCACCCAGTTCCTCAACGTCAGCGACGAGCTGGCGGGGCTGGCGAAGGTGGGGCCGATCAAGAGCCAGGCCGACACGATGATGACGCTGTTCCGGTCCCCGCGCACCGCCGTGCACCTGGTCACCGTGCTGGAGGAGATGCCCGTGCAGGAGACCGCCGACGGCATCGAGGAGCTCCGGGCCGCCGGGTTGCCCGTCGGCGGCGTCATCGTGAACCTCGTCCGCCCCCGCGACCTCCCCGACGACGCCCTCGCCCTGGCCGCGGCCGGGAAGCTCGACAAGGAGGCCGTCCGCGCCGAGCTCGACGCCGTGGGCGTCAGCACCACCAAGACGCTCGTCGACGGGCTCGCCGCCGAGGCGCGCGACCACGCGGAGCGACGGGCCCTGGAGGAGTCGCAGCGAGCGCTGGTCGACCAGCTGGGGGTGCCGACGTACGAGCTCGAGCGGCTCGCCGGCGGCATCGACCTCGGCGGCCTCTACGACCTCGCAGCGACACTGCGCGACCAGGGGCTGGCATGAGCCCCGCGGGCCCCCGTCAGGGGCGGGTGGGGCCGTTGGCGGCCCACCCCGGCGAGTCGCCGGCGCTGGACGTCGACGCGCTCATCGACGACCCGCAGACGCGCATCATCGTCTGCTGCGGCTCCGGCGGAGTCGGCAAGACGACCACGTCGGCCGCGCTGGCCCTCCGCGCCGCCGAGCGCGGCCGCAAGGTCGTGGTGCTGACCATCGACCCGGCCCGCCGACTCGCGCAGTCGATGGGCATCGAGGAGCTCGACAACACCCCGCGCCCCGTCGCCGACGTCGACGCCACGGCCGGCGGCAGCCTCGACGCGATGATGCTGGACATGAAGTCGACCTTCGACGAGGTCGTGCTCAGCCAGGCCACGCCGGAGAAGGCGAAGGCGATCCTGGAGAACCCCTTCTACATCGTGCTCTCGACGTCCTTCGCCGGGACGCAGGAGTACATGGCGATGGAGAAGCTCGGCCAGATCCACGCCGACGCGCAGGAGCGGGGCACCTACGACCTGATCGTCGTCGACACTCCGCCGTCGCGCTCGGCCCTGGACTTCCTCGACGCCCCCGAGCGGCTCTCCAGCTTCCTCGACGGCCGCTTCATCCGGCTGATGCTGGCGCCGGCCAAGGGGCCGGCCAAGCTGATGACCGCCGGGCTCGGACTGGTCACCGGGGCACTGACCAAGGTGCTCGGCGCCCAGGTCCTCACCGACCTGCAGACCTTCGTCGCCGCGCTCGACACGGTCTTCGGCGGCTTCCGGGCCCGCGCGCAGCGCACCTACGCGCTGCTGCAGGCCCCGGGCACGGCGTTCGTCGTCGTGGCGGCACCGGAGCCGGACGCGCTGCGCGAGGCGGCGTACTTCGTCGAGCGGTTGAACGGCGACCGGATGCCGCTGGCCGGGCTCGTGGTGAACCGGGCCAGCCCCGAGCCGCGCGGGAAGCTCTCGGCCGAGGAGGCGCTGGCCGCCGCCGAGCGGATCGAGGCGCGCGGGAGCGCCGGGGCGACCGGTGAGCTCACCGCCGGACTGCTGCGGCTGCACGCCGACCGGATGCGCACCCTGGCCCGTGAGGCGGCGCTGCGCGCCCGCTTCACCGCGGCGCACCCGGGGGTGGCCACGGCCGTGGTGCCGGCGCTGGCCAGCGACGTGCACGACCTGCGCGGTCTGCGCAGGGTCGGCGAGCTGCTCGCCCGCCGCTGAGGCGGGCGAGCGTCAGCCGGCGATCAGGCCGCGATCAGCTGCGATCAGGCGGAACGGATCGCGCGGACCGGCGCCGGGGCCTGCTGGCCCGGCGTCTGCGTGCGCGCGGTCTCGAGCACCTGGCGCCAGGAGGCGTTCGGGCGGCGACGCAGCAGCGCACGGCGCTCCCGCTCGGTCATCCCGCCCCAGACGCCCCACTCGATCTGGTTGTCCAGCGCCTCCGCGAGGCACTCGGTGCGCACCGGGCAGCCCTGACAGACCTGCTTGGCCTTGTTCTGCTCGGCACCTCGCACGAACAGCTGATCCGGCGACGCCGACTTGCACGCGGCGCGCGGAGTCCAGTCCTCAACCCACATGATGATGTCCCCACATCTTGTCGTGGAGGCAGCAAATGCGTCCCCATGACGTCTGCCCCCATGTCCCTGCAACAAAGTTAAGTCGTGTCACAGATCTCAGGCAGACACGTTCAGCCCAAGTGGCATGGCCCGAAATGACTAGTCCGGGCTGACCACGGCGGGTCGGGGTGGTAGGGCCGCTCCCGTACCCTGGGCGCCATGTCGGAGCGTCCCACGAGCACCCGCGTCCTCTCCCACCTGGGGGTCATGGTCGTCGTCTCGGCCGTCCTCGGGGTGCTGGTGGCCGGTCTGGCCATCCCGTTCGCCGGTGTGGTGGGGGTCAGCGCGCGCAACGTCGCCGACACGATGGACAACCTGCCCGAGGAGCTGGAGACCGAGCAGCTCTCGCAGCGCTCGACGATCCTCGACGTCGACGGCAACGTGTTGGCCACCCTCTACGACCAGAACCGTGTCGAGGTCCCGCTGACGCAGGTCTCGCGCAAGATGGTCAAGGCGATCGTGGCCGTGGAGGACGCGCGGTTCTACCAGCACGGCGCCCTGGACCTGCAGGGCACGATCCGCGCCTTCATCACCAACACCGCCCAGAGCGGCACGGTGCAGGGTGGCTCCTCGATCACCCAGCAGCTGGTCAAGCAGACGCTGGTCAACCAGGCCGCCACCGACGAGGAGCGCGCCGCCGCCACCGACGACACCTACGCGCGCAAGCTCAAGGAGCTGCGCTACGCCGTGGCCCTGGAGCAGAACCACACCAAGGACTGGATCCTCGAGCGCTACCTCAACATCGCCTACTTCGGCGACGGCGCCTACGGCATCCAGTCCGCGGCCAAGCACTTCTTCAACACCAACGCCAGCAAGCTCAACGTCCTGCAGTCCGCGACGCTGGCCGGCCTGGTGCGCAACCCCGAGGGCTACGACCCCACCGACAACCCCGAGCGCGCGCTGCAGCGCCGCAACGTCGTGCTGCAGCGGATGAACGACGTCGGCATCCTCAACTCCAAGCGCGTCGAGCGCCTGCAGTCCAAGCCGCTGAAGCTGGACGTGCAGAAGTTCAGCAACGGCTGCGTGTTCTCCGCCGCGCCCTTCTTCTGCGACTACGTCATCCAGTGGCTGCTCAAGGACGACGCGCTCGGCAAGAACAAGAAGGAGCGCCGCAGCCTCCTCAACACCGGCGGCCTGACGATCCGCACCACCCTCGACCTCGACTACCAGCGCGGCGCCGACGCTGCGGTGCGCGACCGGGTCTACCCGCGCGACAACGCCATCGGCGCCCTGGCGATGGTCGAGCCCGGCACCGGCGATGTCCGCGCCCTGGCGCAGTCCCGGCCGATGGGCGCCGACAAGGCCGCTGGCCAGACCTACCTCAACTACACCGTGCCGAAGAAGTACGGCGACTCCGGCGGCTTCCAGCCGGGCTCGACGTTCAAGGCGTTCGTGCTCGCCGCCGCCGTGGAGCAGGGCATCCCGCTCAACACCCAGATCGCCGCCCCGCAGACGCGGACCTTCCAGCAGAACGAGTTCAAGGTCTGCAACGGGCAGAACTTCTCCAACCCGGCCGACTACCCGGTCAGCAACTCCACCGGCGAAGGCACCTTCAACCTCTACACCGGCACCCAGAAGTCGGTGAACACCTTCTACATCGAGCTCTCGCAGCGGGTGGGGCTGTGCAAGCCCTTCACGCTCGCCAAGCAGATGGGCATCGTGGGCCTGAAGGGCAAGGAGGGCGCCGACCGCTGGATGGTGCCGTCCTTCGCGCTCGGCGTCGCCTCGGTGAGCCCGCTGGAGATGGCCGAGGCCTACGCGACCTTCGCCGAGCGCGGCCTGCACTGCACCTCGCGGCCGGTGACGTCGATCGAGGACATGGCCGGCAACACGCTCAAGGAGTACCCCACCAAGTGCCGCCAGGTGATGCAGAACTCCACCGCCGACGCCGTCAACGACGTGCTGCGCGGCGTCATCGAGCCCGGTGGCTTCGCCTCGTCCTGGCAGCTCGACAGCCCGGCCGCAGGCAAGACCGGCACCACCCAGGACGGCAAGTCCGTGTGGTTCGTCGGCTACACCCCGACGATGGCCGCGGCGGCGATGATCGCCGGCGCCAACCAGTCCGGCACCCCGATCAGCCTCACCGGCCAGACCGTCGGGCCCAACTACATCTCCTCGGCCTCCGGCTCGGGCTTCGCGGCGCCGATCTGGGGCACCGCCATGCGCAACGTCATGGGCGAGCTCCCGAACGAGGACTTCGTCGCCCCTGACGCCTCCGACGTGGCGGGCGTGCCCACCACGGTCCCGTCCGTGGCCGGGCTCGGCGTCGAGGGCGCCACCCGTCAGCTCGAGGACGCCGGCTTCGTCGTCTCCTACGGCGGCTACGTCAACAGCGGGTACGCCGAGGGGCTGGTCGCCTACTCCTCACCCGGAGGCGGCGCGGTCGTGCCCTCGAGCTCCTCGATCACGCTCTACCAGTCCAACGGTCGCCCGCCGAAGCCCCCGAAGACCAACAACAACGGCGGGAACAACAACGGCAACGGCAACGGACGGGGCAACGGCCGCGGGAACGGCCGGGGCAACAACCGCTGACCGACCGGCCCCGCCCGCCGCGGCGGGTGGAGCGCATCGCGTGAACCAGCTTCACGCGGCGCACTCCACCGGGTGCAGGTTCTCCACAGCCTGCGATCGCCGCTCGGGCGCCGGGGTCGCGGACGACGCATGATCGGGAGGTGTCCGACCCCGACCTCCAGCGCCTGCTCAGACGCCAGCACGGTGTGCTGTCACGCCGCCAGGCGCTCGGGGCCGGCGCCGATCAGGTCCGAGCAGGGAGAAGGGCCGTGTGACGCCCCTCAGGCGCCGAGCTGGCGGCGTACCTCCGCGGCGACGGCACCGCCTTCGGCACGCCCCTTCACCTGGGGCTGCACGACGCCCATGACCCGGCCCATCGCCTTCATGCCCTCGGCCCCGGCGCCGGTGGACTCGATGGCAGCGGTCACGATGTCGGCGACCTCGGCGTCGGAGAGCTGCTCGGGGAGGTACTCCGCGATCACCTCGGCCTCGGCACGCTCCCGCTCGGCGCTCTCGGCGCGGCCGCCGTCGGCGAAGGCGGTCGCGGCCTCGCGGCGCTTCTTGGTCTCGCTGGTGAGCACGCCGATGACCTCGTCGTCGGAGAGGGTCTTGGCGGTCTTGCCGGCGACCTCGGCGTTGGTGACGGCGGCCAGCACCATCCGCAGCGTGGAGGAGCGCAGCTCGTCGCGGGCCTTCATGGCGGTGGTGAGATCGGCGCGGAGTCGGTCCTTGAGGCTGCTCATGCGGGTCATTGTGGCAGCCTGAGGGCGTGGCCCTCACCCCGGTTTCCGCCCTCGGCAGGGCGACCACCCGCCTCGCGGCCGGTGCGCTGGTCGCGGGGGCCGCGACGACGGCGTACGCCGCGTGGGAGGCGCGCCACTACGTGCTGCGCGAGCGGACGCTGCCGGTGCTGCCGCCTGGGGCGCGGCCGCTGCGGGTGCTGCACCTGACCGACCTGCACATGACGCCCGGTCAGCGAGCCAAGCAGGAGTGGCTCGCGGGGCTGGCCGGGCTGCGCCCCGACCTGGTGGTCGACACCGGTGACAACCTCGCCCACCGCGACGCCGTCCCGGTGGTCACCGACGCGCTCGGGCCCCTGCTGGACGTGCCCGGGGTCTTCGTCCACGGCAGCAACGACTACTTCGAGCCGTCCTTCCGCAACCCCTTCGCCTACCTGCTGCCCGACACCGGCAAGCGGCACACCGACGTCCCCGAGCTGCCCTGGCGCGAGCTGTCGCGGACCTTCACCGACGCGGGCTGGTTGGACCTCACCAACACCCGTGGCCGGGTGCGCGTCGGCGACCTGGACCTCGCGTTCACCGGGGTCGACGACCCGCACCTGGGCTACGACCGGCTCGACGAGGTCGCCGGCCCGGCCGACCCGGAGGTGGACGTCCGGCTGGGCATCACGCACGCGCCGTACCTGCGGGTGCTGGACGCGTTCGCCCGGGACGGGTACGACGCCGTCCTGGCCGGCCACACCCACGGCGGCCAGGTGTGCCTGCCGGGCGGGCGGGCCCTGGCCACCAACTGCGACCTGGAGCCGGCGAGGGCCCGCGGGGTGCACCGCCACCCCGCCGACTCGGCCCCCGGTGACCCCGGCTCGACCTGGATGCACGTGGGCGCCGGGTTGGGCACGTCCCCCTACGCGCGCATCCGCGTCGCCTGCCGTCCGGAGGCGGTGCTGCTGACGCTGGTCCCGATTGGGGAGGGCTGAGGGGCCTCGGCTATGCTCCCTCGCGGACGTGGCCCCGTGGGGTCGCTCCGATCGGGCTGTGGCGCAGCTTGGTAGCGCGCCTCGTTCGGGACGAGGAGGCCGCAGGTTCAAATCCTGTCAGCCCGACAGCAGGGCCCGGATCCGCTCCAGGATCCGGGCCCTCGTGCTGTCCCGGGGGCGCCCGCGTCGGCGCCGGTCCAGGGTGTGCGTCCTGCTGGAATCGTGTGGCGGCCGTGACATGATTCGGCCCATGCCAGACGACCAGCGGCCCGACGACGCACCCTCCCTCGAGGCACCCAGCCTCGGGAGGCTGTTCGGTCGTCGCAAGGGCAAGGCGGCCGACGAGACGCCCGACGCCCAGCCGAGCGCCCACGAGACGCCTGTCCCCGAGTCGGGCGCCGACGAGACGAGCACTCAGGCGGCCAGCACTCCGGGGGCGGCCGCTCCGGCGACCAGCACAGCGGCCCGGGACGACAGCCCGGAGGAGACCGTGGTCCTGGAGACCGCTCCGGCCCAGGCCCCGCCCGCCGCCCCGCCCGTCGAGGAGCCCGCCGTCGCTGCCCCCGCCCCTGCCGCGGCCGCTCCCGCGCCGGCGGCCACGGCGCCGGCACCCGAGCCGCAGCCCGTCCCCGCTCCGACCCCGAAGGCGCCCCGCGCACCCCTGTCGATCGACGGTCGCGTCGCGGCCGGCGTCACCGGTCTGGTGGTCGGTCTCCTGGTCGTCCTGCTCACCGCCGGCTCGCTGCGGCTGTGCGAGAGCGTCCGCGGGGTCTCCACCTGCGGCGGCGGTCCCGGTTTCACCCTGCTCGTGGCCGTGATGGTCGCCATGGTGCTGCTCGGCGGCACCCTGTTGCGCCTGGCGCGCGTGCCGGACCCGATGAGCACCAGCTTCCTGGCCGTGGGCCTGACCTGTGTGCTCTCGCTGCTGTTCCTGGTCGACGTGCTTCAGGAGTGGTGGATGGTCATCGTCATCCCCGTGATGACCGTCGCGACCTTCCTGCTCTCGCACTGGGTCACCACCAGCGTCATCGAGCCCGCGGAGGGCTGAGACCCGCCGAAGCGTCACTCACGCACGGCCCACCCGTCACTCACGCACGCTCGAGGAGTCGCTCGCGCACGCACGCCAGCGACCTCTCGGCCGTGCGCCAGCGACCTCTCGGCCGTGCGTGGGTGACGGTTCGGCGGTGGGTCAGGCCCGGGAGGCCGCCACGAGCTCGGCGATCTGCACGGTGTTGAGGGCCGCACCCTTGCGCAGGTTGTCGTTGCTGATGAACAGCGCCAGCCCACGGCCGCCGTCGACGCCCTCGTCGGCGCGGATGCGACCGACGTACGACGGGTCCTTGCCGGCGGCCTGCAGCGGGGTCGGGATGTCGGTCAGCTCGACGCCGGGTGCGTCCGCGAGCAGCTCGGTCGCCCGCTCGGGCGAGATGGCCCGCTCGAACTCGGCGTTGATCGCCAGCGAGTGACCGGTGAACACCGGGACGCGCACGCAGATGCCGGACACCTTGAGCTCGGGGATGCCGAGGATCTTGCGGGACTCGTTGCGGAGCTTCTGCTCCTCGTCGGTCTCGTTCAGGCCGTCGTCGACCAGGTTGCCGGCGAACGGCAGCACGTTGTGGGCGATCGTGCGCTTGTAGACCCCCGGCTCGGGGAAGGCGACGGCCTCGCCGTCGTAGGCCAGCTCGCGGGCCTTCTCCCCGGCGGCCTCGACACCGGTGGCCAGCTCCTCGACGCCGGCGACGCCGGAGCCCGAGACGGCCTGGTACGTCGACGCGACCAGGCGGACGAGCCCGGCCTCGTCGTGCAGCGGCTTGAGCACCGGCATCGCGGCCATGGTCGTGCAGTTGGGGTTGGCGATGATGCCGCGACCGGCCTTGATGACCTCGGCAGCAGCCTCGGGGTTGACCTCGGAGACCACGAGCGGGATCGAGGGGTCCTTGCGGAACGCCGAGGAGTTGTCGACGACGATCACGCCCGCCTCGACGAAGCGGGGCACCAGCGCCCGGGAGGCGGTGGCTCCCGCGGAGAACAGCGCGACGTCGAGACCGGTCGGGTCGGCGGACTCGGCGTCCTCGACGACGACCTCGGTGCCGCGGTAGTCCAGCACCTTGCCGGCGGAGCGGGGGGAGGAGAAGAACCGGATCTCCTCGACCGGGAAGTCGCGCTCGGCGAGGATCTGCCGCATCGCGACGCCCACCTGGCCGGTGGCGCCGACGACGCCGACGCGCAGGCCGCGGCTCATCGGCCGGTCCCTCCGTAGACGACGGCCTCGACCTCGTCGGCGTCGAGGTCGAAGGCGGTGTGCGTGGCGCGCACGGCGGTGTCGATCTGGCCCTCGTCGACGATGACGGAGATGCGGATCTCCGAGGTCGAGATCATCTCGATGTTGACCCCGGCCGCGGCGAGCGAGGCGAAGAACTTCGCGGTGATGCCGGGGTGGCTGCGCATGCCCGCGCCGATGAGCGAGACCTTGCCGACGCGGTCGTCGAAGAGCAGCTTGTCGTAGCCGACCTCGTCCTGGATCTTCGCCAGCGCCGCCATGGCGTTCTGGCCGTCCTCGCGCGGCAGGGTGAAGGAGATGTCGGTGCGCGCCGTGGCCGCGGCCGAGACGTTCTGCACGACCATGTCGATGTTGACCTCGGAGCCGGCCAGCACCTCGAAGATGCGGGCGGCCTCGCCGACCTTGTCGGGCACGCCGACCACGGTGATCTTGGCCTCGGACCGGTCGTGGGCCACGCCCGCGATGATCGCCTGCTCCACGGTGTCTCCTTCGGTGTCTGCGGTGTCGGGGAGGATCCAGGTGCCTTCGATGGTGTCGAAGGAGGTGCGCACGTGGATCGGGACGTCGTAGCGGCGCGCGTACTCGACGCAGCGCAGGTGGAGGATCTTGGCGCCGGAGGCGGCCATCTCCAGCATCTCCTCGTGAGAGACGCGGTCGAGCTTCTGGGCGGCCGGCACGATGCGCGGGTCGGCGGTGAAGACGCCGGCGACGTCGGTGTAGATCTCGCAGACGTCGGCGCCCAGGGCGGCTGCCAGGGCGACGGCGGTGGTGTCGGAGGCGCCGCGGCCCAGCGTGGTGACGTCCTTGGTGTCCTGGGAGACGCCCTGGAAGCCGGCGACGATGGCGACGTGGCCCTCGTCGATGGCGCTCTTGATGCGCCCCGGCGTGATGTCGATGATCTTGGCCTTGCCGTGCACCGAGTCGGTGATGACACCGGCCTGGGAGCCGGTGAACGACTGCGCCTCGTGGCCCAGCGAGGAGACCGCCATGGCCAGCAGCGCCATCGAGATGCGCTCGCCGGCGGTCAGCAGCATGTCGAGCTCGCGCGGCGGCGGCAGCGGCGTCACCTGCTCGGCGAGGTCGCGCAGGTCGTCGGTGGTGTCGCCCATCGCCGAGACGACCACGACGACCTCGTGGCCCTGCTTCTTGGTGTTGACGATGCGCTGGGCCACCCGCTTGATGCCGTCGGCGTCCGCCACCGACGACCCGCCGTACTTCTGCACGACAATGCCCACTGCTCTGTCCCCTCGACTGCTCCACGTGCTGCGGCGCGACCTCCCGTCACGGGGTGCGCCCGGCCGGTGGCCGAGTCTACCGGCGCGCCCGGGTGCCGCCCCGCGCCAGGCTCAGCCGTGGACGAGGTGGGGCGAGGAGGGCCTCAGGACGGGTCGGAGAGCATCTGCTCGGCGACGACGACCTGGTCGGAGTCGAGGTCGACCTCGACGTCGAGGCGGTCGTGGCTGACCACCGAGAGCAGCGCGTTGAGCGCAGCGCCGGCGAGGTTGCCCCAGTTGGAGACGTAGGAGAACTGCCACCACCACAGGGCCTCGGTGACGTGGCCGTTGCGGTAGTGCCGCAGGCCGGTGTCGAGGTCGGTGGCGATCGAGGCGAGGTCGTCGGAGAGCTGGCTCTCGACGACCTCGGGCACGTAGGGGTCGAAGACGAAGCTGTAGGTGTCGACGTTGTCGAGCATCCCGGCCAGCCGCATCCGCATCTCGTCGAGGTCGGGTTCGGGGCCGACGTCGGGCTGGTACTCCTCGCGCGGGGTGAAGTCGCGCTGGGCGCCCAGGCGGGCGCCGGCGAGCAGCACCTGGCTGATCTCGAGCAGCAGCAGCGAGACGGCGCGACCCGCGTCGTTCTCCTGGGCGATCGCGCGCAGGGCGAGCAGGAAGCTGGCGACCTGGTCGGAGATCTGCTCGGCGAAGGCGAGCGTCTCGGCGTCGAGGACCGGGGCGCTGCTGCTCCCGGCGGGGGTGTTCTGGGTGCTGGTCATTCTGCTGCTCGCCTCCCTGCGAACGCACGGCCAAGGGTGACCTCGTCGGCGTACTCGAGGTCGCCGCCCACCGGCAGTCCACTCGCCAACCGCGTCACGCGCAAGTCAAGGACCTTCAGCATGCGCGTGAGGTAGGTCGCCGTCGCCTCACCCTCGAGGTTGGGATCCGTGGCCAGGATGACCTCGGTGACGGCTCCGTCGGCGAGCCTGGTCATCAGCTCACGGACCCGCAGCTGGTCGGGCCCGATGCCGTCGATGGGGCTGATCGCGCCGCCGAGGACGTGGTAGCGGCCGCGGTACTCACGGGTGCGCTCGATGGCCACGACGTCCTTGTACTCCTCGACGACGCACAGCACGCCGGGGTCGCGCCGCGGGTCGCGGCAGATCCGGCACTGCTCGTCCTCGCTGACGTTGAAGCAGGTGGAGCAGAACTGCACCTTGGCCTTGACCTCGATCAGCACGTCGGCGAGGCGGCGTACGTCGACGGGGTCGGCCTGCAGCAGGTGGAACGCGATGCGCTGGGCGCTCTTGGGCCCCACGCCCGGCAGCCGGCCGAGCTCGTCGATGAGGTCCTGGACGACGCCTTCGTACACCGACCGCCCCTAGAAGCCGAGCTGACCCGGAGTGCCCCCGGGCAGCCCGCCACCCATGCCGCCCAGCCCGCCGGCCAGCGGGCCGAGGGCCTCGCCGGCGGCGGCGTCGGCCTGGGACTTCGCGTCGCGGTACGCCGCCACGATCATGTCGCCGAGGTCGGACAGGTCGTCGGCGTCGGACCCGTCGAAGCCGCCCGCCCGGATGTCGACCCCGACCAGCTCGCCCACGCCGTTGACCTTGACCGTCACCGCACCACCGGCCACGGTGCCCTCGACCACGGTGTCGGCGAGGCGGGCCTGGGCCTGGGTGAGCTGCTCCTGCATCTGCTGGGCCTGCTGGAGCAGGGCGTTCATGTCGAGACCTCCGCCGCCGAGGGCGTCGAACGGGTTCTGGCTCATGGGGTTCACCTCGGGTGTGGCTGGTGGTGGGTGGCTGGTGGTGGCTGGTGGTGATCGCTGGGGCGTGCTGGGTCCGAGTCTGACGGGCGGCCGGTGAGCCGCGGCGTCGGCGCGCTCGCCGGAGCTCAGGTGTGGTTGATCTCCTCGATCACCCGGGCCCCGAGCTCGCGGGCGAGCAGCTCGGCGTCGGCGACCGAGTCGTGCTCGACGACCTCGTCGGCGG
>LUPK01000050.1 GCA_001627335.1 Nocardioides sp. REDSEA-S33_B3 | reverse complement strand
GCCGGCCCGCCCCGGGTACCGACCCCTATGGCCCAAGTGGCCATCAACCAAGAAACCAACCGCGACCGACTCCACGCAGGTTGACAGGTTCCGTGGCCGATGTCCCTTCATCGGCCAGCGGCAAGGTTCATCGGCCGGCCGATGAACCTTGCCGAACGCCACCTACCCTCGACCCCATGACGCCACAGGAGCACGCGGCCAGCCGCTGGGCGGTGGCCAGCCGGGCGAACGTGCCGCCCTTCCACGTCATGGACCTGCTGGAGGCAGCGACCCGGCGCCAGCGCACGCACGGCGACCTGGTCAACCTCGTCGCGGGTCAGCCCAGCACGGGGGCGCCCGGGCCGGTGGCGGAGGAGGCGGTGCGGCTGCTGCGCAGCGGCGACCCGCTGGGCTACACCCCGAGCATCGGCATCCTGGAGCTACGGGAGGCGATCGCGACCCACCACCGGCGCACCCACGGCATCGAGGTCACCGCCGACGACGTGATCGCCACCACGGGCAGCAGCGGCGGGTTCCTGCTGGCGTTCCTCGCCGCGTTCGAGCCGGGCGACAAGGTGGCGATGGCCCGCCCCGGCTACCCCTGCTACCGCAACGTCCTCACCGCGCTGGGCTGCGAGGTCGTGGAGATCGAGACCGGCCCGGAGACCCGCTACCAGCCCACCGTCGAGCAGGTCGCGGCCATCGACGGCGTCAAGGGCCTGGTCGTCGCCAGCCCGGCCAACCCGACCGGCACGATGCTGATGCCCGAGGAGCTCGCCGCGCTCGCGCGCTGGTGCGAGGAGCAGGGCGTGCAGCTGATCTCCGACGAGATCTACCACGGCATCGAGTACGCCGACGGCACGCCCGGGTCTGGCCGGCTGGCCCGCAGCGCCTGGGAGACCAGCCGCGAGGCGGTCGTCTTCGCCAGCTTCAGCAAGTACTTCTCCATGACCGGCTGGCGCATCGGCTGGATGCTCGTCCCGGAGCGGCTGCGTCGCGCGGTCGACGTGCTGACCGGCAACTTCACGATCTGCCCGCCGGTGATCGCCCAGCGCGCCTGCCTGGCGGCGTTCGCCCCCGAGTCCTACGCCGAGCTCGACGGCCACGTGGCGCGCTACGCGGGCAACCGGCGCCTGCTGCTCGACGGGCTCACCGACCTCGGCATCACCCGGCTCGCGCCGGCCGACGGAGCGTTCTACGCCTACGCCGACGTCGCGCACCTCACCGACGACTCGATGGCCTTCGCCCACGAGCTGCTCGCCGAGACCGGGGTGGCCGTCGCACCGGGCATCGACTTCGACACCCTCGACGGCCCCCGCTCGATCCGGTTCAGCTTCGCCGGCCAGGCCGCGGACGTGGAGACCGGGCTCGAGCGGCTCGGCGACTTCCTGCGGCAGCGGCGAGCCCGTTGATCGACCCGCTGAGGATCAGCGGCGCAGCACCGCCGCGGTGAGCGCGCGACCCGGCAGCCGCAGCCGGTAGCGCAGCACGCGGTCGCCCTCGGGCACCTGCACCGTCAGCGTCGTCGCCGGCCCGTCGTTCCAGGCCAGCACCGCCACGCGCCCGTCGGGTCGCTGGACGACGCGCGCGTCGACGACCTCGCCGCCCCGGGTGGGCAGCAGGCGGGAGCCGGGCTGCACGGCCCGCGCCGCCACGGCGTACGCCGCTCCGCGCGCCGTCATCCGGACCGGCCCGTCGCCCAGCAGCACCAGCGCCTCCTCACCCTCGAGGAGTGCATCCGAGATCGGAGCGCGCCCCTCGTCGAGGGCGGGGAGGATCTCTCGGCGCACCACGCGGGACACGGCGCGCTCCCAGGCCCTCTCCCGGGGCTCCGCCACCGGCACCTCGCCGGTGCGCGGGGCGGGCTCGACCTCGCGGCGGTTGACCAGTGCCCGCAGGTCGGGCCGCAGCTGTGCCCAGCCCTCCACGACGTCGGCGACCGGGACGCTCGCCTGCCGCAGCTTCAGCCGACGCTGGGCGCCGCTGTCGGCGTCCACGACCAGGGCGCGCTTCGGTGCTGCGCCGACGGCGAAGACCGACAGACCCATGTCGTCAGTGGCCGCGATGCGGGTCAGGACCCGGGTCCGGCGCGGCTCCGAGAGGTCGATCAGCCGCTCCGCGGCATCCTCGGTCACGACGACGCCGACGCCCGGGAGCTGGACGTCCTCACCGCCGCCGACCACGGAGAGCGTCTCGGCCTCGTCGAGGAGACCGAGCGCGACCGCCAGGTCGACCCGCTCCGGCTTGCCGACGCGTCGCCGGCCGTCCCCTGGCAGGTGCCGGGCCGTGTCGACGGCGCCGGGCAGCCACGACGGCGCCGCTCCGGGCGCCTCGCTCAGGACGATCGGCGGCCGCTCGGGCTCGCCGGCCACGCCGGGATTGCGGTCGAGCGCGACCCGGAGCGGGCCGACACCGAGTGCGACCAGACCGGCGATCGTGACTCCGGTGGCGAGTGCTCGGAACATCATCGGGACAGCACCTCCATCTCCAGCGTGGGCCGACGGGCACCCCTGGCGTCGAGGACGTCGGCGCGCAGCGCGCCCGGGCTCGCGGTCTCCGCCGGCAGCGGTGGCAGGTCCAGCTCCGCGTACAGATCGCGGCGTCCACCGGAACGGGGGCGCAACGACCCGACGTCCACGAAGGGCTCCTCGATGACGCGGTGCACCACCCACGCGAGTCCGAGCGAGGCCACGGCGATGAGCAGGTAGTTGCGCAGGTAGCCGTTCGGGTCGGTGTCGATGAGCCCGAGGTTCTCGAACCCGATCGCCACCGGCTCGTGGACCAGGTAGACGGTGAAGGCCACGACGCTCAGACGCAGCAGCAACGCGTTGTCGACCCAGCGGGCCGGACGGTCGGACCGGCAGGTCATCACCGCCACCAGGATCAGCGTCCAGCCGACCGAGGCGATCGGGTGCCGCAGGCTCTCGATCACCGACTCGGGGGCGTAGTAGAAGGTCCTGCGGGCCTCGAAGAGCAGCCAGGCGCCGGTCACGGCGAGGACCAGGCTGGCCCAGGCCGGGATGCGACGGCTGCCCATCCACACCACCAGCACGGCTGCGGCCATGCCGATGGCGAAGTCGTCGGCCTTGGCCGCCGGACCGAAGCGCCAGGCCCACCGGTCGGCCTCGATCTCCCACACGAAGTCGACGTTGAGCTTGTAGAGCACCGACGCGAGGGCGACCGCGCTGATGGGCCCCACGAGCCGCAGCACGCGACGACCCTCGCCACCCGCCTGGCGCACCCACCGCGTCCAGGCCGGGGCGAAGATCGCCAGCGAGAGGTAGAACATCCAGTCCACCGAGAGCGTCCACGCCGGCCCGATGGTCGCGAAGATCCGGTCGGAGTCGAAGGCCTGCACGAGCAGCAGGTGCTCGACCAGGTCGAGCCAGTCGGCGGTGGTGACGCCGTAGTTGCGCATGCTCCAGCACACGATGACCAGCACCCAGTACGTCGGGATGAACCGGAACACCCGCCGCCACAGGAAGTCGTCCCCGGAGGGGATGTGCGCCGAGTCGTCGAGGGCCGCCACCACAAAGGGGAGGAAGAGCAGGAGCCCGGACAGCACGAAGAACAGGTCGACGACCAGGTCCACCGAGAGGATCGCGGTCAGCAGTCCGGGGGTCTCGTAGAGCGGCCCGAGCCCGTCGTCGTCGGTGTCCATCACCTGCCAGGCGTGCACGGACACGATCGCGAGGGCGGCGACGCCTCGCCACCCCTCCACGCCGCGGACCTTGAAGCCCGCCGCCCTACCCTTGCGCTCGGTGCTGCGCAGGAAGCCCTGGTCGTTGCGCCGTTCGAGGGCGAACGAGGTCTGTGCGGCCGTCACAGCGCCGCCTCCAGTGCTCGTCGCCGGTCGGTCTCGTCGACCGTCTGCTCGCCACCCGAGGACGCCTGCGAGGTTCCGCGCGCGGTGATGTCCCAGGAGTGGGCGCCGAGCAGGTGGCGCACCACGGCACCCCGGGTCACGCTCATCCGCAGCTCGGCGTACCCGAGCACGGAGACCAGCACATAGCGGACGAAGAGCCGGGGACGCGCACCGATGCCGGGGGCGGCCAGCCGGTTGGCGGCGATCGCCTGCAGGACGGGCACGCCGTTGACGCCGATGGCGGCGACGATGAAGAACAGCAGGTCCCAGACCACACGTCGGTCGGTGGCCCAGGCCATGGCTATCACCAGCGGGATCAGCTGCGTCGCGAGGAACGGGTGGATGGCACGCCACGCCAGCAGGAACGCCACCCCGCGACGCTGCACCAGGCTCAGGTCACGGTTCCTCAGCAACGGCACGCAGTGCCGCAGGCTCACCTCGTGCCAGCCCTGCGCCCACCGGGTGCGCTGCTTCCACCAGCCGCCCCAGTCGGTGGGGGCCAGCTCGTAGGACAGGATGCGCGGGTCCATGGCGAGCCGCCGGCCCTCGCCGAGCGCGCGCATCGAGACGTCGATGTCCTCGGTGAGCATCCGCCCGTCCAGTCCGAGGTCGTCGAGGACCTCCGCGCGCCACCAGCCGTTGCTGCCACCGAAGAGGCCGAAGTCGTGGGTGACGGTGCGGCCCGGGTGCGCCACGGCGTACAACGTGGCGAACTCCGCCGCGACGGTGCGCGCGACGAACGAGTCACGGTCGTTGCGGATCGCGCACTGGCCCTGGACGACGTCGAAGCGCCCCTCGCCGGCGGCGTCGGCGAGCCACTGGGCCGCGCGCCGGGCGCTGGAGGGGTGCGGGTGGTGGTCGGCGTCGAAGATGCCGACGACGTCGACCCTGCCTCGCAGCAGCTCGGTCGCCACCTCGAGGTTCTGCACCTTCGAGGTCGACCCGGCCGCCCGCACGACCAGCAGCCGCGGCTCGCGCTCGGCGAGCTCCCGCAGCTCGCGCTCGACCAGCAGGCTGGTCGGGGAGTTGTAGACCAGCACCACCAGGTGTCGGTCGTGGGGGTAGTCGACGTCCAGGTGTGCCCGCAGGGACTCCATGATCGTCGCCTGCTCGTTGGGGAGGTACGCCGCCACGACCGTCGCCACCCGTGGCAGGTCCAGCGTTTCGACCGGTCGCTTCAGCGGCGGATCGGGGAACCGGAAGGCCCGTGCGGTCTCGATGGCGATGAGGAGCGCCGTGACCAACAGGGCGGAGAACAGCACCCAGAACCACAGCTCCAGTGCTGCTTCAGCGGGCGACCACGCCACCAGGACGTAGCCGCAGAAGCCGAGGACCGGTGGCGCCACCGTCCCGAGGCCGATCTCGACCGCGGCCTGGCCGCGGCGACCGAGGCGCGTGTACCACCTGCCCACCGGGCTCGCGCGTGCTCGGCCGGTCCATGTGCCGGTGCGGACGTCCGCGGGGGTGCGCGAACGGTCCCTCCCTGGGTGCTCCATCCCAGAACCTCTCGACTACGTGCCCGGGGGACACGGTGGGGGGTGTCGTGAGCGTATCTCGGCCTCCCTGCCGAGACACATGTCGTTCAACGCTGTGAACGAGGCGCCTGTCAGAGGGTCACGGTCGATCTCGACCGGTCTGGACCACCGGGGTGAGGCGGGCGCTCCCCCTCTGTGGCCTCCGCAGCCCATCGACTGGACGACTCAGGGGGCACGGACGGCCGCTTCGGGGCACACTGGTGCCCCCCCTCCGCATCCCCCTGAGTGCCCCCGGCATCCCCCGACGAATCGAGGTCAAGGTGCGCGTACGACGCCTGCTCTCCGGCGCGGCGAGCGTGCTCGCGCTGGCGCTGGTCGGCGCGGCCTCGACGACCCCGCTCACCCTGGCGTCGGCCGGCAGCACCGCCCTGCTGAGCAGCTCGCCCACCGACGCCTCGGTGCGGCTCGCCGACCGCCCCGCGGTGGGCGACAGCGAGGTCACCGCCGAGGTGGTGGTGGACCGCAGCAGCTCCGCGCTGCGGCAGGAGTGGATCGGGGTCGGGGCAGCGCTGACCGATGCGTCGGTCACGCACCTCGAGGGCCGCCCGGACCTGGTGTCGATGCTGTTCGGCCAGGAGCCAGGGGTCGGGCTGGAGTGGTTGCGCCTGCCGCTGTCCGCGACCGACATGTCCACGACCCTGTGGGCGTGGAAGTCGGGCAAGCGGGGCATCCGGCCCAGCCGCCCGGCCCGCGAGGCGATCCGCTTCCTGCGCCGTGAGGTGCTGCCGGTCGCCCCGGGGCTGCAGGTGATGGCCTCGGCCTGGACCGCGCCGCCGGCGTACAAGACCAATCGGTCGTGGTTCGGTGGCCGGCTGCGCGGGGACCGGGTGAAGAAGTACGCGCGGCTCCTGGTCGGCCAGGCGCGCTGGCTGACCTCGCACGGCGTGCCGCTGGGGTCGATCAGCCTGGGCAACGAGCCCGGCCACGTCTCCGACTACCCCACGATGGCCATCGGCGACCGGCAGCTGACGCGCCTCGCCCGCCGGGTCGCCGCACCGCTCGACAGCCTCGGGGTCGAGCTGTGGGGGCTGGACCACAACTGGGCCGACCTCCCGCGCCTGGACGCCACCGGCACCGCCGGGCTCGATGCGATCGCGCTGCACTGCTACGAGGGAGCGCCCGGCCAGGCCGCGGGGCTGGGACTGCCCTGGCTGGTCACCGAGTGCACCGGCACCGACGACGGTCCGATCAGCACCTTCGCCTGGGACTCCAAGAACCTCGTCGTCGACGCGGTCGCGGCCGGATCGACCGGTCTGCTCATGTGGAACCTCGCGCTCAGCCCCGGCTGGCGCGGGGCCTTCGGCGGGTGCTGGACCTGCCGCGGGCTCGTGACGGTCGACGGTGGCACCGTGCGACGCGAGGCGGAGTTCTTCGTCCTCGCGCACCTGCGCCGCGCCGCTCCCGCCGGCTCGCTCGCCGCACCGGTCACGACCACCGGGCCGCTGCTCGCCACCGGGTTCGCGGGCGACCCCGCCGGCGCCGGCCGGGTGGGCGTCTACGGCTTCAACACCTCCGACCAGACCCAGACGCTCCGGGTCCGCACCAGCGACGGCGCGCTCGCCTCGGTCCACGAGGTCGGGCCCTACGAGATCTTCTCGTGGGTCGGCCAGGGCTGACCCACCACCGCGGCCGGGGCCCCGTCGGCCGCTGACCGGCCCGCCGACCGGCCCGCCGACCGACCACAGGCCGGTGCTGTGCCGCGCCCTCCACCGCGGTGGCGACCCGTCGTTTCCGGGCCGCCCTCCCGGGCAGGGAGTCCGCACCTGACCCGACACCCGGCCCACGGCCGACCCGGAGGCACCGATGCCAGGAGACCCCGGCGCGATCCGCGCCCTCGCCCACCGCCTGCGCACGCAGGCCGAGGACGTACGCCGTGAGGCCGACCGGCTCGTCGCCCGCCTCGACTCCACGCCGTGGACCGGCCGCGCCGCCGATGCCGCGCGGACCCGGGGCCGGGAGCGGGCCGGCGCGCTGCGCCGCACGGCCGCCCTCCACGACGACGCCGCCGACGCCCTGGACCGGCACGCCCGCGAGGTCGAGCGACGCCAGGAGCTGATCGCCCGCGTGGAGCGGGTGGTGACGGGGCTGGTGGCCGAGGCCGCGGATCGTCTGGTCGACGGGGCGGTGGGCCCGCCGCTGCCGCTCCCCGGCTCGCGGGACTGGCTCGACGTCGACGTGCACGCGGTGGCGGAGTCGCTCGGGCTGGCGGCGTGACCGGCGGCATGACCGGCGGTCCGGGCACGGTCGACGGCGGCCCTGGCGCGATCGTGGAGGTGACCGGCGGGGCGGCGGGGGTCGCCGCCTCCTACGCCGCCCTCCTGGCCCTGGCCGCGGTCTTCGACGAGGCCGCCGGACAGATGCGCGGCTGGGCGGCCGAAGGGGCCCGCACCCTGCTCGACCCGGAGCTGCTGGCGTCGGCGCTGCTGTCGCCGGGGACCTTCGCCGAGGCGGAGGCCGCGGTGCTCGTCGCCACCACCGGCCCCGACGGCGTCGGCGTCGAGTCGCTGGGCTGGGAGGTCGACGCCCGGGCCCTGCGTCTGCTGGTCGGCGTCCTGGAGGCGGCCGACGCAGGCGCTGCCGAGGCCGTGGCCGCGGTGGAGCACCAGGTGGGTCGCACCGTCGGGTGGACGCTCGGCGCCACCGCTCCCGCCGCCCTCCCGGCCGCGGCGCTCGCGGCCGGGAGGATCGCCCTGACGGTGCCCGACCTCCCCGCCCGGGCCGCACCGCTCGTCGAGACGTGGCTCACCGAGCACCCCCAGGAGGTCGAGCACCTCGTCGCCGGCGGCGGCGGGTTCCTCGAGGGAGTGTGGGACGGGCTGACGCCGGGCGCACCGGGAGGGCCGCTCGGGCTGCCCCTCGACCTCGCCGACGCCGGAGCAGCCGCCGGCCTGCTGGCGCGGCTCTACCCCGGGCGCCCCGCCCGCACGACCCTCCTGCCGGGCGTCCGGGTCGAGTCGTCGACCACCGCGCCCCGCTCCGTCGCAGACCTCGTCGACCACGCCCGCCAGCTCAGCGAGCTCAGCGGCCCCGACCACCCGGAGCTGAACGGCACCCTGGAGCTGCAGACGCTCACCGGTCCCGGCGGCGACACCCGTCACGTGCTCCTCCTGCCCGGCACCGACGACATGACCACGCTGCCCTGGACCGAGGACGGCGACGTGCGCGACATGGGCACCAACCTGCGGCTCGTCGGCGGCCTCGACAACGGCTACGCCGACGGGGTCCTCGAGGCCCTCGCACAGGCCGGCGTCGGGGACGACCCGGTCCTCGTCGTCGGGCACAGCCAGGGCGGCATGCTCGCCGCCGACCTGCTGGCCTCCGCGTGCGAGCACGGCGTGCCGATCAGCCACGCGGTGACGCTGGGCTCACCGACCGGGCAGCTCGACGGGTTCCCCGCAGGGAGTCACGTGCTGTCGTTGGAGCACCGGGGTGACGTCGTACCCCTGCTGGACGGGGTGGCCAACCCGGACTCCGTCGAGCAGGTCACCGTCACCTTCGAGAGCCGTGCCGGCGGCGAGGGGGTCGCCGCCCACCACGGCTTCGAGGCGTACGCCGAGGGCGCGGCCCTGGTCGACGCCAGCACCGACCCCTCGGTGCACGCGGCGGTCCGCGAGCTGCACCGCGCGGGCTTCCTCGGCGCACCGGAGGGCACCGAGGTCACCAGCAGGGTCTTCCAGGTGGTGCGGGAGCCTCAGCCGTGACCGGGCTGGTCCTGGGGCAGGTCGGCGACGTAGGAGCGCTGGATGAAGCCGTTGCGCACCCGCTGCGGGTGGTAGCCGACGTCGGTCGTCCGCACGATCTTGGCCTTGCGGTAGGAGATCTTGGAGACCGTGTCGGAGCCCGACCACGAGATGTAGCAGTGCTTGCCGTTCCACGACTGGGTGACCCAGTAGGGCTTGAGGCCGCCCTTGAGCAGCTTCGAGCGCTTCATCCGCGGGTAGGACACGACGGTCGCGTAGTCCGACATCGTCCCGGCGACGCAGATGTGCTTGCCGGTGGGGTCCATCGAGATCCCGTGGTGCGCGGAGTCGAGGAGATAGAGCTCGCGCGGGGTGT
Source organism: Nocardioides sp. REDSEA-S33_B3 (assembly GCA_001627335.1). GTDB lineage: Bacteria > Actinomycetota > Actinomycetes > Propionibacteriales > Nocardioidaceae > Nocardioides. The sequence goes on along the minus strand of LUPK01000050.1, from coordinate 54,030 downwards.
CGGGGATGAGGTTCGGCAGTCGCTTGACCTTGGTGATCCTCCCGGTCCTGCGGTCCATCACCACGAAGCCGTGGAAGAAGGAGAGCTGGAAGACGAACGTGTCGTCGTCGGGGGTGTGGGTCAGCGGGCGCACGGCGGTGGAGACGTCCTCGAGGCCGGCCTCGTCCAGCGCCGCACGCAGGTCGTAGCGGCGGATGATCTCGAAGGTGTCGGCGTCGACGAGCTGCAGCACCCGCTCCTGCTTGGTGGCGTCGAGCGCGGGGTCGTCGAGCGGGCTGTAGACCATGCCGATGCTGGCGTGCAGGATCGTCTCGCCGTCGTCGAGGTAGACCGACTCGTGCGGCGAGCCGCCGGACTCGAAGCCGCCGACCTCCTCACCGGTCTCGACGTCCAGGGCGTGCACGACGTTGCCGGTCGACGCCGACACCACGACGGTCTCCCCATCGGGCGAGAGCGCCATGTGGTCCGAGCGCACCCCGTCGACGGCGAAGCGCCACACGATCTCCCCGGTCGCCAGGTCGAGGGCGACCACGTCGGCGAAGGAGGGGCGCGAGACGATCAGCAGACGTCCGTCGTTGGAGGAGTACATGTCGTCCACGAGCTGGTCGTGGCCCTCGCCGATGAGCTGCTGGATGGCGAGGTAGTAGACCAGCCGGTAGGGGTTGAGGCTGATCTCGGCGATCCGTTCGTCGTAGTCCGGGACGATGTCGAGCCGGCCGATCCGCTTGAAGCTGCCGGGGAGCAGGACGTCGGCGGTGCCGTCCCAGTTGTTGCCGACGTACACCACGCGGCGCAGGTCCTTGCCCTTCGTCCTCCCCGGGGCAGCAGCGGGCACCTGGGGAGCGGGAGCAGCGGCGACGACCGGCGCGGGCGCCGCCGAGGCGGACGTCGTCACCGGGGCGGCGGCACCGAGCGCGATGGCAGCGCCCACGCCCGTGGCGAGCGCGGAGCGGACGAGGCGGGACATGGGACCTCCCAAGACGTGAACACGTTTCAGGTATTCAACGACGCCCTGCGACGACCGTCACGCCCCGTCCGGGTGGCAGGACGAGCCCCCACCCGCGGAGCACCCGTCAGAGGACCTGGTGGACGAACTCCGTGAGCTGGGTCAGGTTGCGGCACTCGACCATGGGCATCGCGGCGGCGTAGCGCGAGGCCGCGGAGTCGCCGGTGTCCCAGTGCCGCTGGTGCTCGGGGTTGAGCCACCAGGCGTGCCGGCACTGGTCCACGAGCTCGGACAGCGTGTCGACGGCCAGGTCGGAGTAGTTGGAGCGGGCGTCGCCCAGCACCAACAGGGCGGTGCGCGGGCCGATGGCGTCAGCGTGCTTCTCGGCGAAGGTGGTCAGCGCCCGGCCGTAGTTGGTGCGCCCCCACAGCGCCGCCTGGGCGGTGCTGGCGGCGAGCTCGGTCATCACGTCGACGACGTCGGCGCCGGGCTTGAAGTGGTGAGTGACCTCGTGGACGTGGTCGATGAAGGTGAACGCGCGGACCTTCGTGAACTGGTCGCGCAGCGCGAAGACCAGCAGCAGCGTGAACTGCGCGAAGTTGGCCACCGAGCCGCTCACGTCGCACAGCACGACCAGCTCGCTGCGGTGCGGCCGCTTCGGCCGGTGGTGGGTGGTCAGCGGGACCCCGCCGGTGGAGATCGAGGCACGCACGGTGCGCCGGAAGTCCAGCGGTCCGCGCCGGTGGGCGTGGTGCTGCTGGGTCAGCCGCGTGGCGAGCCGGCGGGCCAGCGGCTGGATCTCGCGCCGCATCTCCTCCAGGTCGCTGCGCCGCATGGACAGGAAGTCGAGCCGGTCGATGGTCGGTCGCAGCGCGGCCTGGGCGACGTGGTCGGGGCCCTTCTCCTCGCCGATGCGTCGCCGCGCGTCGGCCTCGACCTGGCGCGTGAACCCGCCGATGCGGCGACCGGCCAGCCGGTCGGCCTCCTCCTCGGTGCGCCCGTCGGCCATCAGGCCCTGCACGATCTGGTCGACGAGCTCGCCGGGCGCGACGCGCTGCAGGGCGGTGTACGCCGACCACGACGACAGCCCTGGGCCACGCCCCGGCATCGCGCCGAACCGGCCGACCATCTCGACCGCCAGCGCGTCCAGGGCCTCCTGGTCACCGTCCAGCAGCGCCTGCTCAAGCCGCTCGCGGAGCTCCGCGAGCGCCGCCCCGTTGTCGCGGGCGCCCGCCGGCGCCTCCTGGTCCTCGCCGGTGTCGCCGCCCTCGCCCGCCTCGCCCTCGACGCCCTCGGCCGCGGGGTCCAGCCGCCCGCCGGCGCCCTCGCCGATCATCCGCGGGAAGTAGAGGTCGAAGAGCGCGTCGAAGGTCGGTCGCCACTGGTGCCGCTTGACCAGCGTGGCGGCGTACCCCTCCTTCAGCGTCGCGCGGTCGGCCCAGTCCAGGGCCTGCAGCACCGACACGGCGTCGAGGTCCTCGGAGATGGACACGGGCAGGCCGGCGGCCCGCAGCGCCTCAAGGAAGGCGATGTGGCGGTCCAGCAGACCGGAACGGGGGCTCATGACGCTGACGACGGTGGGGCCGCGGCTCAGACGCGGGCCAGGCGCAGCTCCTTGACCGCGCGCTCGGTGTCGGTGACGTGCTTGAGGACGACGCCCAGGGTGGCGGTGACGGCGGCGTCGTCGAGGTCCTTGATCTCCAGGGCCAGCAGGGTGCGCGCCCAGTCGATGGACTCCGCGATGGACGGGGCCTTCTTCAGCTCCAGCTCGCGCAGCCGGCCGACGAGGGTGACCAGCTGGGTGGCCACGCCCTCCTCCAGCTCGGGCACCTGGGAGAGCACGATGTCGCGCTCGCGGTCGGCGTCGGGGTACTCCAGGTGGAGGTAGAGGCAGCGCCGCTTGACCGCCTCGGACAGCTCACGGGTGGCGTTGGAGGTGAGCACGACGTACGGGCGGCGCACCGCCGCGATCGTCCCCATCTCCGGGATGGTGACCTGGAAGTCGCTGAGCACCTCCAGCAGCAGCCCCTCGACCTCGACGTCGGTCTTGTCGACCTCGTCGATCAGCAGCACCGTCGGCTGCTCCCGACGGATCGCGGTCAGCAGCGGGCGGGTCAGCAGGAACTCGTCGGTGAAGATGTCGTCGTGGGTCTCGTCCCAGGTCTGGCCCTGGCTGGCCTGGATGCGGAGCAGCTGCTTCTTGTAGTTCCACTCGTAGAGGGCGCGCGCCTCGTCCAGCCCCTCGTAGCACTGCAGGCGCACCAGCTCGGCTCCCGTGGAGCGGGCGACCGCCTTGGCCAGCTCGGTCTTGCCGACACCCGCCGGCCCCTCCAGCAGCAGCGGCTTCTCCAGCGCGCCGGCGAGGTAGGTCGTGGTCGCCGTCGCGGTGTCCGCGAGGTAGCCGGTGGCGGTGAGCCGCTCGGCGGCGTCGGTCGGTGAGGAGAACCAGGTCACCGAGCCATCCTGGCCCATCGGTGCACCACGAGCGGGGGTGGCTCGGGTCACACCGGTCCTTACCGGCGTGACCAGGCGGCTCGCGGCCTCGTTGTGGTGGCATGCCCGACTCCCCCACCGAGCGCCTCGCGCGGCCCACCCCTCCCTGGGTCGTGCCCCGTGCGCTCGACGTGGTCAAGGGGTTGGTGCTGGGCGCGGTCGTCTCCATCGGACTCGCGTCCCACGTCCAGGCCGAGCCCGCGGCCCCTCCCTCCGCGGCCACGCCTGTCGACGCGCAGCTCGCACGGCTCATGACGGACCACCGCTGCAGCACCACCGGCTTCGCCGACGGCTCCACCCCAGCGGCCTCCCTCATCCGTACGCCGGCCGGCGAGCTGCGCGTCGTCTCCTTCGCCCGCGGCTGGGCCGCCCACGAGGGCGTCTCGCCCGGTGAGCTGGTCGCGGTCTGCCTCGGCTCGCGCGGCGAGCTGCGCTAGGTCCACCGCTCCCCGACCGGCCGGCCGTGGCGGCCCTCGCCGGCCACGAACCGCTGCGCGCCCTCGACGGCCTCGGTGAGCGAGACCAGTCCGTGCCGGTGCTCGACCTCGAGCGCCTCCTCCTCGGTCAGCCCCTCCGACTCCAGCACCGAGAGCCGGTCGTGGACCAGGCACGTCTGCGGCAGCCCGGCGAGCTGCCGGGCCAGGCCCTCCGCCTCGACCCGGGCCTGCCCGACCGGCACGACTCGGTTGACCAGGCCCATCCGCTCGGCCTCCCAGGCGTCGACGGGGCGCCCGGTGAGGATGAGGTCCATCGCGCGGCTGGTCCCGATCAGCTGCGGCAGCCGCACCGTCCCGCCGTCGATCAGCGGCACGCCCCAGCGGCGGCAGAAGACCCCGAGCACCGCGTCGCCGGCGGCCACCCGCAGGTCGCACCAGGTCGCGAGCTCCAGCCCACCGGCCACGGCGTGACCCTCGATCGCGGCGATCACCGGCTTGGACAGGCGCATCCGCGTGGGCCCCATCGGCCCGTCGGCCGGCAGCGGATCGACACGGTTGCCCTCCGACGTACCGATGGCCTTGAGGTCGGCGCCGGCGCAGAACGTGCCACCGTCCCCGTGGAGGACCGCGACCCGCTGCTCGGGGTCGGCGTCGAAGGCGCGGAACGCCTCGGCCAGCGCCGCGGCCGTCGGGCCGTCGACGGCGTTGCGGGCGTGGGGCCGGTCGATGATGACGGTCGTGACCGGGCCGTCGCGCTCGACACGCACCGACGGCCCCAGGGACTCGGAGGACACGCTCGGGAGAGACATGCCTCCGACCCTAGGGCCGCCGGGAGGGTTCAGCGGGGTCGGTCAGGGGGCTGCGTCAGCGGGGGTCGCCCCAGAACTGCCAGTCACCCGAGCCGCTGCGGGCGGTGATCACCCAGCGGTAGGTCCCGTTGGCGACCGAGCGGCTGATCTCCTCCTCCGAGCCGGCGGTGCTGCTGGTCGCGAGGTCGCTCCAGGAGCACCAGAGCAGACCGCAGGAGCGCTGCTGCAGGGTCAGGTCGAAGTCGGCGGCGGCGGGGCCGCGGAGCCAGCCCTCGAGGGAGCCGCTGGCGGTGAAGCCCGCGGAGCCGGCCGGGTAGGCGGTGCCGCCGGCGGCGAGGGTGCCGGAGTACTCCATGCAGCCGGTGCACGGCACCGAGGTCGGGTCGAACGGCGCCACCTGGCCGGTGGTGCTGGCGCTCTGGCCGGCGGTGTCGGTGACGGTCAGGGTCACCGTGCGGGCGCCGCCGTCGGCGTAGGAGTGCGCGGGGCTCACGCCGGAGGCCGAGGACCCGTCACCGAAGGACCAGGAGTACGCCGCGATTCCCTTGTCGTCGCGGGAACCGCTGGCGTCGAAGGAGCAGGTGAGGCCGTCGCAGCTGCTGGTGAACGCGGCGCTGGGGGCGCGGTCGATGCTCGGGTCGTCGACCGCGACGCCGGACCACAGCAGCCTGTTGGGGGACCCGGCGCCGGGGTTGGTGACCTTGGCGGTGCTGGACCCGTCGACCACGACGTCCTGCGCGGCGGTCGCGGACAGCCCCGGATCGATCGAGCGGACCAGGGCCAGGACGCCGGCGACGTGCGGGCTGGCCATCGACGTACCGCTCAGCACGGTCGACCCGGTGGTGCTGCGGTGGTCGGCGGCGGTGATGCTGCTGCCCGGCGCGAACAGGTCGACGCAGGAGCCGTAGTTGGAGAACGACGACCGGGCGTCGGTGCGCTCGGTCGAGCCGGTGGTCAGGACGGCCGGCGCCGCGGCCGGGGACGTCGTGCAAGCGTCCTTGTTGTCGTTGCCCGCAGCGACTGCCACGGCGACGCCGGACTGCACGAGTGCGGTGACGGCGTTGTCGACGTCGGCCGAGCGGCTCACGGTGCCGAGCGAGAGGTTCGCGACAGACTGGGGCTCGGCGTTCTGGGCGACCCAGTCGATGCCGGCGATGATCGCGGCGCCGCTGCCGGAGCCCTGACAGTTGAGCACGCGGACGGCGTGGACGGTCGCCTTCTTGGCGATGCCCCAGGTGCTGCCGGCGGCCGTGCTGGTGACGTGGGTGCCGTGACCGTTGCAGTCGTCCCAGGCGGTCGGGTCGACGCTGCCGAGGCCGAGGAAGCCGCCCGCGATGAAGTTGCGGCCCTCGCCGACGCGGCCGGCGAACTCGGCGTGGTCGGGGTTGAGACCGGTGTCGATGACGTAGACGTGAGCGTCGCGGCCGGCGTCGTCGGCGTAGGAGTAGGTGGAGTCCAGCGGCAGCGAGCGCTGGTCGGTGCGGTCGATGCCCCACGTGGCGTCGGCCTGCTCGCCGGTGGCGACGGCCTCGACGTCCGCGCGGACGGTCTCCACGGCGGGCAGGGCGCGCAGGGCGGGGGCCGCCACGGCCGGGAGCCGGACGGCGAAGCCGTTGAGCACCTCGTCGTAGGTGAACAGCACGGTGCCGCCCAGCGGCTCGGTCAGCTGCCGCGCGAGGCGCGGCACGACGTCGAGCGCCGGGTCGACGGTGACGACGTAGTCACGCAGCTCGGCGAGGCCGGCGACACCACCGAGCAGCGAGGACGCCGGCTCGGCGGCCGGGGTCGCTGCGGTGGCCGGCTGCGCGGCGGCCACGCCACCGGCGGCGAGGCCGAGGCTGGCGACGAGACCTGCGGCGGCGCGACCGGTCGAGCGGACGGTCGAGCGGACGGTCGGACGTACGGGGGGACGACGGGATGACGACATCAGGCTCCCTCCCCAGGGAATCGAGAAATACGGATGCTCTCGGTCCGCGCAACGTCGCCGTGTGACGCGGGTTACGCCCTGGGGCATGTCTTTGCCGGTGGTCTAGACCAGGGGGTCGGTCGTCCGCGCCGTACGACGGTGGCGGTCGGCGAGGTCGCGGTAGTACTCCGCGTTGGAGTCGATCCACAGCTGGGAGCTGGTGCCCTCGACCGGCTTGAGCGGCTTGCAGGGGATGCCCGTGGCGACCATGCCGCCGGGCAGCTCGGTGCCCGGCGTGACCACCGAGCCCGCTCCGACCAGGGTGCCGGGACCCACGACCGAGTCGTCCAGGAGCGTGCTGCCGTTGCCGACGAGCGCCCTCTCCCCGACGTCGCGGCCGTGCACGGTGCACGAGTGCCCGACGGTGGCGTCCGGGCCCACGGTGAGCGTGTGGCCCGGGGCGGCGTGCAGCACGGAGTTGTCCTGGATGTTGGAGCCCTCGCGCACCACGATCGTGCAGATGTCGCCGCGCAGGACCGCGCCGTACCAGACGCTCGCGCCCTTCTCGACGGTCACGTCACCGATCAGGGTGGCGGTCTCGGCGACGAAGGCCTCGGGATGGACGCGGGGGCGCTTGCCCTCGAACTCGACGATGATCACGCGGGCCATCCTCGGGCATCGCGTCACCGGGGAACCGACCGCCCGGCCGCGTCGTCTGAGGAACATGACCGGGACCGTCGTACGTCGTCTGCTCGTCGCCGCCCTCACCGCTTGCCTCCTCGTGGGGCTCCCCGTGGTGGCGGCCGGGCCCGCTGCTGCGCTGTCGTGCGTCGGGCCCTCGGCAGTGCTGCGTGACGCCGAGCAGGTGTTCACCGCACGGTTCGTGTCCGTGGACCTGGTGACCGACGAGGCCGTCGTCGCGGTCGAGGACGTCTGGTGGGGCGGACCGGTGGACGACACCCTCACGCTGGTCCTCGGTCTGCCGGGCTGGTGGGACGGCGCCGTCGCCTCCGGCGACCCCGACCCCGAGCGGCTGTGGGTGATGGCGCCCGTCATGGAGCGGGGCAGGCCGAGCGTCAACCCCTGCACGGCGTGGAGCTCCGAGACTCCCGGGGTCGGGCGGTTCGAGCCCGCCACCGTCACCGCTCCGGTGGCGCTGGGGACAGGGCCCGGCTCCTCGGTCGAGCCCACTGGGTGGTGGCACAGCGTCATCCGACGACTGCTCGGACTGCTCAGCGGGTGAGCTGGGCCCAGCGACGAGGCCGCCGGTGGCGCGGCTGCAGCGGATCCGGCAGCGGATCAGGTCGTGGCTGAGCCCGCGTGCTCAAGCGTGCCGGGCACACGACGGGGCACGCTGCCGTCATGCCCCTCGCCCCACGCACGCCGCTGCTCCTGATGACCCTGCTGACCCTCGCGGCGACGTCCGGCTGCGGCTTCGCCGTCGACACCCCGCTCGGCGTCGAGGACGTGCCGCCCGCCGTCGCGCCGGGCGAGGACGTGACCGGGCGTGTGGTGCACCCGGACGGCGACATCACGGTCACGATCGGCCCCGCAGAGAAGGGGCTGCGTCAGGACGAGCGGGTCGAGGGTGCGGTGCCGTGCGAGTACGACGACGAGCGGCTCACGTGCCTGACCACCGGGTTGGCCGAGGGCGTCCACGCGGTGCAGGTCAGCGACGCCGCCCAGCCCGGTGAGCTCGTGCAGACGGCGTACGTCGCGGTGTCAGCGCGCCCCGGCTACGACCCCGCGGTCACCTCGGCACCGGAGTACCCGACTGACGGCGAGATGTTCGACGCCCGGCTGACCGGGTGGGGCCCCGACCAGGAGCTCCGGGTGCGAGTGCTGCGTCGAGGCAAGGTCCTGCAGCGGGTCCGGGTCACCACCGACGCGGCCGGCACCGCGGCGATCGAGATCGGCAAGGCCGGCCCAGCGGCGTACGAGGTGAGGGTGAGAGACGGGCTCTGGGGCGAGGGCGAGGCGCCTGCCTTCAGCGTGTGGCTGCCGTCCTGAGCCGGGGGCCCGGCACCTCAGCCCGCGTGGACGCCGAGCTCGACGAGCAGGACACCGACGATGATGAGCGCGAGTCCGGCGCCCATGAGCGGGGTCAGCGGCTCGTCGAAGAGCAGGCGGGAGCCCACCGCGGTCAACGCGACACCGGTCGCGGCCCACACGCCGTAGGCGACACCGAGCCCCAGCCCGCCGGCGAGGGCCAGGCCGAGGAGCGAGAACGCGGCGACGTACGCCGTGACGACCAGGAGGTACCAGCCCCGGCGCCCCGTCGCCGCCACCCGGAGGGACAGCGTGCCCCCGACCTCGCAGACGATGGCACCGGCGAGCAGCAGCCACGCCATCAGTCGGCCTCCCTGGCACGCTGGGCACGCTCGGACCCGAGCTCGACGGTGAGGACGCCGCCGACGATCAGCACCAGCCCGAGCACCACGAGCGCGGTGAACGGCTCTCCCAGCACGAGCGCCGACAGCACGGCGGTCAGCGCGACGCCCGACGCACCCCAGATGCCGTAGGCCACCCCCAGCGGCATGCCACGGCGCAGCACCATCGCCAGCAGCGTGAAGGACGCTGCGTAACCGACGACCACGAGCACGTAGAGCCAGCGGTGGTCCAGGGCGAGCTTCAGGGACAGCGAGCCGGACACCTCGCAGAGCACCGCACCGGCGAGGAGCAGCCAGGTCCGCACCCCGACAGCGTCGCAGACGGCGAGAGCCCCGGGACCAGGAGGTCTCCGGGGCTCTCGCGACGCTGGCGGTGGCGGTGGGATTTGAACCCACGGTGGGTTTGACCCCACACATCATTTCGAGTGATGCACCTTCGGCCGCTCGGACACGCCACCGCAGGTGAACATACCGGAGCGACCTGATCGGGACGAAATCGTCTTCCGGCACCCTTGCGTTCGAACTGGTGTTCGACTAGCGTGTCGTCATGACCTCGGCCACCACGCTCAGCGACCTGCAGCAGCAGGTGCTGGCGCGCACGACTGCGGTCGAGCAGGCCGCTCCGGGTGAGCGTTCCGGGGAAGCCGTCGACCTGATCGACGAGCTCGAGTCACTGAAGAACACCGTGGCCGCGGCGCAGGCCCGGCTCGCCGTCGCCCTGAAGACCGCGCGCGTCGAGGAGCGGGCCCATCTGCCTGCCGCGCTCCGCGAGCGGGGCATCGGGGCCGAGGTCGCCCTCGCGCGTCGGGAGTCGCCGCACCGGGGCGGCATCCACCTCGGGCTCGCCGTTGTCCTGTGCCGGGAGCTGCCGCACACGCTGGCCGCGATGCAGGCCGGCTGGTGCAGCGAGTGGCGGGCGCTCCAGATCGCGCAGGGCACGGCCTGCCTGAGCCTCGCCGACCGGCGCGCGATCGACGCCGCCCTGATGGCCGACCGATCGACGACCGAGGGGTGGGGCGAGCGACGGTTCCGCGCCGAGGTCGATCGTCGGGCGTACGCCGCCGACCCGGCCGCCGCCGTCGCGCGGCACCGCAAGGCCGTCAACGAACGCCACACCAGCCTGCGACCCGCCGCCGACGGCATGGTCCGCCTCTCGGCGCTGCTGCCGCTGTCCGAGGGCGTCTCGGTGCACGCGACGCTGAGCCGAGCCGCCGACTCCGCCCGCGCGGCGGGCGACGAGCGCACCCGCGGCCAGGTCATGGCCGACACCCTCGTGACGCGAGCACTGTCCGAGACCACCGCCGAAGGCACGCCCGTCGTCCCGGTCGTGGTGCAGGTGACCGTCAGCGACGGCGTCCTGCTCAACCTTCCGGGTGCGCAGGGCGACCAGGCCGGCTGGGTCGGCGCCCCCGGCGTCGGACCGGTGCCGCTGTGCGCGGACGACGTGCGCGACCTCGTCGCACGCGCGCACGCCGAGGGCCTCGCGTCGCTGCGACGCCTCTACGTCGACCCCGCGGGGCAGCTGGTGGCGATGGACAGCCAGGCACGCACCTTCCCCGCCGGGCTGGCGGCCTTCCTCGAGGCCCGCGACCGGACCTGCCGCACCCCCTGGTGCGACGCGCCCGTCCGGCACCGCGACCACGTCGTCCCCCACGCCGACGGCGGAGCCACCAGCGCCGTCAACGGACAGGGGCTCTGCGAGGGCTGCAACCACGTCAAGGAGTCCGCGGCCTGGTCGGCAGTCGTCACCGCCGCCCTGGCTCGCCAGCACGAGGTCGAGACGACCACCGCGAGCGGTCGTCGCTACCGCTCGCGAGCCCCCGGCCTGCCGCCACCCACGTCGCCGGCGACCTGGCCGGTCCACCGGATGCGCTGGTCGGACTTCGTGCTCGCCACCTGATGCAACGTCGTTGCAACGTCGGTGGCGCGACCCTGCAAGACGTCTTGCGAGAGACGCCGGTCACACCGTTCCCTGGCGAGGTGCCCCTCCACGATGTCTACTGATCTCATGAGCCGACGGACCGCCCGCGGCGCGATGCGCGCCGAGGTCGCCGAGTCCTGGCAGCGCTCTGCCGCCGCCGGTGTCACCTCCGACGCCCCCGAGGCGCCGGTGACGATCCAGGAGTCCGACCTGCACAGCCTGCGCGAGGCGCATCCGCTGGCCCGGGTCTTCCCGCTGCTCGACGACGTGCTCGGGCAGGCCGTGCGCGACTGCGACGCCGTCATGGCCATCGGCGACGCCGCCGGCCAGCTGCTGTGGGTGTGCGGCGCCCCCAGCACGCTGCGCAAGGCCGAGTCGATCGGCTTCGTCGAGGGCAGCAACTGGGACGAGCGGATCGCCGGCACCAACGCCCCCGGGCTCGCGCTGGCCACCGGCCGCGCCGCCACCATCACCCGCGCCGAGCACTTCCGCGCCAGCGTGCAGCCCTGGTCGTGCGCCGCCACCCCCATCCACGACCCCGCGACCAGCGAGCTGCTCGGCGTCCTCGACGTCACCGGTGGCGACCAGGTGGTGGTGCCCCAGACCCTGGCGATGGTGCGCGCCGCAGCCCGGATGGCCGAGGCCGAGCTCGCCCGCGACCAGCTCTCCACCCGCCAGGCAGCACCGCGCACCAGCGGCATCGGGCTGATGCTGGAGTCGCTGGGGCGCAGCGAGGCCCTGCTCACCGTCGACGACGGCCGTGGACGCCTCTCGACCCTGCGGCTCAGCCCCCGGCACTCCGAGCTCGCCATGCTGCTCGCCTCCGCCCCGGCAGGCCTCACCGGCGACGAGCTGGCGGTCCTGCTCTACGAGGACGACGGCGGCTCATCCACCCTGCGCGCCGAGCTCAACCGGTTGCGCGGGCTGCTCGGGGAGGAGCTGCTGGCCTCCCGGCCCTACCGGCTCACCGCCTCGGTCTCCGGCGACTGGATCGCCACCGAGGCCCTGCTCGCGGCCGGCGACCTGCGCGGCGCTATGCGGTCCTACCGGGGCCCGGTCCTGCCTCGGTCGACGGCACCCGGCGTCGTACGACTGCGGGAGGGGCTGGAGTCCTCGCTGCGCCACGCCCTGCTCCGCAGCCGCGAGGCCGACCTGATGTCGGCCTGGACCCGCTCGGCGTGGGGCCGCGACGACTACGACATGTGGGTGGCCCAGCAGGCCGTCGTGCCGACGACCTCGCCGATGCGCGCGCTCGTCGACGGACAGGTCACCCGCCTCGACCGCGAGCTGCGCTGAGCACTCACCGTCCGACGGCTACGTCCACCTGGCGCTCGACCTCCGGCGGGCACGCGACCGCTGGGCCGTGCAGGCGGTAGTCCTCGTGGGACTGCCCGCGGGCGGCCTCCCCGAAGCGGCCACCTGATCCACCCGGACGGCTCCACCACAGGACCTCGCTGCTGCTGACCTCGACGCCGTCGGTGCCACCGGTCCCGCTCGGCCACTGCAGGCTCAGCAGCGACGGCACCCCGGGCGGGACCTCGGTGAGCCCGATGACCCGTCGCGCCGCCGTGAACGTCAGGTGGGTCAGGGATCGCGTCGCGTCGACGTGCCCGGCACAGAGCCAGGCGACCCCGTCCGGGTGCCCGACCTCCGACCCCCTGGTCGACCCCGCACCGTCGTGCTCCCCGGCGAAGTGAACCGTGACCACGTCCTCGCCGCTCGCGCCGCAGAGGTCGCACTCGGGTGGCCGCACCGCCCCATGCTGGCACGTCCACGTGGTTGCGGACCCGCAGCAACGTGCCCGCAACGTCGCGGTTCCTAGCGTCTGTGAGCGCCGTCACGTCGACGGCCCACTGCCACTGACGCCACCGACGCAAGGAGCGACCATGACCGTCTACGCACCGCCCGGAGCCCCCGACTCCCTCGTCTCCGTCCAGAGCCGCTACGGCCACTGGATCGGTGGGGAGTGGGTCGACCCGATCCGCGGCAACTACTTCGAGAACATCTCGCCGGTCAACGGCAAGCCGTTCACCGAGATCGCCCGCGGCACCGAGGAGGACATCGAGGCCGCCCTCGACGCCGCACACGCCGCCGCCGAGTCGTGGGGTCGTACGTCGACGACCGAGCGCTCCAACGTCCTGCTCAAGATCGCGGACCGGATGGAGGAGAACCTCACCGTGCTGGCCGTCGCCGAGACCTGGGAGAACGGCAAGCCCGTCCGCGAGACCCTCGCCGCCGACCTACCGCTGGCCGTGGACCACTTCCGCTACTTCGCCGGCGTGCTGCGGGCCCAGGAGGGCTCCATCGGCGAGATCGACGAGAACACCGTCGCCTACCACTTCCACGAGCCGCTGGGCGTCGTCGGCCAGATCATCCCGTGGAACTTCCCGATCCTGATGGCGGTCTGGAAGCTCGCCCCCGCCCTGGCCGCCGGCAACTGCGTGGTGCTCAAGCCCGCCGAGCAGACCCCCTGGTCGATCCTCAAGCTCATCGAGCTCGTCGGCGACCTGCTCCCGGCCGGCGTCGTCAACATCGTCAACGGCTTCGGCGTGGAGGCCGGCAAGCCGCTGGCCTCGAGCTCGCGGGTCGCGAAGGTCGCCTTCACCGGCGAGACCACGACGGGCCGGCTGATCATGCAGTACGCCAGCCAGAACATCATCCCGGTGACCCTCGAGCTCGGCGGCAAGAGCCCGAACATCTTCTTCGACTCCGTCGCCGCCGAGCACGACGCGTTCTACGACAAGGCGCTCGAGGGCTTCGCGATGTTCGCCCTCAACCAGGGCGAGGTCTGCACCTGCCCGTCGCGGGCGCTGGTGCAGCGCTCGATGTACGCCGACTTCGTGGGCGACGCCGTCACCCGCGTGGAGAAGATCATCCAGGGCAACCCGCTCGACGACGCCACGATGATCGGCGCCCAGGCCTCCTCCGACCAGCTCGAGAAGATCCTGTCCTACATCGACATCGGCAAGGCCGAGGGCGCCAAGGTCCTCACCGGCGGCGAGCGCACCGTGCTCGAGGGCGACCTCGCCGAGGGCTACTACGTGCAGCCCACCATCTTCGAGGGCAGCAACTCGATGCGGATCTTCCAGGAGGAGATCTTCGGCCCGGTCGTCTCGCTCACGTCCTTCGACGACGAGGCCGACGCCCTCAAGATCGCCAACGACACCCTCTACGGCCTCGGCGCCGGGGTCTGGTCCCGCGACGGCGCCCAGGCGTTCCGCGCGGGCAAGGAGATCAAGGCCGGCCGCGTGTGGACCAACTGCTACCACGCCTACCCCGCCCACGCGGCGTTCGGCGGCTACAAGCAGTCCGGCATCGGCCGCGAGAACCACAAGATGATGCTCGACCACTACCAGCAGACCAAGAACCTGCTCGTGTCCTACTCCCCGGACGCGCTCGGCTTCTTCTGATGGTCGATGTCACCGACGAGGCGGCGGAGCTGCTCCGCCGCCTCACGGCCGACCACGGACCGGTGATGTTCCACCAGTCCGGCGGCTGCTGCGACGGGTCGGCGCCGATGTGCTACCCCGACGGGGACTTCATGCTCGGCGACGCCGACGTGCACCTCGGGGACCTCGACGTCGGCCTGGAGCGGGCCGTGCCCGTGTGGATGTCCAAGGCGCAGCACGAGTACTGGAAGCACACGGTGCTGACGATCGACGTGGTGAAGGGCCGCGGCGCCGGGTTCAGCCTCGAGGCGCCGTACGGCGTCAGGTTCCTGACCCGCTCCCGGCTGGCGGACTAGCGCCGCCCGTCGAAGAAGTCCGCGAGCAGCGCGGCCGACTCCTCGGCCAGCACCCCGGAGACGACCTCGGGGCGGTGGTTGAGGCGTCGGTCGCGCACCACGTCCCACAGGCTGCCGACCGCGCCGGCCTTGTCGTCGAAGGCCCCGAAGACGACCCGCTCCACGCGCGAGAGCACCGCGGCACCTGCGCACATCGTGCACGGCTCGAGGGTGACCACCAGGGTGCAGCCCTCCAGGCGCCACTCGCCCCGGGCGCGCGCGGCCCCACGCAGCGCCACGACCTCGGCGTGCCCCGTCGGGTCGGCCTCGGCCTCGCGGACGTTGCGACCGGTACCGACCACCTCACCACCCGGGTCGAGCACGACCGCACCGATGGGGACGTCACCGGTGGCCAGCGCGGCGCGCGCCTGCTCCAGGGCGGCCCGCATCGGGTCCACCCAGCGATCGCCGATCACGCGGAGGTCAGGCCCACGACGTCGTCGAAGAGCTCGCCGAAGCCCATCAGGCGCGCCAGGTCGGAGAGCGCCTCGTCGGGGTAGAGGTCGACGTCGTCGATCAGCTCCTCCATGACCTCCTCGGCGACGCCGAGGTCGACCAGCAGCCCGAGGTCGCCGGCGGGCTCGTCCTCGTCACGCTCGTCGAGGTCGTCGGGGTCGGTCTCGTCGAGCAGGTCGAGCACCGACTCGGCGAGGTCCCAGTCCTCGGCGGCGCTGGCGTCCGAGAGCAGCACCCGGGTGCGGGGGCCCTGCACGCGGACGATGACGAAGAAGTCCTCGTCGATGCTCACCAGGGCGATCGCTCCGGTGTCGCCACCGAGGTGGCGCAGCGCCTCCGCGAGGGTCTCGACGTCCTCGCAGTGCTCCAGGGTCAGCTCGTCCACGACCCACTCGCCGGCACGGCGATAGGCGGCCACGGCCAGGTCGACGTCGTCGAGCTGGGCGTCGATCGTGTCCTGCATGCGGGAACCCCCTGGGCGGGCGCGGGCACCGGGCCCACGAGGTGGCGTGTGACCAGGGTGGCAGACCCGTGATCCGGGGCCAACCCCTTTCGCCCGCGGGCGCGATCGTCCCTAGGCTGGACCCCATGCGCACCCAGGTCGTGGACCACCCGCTCGTCACCCACAAGCTCACCACGCTACGGGACGAGACCACCGACTCCCCGACCTTCCGTGCCCTCACCGAGGAGCTCGTGGCCCTGCTGGCCTACGAGGCCACCCGCGACGTCCGGGTCGCCCCGGTCCAGGTGCAGACCCCGGTCGCGGTCGCCGACGGCGTACGCCTCGCCGCGCCGAAGCCGCTCGTCGTGCCGATCCTGCGTGCCGGGCTCGGCATGCTCGACGGCTTCATGCGGCTGCTCCCCACCGCCGAGGTGGGCTTCCTGGGCATGGTGCGCAACGAGGACACCCTCGAGGCCTCGACGTACGCCGAGCGCCTGCCCGAGGACCTCTCCGGCCGCCAGTGCTACGTGCTCGACCCGATGCTCGCCACCGGCGGCACCCTCGCCGCAGCGATCCGCTTCCTCACCGACCGCGGCGCCGACCACATCACCGCGATCTGCCTGCTCGCCGCCCCCGAGGGCTGCGAACGCCTCGCCGCCGACCTCGAGGGCCTCGACGTCCCCGTCACCGTCGTCACCGCCGCGATGGACGAGAAGCTCAACGAGAAGGGCTACATCGTCCCCGGTCTCGGCGACGCCGGGGACCGGTTGTACGGCGTGGCGGGCTGAGCGCGACGCGCGAGGTTCATCGGACGTCCGACAGACCTTGACGTGGGCCGATGGAACTCCATCGTCCAACGGCAAGGTTCATCGGCCGGCCGATGAACCGCCCGGCCCCTACAGCGCCTTCGCCGCCGACAGCAGCTTGGTGAGCGACTCCTTGGCGTCCCCGAACAGCAGCGTGGTCCTGGGGTCGAAGAGCAGCTCGTTCTCGATGCCGGCGAAGCCCGGGCGCATCGAGCGCTTCAGGAAGACCACCTGCTGCGCCTGGTCGACGTCGAGGATCGGCATCCCGTAGATCGGGGCGGAGGGCGTGGTGCGGGCCGCGGGGTTGACCACGTCGTTGGCGCCGACGACGAGCACGACGTCGGTGTGCTTGAACTCGCCGTTGATCTCGTCCATCTCGACCAGCTGCTCGTAGGGCACCTGCGCCTCGGCCAGCAGCACGTTCATGTGGCCGGGCATCCGGCCGGCGACCGGGTGGATGGCGTAGTCGACGCGGGTGCCGCGCGCCTGCAGCAGCTCGACGAGCTCGCGCAGCGTGTGCTGGGCCTGGGCCACGGCCAGGCCGTAGCCCGGCACGATGATCACGCGGTCGGCGTACCCCAGCAGGATCGCGACGTCCTCGGGGCCGGCCGAGCGCACCGGGCGGTCGGAGGCCTCCCCGGCGCCGAGCGTCGAGTTGCCCTTGAGGGCACCGAAGAGGATGTTGGGCACCGAGCGCCCCATCGCTCTGGCCATGAGCAGGGTGAGGAAGGTGCCGGAGGCGCCGACCAGGGTGCCGGCGACCAGCAGCACGACGTTGCCGAGGACGTAGCCGCCGGCCGCGACGGTCAGCCCGGTGAAGGCGTTGAGCAGCGAGATGACGATCGGCACGTCGGCCCCGCCGACCGGCAGCACGAGCAGGACGCCGACCAGCAGACCCATGACGCCGAGGGCGACGCCGGCCCACAACAGCGTGGCGTCGACGACGAGCCACCCCAGCACCAGCGAGCCGACCAGGGCGGCGGCGAACGCCACCGGCAGCCCGGCGAAGACCACCGGCCGTGAGGTCATCAGGTCCTGCAGCTTGGCGAAGGTGATCACCGAGCCGGCGAAGGACACCGAGCCCACCAGGACCGTGAAGGCCGTCGCCACCAGCACGAACGTCCCCACCGCGGAGGCGGGGAGGTGGCCGAGCTCCTCGAGCTCCAGCAGCGCGACCAGCGCCGCGGCCCCGCCGCCGACGCCGTTGAAGAGGGCGACCATCTGCGGCATCTGGGTCATCTGCACCCGACGCGCGCCCAGCACGCCGCCCAGGGAGCCCAGCGCGATCGCCCCGATGATCAGCGGCAGGTGGTCGAGGTCGAGGTAGACGAAGGGCAGCACGACCGCCACCGCGGCGGCGCCGGCTCCGATCAGGTTGCCGGTGCGGGCGGTCCGTGGCCCCGACAGCCCCTTGAGCGCCAGGATGAAGCCGACCGCGCAGAGCAGGTAGACCAGCTGCGCCCAGGTGGGGACGGCGCTCATCGCTGCGCCTCCTTCGGGGCTGCGGGCTTCTTGCGCGTGAACATCTGCAGCATCCGGTCGGTGACGACGAAGCCACCCACCAGGTTGACCGCGGCGAGCACGATCGCGACCAGTCCCACCACCAGCGTCGGGGTGGACTCGGTCTGCCCGGTCACCAGCACGGCTCCGAGCAGGATGATCCCGTGGATGGCGTTGGCGCCGGACATCAGCGGCGTGTGCAGCGTCGAGGAGACCTTCGAGATCACCTCGACGCCCACGAAGACGCTGAGCACGAAGATGGTCAGCCAGACCATGCCGTCGGTCATGCGAGGCCTCCTTCGGGATCCGGGGCGTCGAGCAGCCGCGCGGTGGGCTCGTGGCGCACCACCCCGTCGTGGGTGACGCAGGCGCCGGCGATGATCTCGTCGTCCCAGTCCAGCGACAGGGAGCCGGCGTCACCGCTGAGCAGCGCCACGAGGTTGAGCACGTTCTGGGCGTAGAGCCGGGACGCGGGCTCGGGCATCTGGGCCGGCACGTTGCGCCCGCCCCACACCTGCGCCCGACCGACCCGCACGACCTCGCCGGGCACCGAGCCCTCGACGTTGCCGCCGGAGTCAGCGGCCAGGTCGACGACGACGGAGCCGGCGCTCATCGCCTCCACCATCCCCCGTGTCACCAGCATCGGGGCCGTGCGTCCCGGCACGGCAGCGGTCGTGATCAGGCCGTCCGCCGCAGCGACGTACGGCGCCAGCAGCTCGCGCTGGAGCGCGGCCCGCTCCTCGGTCATCTCGCGTGCGTACCCTCCCGCGCCGTCGAGCGTCGGCAGGTCCAGCTCGATCGCCTGGGCGCCCATCGAGCGGATCTCCTCGGCCGCGGCGGCACGCACGTCGTAGGCCTTCACCACGGCCCCGAGGCGGCGTGCGGTGGCGATCGCCTGCAGCCCGGCCACCCCGGCGCCGAGCACGACCACCTCGGCGGGCGGCACGGTGCCGGCGGCGGTCATGTTGAGCGGCAGGAACCGGCGCAGCAGCCCCGCGCAGACCACGGCGCAGCGGTAGCCGCTGACCAGCGACTGGGAGGACAGCGCGTCCATCGACTGCGCGCGGGAGATGCGCGGCACCAGCTCCATCGCCAGCGCGGTCACGCCCAGGTCGCGGTAGTCGCGCACCAGGTCGAGCTCGGCCGCCGTGGGCAGGAAGGAGACCGTCACGGTGCCCGAGGCCAGCCGCCGGGCCAGGTCGCGCGGCAGCGGCTGGACCGAGCAGACCAGCTCGGCGTCGGAGTAGGGGTCGTCGGTGAGCACGGCACCGGCGGCGGCGTACGCCTCGTCGGTGTGGAGCGCCCCTGCGCCGGCCCCCGGCTCGACGAGGACCTCGTGCCCCAGCGCGCTCAGCTTCGCGACCAGCTCGGGCACCATCGCCACCCGGGTCTCTCCCTCGCGCGTCTCGCGCGCGACCGCCACTCTCATAGGGACCTCCTGCCAGCAACCTAGGGGCTGGACCCCGGTCGGGTCCGTAGGCTGGCGGGGTGTCACCGAGCCACGACCGCTTCCCGAGCACCTTCGGCGATCCCGGCACCGCGCCCGACGAGGGGCTGCGCCGCTTCCTGCTCGAGCACAAGTTCGGCATGGAGGAGGTGCTGACGAAGCTGCAGATCCTGCAGGACGAGTACACCCACCTCCACGAGCACAACCCGATCGAGCACGTCTCCTCGCGCGTGAAGTCGCTGGAGAGCCTGGCCGACAAGATGGAGCGCAAGGGCATCGCCGTGGGTGGCGCCCCGACGTACGACGAGGTCCGCGCCCGGGTCACCGACATCGCCGGCGTGCGCGTGACGTGCTCGTTCGTCTCCGACGTCTACCGCGTCTTCGACGTGCTCTCCCGCCAGCCGGACCTGCGCGTGGTCGAGGTGCGCGACTACGTCCGCGAGCCCAAGCCCAACGGCTACCGCAGCCTGCACGCGCTGCTCGAGGTGCCGGTCTTCCTCTCCGAGGGCACCGTCCCGGTGGTGGTCGAGACGCAGTTCCGCACCGTCGCCATGGACTTCTGGGCGAGCCTGGAGCACAAGATCTTCTACAAGTACCGCCGCGACGTCCCGCCGGAGCTGCTGGAGGGCCTGCGCGAGGCGGCCGAGACCGCGGCCCGGCTCGACGCCACGATGGAGGGGCTGCACCAGGAGGTGCGCGGGCTCGACGACCTGCCCGACGAGCTGGTCGCGGGGCTGCGCCGGGCGGTCACCCCGGAGCCAGCGCTGCGCGAGTCGCTGCACCGGCTGGCCCGCACCGCCGGCGTCGAGCAGGCGTGAACCGGGCTCGTCAGCCGATCGTGGTGCCGAGCGCGGAGCCGACGAGGAACGTCACGACCATCGCGAAGACACCGCCGCCGACGTTGCGCAGCACCGCACGTCCGGGAGGGCCGTAGCCCAGCCGGGCGCTGGTCCACCCCGTCAACGCCAGCGCCACGGCGACCGAGACCATCGTGATCGGGACCCGGAGGTCGGCCACGACCAGCAGGATCGTGAGCAGCGGGAGCAGTGCCCCGACGGTGAAGGCGACCATCGACGCCCAGGCCGCCTGCCAGGCGCTGGTCAGCTCGTCGGGGTCGATGCCGAGCTCGGCCTCGGCGTGCGCTCCGAGCGCGTCGTGGGCGGTGAGCTCGACGGCGACCTGCTGGGCCAGCTCGGGCGAGAGGCCCTTGTCGACGTAGATCTGGGCGAGCTCGGCAAGCTCCTCCTCCGGCTCCTCCTCGAGCTCGCGGCGCTCCTTGGCCAGCAGCGCCTGCTCGGAGTCGCGCTGGGTGCTGACCGAGACGTACTCGCCCGCGGCCATGCTCAGCGCGCCGGCCACCAGGGCGGCGACACCGGCGACCATGATCGCGGTCCGGTCGGTGGTCGCGCCGGCCACGCCGACGACCACGCCGGAGGTGGACACGATGCCGTCGTTGGCGCCGAGGACGCCGGCACGCAGCCAGTTCAGCCGCGAGCGCAGGCCCTCGCCGTGCGGCTCGTCGTCGTGCAGCGCCGGCTCGACGTCGGCGGGGTCCACGTCGGGCGGGTCGATCAGCTCGGAGGTCACGGTGTCCAGTGAACTGCGAGCCGACCGACCCGGCAACGAAGGTGAGGCTGGGCTCAGGCCCTGCCGGGTGCCCCGGCTCAGAGGCCCAGATCGCGGCCGATGAGCTCCTTCATGATCTCGTTGCTACCCGCCCATATCTTCGAGACGCGGGCGTCGCGCCAGGCGCGGGCGACGCGGTACTCGTTCATGAAGCCGTAGCCGCCGTGCAGCTGGACGCAGTGGTCGAGCACGTCGTTCTGGACCTGGCTGCTCCACCACTTGGCCTTGGCGGCGTCGACCGGGGTGAGCTCGCCCTTGTCGTGGGCGATGACGCACCGGTCGATGTAGGCCTCGGCGACCTCGATGGAGGTGACGAGCTCGGCCAGGAGGAACTTGTTGTGCTGGAAGGTGCCGATCGGGGCACCGAAGGCCTTGCGGTCCTTGGTGTACTGGATCGTCTCGAGCAGGATCTGCTTGGCGTGCGCGACGTTGCTGATCGAGCAACCCAGGCGCTCCTGCGGGAGCTTCTGCATCATCGCGATGAAGCCGCCGCCGAGCTCACCGATGATGTGGTCCTCGCCCAGGCGGACGTCCTCGAAGAACAGCTCGGCGGTGTCGGACTCGTCCTGGCCGACCTTGTCGAGCTTGCGGCCGCGGGAGAAGCCGGGGGCGTCGGCGGGGATCGCGAAGAGCGTGATGCCGCGCGCGCCCTTCTCGGGGTCGGTGCGGACCGCGGTGACGACCAGGTCGGCGGAGTAGCCGTTGGTGATGAAGGTCTTCGAGCCGTTGATCACCCAGTCGTCGCCGTCCTTGACCGCGGTGGTCTTCAAGGCGGCGAGGTCGGAGCCGCCGGAGGGCTCGGTCATGCCGATGGCGAGCAGGATCTCGCCGGCGGCGACGCCGGGCAGCCAGCGCTGCTTCTGCTCCTCGGTGCCCATCGCCACGACGTACGGCGCGGTGATGTCGGCGTGGATGCCCCAGCAGGAGCCGAGGGCGGCGTTGACCTTGGAGAGCTCCTCGGCCATCACGGCGTTGAAGCGGTAGTCGTCGGCGCCGGCGCCGCCGTACTCCTCGGGGATCTCCAGACCCAGGAACCCCTGCTTGCCGGCCTCGAGCCAGAACTCGCGGGGGATGGCCTTGTCGACGGCGTGCTGCTCGACGTTCGGGATGACCGAGCGCTCCAGGAACTCCCGCACGCTGGAGCGGAACGCCTCGTGGTCCTCGTCGTAGATCTCGCGCTTCATGACGCCGATGCTACCGAGTGGTAACCACCTGCGGCAGGGGTCGCCCCGGTGGTTCCCGCCACGACGGGTGAGGCGCGGGTGCCCACCGGCTTGTTAGAACGTTCCAAGCACCACCCATCGCGATGGAGGGAGACCGATGGAGGTCTGGCCCGGGAACGCCTACCCGCTCGGGGCGACGTACGACGGGGGCGGCACCAACTTCGCCCTGTTCAGCGAGGTCGCCGAGAGGGTCGAGCTGTGCCTGTTCGACGACGACCCGGACGGCAAGGACGGCGCACTGACCGAGACGCGCGTGGAGCTGACCGAGGTCGACGCGCACGTGTGGCACTGCTACCTGCCCTCCGCGCAGCCGGGGCAGCGCTACGGCTACCGCGTGCACGGCCCGTGGGCGCCCGAGCACGGGCAGCGCTGCAACCCCTCGAAGCTGCTGCTCGACCCCTACGCCAAGGCGACGTGGCGCGAGATCGACTGGGACCCCTCCCTGTTCGCCTACACCTTCGGCGACGAGGAGTCCCGCAATGACGACGACTCTGCGGCCCACATGACCCTGGGCGTGGTCGTCAACCCGTTCTACGACTGGGAGGGCGACCGCGCCCCCCGCACGCCCTACACCGACACGGTCGTCTACGAGGCGCACGTCAAGGGGCTCACGATGCTCCACCCCGACGTGCCCGAGGAGCTGCGCGGCACCTACGCCGGTCTCGCGCACCCGGCCGTGGTCGAGCACCTGCGCAAGCTCGGCGTCACCGCCATCGAGCTGATGCCGGTCCACCAGTTCGTGCAGGACGACTCCCTGCTCGACAAGGGGCTGCGCAACTACTGGGGCTACAACACCCTGGGCTTCTTCGCCCCGCACGCGGAGTACAGCGCCGGCGCCCGCGACCTCGAGGACCCCTCGGCCCGCGGGCTGCAGGTCCAGGAGTTCAAGTCGATGGTCAAGGCGATGCACCTCGCCGGCATCGAGGTCATCCTCGACGTGGTCTACAACCACACCGCGGAGGGCAACCACCTCGGGCCGACGCTGTCGTTCAAGGGCATCGACAACGCCGCGTACTACCGCCTCGTCGAGGACGACGAGCGCTACTACATGGACTACACCGGCACCGGGAACACGCTCAACGTCCGGCACCCGCACTCGCTGCAGCTGATCATGGACTCGCTGCGCTACTGGGTCACCGAGATGCACGTCGACGGGTTCCGCTTCGACCTCGCCGCCGCGCTGGCACGCGAGTTCTACGACGTCGACCGGCTCGCCACGTTCTTCGAGCTCGTCCAGCAGGACCCCGTGGTCTCGCAGGTCAAGTTGATCGCCGAGCCCTGGGACGTCGGCCCCGGCGGATACCAGGTCGGCGGCTTCCCGCCGCAGTGGACGGAGTGGAACGGCAAATATCGCGACTCCGTGCGCGACTTCTGGCGCGGCGAGCCCACGCTCGGCGAGCTGGCCTCGCGACTGGCCGGCTCCTCCGACCTCTACGAGCAGTCGGGCCGACTGCCCTTCGCCAGCATCAACTTCGTCACCGCCCACGACGGCTTCACCCTGCGTGACCTGGTCTCCTACGACGAGAAGCACAACGACGCCAACGGCGAGGACGGCAACGACGGCGAGAGCCACAACCGCTCGTGGAACCACGGCGTCGAGGGGCCCACCGACGATGCAGAGGTGCTGCGGATGCGGGCCCGCACCCAGCGCAACATGATCGCGACGCTGCTGCTCTCCCAGGGCGTGCCGATGCTGCTGCACGGCGACGAGGGCGGCCGCACCCAGGGCGGCAACAACAACACCTACTGCCAGGACAACGAGATCTCCTGGATGCACTGGGACGACCTCGACCGGCCGTTGGTGGAGTTCACCGCCGCGGTGTCGCGGTTGCGTGCCGAGCACCCGACGTTCCGCCGCAAGCGGTTCTTCACCG
Organism: Nocardioides sp. REDSEA-S33_B3; assembly: GCA_001627335.1. Classification (GTDB taxonomy): domain Bacteria; phylum Actinomycetota; class Actinomycetes; order Propionibacteriales; family Nocardioidaceae; genus Nocardioides. The sequence continues at coordinate 29,970 of LUPK01000050.1, read as the reverse complement.
GCTCCACGGTGCGCACCGGCCCCGAGGGCGCCGAGCGACTCAACGACATCGTCTGGCTGCACCCCGACGGCCGCCCGATGGAGGAGGCCGACTGGGACGGCGACGGCCGGGTCCTGGGGATGTACCTCAACGGCCACGGCATCCAGGGCATGGACGAGCGCGGTGGGCCGATCGTCGACGACCACTTCTGCCTGTTCTTCAACGCCGGCGCCGACGACGTGCCGCTCGTGCTGCCGCCCGAGGAGTACGCCGGGCGCTGGGCCGCGGTCATCGACACCGCCGGTGGCACCGATCCCGAGACCGCACTGCTGGCCGGCACCGAGCTGAAGCTGCCGGGCCGGTCGGTCCTGGTGCTGCAGGAGTGGGCCGAGCCGGACCCCGAGGTGGACTGGTCGGTGGACGCGTCGCTGCGCGAGCAGGCCAGCCGGGGCACCTCGTGAGCGCCAGGACCCGGGCCGTGCCGGCCCGGGTGCCCACGTCGACGTACCGCCTGCAGGTCAGCGCCGAGCAGGACCTGCACGACGTCGCCGCGCTGCTCCCCCACCTGCACGACCTCGGCGCCGACTGGGTCTACCTCTCCCCGCTGCTGGCCGCGGAACCCGGCTCGAGCCACGGCTACGACGTCGTCGCCCACGACCACCTCGACCCCGAGCGCGGCGGCGAGGAGGGGCTGGCGGCGGTCGCGGAGACGGCCCGGCGCCTCGGCCTCGGCGTGCTCGTCGACATCGTGCCCAACCACGTCGGCGTCGCGACGCCGGCCGCCGACCCCTGGTGGTGGGAGGTGCTGCGCCACGGCCGCGACGCCGAGCACGCGGCGGCTTTCGACGTCGACTGGGACACCGCCGGCCAGCGGCTGCGCATCCCCGTGGTCGGCGAGGACGACCTGGCCGAGGACGGCACCATCGACCACCTGACGCTCGCCCTCGGCGAGCACGGGCTCGAGCTGCACTACTGGGACCAGGCCTTCCCGGTCGCCCCCGGGACGGCGTCGGGGCTGCACGACGACCCGCAGGAGGTGCACGCCCGCCAGCACTACGAGCTGGTCGACTGGCACCGCGCCGATGACGACCTCAACTACCGCCGGTTCTTCGCGGTCAACACCCTCGCCGCTGTGCGGGTCGAGGAACCGGAGGTCTTCGCCGAGACCCACGTGGAGATCGCGCGCTGGTTCCGCGAGGGGCTGGTCGACGGGCTGCGGGTGGACCACCCCGACGGCCTGCGCGACCCGCGTGGCTACCTCGACGACCTGGCCCGGCTCACCGGCGGCGCCTACGTCCTGGTCGAGAAGATCCTCGAGCCCGGCGAGGAGCTGCCGGCCTCGTGGGCGACCGAGGGCACCACCGGCTACGACGCGCTGGCCCTGGTCGACCGGGTGCTCGTCGACACCGCCGGCGAGGGACCCCTGGACGAGCTGAGCGGCGGCCTCGACTTCCACGCGATGGTCCACGACCTCAAGCGCGAGGTGGCCGACGGCATCCTGGGCAGCGAGACGGCGCGCATCGTGCGCGACCTGCGCCGCGACGTGCCGCGGCTGCCCACCGGGCGCGGTGAGGACGCCGTGGCCGAGCTGCTCGCCTGCTTCCCGGTCTACCGCTCCTACCTCACCCCCACCGACCGTGACGGCGAGGAGCACCTCGACCAGGCGTTCGAGGCGGCGCGCGACCGCCGACCCGACCTGGCCGCGACCTTCGACCTGCTCGAGCCCTGGCTGCGCGACGGAGGCTGCGACGGGGCCCGCCGCTTCCAGCAGACCTCGGGGATGGTGATGGCCAAGGGCGTGGAGGACTGCGCGTTCTACCGCTACCCCCGGCTCACCTCCCTCAACGAGGTCGGCGGCGACCCGTCGGTGTTCTCGACGACGGTGGACGACTTCCACGCTGCGATGGCCCGGCGACAGCAGGACTGGCCGCACGCCATGACGACACTGTCGACCCACGACACCAAGCGCGGCGAGGACGTGCGGGCCCGCATCCACGTGCTCGCCGAGGCCCCCCACCGCTGGGCCGACGCGCTGGAGCGGCTGCTGGACCTGGTGCCGCTGCCCGACCCCGGCTTCGCCTCCCTGCTATGGCAGGCCGCGATCGGCGCCTGGCCGGCCGACGAGGGCGAGCAGCCGGGCGGTGACTGGCGCAGCCGGCTGCACGGCTACGCCGAGAAGGCGATGCGCGAGGCGGGCGACCGCACCACCTGGACCGAGCCGGACGCGGCGTACGAGGCGGCGGTGCACGCAGCGGTCGACGCGGCTCTGGACCGTGAGGACGTCCGCGAGGTCATCGGCGAGGTCCTCGGGTGGACCGTCGACCCCGGGTGGTCCAACGCGCTCGCCGCGAAGCTCGTGGCGCTGACCATGCCCGGCGTGCCCGACGTCTACCAGGGCTCGGAGCTGTGGGAGCAGTCGCTGGTCGACCCCGACAACCGCCGCCCTGTCGACCACGACCTGCGGCGCTCCATGCTCGCCGCTGGGCCCGGCTCGCTGGTCGGTGGGCTGGAGGACCCCGGCACCGCCAAGCTGCACGTCGTCGCCACCGCCCTGCGGCTGCGTCGCGACCGGCCCGGGCTCTTCACGACGTACGCCGCAGTCACGGCCGAGGGCCCGGCGGCCGACCACGTGCTGGCGTTCGACCGGGGCGGGGCGCTCACCGTGGCGACCCGCCTGCCCCTGGGGCTCGTCGAGGGGGGCGGCTGGGGCGACACCCGGCTGGACCTGCCGCCCGGGCGCTGGCGCGACGTGCTGACCGACCGGCTGACCGACGGCTCGGTGGGGTCCCTGCTGTCGGCGTACCCGGTGGCCCTGCTGGTGAAGGAGGACTGAAGGTGTTCGAGGTGTGGGCCCCGCGTCCGGGGCGGGTGCGGCTGGTGTGCGGCGGCGCGACCCACGAGATGGAGCGCGACGCGGACGGCTGGTGGCGCTCGGACGTCCCGGTGAGCGGTGAGGTCGACTACGGCTTCCTGCTCGACGACGACCCGACCCCGCGGCCGGACCCCCGCTCGCGGCGCCAGCCCGACGGGGTGCACGGGCTCTCACGCACCTACGACCCCGCGGCGTTCGCGTGGACCGACCAGGGCTGGACCGGGCGCCAGCTCGCCGGCTCGGTGGTCTACGAGATGCACGTCGGCACGTTCACCCCCGCCGGCACCCTCGACAGCGCGATCGAGCGCCTCGACCACCTCGTCGACCTCGGAGTCGACCTGGTGGAGGTGATGCCGGTCAACGCCTTCAACGGCACCCACAACTGGGGCTACGACGGCGTCGGCTGGCACGCGGTGAGCGAGACCTACGGCGGCCCGGCCGCCTACCAGCGCTTCGTCGACGCCTGCCACGCCCGCGGGCTCGGCGTGGTCCAGGACGTGGTGCACAACCACCTGGGCCCGTCGGGCAACTACCTGCCGCTGTTCGGGCCCTACCTCAAGGACGGCCGCAACACCTGGGGCGACCTGGTCAACCTCGACGGCGAGGGGTCGGCGCACGTGCGGCGCTTCATCCTCGACAGCGCCCTGATGTTCCTGCGCGACTACCACGTCGACGGGCTGCGCCTGGACGCCGTGCACGCGCTGCACGACTCCTCCCCCGTGCACCTGCTCGAGCAGCTGGCCGTCGAGGTCGACGCGCTCTCCGCCCACCAGCGACGGCCGCTGTCGCTGATCGCGGAGTCCGACCTCAACGACCCGGTGATGATCCGGCCGCGCGAGGCCGGCGGGCACGGTCTGACCGCGCAGTGGAGCGACGACTTCCACCACGCGGTGCACGTCGCGCTCACGCGGGAGACCGACGGCTACTACGCCGACTTCGAGCCGCTCTCGGCGCTGCAGAAGGTGGTGGAGCGCGGCTTCTTCCACGACGGCACGTTCTCCTCCTTCCGCGACCGCGACCACGGCGTCCCGGTCGACACCGAGCACACGGCGACCTGGCGGTTCGTGGTGTGCAGCCAGAACCACGACCAGGTCGGCAACCGCGCCCGCGGCGACCGGGTCACCGAGGTCCTCGACGAGGACCAGCTCGGCTGTGCGGCGATGCTGGTGCTGCTCGGGCCGTTCACCCCGATGCTCTTCCAGGGCGAGGAGTGGGCGGCCTCGACCCCCTTCGCGTTCTTCACCTCCCACCCCGAGCCGGAGCTGGGCCGCGCGACGGCGGAGGGCCGACTCGCGGAGTTCGAGCGGATGGGCTGGGATCCCGCGGTCGTGCCCGACCCGCAGGACCCGGGGACGTTCACCCGCTCGAAGCTCGACTGGGCCGAGGCGCAGGACGGCCGGCACGCCCGGGTCCTGGAGCTCTACCGCGCGCTCGGGGCGCTGCGACGCAGCCGCCCCGAGCTGACCGATCCCTCCTTCGCCGCCACGCGCTGCGAGGTAGACGAGGAGACGCGCCTGGTGCTGCTGTGGCGCCGCGACACCCTGGTCGCGCTCAACCTCGGCGAGCGGACCCTCACCGTGCCCGACCTGGCCGGCGAGCTGCTGCTCGGCACGCACGCGGGACCCACCCTGTCCGAGAGGTCCCTCACGCTTCCCCCGCACGCGGGCGCGGTGGTCGGCTGACCGGACCGGCGGGCTGGCACGATGCGCCCGTGAACGTGCTGCGGCGACTCCTCTCGGTCCTCCTGGTCCTCGGTGCCGTCGCCCTGCTGCCGGTCGCGCTGGCCGGCTCGTGGCTGGACCGGACGGTGACCGACACCGACACCTACGTGGCGACCGTGGCCCCGCTCGCGGACGAGCAGACCGTGCAGGACTCGGTGCGGGTCCGCACCCAGGCGGCGGTGGTCTCGGCGCTCGACCCGTCCGAGCGCCGACGCGCCCAGGTCGAGGACGCGGTCGGAGCGGCGGTGCGGGCCGTGCTCGCCTCGCCCGAGTGGCCGGACCTGTGGCGTGCGGCCAACCGCGCTGCCCACGAGACGCTGATGGACGCGCTCGAGGCCGGGGCCGGGGAGCCGGTGCCCGTCCGCGTCGACCTGGCCGGGGTCGTGCGCGCCACGCTGGACCTGCTGCGCGAGCGCGGGGTGCCCGTGGGTCGCGGGGCGCAGGTGGGAGCGGTCGAGTTCGAGGTGGCCGACTCCTCCGACCTCGACCGGGCCCGCTCGACGATCCAGCGGGTCGACGAGGTCGGGGTGTGGGTGCCCGTGGCGGCAGCCGCCGCGCTCGCGGTCGCGCTGCTGGTCTCACCGCTGCGTCGGCGTACGACGGTGGTGGCCGCGGTCCTCGCGCTGCCGGCCCTGGGGATGCTCGCCCTGGGGATGCTCGGCGCACGCAGCGTGCTCGAGGCCGTGGCCGACCCGGGCGAGCAGCGCGAGCTGGGGCTCGCGGTGTGGGACGCGCTGGTGGCGGACCTGTGGCGCGACGTGGCGATCGCGGCGGGAGTGGCGCTCGCGGTGCTGCTGCTGGCGCTCCTGCTGCCGCGGCGTGCCCGTCGCTCCGCTCAGGCCCAGACGGGCGCGATCTCGCGGCTGTAGCGGCGTCCGAGCAGCCGGGAGAGCAGGCCGGTGACCGGCGGCGGGATCAGCGTGCCGAGGAACGCCTTGTCCTCCGCCGGCATCTCGTCGGTGAGCCAGGCGAAGAACCGACCGGCCTCCACCACCGAGCCACCGCGGAGCTTCTTCTCCACCGCCGCCCACTCCGGGGTGCTGGTCATCGGCACCAGCACCGGCTCGAGCTCGTCCTCCTCGTGGCGCAGGTGGGCGTCGACGATGCCCGACATCGTCGCGACCTCCTCGCGCGCCGCGTCGAGGGTCGTGCGCGAGGGGGCGGAGGCGAGGGCGACGAGGGCCGCCTCGACACCGCCGAGGGCGTCGGCCATCGCCTCGTGCTCGGACTCCATCTGCTCCAGCAGCGAGGTGTCCGCACCCAGGCGCGCCATCATCGGCCAGATGTGGGTGTCCTCGCCCTCGTGGTGCCGGGTCAGCTCGGCGCGCAGGAAGCGGTAGGCCCGCAGCAGGTCGACGGCGCGGTCCTGGTCGGGGTCGGCCTCCAGCGCCTCCGCGAGCCGCCTGACGTCGCGGCGCACCGCACCGTGGATCAGCCGGTTCATGGTCAGCCCGTCAGCCGCCGTCGTCATGACCCTCAGGCTAGGACGACGGCGGCCGGCGGGGGCGCGGATCGCGAACTGGTTCAGACCGGTGTCGGCTCCTCGACGCGCCGGGTCGGGGCCGGCTCGGGGGCTCTCTCCTCGCGGAAGCCGTAGCGCTCCCACCAGCGGGCCATCGGCCCGGGGGCGTACCAGTTCCACCGACCGAGCAGCTTCATCGTCGCGGGGACGAGCAGGGCCCGGACCACGGTGGCGTCGATGAGCAGGGCGACGAGCATGCCGACGCCGAGCATCTTCATGAACACGATGCCGCTGGTGCCGAAGGCGCCGATGACCACACCGAGCAGCAGCGCGGCCGAGGTGATGATGCGACCGGTCTTCTGCACCCCGGCCGCGACGGCGCGGTCGTTGTCGTGGCTGCGGTCCCACTCCTCGCGGACCCGGCTGAGCAGGAAGACCTCGTAGTCCATCGAGAGGCCGAAGAGGACCGCCAGCATCAGGATCGGGTTGGTCGCGTCGAGGAAGCCCTGCGGGGCGAAGCCGAGGGTGTCGGCGAGGTTGCCGTCGCTGAAGATCCAGGTCACCACGCCGAAGGAGGCCGTGATCGAGAAGAGGTTCATCACCACCGCCTTGACCGGCAGCACCACCGAGCCGAAGGCCAGGAACAGCAGCACCAGCATCACGCCGACGACGATCAGGCCCATCAGCGGCAGGTGGCTGGAGACGGACGCGACCAGGTCGACGGTCTCGGCGGTGAGGCCGCCCACGAGGACCTCGCCGGAGGCCGGCTGCACCTCACGCAGGTCGCGCAGCAGGTCCTGGGACGCCTCGGACTGGCTGTTGCCGTCCCAGCTGGCGCGCAGCAGCGTGGTGCCGTCGGCCTCGGCGACCGGGACGACGTCGAGCACGCCGGGGACGGCCCGGACCTCCTCGGCGTACGCCGCGACGTCGGTCGGGTCGGTGCCCTGCAGCAGCAGCTGGGCGGTCGACACCTCCCCGCCGCCGAACTCCTCGTTGAGGACCACGGCCGCCTGGTGGGCCGGCGCGTCCTCGGGGAGCACGCGGTAGTCCACGCTGCCCCACTTCGCGCCGAGGAACGGGCTGGCGATCGCGAGCAGCGCGGCGATCGTGACGACCATGACCAGCACCGGGCGGCGCATCACCGCGTGGGCCAGGGCCGCCCAACGGCCGCCGTCGGCGGGGGCCAGGGAACGGTGGCGGCGCCAGGGCAGGCGGCCGGCGTCAACGCGGCGTCCCAGCAGGCGCAGCACGGCCGGCAGGATCGTCAGCGCAGCCAGCATCGCGACGATCACGGCGGCGATACCGCCGTACCCCATCGAGCGGAGGAAGGCCTGCGGGAAGATCAGCAGGCTGGCCATCGCAGCGGCCACGGTCAGGCCGGAGAAGAGCACGGTGCGGCCGGCGGTGGACATGGTCCGGCGGATCGCGATGGAGGCGGCGTCGGGCTCGTCGAGCGGCTGCAGCGCCAGCTCCTCACGGAAGCGGCTGATGACGAAGAGCGCGTAGTCGATGGCCAGGCCGATGCCCAGCAGCGAGATCACGTTGACCGAGAAGATCGAGACCTCGGTGAACTCCGCGATCACCCGGACCACCGCGAGGGCGCCGAGCATCGCGATGACACCGACCATGGCCGGCATCAGGGCGGCGACCGCGGAGCCGAAGATCAGCAGCGCGAGCAGGACGACGATCGGCAGCGAGATGAGCTCGGCGCGCTTGAGGTCGTCGGAGGTGATCTCGTTGACGTCGTTGTAGACGGCGTACGCCCCGGCGACCGAGGTCTCCAGGCCGCTGGCCTCCGGCGCGTCGAGCACGGCCGCGACGCGGTCGTAGCTGATCAGGAAGTCGTCCTGGGTCTCGCCGGCCAGCGAGATCAGCACCTGGGCGTGGCTGCCGTCGTCGCTCACCAGCCCCGCCTCGGGCGGGGTCTCGTAGTAGGGCACCACCGAAGCGACCGCGTCCGCGGGGATGTCGGCCACGACCTCCTCGACGGCTGCCCGGAACGCCGGGTCGTCGGCGGAGAGATCGCCGTCCTCGGCCGCGTAGATCGCGACGACGTCGATGCCCTTGTTGCCGAAGGCCTCGCGCTCGGCGTCGAGCTCGCGTGCGGACTCCGACGACGCGTCGTCGAACCCGCCCTGGGACAGCGAGTCGAAGACACCGGCGCCGAAGGCACCGGCCCCCAGGGTGAGCAGCACCCCGATGAGCAGGACGGCGAGGGCCCGGCGGCCCACGAGTGCTCCCCAACGATCGATCATGACGGTTCCTCGCGCTCGGCGTGATGAGATGGGTGCGGATGCGTGACAGGGCATCTACATAAGTGAACGCCGTGAACCGTAAATGGTGTTAACGTAGGTGTCAACGCATTACTCACGATGCCTGGACCACCCCACCGCACAGCAGGGAGCCGCCGCGTGACCGTGGAGCCGACGACCCGTCGAGAGCGACAGCGCGAGGCGACGTACGCCGAGATCGTGTCGACCTCGATCGCCCTGCTCCGCGACGGCGAGGACCTCTCGCTGCGCGCGGTCGCCCAGCGGATGGGGATGACCGCACCGGCGCTCTACCGCTACGTCGCCAGCTACCAGGAGCTCGTGGACCTCGTCGCCTACGAGGTCGACCGGGCCGCGACCGAGCGGTTCCGCGCGGCGGCCGACACCCTGCCCGAGGACGACGTGGCCGGGCGGCTGTGCCTGAGCGCGACCGCGTTCCGGCAGTGGGCGCACGAGTCGCCGCGAGAGTTCGGCCTGGTCTTCGCCAACCCGATCGCCGACACCTCCTGCGCGCGCCGCGAGATGCTCACGCTGAGCAGCTCAGGGCACCTGTTCACCGACCAGATGAAGGCGATCTGGGAGTCCAACGGGTTCCCGATCCCGGCGGTCGAGGATCTTCCGCCGGCCGCCCGCGAGGCGGTGCTCGACCCGCTGATCCCCGCCGAGAGCGAGGGCGTCGCCGAGGCCGACCGCGGGTTGCTGTGGGTCTACATGCAGGGCTGGACCCAGCTCTACGGCATCGTCACCCTCGAGGTGTTCGGCCACATGGACCCGCGCCTGGTCGAGAGCGGCGACCTGTTCGTCGACACGATCCTGCGCTTCGCCCCGCGGATGGGCCTCGAGCACGACCTGGACCGGCTGGAGCGGCTGATCCGCGATCAGCTCGCGGACTGAGCGGTACCGAGCAGCTCCTCGACCCAGTGCGGCACGAGCTCGCTGGCCCGTCCGTGGCGGGCCTCGTGGAACCACGGGGTGCCGTCGGAGGGCTCGAGGTTGAGCTCGAGGGTGCGGGCGCCGTACCTCAACGCCTGCTGCACGAAGCCGGCCGCCGGGTAGACCGCGCCGGAGTTGCCGATCGAGACGAACAGGTCGGCGCGGGCGAGCTCCACCGAGATCCGGTCCATGCCGTAGGGGATCTCGCCGAACCACACGACGTCGGGCCGCAGCTCGGTGACGCCGCAGCCGGGGCACGGCGGCAGGTCGACGAGGTCGGAGTCCCAGCGCACCCGGCCGTCGCACGCGCGGCACAGGGCCGAGAGCAGCTCGCCGTGCATGTGCAGGACCCGGCGGGAGCCGGCGCGCTCGTGCAGGTCGTCGATGTTCTGGGTGACCACGAGCAGGTCGTCGCCGAGCGCCTCCTCGAGTCGCGCCAGCGCGTGGTGGGCAGCGTTGGGCTGCACCATGAGCAGGGCGGAGCGGCGGGCGTCGTAGAAGCGGTGCACCGTGCTCGGCGCCATGTCGTAGGCCTCGGGGGTCGCCACCTCCTCGACCCGGTGGCCCTCCCACAGCCCGTCGGCGTCGCGGAACGTCGGCACCCCGCTCTCCGCGGAGATGCCGGCCCCGGTGAGCACGACGATCTTCACGCCCGACACCCTAGACCCGCCGAGCCGGCGCATCCTTCCGTCACTCGATCCCTCACTCGATGAGGTCGCCGACCTCGAAGTCGAACCGCACCTGCTCGGTGTCCTCGTCGACGGCGGTCACGGTGACGCTCACCGGGTAGGACTCGCCGTTGTCGTTGAGCGTGCACTCGATGGTCGCGTCGACCTCGGCGTCGAGGTCACCGGGGCAGTCGATCTCCTCGGGCGCCTGACCGACCTGCTCCTCGAGCTGATCACTGATCTGCTGCTCGAGGTCGGCCTCGTCGACGCTGTTGCCGCCGACCGAGGCCTCGAACGAGCAGCCGGTCAGGGTGAGGGCCGCGACGATCGCCGCGGGCGCCAGCACGGCACGGATGGTGGGAACGCTACGTCCCATGGTCACTCCTCGGGTCGTCCCGAGATGCCTGTCCGCCGGCGGTTGTCGGTGGTGACTCCGTCGTACCACGGACGGCGCCGCGGCGGCAGGGGCCTTGGCCGCCGAGCCGGCGTATCAATACGCCGGTTCGGCGGTGATCGGGCTCAGTAGCACCCGGGGAAGCGCTCAGGACCGGACGCGGTCGCGCCAGTACCCGGGGCGGCGCTTCGCGTGAGCAACCGCAACGACCGTCAACAGGTCGCCCTCGACGACGTAGACGACGCGGTACGGAAAGCCGGTCACGCCCTTCGAACGCACCACCGGGTCTCGCTCCCAGCCGGGCCACGGCGGCCATGCTTCCGGCGTGTCAACCGACTCATCCACCGCCGTGAAGACATCCGCCTCGAACCGGTCACCGAGCCCCGTGTTGCGATGCTCGTACCAACTGACCTCGGCATCGAACTCGGCCTCAGCCTCCGGGTGCCAACTGACGTCCAGGTTCACGTCTGCCGTCGGGCTGCATGACGAGCAGCGCGGCGCTCAGCCATTCGCGCCACGACCTCGGCGTGCGGAATGGTCTCCACCTTGCCACTGAGGATGTCGTCGATGCGAGAGCCGATCTCGACCGTCCAGGCTTCGTCGATCGAGTCATCATCGGAGACCTCGAGCGACTCGAGGAGCCGAAGGGCCACGTCCTTGCGCACCGAAGGAGGCAGGTTCATCCCCGCCTCGTAGAACTCCGATGCACTCAGGCTCATGTTGTCAGTGTACGCCGGAAGGCCGACATCAACCCTGGCTCGACGTTGCTTCGAAGGTTGATCGGAAGACCCCTGCCGGCGGGCTAGAAGTGATGACGAGTCACGTTGGTCCACCCAGGCCTCTCATAGCGCCCTGACCTGCGTGAACGTGTCGAATCAGTAGTACCAGGGGAAGCATTCGGCTGGGCTTGAGGTGGCCCCTGCTGACGTTGGAAGTCGCCGGAAAGTGTCGTTGACCTGCAGGTACCTTCGAACGGTCGGCGACGACAGTGTTGGTCAGGTCCGAGCGGAACCGAACTTGCGGACTTTGTGCGGACTCAATCTCGCCATCCCGATTCCGATGCGGCGGCCTCGGCAGCGTCAAAGTCGGGGCCGAGCGCACCTTCGGACACCTCGAAACGAGTGTCCGGAAGATCGGCAGCGGCGAGCTCAGCTGCAGAACGAAGGACCAGCTTGCACACGTTGCAGGCGAACACCTCGGGGATGAGGCTGGGGACCAAGCTGACGTACGGGACAGCCTCGTAGTCGCCCGGCCCGACCTTCTCATGGTCATACTCAACTCGGTCGTCTACCTCGACCGATCCGAACAGCCTGCCTTCTTCGGAGCAGGCTGGACACGCGTAGGGGGTGCGGAAGAATCCCGCACCGAAGTTCTCAGGGGCTAGGTCCTCGTCCGTCGCCTCGTACCGGCGTCTGCAGAGGTCCTCGAATTCCGCATCGCCGAGCGACTTCCTCAGCTTCTGCAGCGCGACCCAGGCACCCATCACGCTCTCCAACTGCACGTGTGCGTCAATCGCGTCGCGGTACTCGGCACGTAGCCCTGCGGCTGTGCTGGCGAGATCCCCATAGAACTCGTCGGGGTCCATGTCGAGATAAGCAAGCAGGGCGTCCAGGACGCTGAGGCTGTCTTCCAGTGCCTGGCGCGATGGGCCCGGCAGGCCGGCGTGGGCGCCCCCGTTCCGTGTGTCGCAGAGGCGGTCCTGCTTCTTCTGGTCGAGCGGAAGCCCTCCGAGCAGGATCGCGATCCGCTTCAGCACCTCGGCGAGGTAGATCGTCTTCATCCGCTGTCCACGGAGATCGGGGTCACCAGCAATCTTGACCACGGAGGCCGAGTCCTTCAACAACTCGGGCGCTACCACCAGAAGTGGATTCGTGCGCCAGAGCACAGCCTTGCCGAGCAGTTCGACCGCCATCGGCCCAGCAACGGCGGCCCGATGATCAGCCTCGTCGTGGATCGCGGACAGGGCGTCTTGCGCCCAAGCCGACGCAGCGCGGATGAGGTCGCTCGCGGCAGCAGGCTCCTGCTCCGAGTCCGGCGTCCCGTCGTATTGGTCAGTCACGATCGCTTCCGAAGCGCCTGCGAATCCTTGTCATAGACGTAGTCGACTATCTCGCCGGAGACGATGAGCTCGACCGCCTGGTCCACGACACTGCGGGGCACAATGAACCACTCCGATGGGTCGTAGTCACGGCCCTTCCGGTCGATCTGGGTGATGTCCAAGCGGACATCGGCGAAAACGCGATGCAGGAGGTTCTCGAACTTCACGACGTTGAGGTTGAAGGTCTGATAGCTCGCAACAAGATCCACCGGAGCCATGAGGTACGTCGGCGACTTGGCAGCATTCTTGATTCGCTTGGAGACCGGGCCACGCGAGAAGCCAATCTTGTGAAGATCTCTGATCCCGGCGATCTGCGGGTCATTGCTCAGCGAGCGGAGGACGTAGATGTAGCCGCTGGCGACATCTTCGCCATCCAGCACGCCCTCATCGCTGATGTCGGCGCCGACCACCGCCTGGCCCTTCTGCTCGAACAGCCGGATCGAGAGGGATTGCCGATACATCGATGACTCGGTGCCGTTCTCGAAGATGACTCGCAGCCGCTGCTTCTGCTCAGGCTTGCCGCCCACGACCATTTCTCGAGTCTCGCCGACGGCGGCAACGAACAGCATCACACCGTTGAGGACGAAGAATCGGCCGGCGGTGATGGTGCGCAAGCCTCTGAAGGGCGCAATCTGCGCCGCTCCGTCGGCAAGCTCCTGGTGCTTTGCCTTGAAGAGATGCTCGAACTGGTCGAAGTCGAGGCACTTTTGTCGCTTCGCGACGGAGTCGACCGCAGCGGGTGGCTGTCGGACCGGAAGGTCACTGACATCCAGCAGCCCCGAATCGTCTGCGAGCAGATCGAACTCGTCGCCCTCCAGAAGGTCATCGATCGACGTTGGGGCCTCGGGGACGTCCAGGAGACCGAACTCATCGAGGTGTCGAAGCGCCGTGAGCTTCTCCTCACTGGAGAGAATCCCCTCGAGTCGGGCCCCGAGCTTACGTTCGGCGATCTCGCGGGTCGTCGATGAGGGGACGCGTCCGTGCGCGCGCCTGAACTCCAGGATCTCCAGGAACGCACGTTCCAGTCGATCGCTCGACGTGACCTTCTTTGGCTTCTCCGGGGCGTCGAGAAGGCCGTCGACGTCGGCGTCGATGAGGAGGGCGATGTTGGTCGAGAAGAAGGGCTCGACCCGGGGGGTGTCGTCGGGCTCGCTCACGCTTCGCCCTCCGATTGGCTTGCGCGCTGCTCAGCAAGGTGCTGCTGCTTGCGCTTCTGCAAGTAGAGCAGGACCTCGGCGTAGCGCTTCTCCGTTGCATCATCCGCCCGAACGTTCGGCTTCCTTCCGTTGACCTTGGCCCAGGCCTGGATCTTCGGGAACAGCGCGAACGCTTCCTCATCGGTGAAGTCCACCCTTGTCGCCGTGATCGCGTCGGAGATGATCCGAAGCACCGATGGCGTGACGGACTTGGACATGACTTCGAAGGCCCTCTGGAACGGGTTGACGGAGTCGATGAGGTTGATGTTGATGTCGTCGATGTTGACGAACTTTTCCGCCATCTTAATGAACCGCTTGTCGCCGACCTCGCGGACTTCTCCGTTCTTGATCACCGAGTCAACCACGACCTGCTGGCGCAGCTCCTCGACCTGCGACTCGTCGAGGTCGGGGTAGCGCTCACGGATGATCTTGGGGATCAGGACCTTGTTCGTCGTCTCAGGATCGACGGCACCGGCGGCCGCACGGGCGAAGGTCTCGTCCTGGAGGATGTTCGCCTTCAGGTCGGTGAGATCCGTGGCGACGATCTGTTTGACCCGCTCGGTGGACGGCTCCTTGAACCCCTTGATCCGGATGCAGCCTGGCTCGGGTGCACCCCCGTCGTCGGACCGCTTCGTTTTGAAGGTGAAGTTCTGCGCCAGCACCTGCTCCATCAGCAGCGAGGCGGTGATGGCCTTGAGCATGTTGTTGACCGATACCTTCACCTCTCCCTGGGAGGCATCAGGCTCGGCGATCAGGTTGGTGAACTGAGCGTGGGACTTGCCGGGGCTGTCTCGAGTGACGCGTCCGATGATCTGGATGACTTCCGTCAGCGACGCCCGGTACCCAACGGTCAACGCGTGCTCTGCGAACGGCCAGTCGAAGCCTTCTTTGGCCATACCGAGGGCGAGGATCACATCGACGCCGTCGCGGTTCTTGGAAGCGAAGGTGGAGAGATAGTGCAGCGTGTCGGCTCGCTTCTTCGGGTCGGTGTCATCGACCAGGTCAGCGACGCGGACGATCTGACCCGAGTCGCTCCGCCGGATGTTGATGATCCCAGTGTCGGGCTCCGTGGACTCGACGTGCCCGATCGAGTCGATGATGTAGCCGACCTCCTCGATCTTGTCCTTCGTCGACTCACCCGAGTTCACGTTGGGGATGTGGAGGATCGTCTTCTTGTCCAGGTCGAATACTTCACCGATCGCGTCTGTGTAACGACCTTGGTAGAAGTGGTGCCCGATTCCGAGCGACTTGAGGTGCTCGTAGCCGTTGAGCTGGTCGTAGTAGTTAAAGGTGACTGGCGTGAACTTCGCCTCATCCTCAGCTGACAGAACTGGCACGGAATCGCCGCGGAAGTACGAGCCGGTCATTGCGACGATGTGGACGTCAGATCCAGTCATCACGTCGCGGAGCAGGGCTCCCAGCCGACTGTTCTCGACGTCAGCAGAGACATGATGGAACTCATCGATCGCCAGGACGGTCCCGTTGAACATCTCCGGAGCCAACTTCTCGAACGCGAACCGCAGAGTGGCGTGTGTGCACACCAGGGTGGCATCCGGGCCATCGAGAAAGTTGATGAACGCGTCGACCTTGCCCGCCGACGACCCAGGCGTGCACAGGTTGTGTTCGTCCTTGATCTCCCAGTCCGCGAAGAAGCCGTGGCTAGTGAGCTGGGTCGAGGCGAAGGATGCACCGATCGAACGCTCCGGCACGGCGACGATAACCTTCCTGCGCCCTTGGTTGTACAGCTTGTCCAGAGCCACGAACATCAACGCGCGCGACTTGCCCGACGCTGGCGGGGCTTTGATGAGCAAGTACTGCGCATCCCGCTGTGCAAATACACGCCGCTGCATCTCGCGCATTCCCATTGCATCGGTGTGCACCGACGCGCCAGTCTGCGCGTAGGTCACATCGACAATGTTGGGCTGGTGCTTCATTTCGCGGCCCCCTTGGATGCCTCAGCAGCGGTCATGGCCTCATACATAGCGAAGAGGTCCGACAACCTCTGCTCATCGGTTTCGTAAGGCTTCTTGGAGTAGATCGAGTCGACGAGCGCATCCACCTCCGCATGAGCCGCCCGAAGATCGGGCGGCATCAGGTCGGGGTCGTAGAGCTCCGCCAATGTGCGCTCGCAGTGGTATTCCCGAACGTCCAGAACACGTAAGGCCGCCACATCGAACGCATCCTTGGTCCGGTCGCTCAACTGCGGGACGGGGAAGTTGTTGTAAACGATCGTGTTCGAGTACCGCAGCCTCGTCTCGTGCTGTCCGCCCACCGCTCGAGTCCAAGTCATGTGCATTCGTGACGTGAGTAGCGCGAAGGTCCACGGCTTCGCGTCGTAGACAGCGAACGCCAGGTTAGAGACGACCGTCTCCGGTCCGAGGTAGCCGAACGGGATGTAGTCCCTTCGCTCGGACGACACGCTCGGCACGATGATGGACTCAGTCGGCCGATAGCTAATCTGGACAAAACGGTGCGGGCGTTCAGCAAAAGCTGCGGTGCTTCCTGCGTCACTGTCGGCGCGCTCCGCTCTCACGCGTTCGAGCCGATGTGCGATGTCTGGCACCGTTCGCGCCTCGGCTACATCCCGATCCTCAATCCACAGGCAGTAGCGGTCCACTCCGTCGACGTGTTCCGATGTTCCGATGTACGACTTGATGAACTTTTCGGACCGCGGGTCGTTCGCAATCATCCGGAGGCGTTCGTCCGGCGTCACGACCAGACCCTTTGCCCTCGGCATCGAGCCGAAGACCATCGCGGGACGCCGCGCACCCAAGGGAGACTTTCTACGACCGACGAACACGTTCGACCCGTCGGCGAGGTAGCCATTGATATTCGCGACTTGGAGCCTTAGGCCGTCGGCGTAGATGTACTTCGGTGCTGGCCGCACGTTGCGAAGACTGATCACAGCGACCGTCACACCAGCATTCCGCCTAGCGTTGTTCTCCCACTTGAAAGACGTGTATGCGTAGCCGATCTCGAGTCCCATGTCGAACAGTCGCGGGAACATCAGCCCGACGTGCTCCCCTTGGGCAACCGAGTTGGTGGTGACAAAGGCAAGTTCGGCGTTAGTCCCTGCGATGTAGTCCGCTCCCTTGGTAAACCACAAGGCAATGTAGTCGAGGTTCTTTGAGTACGGCCGACCAGCGAAGACATGCGGGAAATCCGCCTTCATCTCCTTGGTCTGCGTCTTCGCACCCTTGTAAGGCGGATTGCCGATTAGGTAGATCTCCTCGTCGCGTCCACTCGGGCATACCGATTCCCAACTGATCCGCGTTGCGTTCGCCTCCCGGATCTGCCCGGTCTCCTTGAGCGGAATCAGCGGGATCGACAGGCCGAACTTGTCCTTGAACTCGGCATTCATCTGGTGCTTGGCGATCCAGAGGGAGAGGATCGCGACCTCGACAGCGAAGTCGTCGATCTCGATACCGTAGAAGTGTTCGATGTTGATCTTGGACTCGGCATACAGGACCTGGTGCTTGACGTCGATCTCGGCTAGCCGCTCCAAGATCGCGTGCTCAAGGCGGCGAAGTTCCTTGTAGGCGATGATCAGGAAGTTCCCGGATCCACAGGCGGGGTCGAACACTTTGATCTGACCGATGCGCTCGAGGAGTGCCTCCAGCTTCCGCGGCGAGTTGTAGGCGGCGTCGAACTCGTCCTTGAGCCCGTCGAGGAAGAGGGGCTCGATCGTCTTGAGGATGTTCGGGACGGACGTGTAGTGCTGCCCTAGGTCCGAGCGTTTGCCTGGCGTGACGATGGCCTGGAACATCGACCCGAAGATGTCGGGGTTGATCTCTCGCCAGACCAGCGTGCCCAGTTCGATGAGCAGCTCGCGTGCCTTCTTGGTGAACGCGGGCACCTTGTGTTCCGCGGCAACCGTGAACAGGCGGCCGTTGACGTATGGGAAGTCGCGCAGATGGGCGGGCTTGTCGCCGGCATGCGGCGTATCGAGTGCGACGAACAGTTCGTTGAGGAAGTCGGCCATGTCGGAGCCATCGAGCTGTGTGTGGCTACCGACGGCGTTGGTGAATTGGTTCTCACCGAAGATGGCGGTGTCCTCGGCGAAGAAGCAGAAGAGCAGCCGGGTGAAGAAGACGTTAAGTGAGTGGCGTCCGAACGGGTCGTCAAGGATGGACGGGTTGGCCGCGAGGAGCTCGTCGAAGAGCTTGCCCATCTTCTCGGCCGCCTTGACGTCGGCGAGGGCCTCGGCGACGTACTGGGCCTTCTCCATGCCAGCCCACGGAAGGAAGAAGGTGAAGTGCTGGTCGACGTCACGGATTGGGATGACGATGTTCTGCTCGGTCTTCGTGTCGGCGGCGAGGAGTTCCTCGTAGTTCGTGACGATGACAAAGCGAGGTCGGTAGCGCACCACCGTCGGCGATGTCTTGAGCTCCTCGATCACGGCGAGCGGGTCGTCGGCTGTCTCCTTGAAGTAGACGACACCCTTCTGCGCGACCTCGGTCATCTGGTCGTCGGCTACGTTCAGCGACCCATTGCGGAGCCGAGTGACGTTCGCCTGGGATCGCCCGTAGGCCAGCAACAGCTCGAAGATGAACTCGCGATCGTAGGAGTCACGGCCCGCGAGGGGCTTCACCCGCTCCTCGACGGCCTTCAGGTTGAGCTTCACGTGTCCAATCTTCCCAATCTTCTAACAGCGTCAGCTGCGTGCCAGCCCGATCCTCGGCCGCCGCCAAGTCTCCACTCGGCAATCTTGCCGTGGACGTCCGATGAATGGGTCAGATCGGCCTGAGCGGCATGTGGGCGACACTGACGATCAGGTCGAGAGGCGCGGGGTCAGCGCCGAGCTCCACTAGTCGGTCCGCGGCCTGGGCCAGCCGAGCGAGTAACACCGTAGGCTTCCCGTCGATGGGCCACGAGGCTGGGCCATCAGGCTGGAGTACATCGAGGGCTGTCAGCAGGCGCTCGAAGTGACTTGCCGCGACATCGTCGTCAACTGCGTCTGCGAGCGCGGCGAGACAGGACCGGCTTCGCCGAGTGCGAGAAGACGGTCGAGGTCGGGCGTCATCCGACGAGGGTGAGGCGGCGCCAGCGTGGCCCGCGAGCTAAGGCGAGGAAAGCTGTGGACGACATGCGCTATACCTGCCCTCTGGGCCTTCCTCGGGTCCTGCCGCTTACCCGTCCTCAGTCCCTCACTCGTTGAACACCACTGGCTCTTATCTGCTCCCAGAATCTCGTCCCAGCCGCCCTCTGCTTCGTGGCTCTCACCCCTACTTCTCGAGCGGCACGCGTGCTACGTAGGACGTAGATGGGTCGTCCGACATCGGGCGGCCCACGCGGCATTTCTAGGGGTCCGTTGGTTGTCGACGGACGCCGTGGAGGCGGTAATCCGGATGCATGGCGGCGTGAAGTTCTACCGCGGCGTTCCGAAGGCCGCGCGCAACTACGTCGAGAGGGATTGCGCCCGCTATGACGACTACTACCTCGCCGAGGGCGACGGCATCGCGATGCGCTTCGTCGCCGGCTCGACAGCCGCTGGCGACATCGCACTCGAGAAGAAGCCGGGCATGGACGGCGAGACCTACGAAGCCTGGGTCGCCGGGATGGTCGTCGAGACCGGACAGCCGAAGGGGCGACTGCGCAAGGACGCGAACGGGCTGCGGTTCGTCGAGGTCACGATCAACGGGCCGAAGACCTGGTCGTTCGCGGCTGCCCTCCACCCGGAGGTATAGGCGGCGCTCGACGCCGCCCAGGAGCGCGCCACGAAGCAGGTCATCGACTACCTGGCTAAGCACGCCACGACCCGCGTCGGTCCGCGCGGTCGGCAGGTGCAGGTCCCGGTGGAGCAGATCGAGGCTGCGGCGATCCGGCATTTCACGTCGCGAGCGGGCGACCCACACCGGCATCTGCACCTCCAGATCAACGCGCGGGTCTTCGCGAAGGGCGAATGGCGGGGACTGCACTCGGTCGGTGTGCGGGACATGATCGACGCGATCAACGGCATTGGCCACGCCGCCGTCGCCACGGATCCGGAGTTCCGCGCGGCACTCGCCAACGCCGGGTTCGGGATGGATCCCGAGACCGGCGAGATCCAGCAGTTGGCGCCGTACGTCGGAGCGTTCAGCGCCCGGTCGGCGCAGATCCGCGCCAACATCGACCGATATGAGGCCGAGTGGCGGGCCGACCACCCGGGCGAGGAGCCCGGCCCACGGGTCCGCCAGATCTGGGACCGGCTGGCATGGGCGGAGGCGCGCCCGGACAAGGCGGTGCCGAAGGACGGCGCCGAGGTCGTCGCCCACTGGAACGAGGAACTGCGATCGCTCGGCTACGCCGACCCGACCGGACCAGTGCCGCTGGTCTCTCCTCGAATCGGCGAGATCGATCGCGAGACTGCTGCCGAGCTGGTGCTGTCGCGGCTCGGAGCGAAACGCTCGGCATGGAACGCGGCAGACATCCGTGGACAGGTCGAGGCGCTGGTCGCGCAGACCGGATTGATCGCTGAGTCCGGCGTACGGATCGAACTCGCAGACGACCTGACCGGCCGGGCGGTGGCACGCTGCACTCCCCTGTTGCTGCGACCCGACGTGCCGGAGCATGTTCGGGCCCTGACGTCGTACGCCGTGCTGGCCGTCGAGACCGAGATCCTCGAACGGCTGCTCCGTAGCTCGCAACAGGCCGAGCCAGCACGGCTGCATCGCTCGACCCTGTCTCAGTTGTCCCGCGAGCAGGGTCGGGTCGCCGACCTGTTCTGCGGTCGTGGACCGCTGATCGTTGTCGAAGGCGCCGCCGGTGCCGGGAAGACCAGGACGCTGGCAGCCGTGAGCAGACACCTCGCGATGCGAGGTCGTCGGCTGCTCGTCGTGACGCCGACGTTGAAAGCTGCCGAAGTTGCGGCCCGCGAGACCGGAGTCGAAGGCCACTCCGCCGCCTGGCTGATCCGCCAACACGGATGGCGCTGGGATGCCGACGGCCGCTGGACGCGACAGGAGAGCGATCCAGCTCCGGAGGCACGGCTGCGTCGTGGCGACCTGTTGCTCATCGACGAGGCAGGCATGGTCAATCAAGACACCGCGCTCGCGCTGCTGACGATCGCCGACGAGACCGGAGCACGCGTCGTGTTCATGGGCGATCGCCACCAGCTGCCCGCCGTCGGACGAGGCGGCGTCCTCGACCACGCCCTCGCCTGGGCCCACCCGACCGCGGTCGTCACCATGAACCAGGTGCGACGGTTCGTCGACGCCGAGTACGCGAAGCTCAGCCTGGCCATGCGCGAGGGCCGCGAAGCGGACGCTGTTTTCGACCGGCTCGTCGAACGCCGGCAGATCGTCGTGCACGCCTTCGAGGCAGAGCGAACGGCAGCGCTGGCGGCGGTTGGCGCAGGCGGAGCGCTCGTCGTCGCCGACACCCGCGAGCAGGTCGCGACCCCCAACGCGGCCATCCGCAACGAGCACGGCCACGACCTCGGCGCCGTGGTGACGCAGCGAGGCGACCGGATCGGACTCGGTGACCGCGTCGCGACCCGACGGAACGACCCCGCACTCGGGGTGGCGAACCGGCAGACCTGGACAGTGGTCGGGAGGCGAGACGACGGAAGCCTGATGGTCCACGCGCCGGGCCAGCGGCGCGACCGGGCGCTCCCCGCGGAGTACGTCCGCGAGCATGTCGAGCTCGCCTACGCCACCACGATCTACGGCGCTCAGGGCGAGACCGTCGACCATGCGCACGTCGCGATCGGCGAGACGACCGGTGCCGCGGCGGCGTACGTAGCCATGACCAGAGGCCGGCAGACCAACGTGGCCCACCTCGTGGCCGAGTCCGTCGAGGACGCCCGCAAGCAGTGGATCGACGTGTTCAGCCGCGACCATGCAGACCTCGGACCC
This sequence comes from Nocardioides sp. REDSEA-S33_B3, assembly GCA_001627335.1. Classification (GTDB taxonomy): domain Bacteria; phylum Actinomycetota; class Actinomycetes; order Propionibacteriales; family Nocardioidaceae; genus Nocardioides. Next base: position 8,542 of record LUPK01000050.1, on the reverse strand, counting down.
GCCCACGCCCGACGCCAGGCGATCGAAGCTGTCGACCGGTATGGACCCGCCGCGATGCGTCGTGCGGGCACCGTTCCCCCTCGACCCGTCGCGGCGCCCAGCGACGGCGGAGCGCCTGGAATCGGGCTCTGGCTCTGACCCGCGTGCGGCCGGAGAACTTAGGGAACGCACCTGACCTGCAAGAAGGCAACGTTCCCCCCTTCTTGTTACCGGATTTCGGCAACACCCGGAGTCCACGCTGATCGGCGTGAGCCAACGACTCACAAGTCATCCAGCGTGACGACTTAGGGATACCTGTTGACCTGTGGAAACGCGGGTTGCGGCCAGGTATCCCCCTCCAGGTATCCCGAAATCGTGGATACCTGGCCGCCCATGCTGGCCGACACGGACCGACCGTCCGTGGCCCCAACCGGCGAGGAGCAACGCCATGACCGCATCACCGATCAACCCCGACGAGAACCGCCGCCCGATCAAGAACCCCGGCGACGAGATGCTCACCCTCCAGGAGGCCTGCCGCTTCCTCCGAGTCGCCGAGGGGACGCTGCGCTACTGGCGGCACCTCGGCTGCGGACCGCGGAGCTTCAAGATCGGCCGCCACGTCCGCTACTGGCGTGCCGACCTCGTCCTATGGCTGGCCGAGCAGACCAACCGTCCACAGAGACACGACTGAGCCCGCCGACCGTGCGGCCGAGCGGCGCAAGGTGAGTCGATCGTCGCAAGGAGGTGACCGATGGCCGGGAGCATCGCGAGGCGCCCCGACGGCCGTTGGCGCGCCCGCTATCGGGACGACACCGGGCGCGAGCGCTCTCGTCACTTCAGGCGCAAGGTCGACGCCGCTGCGTGGCTCGACGAGGTGACCTCGACGCTCCACACCGGTACGTACGTTAACCCGCGCGCCGGTCGGGTGACCTTCCAGGAGTTCTACGACGCCTGGGCGCCGCGCCAACTCTGGGTGCCGTCAACCCGCGCCAACGCCGACCTCGCGGTCGGGTCTGTCAGCTTCGGCGATCTGCCGATGAAGGCGATCCGACGCTCGCACATCGAGACGTGGGTGAAGTGGATCTCCAGTCGTTGGGCGCCGACGACCATCAAGACGCGGTTCGTGATCGTGCGGTCGGTCTTCCGTGCCGCGGTGTCCGATCGCGTCATCGCCGCCGACCCCACCGCCGGCGTCGCGTTGCCACGCCGGCGGAAGGTCGAGGCCGCGATGCGGATCCCGACGGTGGCGCAGGTCGGCCAGCTGCTCGCACACGCCGACAGCAACCGCGTGTCGACGCGTCACGGCTTCCGTGCCTACGTCGCACTCTGCGCGTTCGCCGGGCTGCGGAAGGGCGAGGCCGCTGGAGTCCAGTCCGGCGACATCGAATTCTCGCTCCGTCGGCTGACCGTGTCGCGTCAGTTGCAGCGCGATGGCGACACCTTCGCGGTGCGGCTGCCGAAGTACGGCTCCGAGCGCATCGTGCACCTGCCCGACGAGCTGGTCGCGATGCTGCGCGTGCACATCGATCGATTCCTGCCGGACGAGTTGCCGGACCGCTGGCTCTTCACCGTCGACAACGACCCGATGTACGACAACGACATCGACTGGCGCTGGCGCTGGCGAGCGACCCGGACCTCAACCGGTTTGCCGCACGTGCGGCTCCACGACCTGCGGCACTTCTACGCCTCCGGGCTGATCGCCGCCGGCTGCGATGTCGTCACCGTGCAAAGAGCGTTGGGGCACTCGTCCGCGACGACCACGTTGAACACCTACAGCCATCTGTGGCCGACGGCGGAGGACCGGACACGGGCCGCGGCCTCAGAGCTGATGCGCCAGGCACTCAGTCCAGCGTCACCAAGTTGAGATCAACGCTCTCGGGGTCGTCCTCACTGACGAATAGATCGTCTTGATGTGTCAGAACGTCGAGCGTGTAGGTAGGCCAGCCCGCTGCTACAACGGCCGTTTGGATGTGAGCCCTGGCGTACGGATGCAGAGTCATCACACCAACCTTCACAGCGAAGGCTCTGACCGCGTCATCGCTCAGTGTCTGCGGGTCTTCGAGGTGCCACTGGCCATGCAGGACAACGCTGCTACGCCAACCCTCCGCAGGAGTCTCTCCAGCCGAATCAGCCCCATCGTCGGGTCGGCGAAGCGCGTCGATGTTGTATGTCGTCTTGACGTCCACCGACTGTGATCGCCGACCGACACTTACATCAATGCCCGCGGACACGACGATGCCCTGAAGCACCTCGTCATCAGGCGTCGTCGACCAGAAGCGGGATTCCTGAGTGCGGACCAGCAATCCCGGAAGCAAGCGAGCAACGACTTCGCTCGCAAGCTCCGAGACTTCATCGCGTGAGGTCATGAAGCAACTTCGTGCCGTACGAGGTGCAGAGTGCTACCCGTGCGGGTGTAACGGGCGCCGGGCGCGATCCAGCCGGTTCCACCTACAACCTCCACGTGCCGTTGGGGCCGATGCTGGGCAAGGTCCTGCACGTCGAACCGAAGGCGGTAACCGAGTTCGTGGAGCATTGCTCCGAGGGTCCGCACAGTCAGGTTTCGCTTGCCATTGAGTCGCTGCGTGACCTCTGATCGGCTTACACCAAGGCGGTCGGCAAGAGTGCTCTTCTTGATCTGTCGATCCTCGAGGCATGACGCCACGAGTTCACTTGCCTCAAGCAGAGCGGCCTCCTCCGCCACCAGGCGGAGAGACTCAGGCGTCTCCTTGAACCAACTTCCCATGGCGGTCATGCCCCAGTGCCTTCCTTGTAGATCGCCCGCGCCTTCGCGACTTCCTTGGCGACCCGATTCTTCTTCGGTTTGATCGTCCCGTGAGTGACAAACAGTTCCTTGTCACCCGGGGAGAAGCCGACCACGTACACCCTCAGGTTGAGACTGACGTGCTTGATCTCATCCACTCGCGGTACGCCGTTCCGCGGGTCTGCTTCATCGAGCTTGTTGAACGCGTCTGGTGACCGAAGCCATCCCTGCTCGGCGAGGACACGGAAGCGCGCCGCGATCCCTGCCTGCTGTTTCGTGTTCAGGCCCGTCAGCCACTCGAGCGCTGGGCAAGCACCGCTGGGCAGCCGTACTCCGAAGATCTGCAACTTCGTCGACGGCGTGCCAGCAAGATGCTCATGGCGTACATGTTTAGCCATATCTAAACAGGTTTCAAGTCCTCGGCAGTAATTACAACGTTGTAGTTGCCTTCGTCACGGACTCATCATGGTCGCAGCACGAACGCCCAGCCGCCACTCCCACACCATCGGCTCTCGCCGCGCGAGCAACGGGGCGCTTACCCCGCTGGAGCCCGTCAGCGTCGGCTCTCGTCAACCTCTTGCGGACTTTTTGCGGACCAGACGCGGACGTCTCAGCCCGACATCCCCTCTGACCTGCTCAAACGCGCCCGATCAGTAGTACCAGGGGTACGGGCTCCAGTCGGGGTCCCGCTTCTCGAGGAACTGGTCGCGGCCCTCCTGGGCCTCGTCGGTCATGTAGGCCAGGCGCGTGGTCTCGCCGGCGAAGAGCTGTTGGCCGACCAGGCCGTCGTCAATGGCGTTGAAGGAGTACTTCAGCATCCGCTGGGCCGTGGGGCTCTTGCCGTTGATCAGCCGGCCCCACTCCAGGGCGACCTTCTCGAGCTCGGCGTGCGGCACGGCCTTGTTGACCGTGCCCATCCGGACCCCGTCCTCGGCCGAGTACTCCTGGGCGAGGAAGAAGATCTCGCGGGCGAACTTCTGGCCGACCTGACGGGCGAGGTACGCCGAGCCGAACCCGCCGTCGAAGGAGCCGACGTCGGCGTCGGTCTGCTTGAAGCGGGCGTGCTCGAGGCTGGCCAGGGTCAGGTCGGAGACGACGTGCAGCGAGTGCCCGCCACCGGCGGCCCACCCGGGGACGACGCAGATGACGACCTTGGGCATGAAGCGGATGAGCCGCTGCACCTCGAGGATGTGCAGCCGGGCGAGCTTGGCCTTGTCGATCGGGTTCGGCGGGGCGCCGGCGTCGTTGTGACCGTCGGTCTCGTACTGGTAGCCGGCCTTGCCACGGATGCGCTGGTCGCCCCCGGTGCAGAACGAGTGCTTGCCGTTCTTCTCGCTCGGTCCGTTGCCGGTGAGCAGCACGCAGCCGACGTCGGCGGAGGTGCGCGCGTGCTCCATCACGGTGAGCAGCTCGTCGACGGTGTGCGGCCGGAAGGCGTTGAGCACGTCGGGGCGGTCGAAGGCGACGCGCACCGTGCCGTGCGCCTTGGCGCGGTGGTAGGTCAGGTCGGTGAGTCCCTCGAAGCCGGGGACCTCGTCCCACTGCTCGGGGTCGAAGATGTCGGACACGCCGTCGATCGCGCTCATGGCAGGCAACCTAGCGGGGGTGGAAGAGCCGAGGGGAACCCGGTGTTGTGGTGGGCATGACGCTGACAGGTGAGTACGTCCCCAGCCCCTCCGAGTGGGTCCGCAACCAGGTGGCCGAGTACGAGGCCTCCGACGGGCAGCGCGCCAACACCCTGCCCGACCACCCCGAGTGGCCGATCGTGGTCATCACCTCGGTGGGCGTGAAGTCCGGCGCGCTGCGCAAGAACCCGGTCATGCGGGTCGAGCACGACGGCGTGTACGCCGCGGTGGCCTCCAAGGGCGGGCACCCCGAGCACCCGGAGTGGTACCACAACTTCCTCGCCCACCCCGAGGTCGAGCTGCAGGACGGCGCCGAGAAGCACACCTACCGCGCCCGGGTCGCCGAGGGCGAGGAGCGCGCACAGTGGTGGGAGCGCGCGGTCGCGGTCTACGCGCCGTACGAGGAGTACCAGGCGAACACCGACCGCGAGATCCCGGTGTTCGTCTTGGAGCGGGTCTGACCTGAGGTAGGCGCGTACGTCACCGGGTCTCGACCCGGCGACCACGTCCTCGTCCCTCGGACGTGCGCCTTGCTCGACCTTCCTTCGCGACGCCGAGCACTCGTGCCTCGTGCTCGGCTGCTCAGTCGCGCTGGATCGACATGGCGAGGCCGGCGAGGTGGCCGACGCGAGCGAGCTCGGAGTCCAGGAAGTCCGGACCGCCACGTCGACCGACGACCACGATCTCGTTGCCGCCGAGGCGTGCCGCGACGACGACGTTGACGTCGTCGCCCTCGATCTCGACCCGCTCGGTGCGCACCAGCTCGACGAACGGCAGGTCCGAGGGGGCGGCCTCGGTGGAGTAGCGCTGGCCGTGGGCGCGGTGCACCCGCGCGGCCCAGTCGGCGCGGAAGGTCACCGGCAGCAGGTCGACGAGGCGGTCCAGCGCCTCGGTCGGGTTGGCCGTGAGGTCCTCGACGGCCTCGAGGTCGAGGAAGAGGTTGCCGCCCGCGGCGTACCGGCTGATCCACACCACGTGGACGCCCGGCAGCTGGTTGCACGCCGAGACGATCGTGTCGGGCATCGCGGTCGGCGGCAGCTCCAGCAGCACGTCGTCGACGGCGGTGCCGTCGTGGCGCTTCTCGACGATCTCGATCGCCTCGATGTCGCCACCGGCCTCACCGATGGCTCCCGCCAGGCGACCCAGGGATCCGGGGACGTCGGGGAGCTCGACACGCAGCAGGAACGGCACCCGGGCACCCTAACCGCCACGTGTGACACCCACGTCACGGTCCCGGGTCCGGGTCAGCCGCCGACCGCCAGGCGCGGGCGCAGCCCGCTGGCGCGCTGGACCCGGCGCTCCACCGCGGCCCGCACCGCCTCGGGCGTGCCGATCACCGTCACGCTCTCCCGCGCCCGGGTCACCGCGGTGTAGAGCAGCTCACGGGTCAGCAGCGGCGAGTCCTCCGGCGGCAGCAGCACGGTCACGTGCCGGGCCTGGCTGCCCTGGCTCTTGTGGACGGTCATCGCGTGCAGGGTCTCGACGTCGGAGAGCCGCGAGGTGGCGTACGTCGACGCGCCGGCCACCACGACGCGCAGCTGCTCGCCGTCGCGGACGGTGACCCCCGTGTCGCCGTTGAAGAGCCCGAGGCCGTAGTCGTTGCTGGTCACCAGCACCGGGCGACCGGGGTACCACTCCTGGCCGTGCGGGCCGAGGAACAACCCGACCTCCTCCCCCAGCAGCCGCTCGACCATGGCGTTCCAGTGCCGGGCGCCGTGCGGGCCGTCGCGGTGGGCGCACAGCAGCCGGTGCTCCTCGGTAAGCGCCAGCGCCTCGTCCGCGCGCCCGGCCTCGGCCAGCGCGTGCAGGGACCGGGCCTGGTCGAGCAGCCGGGTCCGCAGGGCCGCGACGGCGGACGGGTCGTCGGGGTCGAGGCGGCGTACGCCGGTCTCGCCCGCACCCGGCGCGTGGCCCGCGTCGAGCAGGCGCAACACCTGGTCGGCGTCCCCGTCGCGCAGCGCCTGGGCGAGTGCCCCGATCTCCGCGCCGTAGCGCCGCGTCGTGGTGAGGCCCGTGACGGCCGTGGGCGCCCGGGACGCGAGCCCGCCGACCAGGTCGGCCAGCACCGCACCGGCCTCGACCGAGGCCAGCTGGTCCGGATCGCCGACCAGCACCAGGCGGGCATCGGAGCGCACCGCCGCCAGCAGCCGGGCCATCATCGTCAGCGAGACCATCGACGTCTCGTCGACCACGATCACGTCGTGCGGGAGCGTGTTGCCGCGGTGGTGACGGAAGCGGGTGGTGGAGTCCGGACGCCAGCCCAGCAGCCGGTGCATGGTGGTGGCCGTCAGGCCCTCGAGCCGTCGCCGGTCGTCGGCGTCGAACCCCGCACCCGGCCGCTCCTGCGCCTCGCGCACCGACTCCAGCAGCCGCGCCGCGGCCTTGCCGGTCGGTGCCGTGAGCGCGATCCGCAGCTCGCGGGGGTCCGGGCCACCGGCCGCCTCGGCGGCCAGCACCGCGAGCAGTCCGGCCACCGTCGTCGTCTTGCCGGTGCCCGGGCCGCCGGTCAGCACGGTCGTCCACTGCCGCGCCGCGGCCAGCGCCACGGCCCGCTGGTCGGCCGACCCCTCGTCGGGGAACAGCCGGTCGGCGTGGGCCTCGAGCAGGGCGTCGTCGACCACGGGCGGCGTCGCCTCGGCCCGGCGCACGAGGTCGTCGCGAACCTGCCCCTCCTCGCGCCAGTAGCGGTCGAGGTAGACCAGGCCGTGCTCGACCCGCGCCACCGACGAGGCGGCGAAGGCCGAGACCGCCAGGTCGTCGGCCCAGCCGTCGCCGTCGGGCCAGGGCAGGTCGTCGCCGTCGGCGATGCCTGTCAGGTCCACGCAGACCGAGCCGTGCCGAGCGGCGCGCACGGCCAGCGCGACCCCGAGCCGGAGCCGCTCGTCGTCCTCGCCGACGAGCTCGCCGAGGCGCAGCGCGGTGTGCACGTCGGCCGCCGCCAGCACGCCCGCGGCGTTGAAGGCGCCCAGCAGGCCGTCCAGGCCCGGCACCAGCCGTCGGTCGTGGGCGTCGGTGGGCTCGAAGCGCTCGATCATCGGGCCTCCCCGGCGGTGGGGGCGGGGTCGGGGGCAGGCGCGTCGAGCAGGTCCGACAGCGCGGTCACCAGCGCCGCCGGCGGGCGCCAGGAGAAGACACCGGCCGGGACACCGTCGGTGGTCGGGGTCTCCGGCCCGCACATGCCTCGCAGGTAGAGGTAGAGCACGCCGCCGAGGTGGGTCTCCGGCTCGTAGCCGGGCAGCCGCCAGCGCAGGTAGCGGTGCGCGACGACGCTGTAGAGCAGCGCCTGGAGCGGGTAGTGGCTGTGCAGCATCGCCTCGGCCAGCGCCGGTGGGGCGTAGTCGGCGGCCGTCGGCGGCCGCCCCTGCTCGCCGAGCAGGTTGGTCTTGTAGTCGACGACCAGGAAGCGCTGGTCGGCACCCGAGCCCACGCGGAGCACCGCGTCGACCGAGCCGCCGAGATAGCCCGTCAGCGGCTGGTCGGCCAGCGGCGGCCGGGCCAGCCGGTCGGCGTACGGCAGCAGCGGGTCGCCCTCGGGCAGGTGCGTGCGCAGCAGGTCGGCCACGTCGCCGACGAGGTGCCCGGGCCGGTCGCCGGCGGCGTGGTCGCCACCGGCCATGGGCAGCTCGAAATCCAGCTCGCGCAGGCGGTCGCGCAGCGGGACCTGCGCCAGCGTCCGGTCGCCGGCCAGCGGCCCGAGCGGCGTGTGGTGCAGCGGCACCAGGGCCGCGGCGAGCACATCGGGATCGACGTCGACCGGCCACCAGCGCAGCTCCTCGCCGACCCGCGCCCGCAGCTCGGCCTCGAGGACGGGGGCGTCGGGGTCGGCGTGCTCCAGGACCGCGTGGACCAGCGACCCGAACGCGGCGCCTGCCGGCAGCTCGGCCATCGGCGAGACCGGGGACGGATGCGCCGGCTCGGCGTCCGGCTCAGCAGCGGGGGCAGGCATGCCGGGCAGGTCGGGCAGGGACTCGTCGGGCTCGTCGGTCAGCACCGTCACCGCCGGCTCGCTGCCGACCGAGGGCGCCTGCTCCTCCACGCGGACCAGCCCCGAGTAGGAGGTACGACGCCAGGCGGTGTCGACCTCGCGTCCGAAGGCCCGCACCCCCAGCTCGGTCTGCTCGCCGCGGCTCGGCGCGGGGCGCTCCTCGGCCGGCTCGACCACCTCCGCGGTCGGCCC
>LUPK01000005.1 GCA_001627335.1 Nocardioides sp. REDSEA-S33_B3 | reverse complement strand
CAACCTCAACACCGGCTCTTCGGATCGGCCACTCCGGGGCCCGTCACGCCCCAGCCTAGAACGCCCCTGCCAGCCGTGTCTTGACACAGAGGGGAGCCAGAAGCGGACACTGGAGAAGCGACAGAGGGACCGGTGGCCTAGTGGCCTCCGGTCCCTCTGCTTGCAGTCTGCTAGCGGTGTCGCACCTTAATGAGAATCCGTCGCACTCTCGTGAGAATCCGTCTCAATGAAGTGAGAATGCTGTCGCATCCTGATGAGAACTGACATCAGCTGCAGCCGGAGGTGCTGCCGCAACCCTCACAGACGTAGCAGGAGCCGGCCGGGCGCATCTTGGTGCCGCAGGTGAAGCAGAGCGGGCTGTCGACCGCGGTGCCGGTCAGCTTCTCCATGAGCTCGGCGGAGGTATGGGCCTGCTTGACCTCGGCCTCGGGGGCCTGCTCGACCGCCGGTGCGGCCTTCTCCTCGATGGTGATGTCCACCGGGGCGCCCTTGTCGATCGGGGCGGACTCCACCAGCTCGGCGGCCGAGCCGGTCTCCTCGGTGGGCTCGTAGGAGCCGGTCTCGAGGTAGCGCTGGCGCTCCTCGGCCGAGTAGATGCCCAGGGCCTGGCGGGACTCGAAGGGCAGGTAGTCCAACGCGAGGCGACGGAACACGTAGTCCATCAGCGACTGGGCCATCCGCACGTCAGCGTCGTCGGTGAGACCGGCCGGCTCGAAGCGCAGGTTGGTGAACTTCGAGACGTAGGTCTCCAGCGGCACGCCGTACTGCAGGCCGATGCTGACCGCGATCGAGAACGCGTCCATCACGCCGGCCAGGGTCGAGCCCTGCTTGCCGAGCTTGAGGAAGATCTCGCCCAGCTCGCCGTCGTCGTGGGCACCGGAGGTCATGTAGCCCTCGGCGCCACCCACGGTGAAGGAGGTGGTGCGCGAGATGCGCGACTTCGGCAGGCGCTTGCGGGTCGGGGCGTAGACGACCTTCTCCACGATCTTCTCGACGACCTCGGCCTCGGCGTCCGCAGCGGCGTCGCTCTTCTTCGCCTTCGCGTCCGAGAGCGGCTGGCCGACCTTCGCGTTGTCGCGGTAGATGGCCGTGGCCTTCAGACCCAGCTTCCAGGACTGGAAGTAGATGTCCTCGACGTCCTCGATCGACGCGCTCTCGGGGAGGTTGACGGTCTTGGAGATGGCGCCGGAGAGGAACGGCTGGGCAGCCGCCATCATCCGCACGTGACCCATCGGCTTGAGGGCACGCACACCCATCGCGGTGTCGAAGATCTCGTAGTGCTCGGTCTTCAGACCGGGGGCGTCGACGACGTGGCCGTGCTCGGCGATGTAGTCGACGATCGCCTCGACCTGCTCGGGCTGGTAGCCGAGCTTCTTCAGCGCCCGCGGGATGGTCTGGTTGACGATCTGCATCGAGCCGCCGCCGACGAGCTTCTTGAACTTCACCAGGGAGAAGTCGGGCTCGATGCCGGTGGTGTCGCAGTCCATCATGAAGCCGATGGTGCCGGTGGGCGCGAGCACCGAGGCCTGCGCGTTGCGGAAGCCGTTGGTCTCACCCAGCGCGATCACGTCGGCCCACGCGGCCGTCGCCAGCTTGTGGGTCGCGGTGTCGTTGACGTGCAGGGTGCGCACCGAGTCGTTGGCGGCCTGGTGCTTGCGCATGACGCGCTTGTGGGCCTCGGCGTTGCGGGCGTATCCGTTGTAGGGACCGACCACGCCGGCGAGCTCGGCCGAGCGCTTGTAGGAGGTGCCGGTCATCAGCGAGGTGATGGTCGCGGCCATCGCACGGCCACCCTCGGAGTCGTAGCCCAGGCCCATGGCCATCAGCAGGGCGCCGAGGTTGGCGTAGCCGATGCCGAGCTGGCGGTAGTCGACGGTGGTCTGGCCGATCGACTCGGTCGGGAAGTCGGCGAAGCAGATGGAGATGTCCATCGCGGTGATGATGAACTCCACCGCCTTCGCGAACAGCTCGGCGTCGAAGGTGTCGTCGTCCTTGAGGAACTTCAGGAGGTTCAGCGAGGCGAGGTTGCACGAGGAGTTGTCCAGCGACATGTACTCCGAGCACGGGTTGGACGCGGTGATCCGCCCGGTCTCGGGGTTGGTGTGCCAGTCGTTGATCGTGTCGTCGTACTGCAGGCCCGGGTCGGCGCACTCCCACGCGGCGGTGGCGATCTTGCGCCACAGGTCGCGGGCGTCGACGGTCTCGATGACCTCGCCGGTCTTGCGGGCGCGCAGACCGAAGTCGGTGCCCTCCTCGACCGCGCGCATGAACTCGTCGCTGACGCGCACGGAGTTGTTGGCGTTCTGGTACTGGACCGAGGTGATGTCGTTGCCGCCGAGGTCCATGTCGAACCCGGCGTCACGCAGAACGCGGATCTTGTCCTCCTCGCGGGCCTTGGTCTGCACGAACTCCTCGATGTCGGGGTGGTCGACGTCGAGGACGACCATCTTCGCCGCGCGACGCGTGGCGCCACCGGACTTGATGGTGCCCGCGGAGGCGTCGGCACCACGCATGAAGGAGACCGGGCCCGAGGCGGTGCCGCCGGAGGAGAGGAGCTCCTTGGAGGAGCGGATGCGGGAAAGGTTGAGGCCGGCACCGGAGCCGCCCTTGAAGATGAAGCCCTCCTCCTTGTACCAGTTCAGGATCGAGTCCATCGAGTCGTCGACGGAGAGGATGAAGCAGGCCGAGACCTGCTGCGGGCTCGGGGTGCCCACGTTGAACCAGACCGGGGAGTTGAAGGAGAAGTACTGGTTGACCAGCAGCCAGGTCAGCTCGTGCTCGAAGAGCTCGGCGTCGGCGTCGGTGGCGAAGTAGCCGTGGTCGATGCCGGCCTTGGTGTAGGTCTTCACCACGCGGTCGATGAGCTGCTTGAGGCTCCACTCCCGCGCCTCGCTGCCCACCGCGCCGCGGAAGTACTTGGTCGTGACGATGGTCGAGGCGTTGACCGACCAGGTGGAGGGGAACTCCACGCCCTTCTGCTCGAAGACGGTCTCGCCGGTCTTCCAGTTGGTCTGGACGACGTCGCGGCGCTCCCAGGTCAGCTCGTCGTAGGGGTGGGTACCCTCGGTGCTGAAGACGCGCTCGATGACGAGGCCTGCTCCGGCCTTCGCCTGCGATCCTGCGCCGCTCACCGTCTCGGTCATGGTGGTGCTCCTCTGTTCCCGGTCTGAGGGGTGGGGTGGTGGGTCGTCGGTGGCCAGTCTCGGTCCGGCCACCGACAGTCGTGCTGCGCTGGTGCGCGGGTGGTGGGGAGAGGGATTGGTGCGCCCGGCAGGCAGCTTCCCCACTACCTGCCGGGCGGTCTGTGTCAGCCCGTGGGCTGAGGGGCGGGCTCGGGGTCTCGAGACGGTCGCGGGGCGACCTCCTCGACCGCCGAGGCCACGTCGCCGGTCTCGCGCAGCATCGCGATCTCGGCCTCGAAGTCCGCCGCGGAGCTGAAGGCCCGGTAGACGGAGGCGAAGCGGAGGTAGGCGACCTCGTCGAGGCGGCGCAGCGGGCCCAGGATGGCCAGCCCGACCTCGTGGGCGGGGATCTCGGCGGCGCCGGCGTTGCGCAGCGCGTCCTCGACCTCCTGGCCCAGGCAGGCGAGCTGGTCCTCGGAGACCGGTCGGCCCTTGCAGGCCTTGCGGACACCGGAGACAGCCTTCTCGCGGACGAACGGCTCGGTGGCGCCCGAGCGCTTGACCACGGTCAGCTGCATCAGCTCGACGGTGGTGAACCGTCGCTCGCACGTGGAGCAGGTACGCCGGCGGCGGATCGACCCGCCGTCCTCGGCGACCCGCGAGTCGAGCACCCGGGTGTCGGTGGCTCGGCAGTACGGGCAGTGCACAGCGAGGCTCCTTCACGTGATCGGATGGTCGAAACGGGTCGCGGGCGCGGCAGCGACACCCCTGGCTCAGGGGTGTGCAGTCGATGTGGAGATCGGGGCTCTCCCTGTGGAGAACCACGAGGGAGATGTGAGTCTTCCACCCCGGCTCTGTGAACTAGATGTGGATAACTACATCCGTGTAAGTACTAGATGTAGTGGGAACCGTACGCCTCGATCACTAGGCACGCAAGTGGACCGACGAGATTGACGTCATCTGGATCACACCCGTCGCAAAGCCGCAGGTCAGCGCCCTGTCGGCGCATCGAGTCACCGCCAGGACGGGCGTGTCGCGACCTTCACGGGAGGGCCGCAGACCGGCCAGGGGCGAGGGTCAGACACCCACCCGGTCGGCTCCGCGGACCCCGCGGGTGATGAGGAACCCGAACGCCGTCGCGAGGACGTACATGAGGATCGAGTAGACCGCGGCGGGGATCGCCACCTCGGTGCTGTCGAGCACCGAGAGGGCGATGGTCAGCGCCACGGTGGTGTTGTGGATGCCGACCTCCATCGAGCTGGCCACGGCCTGCGGCTGCTCGAGGCGAGCCAGCCGCGCGCCGGCGTACCCGAGGCTGAGGCTGAGCACGCACAGCAGGCCGGTGACCAGGCCCACCTGCCGCAGGTAGTCCCCGAGGTTCTCCCGCTCCCCCAGCAACGCACCCACGGCGACGGCCACGAGCACCACGATCGAGAAGACCCGCACCGGCTTGTCGGCACGCGCGGCGAACTCCCGCGACCAGCGGCGCACCAGCATCCCGACAGCCACGGGGACCAGCACGATGGCGATGACCTGCACGACCTTCGACCACTGCAGCCCCAGGTCGCCGTCGGTGTCGAAGTAGCCGATGGCCAGGTTGGTGACCAGGGGGATCGTCACGGCCGCCAGGACGGAGTTGATCGCCGTCAGCGTGATGTTGAGCGCGACGTCGCCGCGGAAGAGGTGGCTGAACAGGTTGGCGGTCGTGCCGCCCGGTGAGGCCGCGAGCAGCATCACGCCCACCGCCAGCAACGGGTCGAGGTCGAAGGCGACCACCAGGCCGAAGGCGATGACGGGCAGGACCAGCACCTGCAGCCCCAGGGCGACCACCACCGCGCGCGGGGTGCGCGCCACCCGTCGGAAGTCACCGACCTCCAGGGAGAGGCCGAGCCCGAACATGATGATCGCCAAGGCGATCGGGAGACCCACGCTGATCAGCACCGAGTCGTTCATCAAGACCTCCGCACGTGTGACTGGCGCCACAGTGAAGCACGGCCGGCGGCAGCGGGCCTCGCGACTCGACGGAGTCGGGCCTGCGGGTCGTCAGGGCGCGGAGTCCTCCGCGAGGTCGATGGAGAACCACACCGTCGTGCCGCCGGCGTCGTGCTCGGAGCCCCACCGGTCGGTCATCGCCTCCACCAGCATCAGGCCCCGGCCGTAGACCACCAACGGGTCCTCGCCATCCAGCGGGGCCACCACGTCGGCGCCCGCCCCGAAGTCGCGCACGACCACGGTCAGGACGGCCTCCTCGACCGAGATGCGCAGGTCCGCGACGGTCCGGGCATGGTGGACGGCGTTGGTGACGACCTCGGACAGGCACAGCTGGGCGGTCTCGACGATGTCGTCGTCGACGCCCCAGTGGCGCAGCTCCGCCGCCAGGAACGCCCGGGCCTCGCGCGGCGCGGTGGGCTCGGGCAGCAGGCGCAGGCTGGCGGTGCGTCCGGCGTGCTCCACCGCCGACCCGCCGTCCAGCACCTCCTCGAGCGCGTCGTCGGCGTGACCGGAGCGGCGGGCGCTCACCTCGTGCAGCGCCGCCGAGGTACGCCGGGCCAGGCCCTCGAGCTGCTCACGCTGCTCGGGTCCGAACTCCTGCGGCCGGTCGTAGAGCAGGAACAGCCCTCCGAGCCGGGCGCTCGCGCCCAGCAACGGGACGACCGCGGCCGCGACGTTGCCCGCCGCTGTCTCCTGCTCGGCCAGCCAGGGCCAGCGCTCCTCCAGCGTGGTGAGCGCGGCCAGGATCGGGCGGCCTGTGCGGACCACATCGTTGAGCGGCACATCGTCGTAGGCGTCGATGTGGCACCAGTCCAGCTCGGTCGGCGGCCCCTCGCCGCGGCGGACCGAGCAGAAGCGCAGCCGCCGCCCGCCACCCTCGGTCAGCGCCACCGCCACCCGCGCGACGTCCGGGAGGGCCACCAGGTCTGCCACCACTGCGCGCACCACGTCGTGGACGACGACGGCACGCTCGACCTCGACCTCGAGGTGGGCCATCGGGGCCTCGGCGTCGGACACGGCGCCAGGCTAGCCACGCGCACCATCCCCCCGACAGGGTCCTCCAGCCCGTCCAGCGGGCCGTTCGTCCCCCTCGCGCGCCCGTCGCGAACCCCCCGAGAACCCGGCCGTGAACCCGGCCGCCCCGGCGGTTCGGCCGCGTGACTCCTGGGGCCATCGGGAACAATGGCGCGGTGGCCGGGAGCACGGGGAAGCACGGATCGCACAGCGGCCCGCGCCCGGACCAGCCACACCGGACCCGGCGACTTCTCGTCCACGCCGTCGGCGTCACCGCGCTGGTCGTCGCCTGGGGATACCTCGTGTGGGCCGCCATCGACTTCGGCACCACCGCCCGCGAGGGCAGGGCCGCCGCCTGGTGGTTCCTGGCGCTCGCCTCCCTCGGCGCGATGGCCTGCCTCTTCGCCGGACTGATGCTCGCGGCTCGCCTGCTGCGCATCCTGGGGCTCGTGGCGCCCGCGGCCGCCCCGGGCGAGGACCCGGCGCCGCCACGACCCAAGGGGGGCAAGCGGGCCGCCCGCTGAGCATGTCGTCGCCCCTGCAGACGACGGGCGCCGGAAGGGTCTGACTGACGTCAGTCCCACCGTGAGGATCGCGGTCGAAGGTTCGAGCGCGAACCCGAAGGTCTGACTGACATCGGTCAGACCTTGCAACCCCAGACACCACCGAGGGGCGGGCCCGCCGTGGGCCCGCCCCTCGTCTTCCCCGTGGTTTCGCCGGCCGGGGTCGAATCGACCGGCGAAGTCTGGTGGCTGCCTGTGCTGCCGAAACGCTCGGTCGCTCAGCCGGCGGCCGGCACCCGCAGGCGCTGACCGGCGACGAGCATGCCGCTGTCGAGGTGGTTGAGCTGCTGGATCGTCGACATCATGTCGCGCACGTCGCCGCCCTCGGCCCGCGCCGAGGCGATGTCCCACAGCGTCACACCGGTGCCGACGACGATCGTGTCGGTGGGCACGGGCTCGCCCTTCTCCGAGGTCGCGACAGAGCCGCCGGCGAAGGCGACCGCGATCGCCACGGCCACCAGCAGGCCGACCACGAAGACGGCCAGGCGACCGCGGCGGGTCAGTCGGACGTGTCCGGCCGTCGAGGGCCCAGCGCCGAGGCGGGTCGAGGTGTGGACTGCGGGAAGGACCATGGTGCTCATCGGGATCTCCTGGGGAAGTCGGAGTGGGTCTGCGAACCGATGTCTACCGACGACCACCGACAGTCCCGATCAGGGAGGACCGGGAGGGCCTGGGGCCGACGGCTCGACCACCAGTTCGATCGAACACGTGTACGAGACTAGATCAGGTGTTCGAACGAGATCAAGGGGTCGAGCGAACAAATGTTCGACCCCCTCCGACGAGCAGCGCGGGTCAGCCCCGCCGCAGCGCCCGACGCCCCTGCGCCGCGAAGAGCGCGGTGCCCTTGGCGGCGACCCCTGGCGCCAGGGAGATCGTGCGCATCAGGGCGCCACGCCAGACCGGCACCGTGCGGACGACCCGGCCGGTGCCCACCAGTCCCACGGCCAGCTCGGCGATCTCCTCGACGGTCAGGATGCGACCACCGGAGTGGACCAGGGCCGCTCCGAGCCCCTCGGGGTCCTGCTCGTCGAGCATCGCCGTCTGCACCCCGTCGGGGCAGATCGCGTGGACCCGCACCCGGCGCGGCGACTCGGCCGCCACGGACATCGTGGCCGACACGGTGGCGGCCTTCGTCGCGGCGTACACGCTGTAGCCCGGCACCGGACCGAGCCCGGACAGCGAGGCGGTGTTGACGATGTCCCCGGAGCCGTCGCCGCCGGGGCCGGCGAAGGCCTCCAGCGCGGCGCGCATCCCCCACAGCACACCCAGGAGGTTGACCTCGACCAGGCGTCGCACCTGGTCCTCGGAGAGCTCGGAGAGGCGGCCGTCGTCACCGACCCCCGCGTTGTTGAACCACGCCGCCAGCCGACCGTGCCCGGCCGCTACCTCTGCGACATGGCGGTGTGCCGCCGGGTCGCGCACGTCGTGGGCCAGCCCGGCGACCGCCCCGATCTCGGCCGCGGTCGCCTGGACGGCGGCCGCGTCGACGTCGGTGACGACGACGGCGTACCCCTGTGAGACGAGGCGCTCGGCGATGCCACGACCGATGCCGCGTGCCGCGCCGGTCACCACCGCGCTGCGTCCGGTCGGGGCGGTGGGGACGGTAGGAGGCGTCATGGCCCGAGTGTGCTCGACACGCCGATTCGAACACATGTTTGATCACGGGATGGATCAGTCATAGCGTGGGCACACCACGACGCAGGCCGTGCCGCCGGGACCCGCTCCCCCGGTGGCCGTGACGAGGAGGACCCCCATGGCGACCAGCCACGACGACGCCGCCCCCGGCGTGAGCGCGCTCCCCGACGGCCCGCCCGACGCCAGCGGCCTCACCCCGCGCCAGACCAAGGTGCTCGAGACGATCCGCGACTCGGTGGCTCACCGCGGCTACCCGCCCAGCATGCGCGAGATCGGACAGGCCGTCGGCCTGACCAGCACCTCTTCGGTGGCCCACCAGCTCAAGGTGCTCGAGGAGAAGGGCTTCATCAAGCGCGACGGCAGCCGCCCGCGCGCCCTGGAGGTCTTCCTGCCCGAGTCGATGGCCGCCCGCCGTGCGATCTCCTCGGCCGGCGAGAGCTCTTTCGACGAGACCGGCGTCGGCGACACCCTGCCCGCCGCGTCCTACGTGCCGATGCTCGGCCGGATCGCCGCCGGCGCGCCGATCCTCGCCGAGGAGCAGGTCGAGGACGTCTTCCCGCTGCCCAAGCAGCTCGTCGGTGACGGCCAGCTCTTCCTCCTCGAGGTGCGCGGTGAGTCGATGATCGACGCCGCGATCTGCGACGGCGACTACGTCGTGATCCGCCAGGCCAACACCGCCGAGAACGGTCAGATGGTCGCCGCCATGATCGACGGCGAGGCGACGGTCAAGACCTTCTCCCGCAAGAACGGGCAGGTCTGGCTGATGCCGCACAACGAGGCGTTCGAGCCCATCGACGGCACCCACGCCACGATCCTCGGCATCGTCACCGCGGTCCTGCGCAAGGTCTGAGGGGTACGCCGGCGGCGGGTGGGTCTCGACGCCCGCTCGTCGCTGGCGCGCCTCGCACCTCGACCATCTCGCGACCCCCGGGTGAACGGACGGTGCTCACACCGTCGAAACCGTCACGAAACACCGGGCTGTGTCGTTGGATGGGGCGTGACCTCGACGAAGACCACGCCGACCACCCCCACCACGGCTCCCCCCGCCTCGTCCTCGCTCCCCCGCCGCACCGTCCTCGCGACCGGCGCCGCGGGAGCCGCCGCCGTCGGCGTGCTCGGCACCGGCGTACGCGCGGCCGACGCCGAGGAGTCCGGGCAGACCGGCGCCGCCGATCGCGGGAAGGCCGGTCACGAGGTCTTCCAGCACGGTGTCGCCTCCGGCGACCCGCTGCCGCGGCGCGTGGTCATCTGGACCCGCGTCACCCCCACGCCCTCGGCGACCCCCGGCTCGGGCAAGGGCAAGCCGGTCACGGTGACCTGGCAGGTCGCGAAGGACGCGAGGTTCAACAAGATCGTCCGCAAGGGCAGGTTCCGCACCAGCGCGGGTCGCGACCACACCGTCAAGCTCGACGCCAAGGGCCTCAAGCCAGGCAAGGAGTACCACTACCGGTTCATCGCCCTGGGCCAGAAGAGCCCCGTCGGGCGACTGCGCACCGCACCCCGCAAGCGGGCCGCACTGGACAACCTGCGCTTCGGTGTCGTGTCCTGCTCCAACCTCGAGGCCGGGTTCTTCACGCCCTACCGCGCCCTCGCAGCGCGCCAGGACCTGCACGCGATCCTGCACCTGGGCGACTACCTCTACGAGTACCCCACCAGCGGCTACGGCATGGGCCAGGACAACGTCGTGGTCCGCCCGCACGACCCGCCGCACGAGATGGTGAGCCTGGAGGACTACCGCCGCCGGCACGCCAGCTACAAGCTCGACCCCGACCTGCAGGCCCTGCACGCGCGCTACTCCTGGATCCTCACCTGGGACGACCACGAGGTCACCAACGACCAGTGGAAGGCCGGCGCGGAGAACCACGACGAGTCCGAGGGCGACTACAAGAAGCGGCGCGCCCGCGCCCACCGCGCGTACGACGAGTGGATGCCGGTCCGCATGGACGGCACCGCCGCGCTGGGCGACGGCACCCGTTTCTACCGCCGGATGCGCTTCGGCCAGCTCGCCGAGGTCTCCATGCTCGACCTGCGCACCTACCGCGACGAGCAGGCCGCCCTGCCCGGCGTCGACGCCACCGTCAGCGACCCGTCCCGCTCGATCACCGGCAAGAAGCAGATGGCGTGGCTCAAGGAGTCGCTGACGCGCGGCGACCACGCCCCGCAGTGGAAGGTGATCGGCAACCCGGTGATGATCGCGCCGGTCACCTTCGGCGACCTGCCCAACGACCTCATCGACCCGATCAACGACGTGACCGGCATCCTCCCCGCCGACGGGGCGCCCTACAACGTCGACCAGTGGGACGGCTACACCGCCGATCGGCGCGAGGTGCTCGGCCACATCCGCGACCACCAGGTCAAGGACGTCCTGTTCGTCACCGGCGACATCCACTCCGGCTGGGCCTGCGAGCTGCCGATGGACACCTCCACGCAGCCGCTCTACGGGGACTCCTACGGCGTGGAGTTCGTGTGCTCCTCGGTCACGTCCAACAACCTCAAGGACATCACCGGCGCCCCGCAGCTGACGCCGCTGGTGGAGACGGCGATCCTGGCCAACAACCGGCACATCAAGTACCTCGACTTCGACAACCACGGGTACTCCGTCCTCGACATCACCCCCGAGCGGGCGCAGATGGACTGGTACGTCATCGGCGCCCGGGACGACGCGAACACCTCGATCGAGTGGTCGACGTCGTACGAGACGATCGCCGGGACCGGCCGGGTCACCGCCGTCGACGCCCCCTTGGAGGCGTGATGTGCCAGGACGCCCCCCTCACCGGCTCCCCCGAGCGCGCCGCCCGGCGGCTCGAGGAGATCCGCGCCAGCCGTCGGACCGTCCTCACCGCCGCCGCGTCCGGCCTGGCGTTCTCCAGCGCTCTCGGCGCGGCTGCCCCGGCCGACGCCGCGAGCCCGAGGACCAAGAAGCGCTGCTACGTGCTGGTCACCGACGGCTGCCGCCCCGACGAGATCGAGCCGACCCTCACGCCCAACCTGCACGCGCTGCGCGAGGGCGGGATGTGGTGGCCGCGGGCGACCTCCATGCCGGTCATGGAGACGATCCCCAACCACGTGATGATGATGACCGGCGTGCGGCCCGACCGCTCGGGCGTGCCGGCCAACTCCTTCTACGACCGCGAGCTCGGCGAGATCCGCGACATGGACCAGCCCAGCGACATCCGGGTCAAGACGATCATCGAGCGGCTCAACAGGCGTGGCTTCACCACCGGCACGGTGCTGAGCAAGGAGTACCTCGTCGGCGTCTTCGGCGAGCGGGCCACCCACCGCTGGGAGCCCGAGCTCTACATCCCTGTCTCCGGTCACGCACCGGACCTGCTGACCTACAACGCGCTCACCTCGATGGTCGAGGAGCTCGACCCGCACCTGGTCTTCGTCAACCTCGGCGACATCGACCGGGTCGGCCACACCGACTTCACCGGCACCAACCTGCGGCTGCTGCGGCAGGCGGCGCTGCTCGACACCGACCTGCTCGTCGGGCAGTTCATCGACGGGCTGAAGTCCAGCGGTGCGTGGGAGCACTCGATGGTCATCGTCCTCGCCGACCACTCGATGGACTGGTCGATCCCCACCAACGTGATCACGCTGCAGGGCGCGATGGACGAGGACCCGCTGCTGGCAGGCAACGTCGTCATCGCCGACAACGGCGGCGCCGACCTCGTCTACTGGACCGGCCCAAAGGGCAAGCTCGACAAGGCGGTCAAGCGCATCCAGCAGATCGCCGAGGCGACATCGGGCGTGCTGAAGGCCTGGGACCGGCGTACGCCGTGGCTGCGGCTGGGCCCGGAGTCCGGCGACGTCGTGGTGTTCTGCCAGGCCGGCTGGCGCTTCTCCGACCCCAACCCGGTCACGAACAACCCGATCCCCGGCAACCACGGCCACCCCGCGACCCGGTCGATCCCGTTCTTCATCGGCGGCGGGCACCCCGCGGTCAAGGCCGGCAAGGTCTCCTCCGCCCACGCCCGCACCGTCGACGTGGCGCCCACCGTGGCGAAGTTCTTCGGGATGCGCACGCCGAAGAAGAGGTACGACGGCAAGCCCCGGATCTGAGGTCGACCACAGGAGCGGTGAGCCACCAACCGACCGGTCTCGGGGGTCGGTTGCCCACGCACCGCCCCACCACGGCCGCACCGGGAGCGGTGAGGCATCAACGGACCGACGGGCGCGGACGGTTGACCACGCACCGCCGCTCGATCATGACGTTCTGCAGGCCAGATAGCCGTTTCTCCTGCAGAACGTCGTGATCCCGGGCCCGCTGGCACCCCGCGGCTCAGCCGGCGGAGGCGGCGAGCCGCGTGAGGGCCTGGCGTACGACGGCGGGGTCGGTGGTCGTCCACATGGGCGGCAGGCTCGCCTTGAGGAAGGAGCCGTAGCGGGCCGTCGCGAGCCGCGGGTCGAGCACGGCGACGACGCCGCGGTCGGTGGTGGTGCGGATCAGGCGGCCGGCGCCCTGGGCCATCAGCAGCGCGGCGTGGGCGGCCGCGACCTGCATGAAGCCGTTGCCGCCGGCCTTGTCGGCGGCCTTCTGCCGCGCACTCATCAGTGGGTCGTCGGGGCGCGGGAAGGGGATGCGGTCGATGAGCACCAGCTGGCAGGTGTCGCCGGGGACGTCGAGGCCCTGCCACAGCGAGAGGGTGCCGAACAGGACGGTGTGGTGGTCCTCGACGAACTGCTTCGCCAGCTCGGGCAGCTGGGCGTCGCCCTGGGCCAGGGTCGTCAGGTGCGGCAGCCGTTCGCGGACCGCCTCGGCCGCCGCTTCCGCGGCCCGGCGCGAGGAGAACAGCCCCAGCGTGCGGCCGTCGGCGGCGTCGACGAGCTCGGCGATCTCGTCGAGCTGGGCCTTCACGAGGCCGTCGCGGCCCGGCGGCGGGAGGTGCCGGGCGACGTAGAGGATGCCCTGGCGGCCATAGTCGAAGGGCGAGCCCACGTCGACCCCGCGCCACGGCAGGACCCCGTCGCCCTCAGGGACCGACCCTCCGTCGACGACCCGCTCCGAGGGCTTGAGCCCCACGGAGGTGGCGACCGAGGAGAAGTCACCGCCGAGCATCAGCGTCGCCGAGGTCATCACGACGGTCTTGTCGGTGAGCAGCTTGTCGCGCATCTGGCCCCACACCTGCAGCGGCGCCACGCACAGCCGCGGCGCGGAGCGCTCCCCGCCCTCGGAGAGCCACAGCACGTCGGACTCCAGGTCGGCGGCCATCCGCTCGGCGACGGCGAAGACGTCCTGCACCGAGCCCTTGGCCTGCTGGCGCCCGGGGTCTCCGTCGCCCTCCCCCGGCTTCTCCTTCGGGAACGCCGAGACGCACGCACGGGCCGCGTCGCGCACCAGCTGCAGGGCGTCGCCGAGCTGCTCGGGCAGCACCTCGAACCGCCCCGGCGAGGCGGTCGTGATCGCGTCGCGCAGCGCCTCACCCGCGTCAGCGAGGTCGTCGGCGGGGTTGCTCGCGCCCTCCGCGGAGACGTGCTTGCGCGCGCGTCGCGCCGCCCGCTCCACGTCGGGGGCCGTGAGCTCGTCGGTGGCCGCCTGGGTCACCCGGGCGACGAGCTCGTGCGCCTCGTCGATCACGACGGCGTCGTACTCCGGGATCATCGGGACGCCCTCGATGGCGTCGATGGCCAGCAGCGAGTGGTTGGTGATGATCAGGTGCGAGCGGTGCGCCTTCTCCCGCGCGAGCTCGGCGAAGCACTCCTGGCCGAACGGGCAGCGCTGCGCGCCCAGGCAGTCACGATGGCCGACGGAGACCTGGCGCCACTCCCGCTCGGTGTGGCGAGGGGCGTTGTCGCGCTCGCCGGACCCGCCGTTCTCGGCGTCCTCCTCGGCCCACGCGCGCAGCTCGAGGACCTTCTGCCCCATCGACCCCTCGGGCAGCTGGACGAGCGCCCCCTGGTCGTCGGGCACGCCCTCGCGCACGCGGTGGAGGCAGGCGTAGTTGGAGCGACCCTTGAGCACGGCGTAGGAGGTGTCGACACCGTCCTGGCCCTTCATCGCCTCCATCAGCCGCGGCACGTCACGCTCGACGAGCTGGTGCTGCAGCGCGAGCGTCGCGGTCGCCACGACCACCCGCTTGTCGTGCAGCAGGGAGGGCACGAGGTAGGCCAACGACTTGCCGGTGCCGGTGCCGGCCTGGACGAGCAGGTGCTGGTCGTCGGCCAGCGCCCGACCGACCTCCTCGGCCATCTGCACCTGGCCCTCACGGGTGGCACCGCCGAGGGCGGTCACGGCCGTCTCCAGCACGGCGCTGACGCTGGTCCTCGGCTCACTCACGCCGAGCACCCTAGTCGCGGCCGGGGACGTTCCCCGCCTCGCCGTCAGGCGTCTGTGGACAACCTCACGGCCACCGCGTCACCGAACGCGGCGTGACCGGCCGGGGTGAGGTGCAGCAGGTCCGGGAGGTAGTCCAGCGACAGGTCGCTCACCGCCACGAACCGCACACCGTGCTCCGCGCAGAGCCGCTCGAGCACGCCCTCGACCCGCGGGACGTACGCCGACCGCGCCGGCGCGGCCGCGGGCCCGACGACGGTCAGCGGGTGGCCGTCGAGCTGGCCGAGGAGCCGCTCGAACCCTGCGGTGATCTCCGCCGCGGACATGTCCCAGTCGTTGAGGCCGCCCGCCACGACCACCGGCGTACCCGCGGGCAGCGGACGCAGCGCCGCCCTCGCCCGCGCCGCGAACGACACCTGCGGGCCGCAGCCCGAGGCGCCGGCGCTGAACCCGGAGCCGGAGAAGCCGGCGGTGTGCACGCGCCCGGGCAGCCGGACGGTCCAGGACCGGGTCGGCTCGTCGAGACCGAGACCGGCGGTCCAGGAGTCGCCGATGACCAGCAGGTCCTCCCCCGCCCCGGACACCGCGCCCGCGCGGGCCGCCGAGTCGGCGGCGAACGTCTCGCACCGGGTCGGCCCGGAGCCGGTCGCGCGGCCGGTCACGACGACCACCGACAGGGCCACGAGCACCGCGGCGAGCGCCACGACCGAAAGACGACGGTGCGGTCGCCCGCTCTGCTCCGCCGGCTCACGCCGCGCCCCCCGGAAGGCCATGGCCCCATGGTGCGGCCCGGGGCCGCCCCGGCGCAGCCGAAGACGGCGATCAGCGCCGAACCGTGACCGGATCGTGGCTGATGGCCGGGACTGGTGCTCAGGACTGGCGCTCAGGACTGGGGCGCGACGGCGTACTGCGCCAGCTCCCCGGCCAGCGACTCGCCCGCGCGACCACGGACCAGCGAGCCGTCCGCGGTGTGCTCGATCGACTCGATCTCGCCGGCGCGGTGGATCTTGTCGACGAGGTCGCCGCGGCTGTAGGGCAGCAGCACCTCGAACTCGATCGCCGGGCGCGGCAGCTCGGCCTCGACCCGGGCCAGCGCCTCGGCGATGCCCTGACCGGTCTTCGCCGACACCACGACGGTGTGCGGCTCGCGGGCCTGGAGGCGCGCGATGACCATCGGGTCGGCGGCGTCGGCCTTGTTGATGACGATCAGCTCGCGCACGTCGGTGGCGTCGATGTCGGCGAGCACCTCGCGGACCGCCGCGATCTGGCCCTCGGGGTCGGGGTGCGAGCCGTCGACCACGTGCAGCAGCAGGTCGGCGTCGGCGACCTCCTCCAGCGTCGAGCGGAACGCCTCGACCAGCTGGTGGGGCAGGTGCCGCACGAAGCCGACGGTGTCGCTCATCGTGTAGACGCGGCCGTCGGCGGTGGTGGTGCGCCGGGTGGTCGGGTCGAGGGTCGCGAACAGCGCGTCCTCGACGAGCACCCCGGCGGTGGTCAGCCGGTTGAGCAGGCTGGACTTGCCGGCGTTGGTGTAGCCGGCGATGGCCACGCTCGGGACCTGGTTGGCCTGCCGCTGGCTGCGCTTGGCGTCGCGGGTGACCTTCATGCCCTTGAGCTCGCGCCGGAGCTTGGCGATGCGGTCGTTGATGCGGCGGCGGTCGGTCTCGATCTTGGTCTCACCGGGGCCACGACCACCGATGCCGTCACCGCCGGCGGCACGGCCACCGGCCTGGCGGGAGAGGTTGCCACCCCAGCCGCGCAGGCGCTGCTTCATGTACTGCAGCTGCGCCAGCTCGACCTGGGCCTGGCCCTCCTTGGACTTCGCGTGCTGGGCGAAGATGTCGAGGATCAGCGCGGTCCGGTCGACGACCTTGACCTTGAGCCGGTCCTCGAGGTTCCTCAGCTGGCTGGGCGCGAGCTCGCCGTCGCAGATGACGGTGTCGGCGCCGGTCGCCCGGACGATCTCGCCGATCGCCTCGACCTTGCCGCGGCCGACGTACGTCGCCGGGTCGGGGCTCTGCCGGCGCTGGTAGATCGCCTCGAGCACCTCCGAGCCGGCGGTCTCGGCGAGCAGCGCGAGCTCGGCCATCGAGTTCTCGGCGTCCTGCGTGGTGCCCTCGGTCCAGACGCCCACGAGGACGACCCGCTCGAGCCGGAGCTGGCGGTACTCGACCTCGGTGATGTCCTCGAGCTCGGTGCGCAGTCCGGCGACGCGGCGCAGCTGGTGGCGCTCGGCGAGCTCCATCGCGCCGACCGTCGGCTCCTCGGGGTCGGGCTCGTCGGCGTACCCCGACTCGAACCCGTCGGCCCCGGCAGCGTCCTCGTCGGCGGGATCGTCCTCCCAGGCGTCGGTCTCCTCCAGCTCGTCGGCGAGCGAGAAGCCGTCGGAGAGGTCCGGGGCGGTGTCACGTGCGTTGCTCATATACCTCCAGAGTAGGTCTGTTCCAACGCCGCGGCGAACGGGTTTAGTCCCGCCTGCTCTGGCAGCCTGAGCAGATGGATCTCGACGCGCTGCGTGCCGGCTTCGACGGGCGGCTGCTCGGGCTGACCGGCGCTCCGGGCGTCGGGAAGTCGACGCTCGCGGCGCGGCTGGCGTCGGCGTGGGGCGCGGTCGTGGTGCCGATGGACGGCTTCCACATCGCCGACGTCGAGCTCGCGCGGCGCGGGCTGCTGGATCGCAAGGGGGCGCCGGAGACCTTCGACGCCGAGGGGTACGCCGCCCTGCTGGCCCGCGTGCGCGGCCGCGAGCCGCTGGTGATGGCTCCGAGCTTCGAGCGCGACCTGGAGCAGCCGATCGCCGGCGCGCTGCCGGTGCCGGGATCGGCGCCGGTCGTCGTGACCGAGGGCAACTACCTGCTGCTCGACGAGCCGCGGTGGCAGGCGGTGCGGGCCCAGCTGGACGCGGTGTGGCACCTGCGCGTCGATCCGGCGCTGCGCCGATCGCGCCTGGTGGACCGGCACGTGGCGTTCGGCAAGAGCCCGGACGAGGCCGAGGCCTGGGTGCGGGCCGTGGACGACCCGAACGCGGCGCTGGTCGAGGCGGCCGCCGAGCGGACGGACCTGGTCATCGACCTGTGACGGGCCCCGCACATGGGTCGTGCCCCTGAGCGGGCGCCATGGCGCGCGCTCAGGGGCACGACTCGGGTGCTCAGGAGCTCACTTGGGAGGCATCCGGATGCCGCCGTCGACGCGGATGACCTCGGCGTTCATGTAGGAGTTGATGATGGTCTCCACGACCATGCTCGCGAGCTCCTCGGGCTCGCCGAGGCGCTTGGGGAACAGCACGCTCTCGCCGAGCTTGGCCTTGAACGCCTCCGCCTGCTCGCCCTCGCCGTAGATCGGGGTGTCGATCAGGCCCGGGGCGATGGTGTTGAGGCGGATGCCGGCCGAGGACAGGTCGCGCGCGACCGGCAGGGTCATGCCGACGACGCCGCCCTTGGAGGAGGAGTACGCCGCCTGGCCGATCTGGCCGTCGAACGCGGCCACGCTCGTCAGGTTGGCGATGGCGCCACGGCAGCCGTCGGCGTCGGGCTCGTTGCGGCTCATGGCGGTCGCGGCGAGGCGGGTCACGTCGAAGGTGCCGATCAGGTTGATCGCGATCACCTTGCGGTAGGCCTCGAGGTCGTGGGCGGAGTCGAACTCGCCGTCGCGGCCGATGGTGCGCTGGGCCCAGCCGATGCCGGCGGAGTTCACGACCGCGCGCAGCGGGGCGATCGCGGTGGCGGCGTCGACCGCGGCCTTGATCTGGTCGGTGTTGGTCACGTCGACCTGCGCGAAGACGCCCTTGATCTCCTCGGCCAGGGCCTCGCCCTTGTCGGCCTGGAGGTCGGCGATGACGACGGTGGCACCCTTGGCGGCCAGCTGGCGGGCCGCGGCCGCGCCGATGCCCGAGGCGCCGCCGGTGACGATGGCGGTGGATCCGGTGATGTCCATGGCTCGGAACCTAGCGGGTGCCGAGACCTGCGTCACCCGCGGGTTGGCGATCGAGACAGTTCCACTGTCACGGTCCCTGGGGGTCGGGGGGTGGAAGGTTCGACTGATGACGGTCAGACCTTCGCGATCGCGGTCGAAGGTTCGACCGCACCATGCAAGGTCGGACTGACGTCAGTCAGACCTTCCCCTACAGATCGGTCTCCCCACGCGCCACGATCACGCCCGGCCCGGTCATCAGGATGCGCCCGGCCTCGGTCCACTCGATGCGAAGGGTGCCGCCGGGCAGGTCGACGGTGTACGCCGACCCGGGCCCGGTCCCCTCGCGACCCGCTCCGTCGCGCAACGCGGCGGCGACCGCGACCGCGCAGGCACCGGTGCCGCAGGAGCGGGTCTCGCCGGAGCCGCGCTCGTGGACGCGCATGGCGACGTGACCGGGGGCCACCGCCACGACCAGCTCGACGTTGACCCCGTGCGGGTAGACCGCGGGGTCGTGCTCCGGTGCGGTCAGCAGCGTCCCCACGGGCCCGGCAGGGTCGAGCGACTCCACGAACGCCACCGCGTGCGGGTTGCCCATGTCGACATGGGTGGCCGCCCAGGTGGCGCGGCCGATCGACACCGACGTCTGGCCGAGCACCTGCGGCTCGCCCATGTCGACGGTGATGTCCTCGCCGTCCACGACGATCGTCTTCACGCCGTCGCGCGTCTGCACCGGGATCGGCTCGTCGCCGGGCACGAGGCCCTCGGCGACCAGGTGCCGCGCGAAGACCCGGATGCCGTTGCCGCACATCTCCGAGACCGACCCGTCGGCGTTCCAGTAGTCCATGAACCAGTGGCCGTCCTCGCCGCGCACCACCCGCAGCACCCCGTCGCCCCCGATGCCGGCTCGCCGGTCGCACAGCGCGCGCACCCGCGCCGACCACGCCTCGGGCGAGAGCCCGCCGTGGACGGTGCCGTCGTGGTCGGGCAGCAGCACGAAGTCGTTCTCGGTGCCGTGCCCCTTGAGGAAGGGGTACATCAGTAGAGGCCCTCCGCGTAGGACGGGCCGTAGTAGGCGTCGAGCTCCTCGACGGGGCCGGCGCCCTCGACCTGCGAGGCGATCACCGCTCGCCGGGGCACCCGCGCCTCCGGCTCCCAGGTCTCGGGCTGCCAGAGCCCCGAGCGCAGGAACGCCTTCGCGCAGTGGAAGAAGACCTCCTCCACGTCGACGACCACGGCCAGCACCGGCCGGGCGCCGCGCACGGCCATCTCGTCGAAGAACGGCGCGTCGGTCACCAGCCGCGCACGACCGTTGACGCGCAGGGTGTCGCCGCGGCCGGGGATCATGAAGAGCAGCCCGACGTGCGGGTTCTGCAGGATGTTGCGGTAGCCGTCGGCCCGCCGGTTGCCCGGTCGCTCGGCGATCGCGACGGTCCGCTCGTCCAGGACGTGCACCAGCATCCCGGCCGGGTCGCCCTTGGGCGAGGAGTCGCACCGGCCGGTCGCGTCCGAGGTCGACAGCACGCAGAACGGCGCCGCCGCCAGCCACTCGCGGTCCACGTCGAGGAGGCGGTCGCGACCCTTGTCGCGAGCACGCGCGGTGGGCTCGCCGAGGAGCGCCACGAGCGCGTCGACGGAGTCCAGGGTCCGCCAGTCGGCGGTGACCCGGTCGGGGGCGGGAAGGGCGCTGCTCACCGTCCCACGGTACGCCGCTGGGCGGCCGCGCCCGGCACCAGCGCCGCCCCGTGGGCGACCGGCCGGGTCGCCTCCGGAGCGTCGCCTCCGGACACCGGCGTCAGCTCCGGTCAACGACCCGCGCGTCGCCACCGCCCCGGCGCACCGGCTCGGCCACGGCGACCAGCCGCTTGCCGCGCAGGAACTCGATGCCGGTGGCGGCACCGATCTCCCCGCCGGGCAGGGTGGTCTCGCGCAGCAGGTGACCGAAGGGCTCGAGGTCGCCGCTCCACGTCTCCAGCCACGCCGGCTCGGCCTCGACCCAGACGGTGTTGCGCTGCGTGGCGCGCGGGGCCGCGATCGCGTCCTCGAGCGTCTCGCCGCGGTCGATGAAGTCGACGAGCAGCCCCAGCACCGTGGTGATGATGGTCGAGCCGCCCGGGGAGCCGAGGGCCACCAGCGGCTTGTCCTTCTCCGTCACGATCGTGGGCGCCATCGAGCTGCGCGGGCGCTTGCCCGGCTCGACGCGGTTGGGGTCGCGACGCTTCCAGGTGAGGCTGAAGTCGGTGAGCTCGTTGTTGAGCAGGAAGCCACGACCGGGCACCACGATGCCCGACCCGCCGGTCTGCTCGATGGTCAGCGTGTAGGACACGACCGTGCCCCAGCGGTCGGCGACGACCAGGTGCGTGGTCTCGGTGTTCTCGTGGTCCTCGGCCTCGACCGCGGCGCGCTCGCCCTCGCCGGCCGGCTCGCACCGGCCGTCGTAGAGGCTGACGTCGCCGGGCTCGAGCGGCTTGGGCGTGGCCTGGGCCATCGACACCGCGCAGAGCCGCTCGTCGGCGTACTCCTTGTCGAGCAGCGCCTCGTCGGGCACCTTCACGAAGTCGCGGTCGCCGACGTGGGCGTTGCGGTCGGCGAACGCCAGCGCCCCGGCCTCGAGGACCGCGTGCTGGACGCGGTCGTCGGTCCAGCTCGACAGGGGCAGCCGCTCGAGGATCGCCAGCGCCTGGCCGACGGTGCTGCCGCCGCTGGAGGAGGAGCCCATGCCGTGGACCTTGAAGCCGCGGTAGTCGAGGGTGATCGGCTTGCGCACGCGCACGTCGTAGGTCTTGAGGTCCTTCCCGCGCAGGTGGCCCGGCGGCACCGGGAGGTCGCCCTCGAGGACCGGCGGCGCCTTGACGGTCCGCACGATGTTGCGGGCGACGCTGCCGCGGTAGAAGAGCTTGCCGCCCTGCCGACCCAGCTTGTCGTAGGTCTTGCCCAGGCCCGGGTTGCGGAAGGTCGAGCCGACCGCGGGGACCTCGCCGTCGGGCAGGAAGAGCGCGGCGGTGGAGCGGACCTGCGCGAACCGCTCGGCGTTGGCCTCGACCTGGTCGGCGAAGGTCTGGTCGACCTCGAAGCCGTCGCGGGCCAGCTCGGCCGCCGGGCGGAGCAGCGAGCGCAGCGACCGGCTGCCCCAGCGGTCCAGGGCCTCCTCCCAGGTGGCGACGGTGCCGGGGGTGCCGACGGACAGCCCGCTGGTGACGAGCTCCTCGAACGGGTAGGGGTCGCCGGTCGCCGGGTCGAGGAACATCGTGCGCTCGGGCGACGTCAGCGGCGCGGTCTCGCGTCCGTCGACGGTCAGCACCTTGCCGGTCCTGCCGTCGAGGCGCACGAGGTAGCCGCCCCCGCCGACGCCCGCGCTGAACGGCTCGGTCACGCCCAGCGCTGCCGCCGTCGCGACCGCCGCGTCGACGGCGTTGCCGCCCTGCTCGAGGACCTTCAGCCCGATCCGGGTCGCCTCGGGGTCCACCGACGTCACGGCGCCACCGGTGCCCTCGTCGGTGGCGAGCCGGGTGACGGCCCGGGCGGCGGTCTCCGACGGCGCAGTCTCGGACGGCGCGCTCTCGGACGCAACGGCCGGGTCGGCGACCGCCAGCGGCGCCAGGCAGAGCGAGGCGAGAGCCGGGACGAGGACCAGGGGGGCGCGACGCGGGATGCGCATGGGGAGCCTTTCGGGCGGGCGGCGTACGGCCGACCCTAGGCTCCGCGCGGGCCCACCACGTCGTAGGTCGCGCAGACGAACACACCGTGTGGGGCCAGCTCGACCAGCCTCAGGTCGAACGGTCGCGGGAACAACGGCCGACCCGCCCCCAGGGTCACGGGCGCGATCGAGAGCATCAGCCGGTCGAGGTGCCCGGCCTCGGCGAAGTCGGCAGCAAGGCCTCCCCCGCCGACCACCCAGACGTCCTTGCCGTCCGCCGCGGCGACCATCTCCTGCCACACCGGCTCCACGTCACCCTGCACGAAGCGCACGTCGGCACCCTCGATCGCGGGCAGGTCGCGGTGGGTGAACACCCAGGTGGGCTGGGAGTAGGGCCACGCGCCGGGGTCGCCGCCCGAGGGCTCGCCGCCACCGCCGGACTCCAGGTGTGCCCGCACCCACTCGTAGGTCGTCGCACCCATCGCCAGCGCACCGATGCCCTCGATGAACGTGGCGTAGTCCAGCGGCCCGCCCTCCTCGTGCTCCTGGCTGAGGAGCCACTCCAGCGAGTCGTGCTCGTCGGCGATGAACCCGTCGAGCGTGGTGGCGGTGTAGAAGTGCGCGCGCGTCATGCCCCCATCACAGCGGAGACCTCCGACAGTGCGCGAGCGACGCGGTCGGGATCGTCGAAGCGCACCCAGCGGATGCGCGGGTCCTTGCGGAACCACGCGTCCTGGCGCCGCGCGAAGCGCCGGGTCGCGACGACGGTCCGCTCGCGCGCCTCGTCCAACGACAGCTCCCCGGCCAGGTGGGCGGCGACCTCGGGGTAGCCGATGGCACGGCCCGCGGTACGCCCCTGCGCGAGCCCCCGCTCCAGCAGCCGCGCCACCTCCGCGACGAAGCCGGCCGCGAACATCTCCTCGACGCGTTGCGCGATGCGGGCGTCCAGGGTGGGCCGGTCGATGTCGACGCCCACCTGGACGGTGCGCGGGTCGACGTACTCCAGGCGCGGCAGCGTGGCACTGAACGGGCGGCCGGTGAGCTCGAGGACCTCGAGGGCGCGCACGACGCGGCGACCGTTCTCGACCAGGATGCGCGCTGCCGACTCGGGGTCCACCTCGGCCAGCCGGGCGTGCAGCGCCGCCGACCCCACCTCGGCCAGCTCGGCCTCCAGCCGCGCCCTCACCTCGGGATCGGTGCCGGGGAACTCGAACTCGTCGAGCACCGCCCGCGTGTAGAGCGCCGACCCGCCCACCAGCACCGGCGTGGCGCCGCGGCCGCGCAGCTCGGCGATCACCGCACGCGCCTGTCCCTGGAACTCCGCCACCGTCGCCGGCTCGGTCACCTCGAGGGTGTCCAGGAGGTGGTGCGGGATGCCCCGCCGCTCGTCGGGGGGCAGCTTGGCGGTGCCGACGTCCATGCCCCGGTAGAGCTGCATCGCGTCGGTGTTGACGACCTCGCCACCCAGCGCCTCTGCCAGGTCGAGGGAGAGCCCGGTCTTGCCCGCGGCGGTGGCCCCGACCACCGCGACCACCGGAGGGAGAGGGCTCATGTGGCTAGTGTGGCAACAGGTTCCGATCCCGAGCACCGGAGGTGGCCATGGGCTTCCTGGACAAGGCGAAGAAGCAGCTGACCGACGCGGTCGACAAGCACGGCGACAAGATCGGCGACGGTCTCGACAAGGTCGCCGCCGAGGCCGACAAGCGCACCGGCGGCAAGCACACCGACAAGATCGAGCAGGGCGTGGCCAAGGCCAAGGACGGCCTCGACAGGCTCGACGGCCGCAACGACGACATCGCGGACGACAAGTGACCGCGCCGATCCCCGAGGAGCGCGACGGCGAGCCGCTGCCCACGCAGGGCACCCCGCCCGGCGAGCACGACTCCGACCTCCCCGACGGCTCGCCCGCCCCCGACTCCCCCGTGGAGGAGGAGCAGGAGCGCAACGCCGAGACCACCGAGGACCAGCCCTCCCAGTGACCGGCATCGAGGACAGGTTCGTCGTCGTGCCGGCGGCCTACGTGCTGCTGCTACGAGGTGAGGGACCCGGGACCGAGGTGCTCCTCCAGCTGCGGCAGGGGGTCGACTTCATGGACGGCCACTGGGCCTCTGGCGCAGCCGGTCACGTGGAACGCGGCGAGACGGCGTACGACGCGGCGAGGCGGGAGGCCCGCGAGGAGCTCGGCATCGGGGGGCTCGAGCTGGAGCACGTGACCTCGATGCAGCGCACCGCCGGCGGCGAGCCGATCGACGAGCGCATCGACTTCTTCTTCACCTCCCGCACCTGGAGCGGCGAGCCGCGGGTGACCGAGCCGGAGAAGTCCGGCGGCATCCGCTGGGTGCGCCTCGACGACCTCGACTCGCTGCCCGGTCCCGTCGTCCCCCACGAGCGGGTGGTGCTGGATGGCCTGCGGACGGGCAGCCTGGGGGCGTACTCGACGCACGGCTTCGACTGACCCACCCGAGGGACCGGTCGCGGCCCGCGGCCGGACGACGCAGGAGGGACCCATGACCGAGCAGGAGAACACGGAGACCGAGGAGGACCTCGGCCCGATGCCCGAGCCGGAGGCCGAGTCGCCCCAGCTCCACCCGGGCGGCACCGACGCGGTGCTGGACCGGGTCGAGGCACCGCTGGTGCCCGACCTCTCCGCTGAGGACAACCCCGCCACCGAGGCGAGCCCGAGCGAGACCCGTGAGGGCGAGGACACCAGCACCAAGGCCACGCGCAGCGAGGAGGACGCCGGCGACGGCAACCACCCCGAGGAGTCCCCGGCATGAGCAGCGAGCGACGCATCGACCCCGCCACCGGCCGGGAGCCCGACGACCCCCGACACTCCAACGACGAGCTGGCCGGGGACATGGGCGTGAGCAGCGAGCGTGAGGGGCCCACCGGGCCGGGCCAGCACGGCACGGACGGCGTCCGCTACACCGGCCCCGGCGAGGCTCCCGGCGACGCCCCGCCCGAGCAGTCCGCCGGCGGCGAGGAGACCAACCCCGAGGGCGTCGCCCCCAAGGCCGGCTACCCGTCGAAGGATCCGCGCTCGGACGAGAAGCCCTACGAGCCCGGGCACTGAGCCCCGCCGACGTAGCCGGACGGACCGAACGGTCCGTCGCCGCAGCGGATCAGGCGGCGCGGCATCCCGCGCACAGCTGCTCGGTCCGTGCGGCTACGACCGCCTCCAGGACGGCCCTGACCCGCTCGGGGTGGAACATGACCTCCTCCCAGGAGAACCGCAGCACCAGCCACCCGGCGGCGACCAGGGCGTTGTAGCGGTTGGCGTCGCGGTGCAGCGCCGCACGGTCGCCGTGCCACTCGAAGGAGTCGGCCTCCAGCACCACCTTGAGCCGCACGTCGGTCAGGTCGGGGCGGCCGAGGAGGTGCGGGTCCCGAATGGTCACCTGCGGCTCGACGTCGAGGCCGACCACCTCCAGGCAGATCGCCCGCAGCGCCGACTCGAACGGGTTGGCGGCCCGGCCGTCGGCGAGCGCCGCCGTCCGACGCGCTCGGGCCGCCCCGGGCCCGCGCAGGTCGCGCGTCAACGCCTGCAGGCGCGCCGGCGGATAGCCCTCGCGGAGCGCCGAGTCGGCGACCGCGAGCGCCTCGGCGAACGGCAGCGTCCGCAGGCAGTCGGCCAGCGTGCGGTCGGGGCTGGTGCGGTCCCCGTCGACGTCGTCGGGGCCGAGGTCGGTGCGGTGCATCGTGATCGATGCGCGCCGTTCGGCACTGAGCCGGCGGTCCTTGGGGAGCGTGACGTCCGGCCGCTCGGGGTCTGAGAGGACACCCCAGCCCCAGGCCTGGGCGGCGGTGCGATGCGAGAGCACGCCGCTGACCGCCGCGGCTGCGGCTCGCGAGGCGTCGAGTGCGGGCCCGGCGTAGGTCCCGCGAGCCAGGACGACGAGCCGACCAGCGGTCAGCGCGGCATCGACAGCAGCGCGACCGCACGCAGCGATGAGCTTCTCCCGCCTCGCGACCCCACCGAGCCGGGCGAGAGCCTCTTCGACGGTCGGCTCGTGCACCCGCACACCATGCACCGCTCCAGCCTCGGGCACGGCTGTCTCTCCACAGGCACGTAGACGGACGGACCGAAGCGCGCGGTGGGACCAGCGGACAGCCTCAACGGATCCGCGGAAGCCGCGTACGGTCCGTCCGGCTACGCATTCTCAAAGGCGGACGACGTCCAGCTCGGTCTCGACGGCCCGGTCCCCGTCCCGCTCGACGAGGTAGGCCCCGGCGCCGGCGCGCTCGGTGTAGGCGCCGACCATCTCGGTGCCCTGGTACAGCACGCCCGCCCCGTCGTCGGTGGCGTAGCCGGTGGGCAGGGTGCCGTCGGCGACGAGGGACTGGAACAGCGGGCGGCGCTGCTCCTCGGAGTCGTAGTGGACGCCGTTGGAGAACGGCAGCAGGCCCAGCCCGTCGGTGATCGGGCGCAGCGTCGGGCCGAAGGAGTCGGTGGTGCCGCCGGCGTGCCAGCAGATGGAGCCGGCGGAGACGCCGGTGAGCACCACGCCGGCCTCCCACGCGGCGCGCATCGCCTCGTCGACGCCGTGCAGCCGCCACATCGCCAGCAGCCCGGCGACCGAGCCGCCCCAGACCCACACCACGTCCTGCTCGAGCAGGTGGGCGGTGATGTCCTCGACGTTGGGCATCGTGAACAGCTGCAGGTGGCTGCCGTGGAACCCGCGCGCCTGGGCGGCGGCGTAGAAGTCACGCACCAACGCCGGCGAGTCGCCGCAGGCCGTGCCGAGGAAGCACACCTTCGGCGCGCGGCCCTCGACGCCGGACAGGTCGACGGCGAGGTCGGTCAGCGGACCGACGCCCCAGCTGATCCGGTCGGCGGCGCCGACGCCGCCGGAGGTGGCCAGGATGGTGGGCTGGTCGGCAGGCACGCCGGGGACTTTACGTTGGCCGGTCCCTCAGCGGCGGGCGGGTGCGTCCGGCAGCGGAGCGGGCACGCCGACCGACGGCATCCCCAGCCCGACGCCGGTCTGCTGCGGGCCCTCGGTGCGGGCCTGCCACGCGTCCCCGGAGCGGGTACGACGCACCGACAGCACGCGGTCGGCCACCAGGTGGTGCGGCGCGGCGTAGGTGATCTCGACGGTCACCATGTCGCCGGGACGGGGTTTCGAGACGCTCGCTGGCGCTCGCTCCTCAACCGCCGACCCGCCACTCGCTGGCGCTCGCTCCTCAACCGCCGACCCGCCACTCACCGGCGTCAGCTCCTCGACCGCCGTGTCGTCCCAGGCGAAGTGGACCAGCCGGTTGTCGGGGGCCCGCCCCGAGAGCCGCTGGGTCTCGGTGTCCTTGCGGCCCTCGCCCTCGGCGACCATCAGCTCGACGGTGCGACCGACGAGCTGCTTGTTCTCCTCCCAGGCGATCTCGTTGACGAGGTCGACCAGGCGGCCGTAGCGGTCCTTCACCACCTCGGGAGGGACCTGGTCGGGCAGCTCGGCGGCGGGGGTGCCGGGGCGCTTGGAGTACTGGAAGGTGAAGGCGCTGGCGAAGCGCGACTCCCGCACCACCCGCATCGTCTCGAGGAAGTCCTCCTCGGTCTCGCCGGGGAAGCCGACGATGATGTCGGTGGTGATGGCGGCGCGCGGGATCTGCTCGCGGACGCGCTCGAGGATGCCGAGGTACTTCGCCGAGCGGTAGGAGCGGCGCATGTCCTTGAGCACCTTGTCCGAGCCCGACTGCAGCGGCATGTGCAGGCTCGGCATGACGTTGGGCGTCTCGGCCATCGCGTCGATGACGTCGTCGGTGAACTCCGCCGGGTGGGGACTGGTGAAGCGCACCCGCTCCAGGCCCTCGATCTCCCCGCACGCGCGCAACAGCTTGGAGAAGGCCTGCCGGTCACCGAACTCCACGCCGTAGGCGTTGACGTTCTGACCGAGCAGCGTGATCTCGGAGACGCCCTCGGCGACCAGCGCCTCGATCTCGGCGAGGATCTCACCGGGGCGGCGGTCCTTCTCCTTGCCGCGCAGCGCGGGCACGATGCAGAAGGTGCAGGTGTTGTTGCAGCCCACCGACACCGAGACCCACGCGGCGTACGCCGACTCGCGCTTGGTCGGCAACGTGGAGGGGAAGACGTCGAGGCTCTCCAGGATCTCGACCTGGGCCTCCTGCTGCACCCGGGCGCGCTCCAGCAGCACCGGCAGCGAGCCGATGTTGTGGGGTGCCGAAGACGACGTCGACGTACGGCGCCTTGCGGGTGATCGTGTCGCGGTCCTTCTGCGCAAGGCAGCCGCCGACGGCGATCTGCATGCCGGGGTGCTCGGCCTTGACCGGCGCGAGGTGGCCGAGGTTGCCGTAGAGCTTGTTGTCGGCGTTCTCGCGGACCGCGCAGGTGTTGAAGACGACGACGTCGGCCTGCTCGCCGGCGGGGACGCGCGCGTAGCCCGCGTCCTCCAGCAGCCCGGAGAGGCGCTCGGAGTCGTGGACGTTCATCTGGCACCCGTAGGTCTTGACCTCGTAGGTGCGGGGCTGCGCGACGGTGCTCATGACAGTCCACAAGGGTACGGCGGGTGGCCCGGGCGTCCCGAATCCCGCGCTGCCTCGTTGGGCACTGCGTGTGCACCTGTCCCCTGACCCGTCGCGGTCTGCTGGCCGGCTCCACCGGGGTCGTGACGACCGCGGCCGTGGCGCGCTTCGAGCCGGCGGCGGCCGGGCAGAGCCGCACCGAGACGTTCACCGGCACCTTCACCGGCGTGGGCACGCCGGACTGGCACTACCTGCCGGTCGAGGTGCCGCGCGGCGTCCGCGAGATCGAGGTGTCCTACGCCTACGAGAAGACCGACACCGGCCTGGGCTTCAGCGCCAACGTGATCGACCTCGGGATCTTCGACCCCAGCGGGCACGACCTCGGCGACGCGAGCGGCTTCCGCGGCTGGTCGGGAGGGGCGCGGGACCGGTTCCGCATCAGTCGCCGCCGGGCGACCCCGGGCTACCTCGCCGGGCCGATCACCCCCGGCACCTGGCACGTCGTCCTGGGTCCCTTCGCGGTGGTGCCGCCGGGCGTCGACTACGAGGTGACGGTGACGCTGCACTTCGGCCGTGACCGCCGTCGGTTCAAGCCCGAGCCCGCGCCGCGACGCGTGAAGGGCTCCGGGCCCGGGTGGTACCGCGGCGACTGCCACCTGCACACCGTCCACTCCGACGGCCGCCACACCCAGCGCTCGCTGCTGGCGCTGGCCCGCGAGGCCGGCCTGGACTTCATCGGCTCGACCGAGCACAACACCTCCTCCGCCCAGCTCACCTGGGGCCGGCACGTTCCCGACGACTTCCTGGTCATCCCTGGCGAGGAGGTCACCACCCGCGCCGGGCACTGGCTCGCGCTGGGCCTGCCGGCGGGCACCTGGATCGACTGGCGCTTCCGCCCCGAGGACGACGAGCTCGCGACGTTCACCGAGCGGGTGCGCGGCGTCGGCGGGCTCGCAGTCACGGCCCACCCCTTCTCCCCCGGCCCGGGTTCGACGTGGGGCTTCGACCCGACGTACGCCGACATGGACCTCGTCGAGATCTGGAACGGTCCCTGGACCCTCGACGACCAGACGGCCGTCGCGGCGTGGCACGCGATGCTGGTGGCCGGCCGCTACGTGCCGGTGATGGGCAACAGCGACTCCCACCACGAGGGCCAGACCGTCGGGCTGCCGCAGACCGTCGTCCGCGCGGCGTCGCTGTCGACCAACGCGGTGGTGCGCGGGCTCCGCGGCGGGCACGCGTGGATCGCCGAGTCCAGCGCGGTGGACCTGGCGCTCGAGGCGAGCCTGGGCGACCGGACCGCCGGCTGCGGGGAGGCCCTCGGCGCCGGTCCGACCGACCTCGTCGACGTACGCCTCGCGGTGAGCGGGGCGCCCGGGTGCCTCGCCCAGGTGATCGGCCCGGTCACGCCGCTGGCCGGCGCGCTGACCGACGAGGACGGCGCCGCCGAGGTCGCCGTGCAGGTGCCGGCCGGGCTCGCGCCCTTCGTCCGCGCGGAGGTACGCCGCACGGACGGTGAGCCCGAGCTGAACCCACTCGCCGGGGTGCCCGGCCTGGCCATGGTCGCCCTGACCAACCCGGTGTTCCTGGGGGCGGTCCCCGGGGCCGCGACCCGGGACCGGCCGCTGATCGTGACCTGATCGCGACCCCAGGTCGCGCCCGCAGGCGTGGCAGCGGCCCAGAACTTGTGGCTAGGGTGCTGGACCATGACGCAGTCCGATGCGGCGGGCAGCACGGCCGCCGGTGATCCCCTCGTCGTCCTCGACCACGTCGACAAATGGTTCGGCGACCTCCACGTCCTGCAGGACATCGAGCTCACGATCCACCGCGGCGAGGTGGTCGTGGTCATCGGCCCGTCCGGCTCCGGCAAGTCCACCCTGTGCCGCACGATCAACCGGCTCGAGACGATCGACAAGGGCTCGATCAGCCTCGACGGGCAGCCGCTGCCCGCGGAGGGCAAGGAGCTCGCGAAGCTGCGTGCCGAGGTCGGCATGGTCTTCCAGAGCTTCAACCTCTTCGCCCACAAGACCATCCTCGAGAACGTCACGCTCGGCCCGATGAAGGTCCGGGGCGTGAAGAAGGCCGACGCCGAGAAGCGCGGCCTCGAGCTGCTCGACCGCGTGGGCATCGCCCACCAGGCGCAGAAGTACCCCGCCCAGCTCTCCGGCGGCCAACAGCAGCGCGTCGCGATCGCCCGCGCCCTCGCGATGGACCCGAAGGTGATGCTCTTCGACGAGCCGACCTCCGCCCTGGACCCCGAGATGATCAAGGAGGTCCTCGACGTGATGGTGGACCTCGCCAAGCAGGGCATGACGATGGTCGTGGTCACCCACGAGATGGGCTTCGCCCGCACCGCCGGCGACCGCGTGGTCTTCATGGCCGACGGCGCGATCGTCGAGGAGAACACCCCCGAGGAGTTCTTCACCAACCCGCAGTCCGATCGCGCCAAGGACTTCCTCGGCAAGATCCTGAAGCACTGACCCAGCACTTCCGGGCGGGCCCGTCCCACCCACCAGCGACGTACGACTGACTCGACACCCGTCGACTCGGAGAACGAAAGGGAGAGAAGGAATGCGCGTACTCAGGTTCCGCGCCGCGGCTGCGGCGCTCCTGCTGGCCGGAGGTCTCGCGGCCTGCGGCGATGCCGGCAGCGACACCGAAGGCCGGGACGTCCAGGCCGAGGAGGTCGACGCGAGCAAGTTCGAGGAGGGCTCGCGGATGGCGGAGATCGCCGAAGCGGGCACCATCAACGTCGGCGTAAAGTACGACCAGCCCGGCTTGGGCTTCAAGGGTGCCGGAGACGACATCCCCAGCGGATTCGACGTCGAGATCGCCAAGATCCTCATCGCGGACCTCGGTATCGATCCCAGCGACACCAGCAAGGTGAACTGGGTCGAGACCATCTCCGACAACCGTGAGCCGTTCCTGCAGTCGGGCAAGGTCGACCTGGTGCTGGCGTCGTACTCGATCACCGACGACCGTCGCAAGGTCGTCGGTCAGACCGGGCCGTACTTCATCACCGGCCAGCAGGTGCTCGTCCCGGCCGACTCCGACGTGGAGTCCATCGACGACCTGAAGGGCGAGGAGGTCTGCTCGGTGACCGGCTCGACCTCGATCGATCGCATCAACGAGGCCGGGGCCAAGGGCGTCGGCTACGACTCCTACAGCGAGTGCGTCCAGAAGGTCCTCGACGGCACCGTGTCGGCGATGTCGACAGACGGATCGATCCTGGCCGGCTTCGCCGCTCAGAACGAGGGTGAGCTGAAGGTCGTCGGCGACGAGTTCTCCGAGGAGCGCATCGGTGTCGGCTACTCCCAGGACGAGCCGGAGATGTGCGAGTGGATCAACGGCGTGCTCTCCGAGGCGTTCGACGACGGCTCGTGGGCCGAGGCCTTCGAGCTGACGCTGGGCCCCTCGGGCGTCGAGACCCCGGAGCCGCCGGCCCTGGACGACTGCCCCGCCTGACCCGGCTCGGGCAGTTGAGCAGAACCATCGCGTCGTAGCCGGTCGGCGGGGGTCCTCGCCCCCCGCCGGCCGCTCGACCACCTCAGAGAAGGAGCGGACCTGGTGGCCGTCCTCGACAACTTCGACCTCTATCTGCGGGCTTTCGGCTACACGTTCTTCCTGTTCGTGGTCGCCGGGCTGCTCTCGCTGCTGTTGGGGACCGTTCTCGTGGCCATGCGTGTGGGTCCGATCGCGGTCCTGCGCTGGGCGGCGACGACGTACGTCACCCTCGCGCGGAACACACCGCTGGTGATCGTCTTCGCCTTCTTCTCCTTCGCCGCCCCCGTCCTGGGCATCACCTTCAACTGGCTGGATGTCCACATCGGACGCTTCGACTTCACCGCCTTCTTCGGCGCCGCCGTCGTGTCCCTCACCCTCTACACCTCCTCCTTCGTGTGCGAAGCGCTCCGGTCAGGCGTCAACGCCGTGCCGCTGGGCCAGGCAGAGGCCGCCCGAGCGATCGGCCTGCCCTTCGGCGGGGTGATGACCCAGGTGGTGCTCCCCCAGGCGTTCCGCGCCTCGATCCCGCCCCTGGCCAGCGTCCAGATCGCCCTCATCAAGAACACCTCAGTGGCCGCCGTCTTCGGCGTTGCCGAGGCAACCGCACAGATGCGGGCCTTCACCAACGACTTCGCTTCGGAGAGGACCGCGATCTTCATCGCCTTCGCGCTCGGCTACATCGTCATCGTCGAGCTCTTCTCAGCACTCTCGCTCCTGCTGGAGCGGCGCTACCGGGCGGCTGCGGCATGAGCGCCGGAGTGCTCTTCGACGCCCCCGGGCCGCGGACCATCCGTCGGCACCGCATCTACACCGTGGTCGCCGGCCTAGCCGTGCTCGCGGTCCTGGCCTGGATCGTGGGGTCCCTCTACGACGACGGGCAGTTCGCCTACGACAAGTGGGAGGTCTTCCTGACCCCCAAGTACCTCCAGGTGCTCCTGGTCGACGGCCTGCTCAACACCTTGAAGATGGCGGCGCTGGCGATCCTGTTCGCCGCGGTCGTCGGCTTCGCCCTGGGTGTGGGCAAGATGTCCGAGCACCGCTTCGTGCGCTGGCCCTCCTGGCTGGTCGTGGAGTTCTTCCGTGCCATCCCGGTGCT
The DNA here is from genome assembly GCA_001627335.1 of Nocardioides sp. REDSEA-S33_B3. Lineage (GTDB taxonomy): Bacteria > Actinomycetota > Actinomycetes > Propionibacteriales > Nocardioidaceae > Nocardioides. The sequence goes on along the minus strand of LUPK01000005.1, from coordinate 12,282 downwards.
GCTGCTGATGGTCTTCGCCTGGTACTTCATCGGGATCAACAGCGAGAGCGCCTCCTTCTGGGCCGTCGTCATCGCCCTGGCGCTCTACAACGGTGCGGTGCTGGCCGAGGTGCTGCGCGCCGGCGTCAACGCCGTCCCGAAGGGGCAGCGCGAGGCGGCCTACGCCGTGGGACTGCGCAAGACGCAGGTGATGAACATCGTGCTGCTGCCGCAGGCGGTCAAGATCATGCTGCCCTCGATCATCAGCCAGTGCATCGTCGCCTTGAAGGACACCGCACTCGGGCAGTACGTGCTGGCACCGGGCCTGACCCGCGTCTACAAGCAGATCTACCTCGAGTTCGACAACCGCATCCCGACGATGATCGTCGTGGCGGGCCTCTACATCGCGGTGAACCTCTTGCTGACCATCCTTGCCACCTACGCCCAGAAGAAGTTCGTGGGCGAGAAGAACCCGATCGACCTCACGCGCGCCGGCAACATGGACGGCGGCCAGAACACGGGTGGCGCAGCCTGACCGGTGGGGCAGGACCTACTTCTTCGGGCTGATCCAGAGGTTGATGGTGCCCTCGACGACGGTGGTGCCGTCGTCACGGACGCCCTTGACGCGCACGGGGAGGTCGTAGCCGGCGCCGAGGTCGGCGGTCCACTGCTCGGGGTCGGTCTCCGCGACGCAGGTGATGTCGCTGGTGGCCTTGGCGGTGTAGCCGACCTCCATGCCCTTGGGGATCCAGCGCCGGTCGCTCGGGATGGTTGCCTCGGCGAGCGCACCCATGGCGGCCTCGAGTCCGTTGCACAAGGCGATGGCGTGGACGGTGCCGATGTGGTTCTGGACCGCACGGCGCTTGGGGATGACCAGCTCGGCGTGGTTGGGCTCGAGCACGGTGAAGCGCGGGCGGATCGAGGAGAAGTACGGCGCCTTCTGGCCGAAGACGAGGCTGAAGACGCGGGTGCCGACGCTGCTGCCGACCACCGGGAGGGTGCTGGCGGTGCGCCACATGGAGAGGACCTGGCTCATGACCGGGATGCTACCGGTCGGTAACCCTGGCCGCCACGGGTCTCAGGACAGCGACAGGAAGTGCTTCTCGTAGGCGTCGAGGTCGGCCTCGCTGACGGCACCTCCAGTGACGAGCGCCTGGCGCAGGTCCTGGGTGACCAGGGCGAAGCCGGCGCGGTCCAGCGCCTTGGAGACGGCCTTGAGCTGGTTGAGGACGTCGTCGAGCTCGCGGCCCTCCTCGATCATCCGCAGCACGCCGGCCAGCTGGCCCTGGGCGCGCTTGATGCGGTTGACGACGGGGGCGAGGTCGCGGGCGTGGTCCATGCTCGGAGGCCGGCCTTTCGGGGGGATGCTGGCGACCTCGTGGGTCGCCGTGACGTGTGACGCGTCGCCCGGCCCGGCCTCCGAGTGTGGCCCGGCGTGGTCACGCCGTGGCAGGTCGACACCGGTAGAACGCCCGACACCCCAGGGGGTTACGCCCCCCGGGGGATGGCGAGCAGCTCGACCCGGTTCCCGTGCGCGTCGTGGGCGTGGCAGCGCTCGTGGCCGGGGAAGGTCGCCCGATCGGTCCAGTCCACCTCGAAACCGAGGTCTCGGAGCCTCTCGGCCGTGCGGGCGAGCTCCTCCGGGTCGTCCAGCAGCAGCGCCGGGTGCGCGCGGCGCGCCGGGACGAACGGCTCCTCGACCCCCACGTGCACCTCGACCGCTCCCCCGCGGAACCACGCCCCGCCCCGGGCCGCCAGCACCGACGGCTTGGCCACCTCGACCAGCCCCATGCCCTCCACCCAGAACCTCCGCGCACCCTCCTCGCCACCGGCCGGGCACGAGAGCTGCACGTGGTGCAGCCGCATCACGCCGGCACCCGCGCGACCGCGAACGCCCGCCGGAAGGGCAGCACGACCCGCCCGTCCCGGGGTGGGTACGCCGCCCGCAACCGCCTGCGCAGCTCGCCGGCGAACTCCTCGCGCGACCCGGCCGGCAGCGCCTGCAGCGTCGGGCGCGCGCCGGTGCCGGAGATCCACTCGAAGACCGCATCCTCGCCCTCCAGGACGTGCAGGTAGGTCGTCTCCCACGCGTCGACCTCGCACCCGAGGTCGGTCAGCGCCTCCAGGTAGGCCATCGCCCCTGGCGACCACGGCGAGGCCACCCCGGCCGTGTGCGCCGCGTAGGGCGCCTCGGCGGCCAGCTCGCGGCGCAGCACGTGGCTGGGCTCGTCGAAGTTCGCCGGGACCCCGATCGCCAGGACGCCGCCCGGCGCGACCCTCCCGACCATCGCGGGGAGCAGGTCCAGCGGGTCGGGGAGCCACTGCAGCGTGGCGTTGGTGACCAGCACGTCCGACCTCTCCCCCGCCCTGGACCCCGGCCACTCCGGCGCCGCCAGCCAGTCGCGCAGGTCCGCGACCTCGTAGGTCTCTCCGGCGCCCTCCGAGCCATCCCCGGGCCCGCCGACCCGGTCGCGCGCGGACGCGATCATCTCGGTGCTCGCATCGACCCCGTGGAGCCTGGCGCCGGGCCAGCGCCGGGCAAGCAGCCCGGTCAGGTGGCCGGGGCCGCAGCCGAGGTCGACGACGCTCGCCACCGCCCGCCCGTGGGGGTCGGGCACCCGCGCGAGCAGCTCGACGAACGGGCGCGTGCGCTCGTCGGCGTACGAGAGGTAGGTGGTGGGGTCCCAGGTGTGCACGGCGCCTCCAGATATCTTGACGTCAAGACATCTTCAGCGTGCGCCGGAAGTGTCTTGATGTCAAGAGACTTCGGTGAGGAACCCCCTGACCAGCGCGTTCACCCGGTCCGGGCGCTCGAGCTGGAGGAAGTGCCCCGCGCTCGGCACCACCTCGACCCGACAGGTCGTCGGCGCGACCTCGGAGAGCCGGGTCGCGAACCGAGCGCTGAGGCAGCCGTCGCGGGCGCCGTGCAGGTGCAGCAGCGGCACCGTCGGCATCGCGAGCCAGGAGTCGGCGAGGTGGGCGTACGTCGCAGGCAGCCGCCCCTGCCGCGGGGCCGCCCGGTAGTAGTCGATCGCGGCCCGGCGGTGGGCGCGGTCGGGCAGGGCGGCGGCCAGCAGCTCGAGGTCCTCGCCGGGGTCGTAGCCCGGCGACCAGCTGCGCCACAGCCGCGCGACGTGGCGGGAGAAGACGCGCTCGGGCAGCACCGGCAGTTGGTGGAACACGGTGTACCAGCTCATCAGCGCCTGCTGCGCCAGCAGCCCGGCGTCCCCCACCCCCTGCGGCACCAGCGCGGGCACCGGTGGGACGGCCATGCTCACGATCGCGGAGTACGGCGACGCCTCGGCCGCCCCGACGCCGTTGGCCGTGATCGCGCCCCAGTCGTGCCCCACCAGCACCGCGCGCTCGTCACCACCGAGGGCCGCGTGCAGGGTGATCGCGTCGTGGCACAGCGCCGGCACGTGGTAGCTGCCGTCGGGGGCGAGCCCGGTCGGGGCGTAGCCGCGCAGGAACGGCGCGACCACCCGCCAGCCGTCCCGCGCCAGCGCGGGCCCGAGGTGCCGCCAGGTGTGCGCGGTGTCGGGGAAGCCGTGCAGCAGCACCGCCAGCGGACCGTCGTCGGGCCCCCAGGTCAGCGCCTCCACGTGCAGGCCGTGGGGCAGGTCGAGGCTGAGGGTCCCGGGCGCGGGCGTCTCCGACGAGGGCACGGGCCGAGCCTAGGGTCCCCGGCCGACCCCCGCCCGACCCCAGCCCGGAACCCGTCTGTGCGTCGGCCGGGAACCACAGTCTCTTGACGTCGAGAATCTCGATGTATCCTGGCGCGATGCGGGACGAGGTCGACGAGCTGGTCGAGGCATGGGCGCGCGAGCGCACCGACCTCGACCTGGGTCCCGTCGCCGTCTTCAGCCGCATCAGCCGGCTCTCCCGTCACCTCGACCTCGCGCGGCGGGCGGCCTTCGCCGCCCAGGGCATCGAGTCGTGGGAGTTCGACGTGCTCGCCGCCCTGCGACGTGCCGGTGCGCCGTACGAGCTCTCGCCGGGCAAGCTGCTGCGCGAGACGCTGGTGACCAGCGGGACGATGACCAACCGGGTCGACCGGCTGGTCGCGCGCGGCTACGTCGAGCGCAACCCCGACCCCGACGACCGGCGCGGCGTGCTGGTGCGGCTCACGCCCGAGGGCAAGGCCGCCGTCGACAGCGCGTTCGACGCCCTGCTCGAGGCCGAGCAGACCTTCCTGGCCGACCTCCCCGAGCGCGATCGCGCCACGCTGGCCGACCTGCTGCGGACCCTGCTCGCGCCGTTCTCCGACTGACCCCTCAGGCAGCAGCCGGGAGACGGGTGCGCAGCGCAGCGGTGGCCGCCTCGTGGCCCATCGCGACGTGCTCGGCGGTGCGCGAGAAGTCGTGCATGCGGATGCCGAGGTCGGGGGCGGTCAGGTGGACGACCTCGACCCCGGGCATGTCCACGCTCGGACGCACCCGCATCGACACCGCCAGGCTGGCCAGCAGGACGTCGATGGGGGTGCGCACCCTGCGCAGCCGGGCGGGCACGCTCGCGTCGAGCACGATCACCCGGGTCGGGGCCAGCGAGGGAGCGCCGGCCACCGGCACGAGGTCGGCGATGCCGCCGTCCACGTGGGTCTCGGGACCGTCCGGGCCGGTGAGCCGGATCGGGTCGAAGATGCTGGGCAGCGCCGTGGAGGCCATCAGCAGCGTGTGGAGGTCGCCGGCGTCGTGGTAGACCGCCTCGCTGGTCTCCAGCCGGGTCGTGACCACGCGCAGCGGGGTGGGGAGGTCCTCGAGCCGCTCGTGCTGCGCCCAGGTGCGCACCAGGGTCTGCAGGCCCGAGGAGGAGTAGAGCGAGGCCGGGTGCCGTACGACGTGGCCGATCCGGGTCCAGTGGCTGCCCGGGAACACGTCACGGGTGGTGATGCCCGCCCAGTGCCGGCCGAGCTCGTCGACGCGGTCGGGCAGCTCGTCGGGCTCGGAGCCGGCGAGGAACGCCGCGTTGAGCGCACCCACCGAGGTGCCGACATACGCCGCCGGGCGGATGCCCGCCTCGACGAGGGCCTTCATCATCCCGACCTGGACGGCGCCCCGGGAGGCACCTCCGCTGAGGACCAGCACGTCCCTCGTACCCATGAGCTCCTGCATCACGCCTCCTCGGCCGGGACGGACCTCCGTGTCCGTCTGCCCCTCTCCGATCGGCAGGGACCCCGCTCACCTGACCCCTCCGGGGGTCGGCGGCGCAGGTCTGGCCGCGCGACGGGCGGCATGGCCCGTTCGGGCCATCCCTGGTGAACCGGGGCTGATCCGGGGCTGATCCGGGGCTACTCCACCGCCTCGGCGGCCTCGAGCCACTCCATCTCGACCTCGTCCTTCTCCGCCGACAGCTCACCGAGCTCCGCGGAGATCTCGGCCAGCCGCTGGTGGTCGGAGGCGTGCTCGAGGACCAGGGCGTTGAGCTCGGCCTCGCGCGCGGCGATCCGCTCGAGGCGCTTGTCGAGGCGGGCCAGAGTCTTGCGCGCGGCCCGCTCCTCGGCCGACCCGGCCTTCGCCTTGGGTGCCGCCGCTGCGGGTGCTTCCTGTCCTCCCTGCCCTCCCTGCGTCGAGCCGGCGTGTTGATACGCCGGCTCGGCGGGCGTCGAGCCGGCGGAAGGATGCGCCGGCTCGGCGAGGAGGGCGGCGCGACGCTCGAGGTACTCCTCGACGCCGCCGGGCAGCATCGAGATCTGCCCGTCGCCGAGCAGCGCCCAGGTGGAGTCGGTGACCCGCTCGAGGAAGTAGCGGTCGTGGGAGACGACGACCAGCGTGCCCGGCCAGCCGTCGAGGAAGTCCTCGAGGACGGTGAGGGTCTCGATGTCGAGGTCGTTGGTCGGCTCGTCGAGCAGCAGCACGTTGGGCTCGTCAAGCAGCAGCTTGAGCAGCTGGAAGCGGCGCCGCTCGCCGCCGGAGAGGTCGCCGAGCCGCGCGGTGAGCCGGTCGCCGGTGAAGCCGAAGCGCTCCAGCAGCGAGGTCGCGGTCATCTCCTTGCCGTCGAGGGTCTTCGACACCCGTCGGATGTCCTCGACCGTGGCGAGGACCCGGGCCTCGGGGTCGACCTCGTCGATCGCCTGCGTCAGGTGCGCCAGTCGCACCGTGCGCCCGTGCTTGACCCGGCCCGCGTGCGGCAGCACCGCGCCGGAGACCAGGTTGAGCACGGAGGTCTTGCCGGCGCCGTTGACGCCCACGATCCCGACCCGGTCGCCCGGCCCGAGCCGCCAGGTGGCGTGCGAGAGCAGCCGGCGCTCCCCGCGGACGAGGTCGACGTCCTCGAGGTCGACGACGTCCTTGCCGAGCCGCTGGGTCGCGAACCGCTCGAGCTCGAGCCGGTCCCGCGGCGGGGGCACGTCGGCGATGAGCGCGTTCGCCGCGTCGATGCGGAACTTCGGCTTGGAGGTCCGCGCCGGCGGTCCGCGGCGCAGCCAGGCCAGCTCCTTGCGCACGAGGTTCTGCCGACGGAGCTCCGCGGCCGAGGCCTGGCGCTGCCGCTCAGCCTTGGCGAGCGTGAACGCGGCGTACCCGCCCTCGTAGACGTCGACCTGGCCGTCGTGGACCTCCCAGGTCCACTGGCACACCTCGTCGAGGAACCACCGGTCGTGGGTGACGACCACGAGCGCCTGGTCGCGGGTGCGCAGGTGCGCGGCCAGCCAGGCGACCGCCTCGACGTCGAGGTGGTTCGTCGGCTCGTCGAGCACCATCAGGTCGTGGTCGCCGAGCAGCAGCGCGGCCAGGGAGCAGCGCCGCCGCTCGCCGCCGGAGAGCCCGGCCACGGCGCGGTCGAGCGGAATGCCGGCCAGCAGCTCCTCCACCACCTCGCGGGTGCGGGTCGCGGCGGCCCACTCGTGGTCGGCCATGCCGCCGAGGACCGCCTCGCGCACGCTGTGGGAGTCGACGAGCTCGTCGCCCTGGTGGAGGTAGCCGACCAGCAGGCCGCGGCGGCGGGAGACGCGGCCGGAGTCGGGCTCCTCGAGGCCGGTCATCACCTCCAGCAGCGTGGTCTTGCCGTCGCCGTTGCGGCCGACGATGCCGATGCGATCGCCCTCCCCCACGCCGAGGGAGACCTCGGAGAGCAGCGGGCGCACGCCGTAGGACTTCGAGACGAGCTCGAGGTTCAGCAGGTTCGACACGGGCTCAGCCCACCGGCCCGCCGTCGTAGGAGACCACGTGCACGCCGGAGACGGGCGCGGGCACGGCGACCGTGCGCGGGTGCCCGGCGGCGTGCATCGCGGCGGTCACCTCCCGGGCGTGGTCGGCGTCGCTGCACAGCAGCAGCACCGTCGGGCCGGACCCCGACAGCAGGCACTCCATCGCGCCGGCCTCGTAGCCGTCGTCGAAGGTGCGCACGAGGTCCGGGCGCAGCGACAGCGCCGCCTCCTGCAGGTCGTTCTGAAGCTGCCCCGGCAGGGCGATCAGGCTCCCCTCGGCCAGGCTCATCAGCAGGTCCGGTGGCAGGAACGGCTCGTCGAGGACGGTGAGGTCGCTCAGCTCGTCGAAGGCGCGGTAGACCTCCGGCGTCGACAACCCGACGTCGCTCCCCACGACCACCCACCACCACGAGCCGGTGTCGGGCAGCGGCTCGACGACCTCGCCGCGGCCGGTGCCACCCGCGGTGCCACCGAGCAGCGCGAAGGGTACGTCGGAGCCGAGCGTCGCCGCGATCGCCAGCAGGTCCTCGTCGCTGGTCTCGAGCTCCCACAGCCGGTCGAGCGCCACGAGGGTGGCTGCCGCGTCGGCCGACCCTCCGGCCATGCCCCCGGCGACGGGGATCGACTTGTGGATCGTGATCGCGGCCGCGAGGTCGAGCCCGTGGTGCTCGACCAGGGCGCGACCGGCACGGATCGCGATGTTGTCGGTGTCCAGCGGCACGACCCGACCGGCGTCGGGCACCGCGTCGGAGGCGTCGGGGTCGGCCAGCAGGCCCTCGAAACGCACCTGGACGTCCCACTCGTGCCACGTCGAGACGGTGACGTCGTCGTAGAGCCCGACGGCCTGGTAGACGGTCGCCAGCGGGTGGAACCCGTCCTCGCGCGGCGCCCCGACCCCCAGGTGCAGGTTGATCTTCGCCGGCGCCCGCACCGTCACCCGGCGCGGGTCGTGGATCATCGCCTCGCTCACGCGCGCTCCTCCCGCTGCTGGTCCGGCTGCTGGTCCGGCTGGTCCGGCTGCTGCTCAGACGACTGGGGCAGCGCCTCGGCGATGCGCACGAAGTCCTCGACGGTCAGGGACTCCCCGCGCGCCAGCGGGTCCACGCCGGCCGCGGCCAGGGCGGCGTCGACGTCGGCGGCGGGCGCCACCGCGCGCAGCACCCCGCGCAGCGCCTTGCGCCGCTGGGCGAAGGCCGCGTCGACGATCGCGAAGACGCGCTCGCGGGGCACGGTCGTGCTGGGCGGCTCGCGGCGCGTCCACGCCACCAGGCCCGAGTCGACGTTGGGCGCCGGCCAGAACACGTTGCGGCCGATGGCCCCGGCACGGCGGACGTCGGCGTACCACGCGGCCTTGACCGACGGGACGCCGTAGACCTTGGAGCCGGGCTTCGCCGCGAGCCGGTCGGCGACCTCGGCCTGCACCATCACCAGACCGCGCTCCAGCGAGGGCAGCAGGGCCAGCAGGTGCAGGAGGACCGGGACGGAGACGTTGTAGGGCAGGTTGGCGACCAGGGCGGTCGGCGGCGGACCGGGGAGGTCGGTGACCTTGAGGGCGTCGCTGAGCACGACCTCGCAGCGCTCGGCGACGGCGGGCGCGTGCTCGGCGAGGGTCCGCGGCAGGCGCGAGGCCAGCAGCTCGTCGAGCTCGACGGCCACGACCCGGTCGACGACCTCGAGCAGGGCCAGGGTCAGCGACCCCAGGCCGGGGCCGACCTCGACCACGACGTCCTGCGACCCGACGCCGGACTCGCGCACGATGCGGCGCACGGTGTTGGGGTCGATGACGAAGTTCTGCCCGCGCTGCTTGGTGGGGCGCAGGTCGAGCTCGGCTGCGAGCTGACGCACCTCCGCCGGCCCGAGCAGCCTCGGACCGGCGGAGGTGTCTGACATGGGTGCCAGGCTAGTGGGCAGCGCTCAGCGTCCCGTCATCGTGACGGTCCCTCAGCGCGGCAGGCCCAGCTTCGCGGCGCAGCCCGGCCACGCGCCGTACCCGCCGCGGGCGTTGCGCAGCTTGGTCGCGATCGCGATCTGGGTGGCCCGCGAGGCGGTGTGCGGGTAGCCCGGGCCGCCGTAGGCGCGCCAGGTCTGCAGGTTGAACTGCAGGCCGCCGTAGTAGCCGTTGCCGGTGTTGATGGCCCAGTTGCCGCCGGACTCGCACTGGGCGAGGCGGTCCCACACGGTGCTGCCGCCGGCGAAGTTGGGGGCCGCGACCTGGGTGCCGACCTTCACGATGCGGTCGACCGGCTCGCGGAGCACGGTCGCCTTGTGGACCTTGCGGACCGAGACCTCGCCGTTGCGGAGGAAGACCTTGTAGACGACGTCGCGCAGACCGGCGCGGCCCTCCTGGACGACCTCGCTCTGGCCGGCGGGCATGGAGGAGTCCTTGCGCTCGATCGTGTCGAAGGCGATCGACTCGCCGTCGACCTTCTTCTTCTCGACCTGGACGTCGGTGAAGACGATCTTCTCGCCGCCCTTGAGACGCTTGCCCGCGCGGAGGTTGATCTCGTCGCGCTCGTGGATCTTCACCCCGACGGCCTCGAGGGCGTCGGCGACGGTGGCGACGGTGAGCGTGCGCTTCTTGGCCTTGCCGCCGGCGATGACCAGGGTCACCTTCTTCGGCGTGGTGACCTCCAGGGTCGCGCCGGAGCGGTCCAGGTCGCCACCGCGGGAGAGCGAGAGGTCGGCGTCGCGGAAGCCGCGGCCGATCTCGGAGAGGGCGGAGTCGATGTCGGTGGCGTAGACCCAGTGGGTCTGCTCCTCGCCGTCGACCTCGAGGGTCAGCGGCTTGGCGTACTGCACGGTGATCGCGCTGCCGTCCTCGACCGCCTCGTCGCGCTGGGGCGCCACCAGGTCGCGCTCGCCCAGCTCGACGCCCTCGGCCGCGAGCACGTCGGCGACGGTCTCACCGGCGGCGGAGACCTCGCGGGTCTCGCCGTCGACCGTGAGCGTCACGGTGCTGGCCAGGGCGGAGTAGCCCAGGGTGGTGCCGGCGACGGCCAGGACCACCGTGGCGATGAGTCCGACCATGACCGCGCGGCTGCGGGCGAGGGTGGTGATGGTGCTGCGCACACTTCTCCGAACGTCGTGCTGTCCGAGCCTCGAGCGTCTGCGCGCACCCGCGTCGCAGACCGGGGGCGGTGGCCACCGGACGGCGGGCGCGGGGGATGTCAGCCGGCCTGGTGGACCGGCTGGGAGCGCCGACGGAACCTCTCGATCCCGGCTGTCGAGTACCCAGGAAAACAAGGATCCGGACGCCGCGCCAAGTCAACGAGCACAAACGTGTCGAGGCTCTCCCCGGGTTCCAGACCACCTCGGGACGGTTCCTCAGGAGGCCTCTCACGCCGCTGACCTGCGGTTTGTGACGGGTGTGGCGACTCGGACCCTCCCGTCAGGCGGTCAGCCGGTCACCAGTGCCCTCCGAAGGCCCGGTCGGTGGTGGCGTCGATGGCGACGCACAGCTCGCCGAGGTCCTCCCCGCGCACCTGCGCCATCGTCCGGACGGTGAGCGGCACGAGGTAGGAGGCGTTCGGGCGACCCCGGTAGGGCGTCGGCGTGAGGTACGGCGCGTCGGTCTCGACCAGGATCCGGTCCTGCGGCGCCATGGCCAGCGCCTCGCGCAGCGGGTCGGCGTTCTTGAAGGTCACCGTCCCCGCGAAGGACAGGTGCGCGCCTCGGTCCAGGCAGGCCCGGGCGAAGAGCGCGTCGCCGGAGAAGCAGTGCATCACCCACCGCTCGGGCGTCCCCTCGGAGTCGAGCACCCGCAGCACGTCCTCGTGGGCGTCGCGGTCGTGGATGACCAGCGTCTTGTCGAGCCGCTTGGCGAGGTCGACGTGCCAGCGGAAGGACTCCTCCTGCGCGGCGCGGCCCTCGTCGCCGGTGCGGAAGTGGTCGAGGCCGGTCTCGCCGACGGCGCGGATCTTGTCGTGCGCCTGCGCGAGGGCCTCGATCTCGGCGTACGCCGCCTCGAGGTCCCCCGACGCCGCCAGCCGCGGCGCCTCGTTGGGGTGCAGCGCGACCCCGGCGACGAGGGCGTCGTAGGTGGCCGCCGCCTCGACGGCCCACCGGGCGCCGGGCAGGTCGCAGCCGATCTGCACGATCCGCGGCACCCCGACGGCGGCGGACGCGGCCAGCGCCTGCTCGGTGCTGAACCACTCCCCCTCGGAGTCGGCGATGTCGAGGTGGCAGTGGTTGTCGACGACGGGGTGCGGCAACGGGTCGGGCGCCGGCGGTCGCTCGCGGTCGCGCCGCGCCCCCGACCTCTCCTCGGTCGCCGCGCGGCTGCGGGTGGGGCCCTGCGTCGGGTCCTGGCCGGCAGCATTCGTGCCGCTCACGAGCCGAGCACCCGCTCGAGGATCGCCTCGGCCGCGGCCTCGGGGGCCTGCGTGGGGATCCAGTGGGTGACGCCCTGCAGCACGACGAGCTCGTAGGGCGCGTCGACGTAGCGCGGCGTGGCGTCGACGGGCGCGCGGCAGATGGCGGCGTCGCCGTCGCTCCACACCAGCGTGGTGGGGACGGTGACGCGGCGGCCGAGCAGGCTGCGGTCCATGAACGGGATGCCGCGGTACCACCCGAGCCCGCCGGGCAGCGCGCCGTCCTCGACGATCTCCCGACGGAAGCGGGCGACCTCGTCGGGGGTCATCCCGAAGCCGCCGCCGAGCAGCCGCTCCATGAAGCCGCCCTCGTCACGGGCCAGCCGCTCGGGGAGGCGCGGGACGTTGAAGGCGGCCATGTACCAGGACTTCAGGCCCTGCCGGGAGGTGAACCACGAGCGCATGAACGCCTCGGGCTGCGGCACCGACAGCGCGGTCAGGCTCGCCACCCTGCTCGGCTCGAGCATCGCGGCGACCCACGCGGTGGCGGCGCCCCAGTCGTGGCCGACCAGGTGGGCGCGCCCACCGGCGGCGTCGACGACCGCGAGGGCGTCGCGGGCGAACTCCTGCACCGCGTATGCACGCCGACCCCTCGGCCGGGCCCGGGGCGCGTGGCCGCGCTGGTCCACGGCGAGGGTGCGCAGGCCCTGGGCGTGCAGCAGCGGGGCGACCAGGCGCCAGGACGTGGCGCGCTCGGGGAAGCCGTGCAGCAGCACGACGGGCTCGCCGTCGAGCGGCCCTTCGTCGATCAGGTCAAGGGTCAGGCCGTCACGGGTGACCTCGGTGACC